>JAJDCA010000017.1 GCA_029261055.1 Candidatus Omnitrophota bacterium | reverse complement strand
ACTCCCTTATGCGAAGTAAGTAATTATGCAAAGTAAACTACTAAAGTGTTGGTAAATCAAGACGTTTTATTGATTTACTTTGCATAATACCTAGAACTGAAAGTATATTATTAAATAACTTTATATTTTCCAAATATTAGATCGGAGGCATTATCTATGGGTAAAAAAAATTAAAAGAAATAATCCTTAACCTTGAACAAGAACTACTTAGGTTGGGATATAGCAAAGGAAGCATGACGTTCTACAAAAGACGATGGCAGATGTTATTAGAGTTTGCCGAGAAGAAAGGAGAATCTTATTATTCTGAAAGACTAGGCATCGACTTTGTAGAAAAGTACTTCAACATTTTGGAAAAGGATTTTGAAGGGGTTCTGATTCAGAGTGAAGTGCAGAACTTACGTGTGATTCGAATGTTAGGGGACTTTCAACTTCATGGTACTATTCTACGACGGTATTACAAACATAAAGAAATACTTCATAACAAACACTTCATTAAAATCATCAACGACTTCAAACAGTATTGTGTGGATAAAGATTATTCCATTGTTACCATTGGACATTATACGAAACAATCTGCAAGATTTTTAGATTATGTAGACTCTCATGGGCTAGCTTCATGTAGTGGGATTAACCTTCTTGTAATTAACAATTATATCAAGACGTTGGCCGGATATAGTTATAAAACGGTAGAACAGCAACTATGTTCACTGCGTACGTTCTTTAAATATCTGCATATAAATAAGTTTACTACCACAGACTATTCTTCAAAAATCCCGATGATTCAATCCAGAAAGCAGACAAGGATACCATCGGTATGGACAATTAGAAATTTAAACAAACTAATAACTGCTATAGACAGAGGTAATCCGGCAGGAAAGCGTGATTACGCCATTATCCTTTTAGCATGTCGCCTTGGAATTCGTGTTAGCGATATTAAAAAACTCAAGTTTGAAAATTTCCATTGGAAAGATAAGCAACTTGTAATTGTCCAATCAAAAACAAGAACCACTGCAATCATGCCGTTATTACAAGATGTTGGATGGGCAGTTATTGATTACTTGAGATACGGACGACCTAAAGTAGAAACACCTTATGTGTTTCTTAGGCATTTAGCGCCGTTTCTTCCTTTTAGTGAAGAGGATCATCTTCACCAAATTATTGTAAAGTATATGAGATTAGCACATATACCGGTTTCATCTAATAAGAAAGTAGGTATGCACTCTCTACGCCATACCTTAGCAAGTTTATTGTTAGAAAATGATACACCTCTTCCTACTATTTCAGATATCCTAGGACATATAGATACTGAATCAACATCAGTTTATCTAAAAGTAGATATTAAAAAGCTGAAAGAGTGTCCTCTTGAGATAAAGGAGGATCTCATTCATGAATAAGTACATTTATTACGGGCCATTCAAAACATATATCCACGACTTTATAGAACTAAAGCAGGCTGTCGGATATAAATACTTTACAGAAGCAGAGCATTTAAAACGCTTCGACACCTATACTCTTAAAAAGCACAGAACTGGAAATATCTTAACCAAAGAAATTGTGATGGAATGGTGTACTAAGAAACCGTATGAGAAACAGGAGAATTTATGCGCACGTGCTTCAATCATACGTCAGCTAGCCATTTATATAGACAATCTCGGAGTTACTGCATATGTAATACCGAAAAATTATTTCAAATCTGGAGATAGATATGTTCCGCATATTTACACAGAAGATGAACTAAAAAGATTCATTCAGGAAACAGACAAATGCCATTACTGCAGCGAGTATCCCTATCGTCATCTCATTATGCCAATTTTATTTAGAATGATATACAGTTGCGGCTTAAGAGTATCGGAAGCAAGGTTTCTTAAAGTTAAAGATGTTGATTTAAAAAGAGGAATCCTAACCATCAACCAATCTAAAAAAGACAATAGCAGACTAGTGCCAATGACAGATGAACTTACAAAAAAGTGTCAAGTATATTCAGAAAAGGTTCATCTTAATATTGAATCAGAACGATATTACTTTCCATCGAAAGATAACAGCTCCATTACAATTGGTAACATTTATAAAAACTTCAGAAAGTTTTTGTGGAAAGCTGATATTTCACATGGTGGAAGAGGTACTGGCCCACGTATTCATGATTTCAGACATTCGTTTGCGGTTCATTGTCTCAAAAAATGGTCTACAGATGGAAAAGATTTGATGGTCTATCTTCCTGTACTACGAGTATACCTGGGTCATGATTCTTTTAGCGAAACAGCTTATTATTTAAGATTAACAGCAGATGTGTTTCCAGAAATTACGTTAAAACTTGAAACAACGTATACAGACTTAATACCAGTCCTGGAAAGGGGTGATTATGAATAATGATTTCGCTAAGTATCTTACCGGTTTTTTTACCACCTATTTGGAAGGACATAAAAACGTAAGCAAAAACACCATATATGCTTATAGGGACACTTTTAAACTCCTTTTAAATTACTGTCAAGATGTAAAAGGTATCATAATTGAACGTATCAGTTTAGACTTATTAACTTCGGAGTTAATAAAAGATTTTTTAAAGTGGCTGGAATGTGAAAGAAGATGCTGTATTTCCACTAGAAATCAAAGACTAGCATCAATCCATTCGTTTTTTCGGTATGTTCAAAGCGAAGATCCTTCTGGAATTTATCATTTTCAAAAGGTGATTTCTATACCAGTGAAAAAGGCGGAAAAAAAAGTAATAGAACACCTTTCGCCTGAAGCAATAAAGCTCATTTTGGAACAGCCAGATAAAAGTATCACAAAAGGAAGACGAGACTTAACCATGTTAAGTGTTCTATATGATACTGGCGCAAGAGTGCAGGAATTAATTGATATTAAAGTTTGCGATGTTACACAGGGTACACCTCCTGTCATAGCACTTACAGGAAAAGGAAATAAAATCAGGAGAGTTCCTTTGATGAAAAACACGGTTTTTCTGATTCAAACTTATTTGTCCGAAAATGATATAAAGAAACAAAGGGAAAATCGCTATCCTTTATTTACTAATAATCAGTGTAACAAATTGACCAAAGAAGGTGTTGCTTACATTTTAAATAAATATGTCCAAAAGGCAAGTGCATCGTCTCGTATAGTTCCTAAACATGTCTCTCCGCACGTTCTTCGCCACAGCAAAGCTATGCACTTGTTGCAAGCAGGAGTAAATCTAATCTACATACGTGATTTCCTCGGACATGTTGATTTGAAGACCACTGAAATCTATGCCCGAACAGATACTGAAACAAAACGCAAGGCAATAGAAAATGTGTACCCTGATATTATTAGTAGCAAATTGCCTGATTGGAATAAAAATGAAGAGTTACTTTCCTGGCTTTCAGATTTAAAATAGATTTTGATATTATGCAAAGTAAATTGAACATAAAGCCTATAAGTACAAGGATTTCTTCAGTTACTTTGCATAATGGTTTACTTCGCATAAGGTAATCCGCCATACATAGCCCTGAGCACTACCGGTGAAACATTGATTCGTACACACCACAACCTGACGATTAATCACGTATTTAATCAAAAGTGGTCAATGAATGCCGATTTTACCTATGGAACGCAGGAAGCGCCGGATAACTTTTGTCTTCGGCCCGGGTGCACATTGATTACTGAAGATTCCGAATGGTATGGCGTTACGCTTGCCGGTTTTTATAATATCAGACCGGGATTAAAAATCGGCTTACGAAGTGAATGGTTCAGGGATGATGATGGCGCGAACAGCTGGTGGAAAGGAGCTCCTCCGGAAATTGAACCGTTTACAGGTGATTTTTATGCCATAACCGCAAACCTAAGTTGGATACCTAAATCCTTTATAAGAATAAGGCCTGAGATTCGCTATGATTGGTATAATGGCAGCGGAAAACCATACGGACGAACCAGCAGCAAGATAAGTCCTGTCGATGGAAGGGTTGTTGACGGTTCTCTTTTGCCCGGCACAGAAGATAGCCAATTTGTTGGTGGTATCGACATAACTATTTTCTTCTGAATTATTGGGTCGAGTAGACGGTCGGGAATTCTCTTCCCGCCCATCACAGAACCGTGCTTGCGGAACTACCGCACCCGGCTCTTCAAACAAATTCACTTAAATAGCCGGGTAGGGTGCATTCCATGCACCGAAAACGATTGTGAACGATATCAATTACCGATACCGATTACACCGCGTAAATCCTGTTGTTGAAACGTTAATTGATTGCCAATAAATGGCAATGGAAACGTAACAAAAAGCGGTGCATGGAATGCACCCTACAGTCTAACGCCTAAATACAAGCTGTTTTTTGTCTGAAATGGCATCCTTTTAAACTCTCCCTTTAATATATTAAAAAAAATCGAGAATGTGTGAGCTATCTGTGAGTTCATTTATGTTAAAAATATAGTAACTTTTATTCCATAAGAGTTACTATATTTTTAACCAAACAAACCCAAATGGAGAAAATCGAATGATTAAAGACGCGGGATGTAATAATCAACGGCTTAACAAAGCTCGTTTTATACAATTTTTCGTTATGTTAGCCTTATGGGGCATGTCATACTCTACCGTATTAGCCAAGTGCTATACATATGACGATGCATGCAGGCTTATGCGAGTTGACTATGATAATGGTAAAAGTATAGCTTATACATACGACAAAAACGGAAATTTATTGAAAAAGGAATCGGGTAACAGCTGTGATGTTATTCTTCCACAAACCCTTGATGAATGAGAAAAAAGGGGACAGCTAAATAATAGTACACAGCATAAATTGTGATATTGAAACGTTAATTGATTGTCAAAAAATGGTAATGTAACAAAAAACTGTGCATTAAACTATATTTAACTAGCAATGCCAATTTTTTTAAAAGGAGAGAAAAAAATGAATAATGTATCCGGTAGGAAACTGAAAAATCTGGTTTGTATAAGCTTTCGATCATTATTGCTTTATATGTTCCTTATGGTTAATACCGGATTTGTGTTCGCGGCTGGTGTTGCTATTGACAACATAAGGTTCAGCACAACAGAAGGGGTGGAAAGGGGCGAGTTTTTACCGGGAGAACAGGGTCTTGCCCATGTGGATTATACACTCGACTCTGAATCAGATAAAAACGTAGTCGTAAGTGGAAGGATTAGTGGTCCGAAAGAACCGCGCGGAAAATGGAGAACATTTCCTGAACGCCAGAAAAACCTTAAACAACCTGGCAGTAATAGAGAGACTCTCAGTTTTACAGTAAATCCGAATGCCATTCCAGGATCGGAAGCCACTGTTAACATCAATGCGCGTAGTGGTATAAGTATTAATAGAGATCAAACAACATTTAGCGTTGTTGATGAAATTCCAACGCCTGTACCTGGTGCGTCATCAACGCCAATCGACACGCCAACATCAACGCCAATCGGCACGCCAACAGCAACCTCAACACCATTGATAACTCCAATACCTACTCCGATTAGTGACCCTAAGCCGCCTGTTTTAGGATCAATAGGAGACAAGAGCGTTAATGTCGGAGATACACTAACTCTCAATATATCAGCAACCGATCCAAATAACGACCAGCTTACATTTTCAGTTTCACCTATTCCGTTGCCAGATAATACCACTTTTAAAGCAACTACAGGCGTTTTTACATTTAGTCCTGCCGCAGATCAGGAAGGAGATTTAACGTTAACATTTACAGTTAGCGACGGTGGTTTAACGGATTTCGAGACTATTACCATAAAAGTAATAGGCGCTCTGGCAGACGGAGATACTGCGCTCAAGGGTCAAATCCTTGACGCAAATGACGCTGAAGCCGACATCACCACGCCAATTGTTGGCGCGACGGTCACTAATACAGAAACCGGTCTTTCCACCACAACAGACAGCAACGGCAATTTTATACTGGGCGGCCTTACTGCCGGTGAAAATCACTTTGATTATGACGGCGACACGGTAAGTGGACCAAATGGAAGTACTTATGGAGCGTTTCGCGGGATGCAAGAACTCATCGCGAATGTGACAAATGTTATCTCCAGGCCGGTATACCTTATGCGCCTGGAATTAGAGGGCGAAGTACAAGTTGACCCTGACAGTGAAACCACAGTGGAGAATGGACGCATTGGTGTTAAAATTGAAATTCCGCCACAGACAGTTTTGGACGATAATGGTTCGCTCTTTACCGGTATGATTTCTATATCCGAAGTTCCATTTGAGTTTACACCGGCTTCATTGCCTGAAGCATTACAATTAGGTCTGGTAATAACCATCCAGCCCACAGGGTTGACGTTTGATCAACCGGTTCCAATCACATTTCCGAATATTGACAACTTGATTGCCGGAAGCGAGGTAGACATCTGGTCACTTGATCATAAGACAGGCGAATTTTTTATATCAGCAACAGGAGAGGTGAGCTCTGACGGCGCTGAGATTAACACTATATCAGGAGGGATAAGCGCTGCGTCATGGCATGGCCCGTCTCCCGGGTCTACTACCGGTGAAACGGACGATTCTAAATGCAAGTGCAAAAAAAAGGATTGTAAAAGAAAGACCGGCTCCGAAACTAGTGTTGCCTCCGGCAATCATACAATAGACCATACCCTGGTAAGTTACCGAGCCTTGGGCCAATCCGTTGCGTTGCGATTTGTCTACAATAGTGAACTTGCTGATCCACGTCCCATAGTCAGTTCCAACGTCACAAACTCATCCGGAACAACCGTGCCCGTAAAACTTTCTTCCAGTTTAACGGTAGCAGGTGTGGATCAGGGAGTAGATATATATACAGACACAAGTGCTTTAACTCAAGGTACGGATGACACAATTATACAGGTACTGCAATTTGACGCTAATGAGTTTGAAACCGGTATTTACGATTACCGTATGAAACATACTAGCCATTATGAACTATCGGTGATTTCAAGTTTTTCCAGTGATTTCGTCATAGTTAACAATGAAAAGAGTAGCCCCTTTGGGGCAGGATGGACACTTGACGGATTGCAGCGGCTTAGAGTTGTTGACGATGTGGACGCACTGCTAACCGAAGGTGACGGTTCGGCGCTGAGTTTTAGTCCTCTTTTTCGCGGCAGCGGTGATTTTTCCGGCGCTACAAGTTTTGATATTGCAAGAAATAGTGATGAGCAGGATATTGTATCCGCTGACTTCAATGGAGACGGCATTCTAGACATTGCTGTTGTGAGCAAGGGCTCCAGTAGTTTTGGCGGCGGGCCAGGGCTCGTTTCAATCCTTCCCGGTGATGAAAACGGCGGATTCATGGATCTGATAAACATTGAAACACCCATTGGTATAAGCGGTATGGCTGTTGATGACCTTAATGGTGATAATGTATTAGACATAGCATTAACAAATTCTAACGATGATAATGTTTCCATTCTTATTGGTAAGGGAAACGGAACGTTCTCAGAACCAACAAGTTTTGAAGTTGGAGATTCTCCACAAGCTATTGCAATAGACGACTTTAATGGCGATGGGAATTCTGATCTGGCAGTGATGAACCGATCTTCTGATAATGTTTCTGTCCTTATTGGAGATGGGAACGGCGAGTTCTCAAGTCCGACGGATTTCCAGGCAGGCGATAGCCCTGCCTCACATGTAACCGGTGATTTTAATGGCGATGGTATTCTTGATCTTGCTGTGGCAAATGGGAATAGCAGTGATGTTTCAATCCTTTTCGGTGATGGGACAGGCAGTTTTTCATCTGTTCCGACTAATTTTTCAGTAAGTGATGATCCGCTGGATATTGCAGCAACCGATTTCAACAATGACGGGATACTTGATTTGATTACGGTTAATTTGAGTCTCATTGATAACAGTAAAGGTTCCATCCTTATCGGAGATGGAACAGGATCGTTCTCTTTAACAAACTTTTTCCCCAGCTCCTCACCAAAGGCAGTTGCGGTTGCTGATTTTGATGGCGATTCAAATAATGACGCTGTTGTAACAAATGAAGACAGCGTGACAATCCTCCTGGGTGATGGAGCCGGCACATTCTCCGATCAGTTTACTTTCACAGCAGGCGTCAGCCCATTTAAAACAACTATTGGAGACTTTGGTACGGATGGCGTTCCTGATCTAGCAGTGGCTAATTTCAGAAATTCCACAGTTTCTCTCCTTACCGGTGATGGAACGGGCGTGTTTATTGATACGCCTGGATTCTTTGCCAGTGGCCAAAGTAGTTTTGCGTTGGCCGCTGATGATTTTAATAAAGATGGTGAATCTGATCTGGCCGTCTTAACTCGTAGTGGTGTTGAAATCTTACCAGGTGATGGAAATGGAGCTTTTCCATCATCAGCACAATTCTCAACCGGAGGATTAGATCCAAGAAGTTTTACAGTAGATGACTTTAACAATGATGGCAATCTTGATATCGCTGCCGCAAATTCGAGTTCTGATAATCTTGGTATATTGTTTGGTAACGGAGATGGCACGTTTTTAACGGCTGCAACGGTTTCAGTTGATGGTGCACCTACGCCGATAGTATCAAAAGATTTTAATAACGATGGCAATATTGACATTGCTGTAGTAAACACTTCGTCAAGTAATGTATCGATCTTGCTAAATGATGGGACAGGTACTTTTACGGAAACCAGGTTTGAAGTTGGAGATAATTCTACATCAATTGCGGTGAGCGACTTTAACATGGATGGAGAATATGACCTTGCGCTAACAGATGACATTTCATCTGTTAGCCAGGTAGATATTGTGTCAATTTACTTTGGCGATGGGAGCGGTGCATTTCCAGATTCAACCGATTTTGAGCTCGGCGCGGACACAAACCCATTGGCAGTCAAATTTGGGAACGTTGACGGAGACGGATTTGTTGATTTTGTAGTATTAAATGGTCCTGCAAAAGCACCAAATTCATTGCCGCTGGTAAATAACGTGCAAGTATTTTTGGGAGATGGGTCAGGTTCCGCCTCCTCGCCTATAAGCTTTACAACAGGAAAAACTCCCATCTCGATGGCTTTAGATGATTTTGATGAAGATGGGGTTTTGGACATTGCAATAGGAAATCAATCTTCCAGTGACATAACTATTTTCATTGGGCAGGGAAACGGAACGTTCGAAGAAAATGAAACTTTTGCTATTGGAGGCAGTTTATCCGAAGGCTCGTTGTCAAATGAAATGGTTGTTCAGGATTTTGATGGAAACGGAGTATTGGACATTGTGGCGGCAGATAGCGACTCACCTGTTGGAATACACATCCTCCTGGGGGCTCCCGCTGAACAGACAGGATTTGAAAGCCCGTCAGGTGATTTTTCAAAAATAGCGCAAAACGAAGATGGCAGTTTTACACGAACAATGAAAGACGGCACAACGATCAACTTTGACACAAATGGTTTCCAAGCATCAATAGTGGACAGAAACGGCAATACAACTACTTATAATTACGATGTTAACGACAATCTCACATCTATCACCGATCCGACAGGTCTTGTGACAACTTTGGCTTATAGCGACGATAAACTCTCCAGCGTTAAAGATCCTGCAGGTCGTACAACCAGCTTTTCAGTTGATAGTGAAGGAAACATCATAAGCATTACCGATCCTGACGGCAGTAGCAGGATTTTTGATTATGACAGCAGCAACCTTTTAATTGGACAAACGTCCAAACGCGATTTTATTACAACTTACTCATATGATTCTTTTGGGAAAATGACGCTTTCCAGATTAGCCGACGGTTCAACCAATCAGGTTACAGCAGGCAATACCTCCGGGTTGGCTGATCCTTTCAGTGATGAAGGCACAGAAGAGAATCCTGTCCCTGCTCTGCGTCCTGAAGATGTCATTTCCATCTTTGTTGACAGCAACGGCAATCAGACCATATTTGAGACAAACCGCTTTGGCGCAAGCAATATGACTACTGATCCTCTAGGTAGAACAACATTAATAGTTAGAGACGACAATAGTAATCCTACCCAGTTCGAAGAACCTAATGGCGCAATATCAACAATGTCATATGACGATCGCGGCAACCTGCTCACACTAAAAGAGGCAGTTGGCGATAATCTTGAACGACAAACAAGTTTTGCGTACGAACCTGACTTTAATCAGATTACCAGGATCACTGATCCGGCAGGCAATTCAACAACCTTCGAATATGATGACAATGGCAATCTTATTAATACTACCGACTCGCTGGGTAACATGAATAGATTTACGTACAATACCAAAGGACTGGTGCTTACAAGCGCTGACGCAAATGGCAATACAGCTACTTTCAGTTATGACGCAAACGGCAATTTGACAACTGCAACTGATGCTTTAGGTAATATTACAAGTTTTGACCGTGATAACGCGGGAAATATTATATCTTTTACAGAAGGAGTCGATACTCTGGAAGAACGCACAAACTCATTTACTTATGATGACCTTAACCGTATATTGACAATAGTTGACGGCACAGGCGCGACAACAACTTTAAGTTATGACAGCGCCGGGAATGTTGAAAAAGCAGAAAACCCCACTGGAGAGATTACCACTTTTGCTTATGACGAAAGGAATCGTGTCGTAACCATTGATAACCCAATCAGTGGAATAACACAACTCGAATACGACGAAAACAGCAACCTTGTTAGTTCAACCGACTCGCTTGGAAATGCGACAACAAATGAATATGATGATGACGACCAATTAATAAAGTCTATTAATGCATTGAGTGGTGAAAGTACACTGGGATACGATACACAGGGAAATGTTATTTCGTTCAAGGATGCCTTGGGCCAAACAACCACATTTACTTATGATCTTTTAGATCGTCAAATTAAACAAACAAACCCGCTTGGTTTGACAGAATCTTTTACATATGATTCAAGGGATAACATCGTTACCGGTACTGATAAAAAAGGACAGGTTATTACTAACCGCTATGATGAATTATCAAGATTAACAGAAAGCAAAACCTCTGACAATGCTAGTTCATATACTTATGATGCTGTTGGTAACCTGGTTACTATTCAGGATAATGATAGCAGTATATCATTAACATATGACGAGATTAATCGCGTTCTAACATCAGAGGTTATTGATGTTGGCATTCAGCCGGGTGTTACTCTGACAAATAGTTACGATTCTCTAAGCAACAGAATACAGTTAACAGATACATCAGGCGGAACAACTCAGTTCAGCTACGATTCGACAGACCGTTTGATTAAACTTGTTACCCCCGCAGGTGATACTATAAATTTAAGTAACGATTTAGCGGGACGTTTGACACAGATAGCATTTCCAAACAGTGTGATATCTGACCTTAACTATGACGTTAATGGCCGTTTGGAAAACCTGACACATAAGGATGGCGGTGGCGCCGACCTGGCCGGTTTTGGTTATACTTACAACGAAGTAGGCAATATTCTATCCATAGCTGAACAGATAACAACACGCCAGTTCAGCTATGACGCGCTCCAGCGTTTAATCAGCGGTGGCACAACTGATTCACCGGAAACGTACTCATATGACGTGTTGGGTAATCGCGACACATCACATCTTTCAAGTAACCATAAATATGACTCCGCTAACCGTCTGCTTGAGGATGATGATTTTACGTACGATTACGATGATAATGGTAACCTCTCAACAAAGAACGCAAAGAACGGGGATGGAACAACAACCTATACCTGGGATGTTCAAAACCAGTTAATCCAGATAGACTTCCCTGATTCTACAAACGCTTCATATCGTTATGACGGATTAGGCCGCAGAATTGAGAAGAATGTAAACGGCGCTATTATAAGATACGTTTATGATAATTTTGATATTCTATTTGAATTAGACGGAACAAACACCATAATGGCACATTACAGTCATGGCGACAGTATTGATCAGCCTTTAAACATGGAACGAAACGGACAGAGTTTCTTTTATCAGGTTGATAATCTGGGATCTGTCAGAAAGCTGACTGATGCCAGTGGAGTAGTAGTTAATAGCCTTGACTATGACTCATACGGGCGGCTGGAAAACAGTGTGGAAGCCGTTGATAATCCTTTTGCTTATACAGGCCGTGAGAAGGATGCTGAAAGCGGGTTATATTATTACAGATCACGGTATTATGATCCTCATGTCGGGCGGTTTCTTAGTCAGGATCCTATTGAGTTTTCTGGCGGAGATGCAAATATTTATCGATATGTTCGGAATGACCCCATAAACAGATTTGATCCTTTGGGGTTATTTCCGGTTAATACTGAAGATGTCGGCAAAGCATTGGCAATACCGGTAGGATTTGTAGGGGCAGCAGGTGGCTTGGAAGCGGCACTTACTACAGTGGGGTTAACAACTATTGAGGCTACAGCTGCAGTTGCCGCTACTGATATAGTTGTTGTTGAAGGGAGTCTTAGCGCTGGAGGTTCCTTTTTACTTGCTGGCGGCTCTGAGGCTACTGTTGCTACGTTCGGAATCGCTACTGCTAAAGTTCTTCTCCCTGTGGTTGCTGCAGCAGGAATTGGAGTACTACTGGGTGATAAGATTAACAAGCGTCTTTCGCCATCGACAAAAAAGGCAATACAAAACATTTTTGTAGATTTGAAAAAAACCGAGAGAGAGAGCGAGTTAGGAGGAAGGGGTCCCGGACTTAACGCAATTTCAGAAGTACAAATTAATCAGCTGAAAGCTTTGTCTAAATTGAGGGCATTGCTCATGAGTTTAAATAAAAAAGGAGGAAATTGCACTGCTGATATTAAAAGGTTAAAGATACTTATCAAGAAGATGAGGCAACGCATAGGGAAATTATAAGTAGCGTAGAGTGCATTCCCCGATTGAGGCTTATGGGCGTTTTTGTAAAATTCAAGAATTTCTTGTGCCCGTCCACATTCTGATCGTAATTGTTACCAAATTAAGGCAGTATAGATTTTGATGTAAAAATCGTCATATTCCCGAATTATAGAAAAATTGGAGAAGTATCTGTGAAGTTTTCCTCGACCATTACCGAATTACGATCGCATTCGCAAGGGTTATCAAAATCAGATCGTACTTTTTTGTCTGGTTTTACCAAATTGAGATTGTAATTACCGAAATAACGCTGTATAAATCATCTTTACTAAATTGTTATCGAAAGTGACCATGGGGGTCAGATCTTGAAAGCAGAATACGGTTGTCTCACTAAAATAGATTGATTGTAAATTCAGTGACCATGGGGGTCAGATCTTGAAAGCAGAATACGGTTGTCTCACTAAAATAGATTGATTGTAAATTCTGTTTTCAAGATCTGTCCCTACTATCTAAAACAAATGGTAGAGTTGTTTTGGGTGGAATTTGAGGCAGACCCTGACAGGCTGTCCGGGAATTGATCTTTTAATTTGCTAAAATCATTTGTATTTTACTTTTTATCTTCTTATAATTACCACTTATCAAAAAGCATTTTCTTGTTATCTTTAAGGAAAAGAGATTGATATGGTTGAATTACCTCCCATTCAGTGGGAAACAAATAAAAAGAGTGAGCGTTCACTTAACATGAAAAGAGCCGGCATGGTTATCGACTTGCGTCGCTGTACGGGTTGTCATGCCTGTAGCGTGTCTTGTAAAACCGAGCACGACGTCGCACTCGGTGGTTTCAGAACCCGTGTTCGCTACCTTGAGCAATCTGAAGAAAAAATACTTTCCTTTCTTCCTTTAATGTGCATGCATTGTCAAGATGCTCCTTGCCTTGACGCCTGTCCCACCACAGCTATTTCGCGTTTGTCAGATGGCCATGTGGTGATTAATCAAGACAAGTGCAATGGCAACAAGGCTTGTATAACGGCCTGCCCCTACGGTGCCATATACATTGAAATCGATACAGGTAAGGCTGACAAATGCGACATGTGCACACATCGAACCTCATTAAATATGGATCCTGCTTGCGTGACCTCATGCCCATCCGGCGCTCTTCGTTTCGGGGATCTTGATGACCCAAACGACCCCGTCAGCGTATATGCCGCAGAAAATAACGCCAAAGCCTTTAAGGAAGAAGCAGGCACCAAGCCAAACGTATTGTATGTGGCTCATGAAACATGGATGGAAAAAACTGCTGCCACTGGAGTACAACTCTCACCAAGTGACAACGAAATTATTTACGAGCAAAAAAATGTTCAATGATTCCTCTACGACCTTTGGTTGGCCCATTGTTATTTACCTCCTGCTGGCAGGAATAGCTTGTGGTAGCTGTTTATCCGGGTTGTTTTTGAGTTCATCGCCAAATGAAAATTCCCGAAAACTTGTCAAACCCTCTCTATGGTTGGCCGCTCTTTCCATTGGTATTGGTTCATTTTTTCTGATTGCTGATTTGGAATCTCCCAAACAGTTTT
This sequence comes from Candidatus Omnitrophota bacterium, assembly GCA_029261055.1. GTDB lineage: Bacteria > Omnitrophota > Gorgyraeia > Zapsychrales > Zapsychraceae > JAJDCA01. Next base: position 387 of record JAJDCA010000017.1, on the reverse strand, counting down.
ATTTGATATTGACAGAATTCAACACCTCTTCAGTGATTTCATGGGGGGCTCGTCTTATCACACTGTTCACCATGATTTGTGTCTATGCCGCTATTCTTTATGAAAAAGGAAATAAAAAATCACTGGGATTGTTCCTAAAAACCCTTCTGGTCATACTTGCCGTCGGTATTGGCATCTACCCTGCCCTTGTGTTAAACCAGGGGATTGCACACACTCTATGGGACTCATCTTGGCTGATACCTCTTATCTTGTTGGTGGGCACTCACAGTGGTTTTTCCTGTACACAACTTATGGCCAACAAAGAATGGCATCAACACAACGAATATAAGGTCAGAAAAATTGACTACGGCTTCATTGCTCTTCAAGTGCTGTTGCTTATTTTTCTTT
>JAJDCA010000016.1 GCA_029261055.1 Candidatus Omnitrophota bacterium | reverse complement strand
AATCTATACCAATTCCAAATGAAGTCCTTTTCCAACGGCAGAAGCTGCCTTGTAGAGCGTATCAAGCTGTACCTTGTCATTTTTAGGATCAAGTAAACGATCAAGTTGACTCCGGCTTGTTTCCATCCGATGCGCCATTTCAACCTTGGTTATTTTCTGAACTTTCATGGCTTTTTCAAGCTCCATAGCAAGAGAACGTTTTACAGCAACGGCAGTTACTTCCTCGTAAATACCATCCTCTTTTAGAAAATCATCAAAAGATGATCCTATATGTGGGTTTTTTTTACGGTTCATATCTAAGTACCTCCTTCATACGGGTTTCGGCAAGTTGTAAGTCTTTCAATGGTGTTTTTTGAGTTTTTTTAATAAAACCGTGAACGAGTATCATACGGCTTTGCAGAATAAAAAACAGTACACGGCTGATACGTTTGTGATCCAGATTGCTTCTTATTTCCCAAATTCCGCTTTTTTTAAACGAACGACATAAAGGCATACCAACAGGCCATGCATATTCAATGGTGGCAATATCTTGTCCTATAATTTTACGGTCTTTATCTGAAAGCCCTTTAAGCCAGTCACGCACTGGTTCATTACCTGCACTAGTACAGTAAAATTCGGCTGTTAATTTTTTCTGCGACATATAATATACACCTTTGACAAATTGTACCTCTCACGGTACAATTTGTCAAATTTAATTGAAGGAGTATAGGGTTAAATTGCATAAAGGCACCTAATGTTCCGTAGAATTGGTTCTGTGTGAAACGCTTCCAAAAGTTCCAATAGGAAAACTGCTGACAGTGATAATGGATGAGAATCCCCATAGGATTTTCCATTTTAAACCCACATCTCATGTCCACATCCGTGATGCAATATCGTGTTGCTCATCACCAACAGCATTGGCATAGATTGCAGTTGTTTCCATTTTTACGTGTCCCATCCACTTTTGTAGCATATTGAGTGGTATTCCTTTACTGATCGCTTCAACGCCGTAGCCGTGTCTTAAGCCTTTGGGGCAGAGGTGAGGGCCTTCATTAATTCCGGAATTAACCATCAACTCTTTAATACGTCTCCATGCTGTTGTGCGTGACAACTCCCATAACGGCTTATCTACTCTTGGGGATTTTGGGCGGCTCTGAATGATTTTGATATCATGCTCCATGTTTAGGGTGTCCAGAAAATCCGGGGGTACCGGGACAGCCCTGAAAATACCATCTTTCCGTTTTTTGAGTGTTTCAAAGATAAGGACATTGCCGGAGAGATCAACCCGGCGGGGCGTTAGTCTCAGGGCTTCACTAATCCTGCACCCTGTATAAAACATAGTTGTTGCGAAAGTGCGTATACTGCGTTCAGCGGCAAGAGAGGCTTTAAGAAAAAGCGCGCGTTCTTTGGATGTAAGGTAAAGATGATTCCATTGAGGGTCGAATGACTCAAATAGAAAATAGAAGACAGGTAAATTATTGTTTTACAAAAGCAGTACAATTGACTGTGGTTGCCTGGCAACACATTAATATACAAAGTGAGTTTTATTTATCCTATAGTGTTTTGAAGATTTCAATAAAATTTAATCTATCGAAACAATTTACATTGACTTTTTCGACAAAACCTCTGTTAAGTAAATTTTGTGTTTTATTACTTAATAATTTAATTATTTCATAACAAAAACATTATTTCTCTGAAAACAGTCTGAACTTATAATTTATGTTTTAGTATATTGGGTAAGGCTACATATTTAGGTGAAAACCTGCATAGAAATTAACTATTTATCTCTTTATAGAGCATGCTTTTTCATTCAATGGTAATCGGAAATGCCTGTATCTATTAGAATTAGCTCTATTTATTCTAAAGGTTAATTAATCCGCAGACTGAGGATTAAAAGAAGGGATCAGTCAATATTATTAAAAATGGATTAATTGCAATTTTGACAAAATATAGATATTAAAAGATAATTAATAAACTTAAGTTGTTTAAATTGAATGTTTTACCAAATATAAATTTTGCTTGGTTTCTCCCTTTAACCCGGGTTGAGAAAATTGCAAAAATTACTAAAATTGAGTTGTAAAATAGCGAAAACATAAACTTCTATGTATACAAAACCATTCCGGTTCAATCTTCAAGATTGAACCGGAATGGTTTTGAAACAGTTTACGAATTTACTCCGTCATAAATAATCCGGAGCAGTTTACAAGGCTGTTCCTATCGGGTAATGGGGTTTTGTTAATTTCCGTGCAAGATGCACGGTGTTAACAATCGGGGTGGCTAATATAATGTCAGATAAATCATCACATAGATGGCAAAGTAGACCATTTATTGTCCTTGGTATAATCTTAGATTCTTTACAGGGAATAATAACAGAATTCTGATAGTCGATGATGAAGTCGATTCAACTGAAGCCTTTAAGGATATTATGGAAGACTATGGGTTTGATGTCGAAATTGTTCATAGTGGCGAAGATGCGATTGGTCGAGTTAAAGAAGAAACTTATCAGGTCATTTTGCTCGACATAAAAATGCCTGTGATGAATGGAGTAGAGGTCTACAAACGTGTTAAGGGTATGTGTCACGAAAAAGGCACAGCGGTCATCATGATGACCGCTTATTCGGTGGATGAGCTTATTAGTGATGCCATCAAAAGAGGGGTCTATGCGGTTTTAAGAAAACCTTTGGATATTAATGAGGTCTTAGATGTCATCAAACAAGCCAAAGAAGGGGCATTAATTCTCATTGTAGAAGATGATCCTGCTGTATCTGAAAGCCTTAAAAATTTATTAGAGGACAATGGCTTTAGAGTAGTTGTAATGGCCAGCGGAGAAAAAGCTGTAGAATATGCTAAAAAAAATACGGAGGACATTGTATTTTTGGATATCAAACTTCCGGTGATGAGTGGTTTAGAGGCTTATCTAAGGATGAAAGAGTATAATCCGAATATGATTGCCCTTATCATGACCGCCTATCGAGATGAAGTCTCTGATATCGTTGATCAGGCGCTCAAGAGTGATTGTTATGCGTGTCTTTACAAACCCATGAATCCGAAAAAAAGTGCTTCAGATGGTTAAGGAATTGGCGGAAAAGAAACGAGATGGAAAATCGATTGAGAAACCCTGAGAACACGAATTAACACGGATAATTAAGGTATTATCACTAAGAATTTAAATCTAAATCTAAATTTCAAATACCTTTAGTTAGACTTTTAGTAAATTTGTTTAAGGAGTTGATTAGGATGACTGAAACTAATCTTTTGGTTGTAGATGACAACCGGGATACGTGTGAATCTCTCGCTGATATACTTAATGAAAGAGACTACAGAGTTTTCACTGCCAATACTGGCAGCGAGGCCATTGCAAAGGCCAGGCAGGTTGATTTTCAAGCGAGCCTGATTGATATTCAACTCCCTGACATGGACGGATTAACCCTTTTAATGGAATTAAAAAAAGTTTATACGGAGATGGTAGTCATCATTATCACAGGTAATGCCGCACTTCCAAATGCAATAGATGCCGTAAAGAAGAATGCCAACGGATACTTTGTCAAGCCGTTCGCCATCGAGGATGTGATTCAACGTTTGGAGGAGGCATTGGAAAAGCAGCGTCTTCAAAGAGAGCTTAAAGTATCGGAAGGGCGGTATCGCAGTCTGGTTGAGTCTGCTACGGATGCAATTATTACGATGGACATTAGTGGCAATATCGTGTCTTGGAATAAAGGAGCGGAGGCGATGTTAGGCTATACGAAGAATGAGGTTATTGGAAAACCGGAATTATTTTTTATGCCCGGGGAGGTCAAGGTTAGAAACTCTGAGATTCTAAAAAAGGTTGAGGCTAGTGGTTGTGAAAAGAGAGTTGACAGTCTAAGGGAAACAAAGGACGGGCGCTGTGTGCTCGTGGAGTCATCCATTGCATGCATAAATAATGAATCCGGGCAGTGCGCCGGGTACGTAACTATTTTAAGGGATATGACTGAAAAGAAGCTGGCCGAGGAAAAATTGCGCAAAAGCAAGGCTCGTTTTTCCGGAATTTTAGATGTTGCCCAGGATGCTATAGTCTCTATTGACGAGGCGCAGCGTATTATAATCTTTAATAAAGGAGCTGAACGTATCTTCGGGTACTCTTTTAACGAAGTTAAAGGTCAGCCTATTAACATTGTTATACCGGAAAGATTTTGGGATAACCATAAACGTCATGTTGAGAATTTTGGTAATTCAAACATGACAGCAAAGGACATGAACGTGCATGATTACAAAATCTTTGGTTTGAGGAAAGGCGGCGAGGAATTCCCGGCTGAAGCATCCATTTCACAATATCTAGAGGATGGTGGCAAGATATATACTGTTGTGTTAAGAGACATCACTGATCGTATGCGGTTTGATAAAGAAAGAGATGAAATTCAGTTAAAGATGATGCAAAATTCCAAATTAGCCTCTCTAGGGGAGATTGCTACTGGTGTGGCCCACGAGATCAATCAACCACTTACTTATATCCGCAGTTTTATTCAACGTCTTCATAGAAAGCTTGAAAACGATACATTTGATAAAGATAAAGTAAAAGAATGGATAAATACATCCCTTAGCCAAATAGCTCGCATTAATAGTATCATCCAACACTTACGAACCTTTGGCAGGCATGGTGGTGAAGGGAAGCAGAAAATTAGCATTGAGACTGTCTTAAACAATACATTGCTGCTTATAGGAGAACGAATTCGATTGCGTAATATTGAATTAAAAAATGATATTGAACCTGGTCTTCCTACGGTAAGAGGTTTCGCCTCACAGTTGGAACAGACATTTATAAATCTATTCCAGAATGCCATTTATGCCCTGTCTGAAAGATCAAAGGATGCTGAGATTAGAGTAGACATATCAATTTCAGAAGATAAAGCGTCTATTATTATAAAAGTTGCTGACAATGGGATGGGTATAAAAAAGGAAAATCTGGGTAGAATATTTGACCATTTTTTTACTACTAAAGAGGAAGGAATGGGCACAGGGATCGGGCTTTCTATTGTAAACAGAATAGTAAAAGAACATAACGGCACAATTACCTGCGAGTCAGAGGTGAACATGGGGTCTATTTTTACGATAACGTTGCCGGTTGCTTGATGCTGGTTACTTGATGTTGTTTGCTTGATGCTGAACTGGATATTCGCTAGGACGGAACTGAGATGCAAAAAGTATCAGACATTTTTTATCAGGAGAAAGTAAATGAACAAGGTTACAGATAGAAGGCCTGTAGACTCTGGTAGAAATTAGATTCAGAGCGAATTCAAGCGAAGAGCATGGCCTTGGGATTGGTTAATAACCACCTTTGATAATTAACCAATTACTACCGTTAATCGGAGTAAATCATATGAAAAACAATGCCAAAGTTTGGATAGGACTTCTCTTAACAGGACTATTGATATTCGGAGGCGCCGCAATTTATTTACTTAAATCGGCAAAACAGGAGATAAAAACAATCGGGATCGCCCGATGGGACAGCAATCCTGAATTTTCCCGGAGCATTGATGGTTTTAAACAAGGACTGGAGGCAAACGGGTATGTGGAAAGCGAAAATATACGCTTTATTATCAAAAATCCTGAAACCGACCTGAACAAACAACGCCGGATTATAGAGTCTTTTATTCAAGACAACGTTGATCTCATCTATTCATTAACTACGCCTGGGACTTTAGTGGCTAAAGAGGTGACGAATCAGATGGAAAAACCAATTCCTATTGTATTTTCAGTCTGTACCTATCCTGTTGAATCCGGCCTTATTGATTCTTTGGAATCTTCAGGCAATAACCTGGTCGGTACAAGAAATTACGTCCATTTTTCACAACAATATTATGCCTTTGAAAGAATTTTTTCTCATACCAAAATGCTTGCCGTTGTCCGTCGTAAGGGAGAACCAAATTCTACCAACCAGTTTAGAGAAGTAGAAGCGCTGCTTGGGGAGCGAGGCATTGACGTCTACGATGTTTCAGCTGCGGATCTTGACGATATCAGATATCAATTAGAAGCAAATATTGATAAGTTTGACTCTATTTTTTCAACTTGTGATACGCTTACCCATGCCGGCGGAGAAGAAATAATTGTAGAAATCAGCAAACGATATAATAAACCGTCCTTTGCATGTAATAAGGAGGGGGTCTTAAAAGGCCATTTAGTAGGAAACGTTGGCGACTTTAAAACAATCGGCAGGATATCCGGGGAAAAAGCCGCTTTGATTTTGCGTGGATCGCAACCGACCTGGTTGAAAACCGAATCTCCAAGAGAAAATTATATTGTCATTAACAAAAAATCAGCGGATATAATGGGCATTGACGTTTCACCAGAAATATTGGAGATCGCAAAAGAAGTTATTACAAAATAAAATGAAAATAAAAACTAAACTCATCTTAGGATTTTTATTCATTTCTCTATTAGCCATGTTGGTAGGCTTATTTGGTCTTTTTCGATTAAAAGAGCTTGCAAGGCCATTGAACAAAGACATTCCTTTAAGCATAGAACATCTCTATCACCGCATAGAAATTGATGAATTGGCGAGTCGCATACGGTATTTACATGAAGTTTTAGCGCAAAGCGCACGAAATTATGTGTTTACACAAGATAAACTATGGGAGCAGAAATATTACGCTTTTAAACCTGAATTAGATTACATAGTCCAGTCGGCCATAGACAAAAGCAATAATGAAAACAAACTGTTTTTTAAACGTATCAAGGCTGCAAAGATAATGCTTGTAAGAATGGAACGTACTGCCCTGGGATATAACAATGAAGAAAAACGTTTGGAAGCTATAAAGCTTTTAGAAAGTGGCACATATTGGAAACAGAAACTGCTTCTTCAAAGTGAATTACAGAATTATTTTTTAAAACACGGAATCGGTGAAAAGCTTGAAATAACAGTTAAATTAGCCGCGCAACACACGCAAAATATCTTGCGGCAAAGCATAAAGATAACCATTTTTTTTATCTTTGCGGTTATTGCTCTATCTGTAACGTCGGGTCTTTTTATTACAAGGTCGATTACGAAGCCTTTGCAGCAACTAATTCAGTACACTGAAAAAATAAGTAGCGGAGATTTGACTCGACAAATTGACGTTGTTTCAAAGGATGAAATTGGTAAGCTTGCTTTATCTTTTAATAAAATGACCATCAATTTAAAGACCTATAGAGATAAACTTGTATTGTCAAAAGAATACTTGGACAACATCTTTAGGAATATGACCGAGACCTTAATCGTTATTAATCAGAACGGTACGATTATGACTATTAATAATGCAACCATGGAACTTTTAGGATACAAGGATGATGAGTT
>JAJDCA010000015.1 GCA_029261055.1 Candidatus Omnitrophota bacterium | reverse complement strand
CATAGGCGTGGTTTTGGATTGTTTGTTCTACGTCGTTACTAAGAATTGTTTCATAAAGGAAAGAAAAACTTAATGTTTTTTATCGACGGGGAAGTTTTTTTACTTGACAAATACCTTCTAATGGGTGACCCACAAATCATCTTCCGGCACGGTTAAGGAGGCAAGAAAATATTTAATCAACCGGTTAGATTCTTTTTTCAAATCTTCGTCTTTGAAAAACGTATCTCCTGTGTCTACGATGAAATCAAATTGCAACGGATTCTCCGGAAAAACACGAATACCTTTCACCACAACCGGAGCGTAATCTTCGCTTAAAGATACCCTTGTCCCCACAGGTGGCAGATTCAGATGAACCTCCGAGGCAGGCAGGTTCGGAGAAGGTTCCGCATAAACCATCGGTAACGGCTGCAGTAATGACGCTCCGAAACACAACGCCACCCAAATGGTTACCCCTTTTAAAGTCCAATTGGACCTTTTATGTCTATTAAATAAATTCACGTGTTTTAATCCTATTAATATTAATTTTAAAAACCACTAATGAAAGTATGTAACATATTTACACAGGTAACAAGGGCGGGCCATAAAAATAAGAAACACTAAATAAGTTGTAAAGTTGCCCCGCGGGGCAATCTTACAACTAAGAATTTAGTAAAATAAATGATTACCCTTCTGAGTTGTCGAAGTGTTAAGCATTTACGATTGCTTTTACGCAATCATGGAAATAGCTTGACCATCAGGGGTGAAAGATTTTAGGTAGGATAATTGACTCGCCGCTTCTTTATCCAACAAAAAGGTAAGCGTTCCATCAATGGGCTTGACTTTGGAGACAGGGACTTCTTTGTGTTCTTTAATGATTTGCTTAAGAACCTCTGCTTTTTGGTGCCCCTGGACAACAAAAATAATATTCCGGGCATGATTAATGACAGGTAAACTCAAACTGATCCGTTCATGTTTGAGGTGATCAATGGAGACAGGAAGAACCATGCGGTTAGGATCATCCACATTCTCATCTTCTGGGAAAAGGGATGCCGTATGCCCATCTTCACCCATTCCCAACATAACCAAATCCAAACACGGCCACTCATTCGGCTTGAGATTAAAAGCATATTGCATTTCATTTTTGTAATGGTCCACACACATCAAAACATTTTCGTAATACGTTGGTATGGCGTGAATATTTTCTTGCGGAATGTTTACGTAGTTAAATAAATTTTCTTGAAGAAGACGAAAATTACTGTCTTTGTCATCTGGTGGAACAAAGCGTTCATCCGCCATAAACACATGCGTTTTTTTCCAAAGGTCGTAATCTTTGTTTCCCGAAAGACGACAATAAAATTCCAAAGGAGAACGCCCGCCGGAAAGGGCTACATTAAAACGACTCCTCTGCTCAATCGCATCACCCGAAATCTTACCCCATTGTTGAAGCAAATAATTTGCTAATGTATGCGGGCTTTCAAAAATAAGAATTTTACGATTTTTCATATCCATAAAGTAATCTAAACTTGCAAAAATTAATAGTCATTTGTTATAATTTTTTTCTTAATTAAGAGATTGGCCAAAAAAAATATTCTGCCAATCTCCAAAGCGGGTTTAATTCCCCGAGGCTTCCCTCGATTTTAAAAGCTTAGTTCAATACCTCGCGGGATTGCTCCAAGGCAGTTTATTGTTCACTACAACTCGCTCCCTGAGCAAAACAGGAATAACAGCGATGGTGATTTAACATGACGCGCGCCTCTTTGGCTTCGGTAAGGGTTGCCCCTAAATCGTAATTTTGGTCATCATCCACCAAGGTGCAGGCATACACACGCATCTGTCCATCTTTTTTAACAACCATTTTGCTAAAGTTGCACATAAATTTATCCCGCGTCTCCTCGGTATGGTACTGCGTCATGCAACCTTCGGTAATATGCGGAACATCGGCCATGGCCCCCGGCGTTAAGAAATCCGGAAAACTGACAATACGGATGTCCTGCGGCAAGCCTGCTTTCTCAAAAAAAGAACGGTACACAGCGTCAACGGCATCGCTATTTTCTTCTTTGCTTCTTTGACGGGCAATAGAAATACCAAACTCCATTGTCGACAACTGCGCTAAAGTTTTCAGCGCTAAATCAAAATTCCCTTCCCCCCGCCCGGCATCATGTTTTGCCGGATCCGGATAGTCGAGGCTGACACGAAAATTTAAAGCATGGGGCTTATTGCTTAACGATGAGACATCTTCTAAACGCGCATGCAAAGGCGCGGTGGCATTGGTCAACACAAGACACGGACGCTGCTCCAAACAATAATCTAAAATAGCAACAACATCCTTAATGACAAACGGCTCGCCGCCGGTAAAAGAAAATTTTTCAACCCCTAAGGTTAAAGCTTCATCAACAAATGGCTTAGCCTCTTCAAATGTAATTTTATTCAGACGATCATCGCCAGGCCCTGAGCCTTCCAAACAAAAAGGACAACTAAGATTACAGATCGACCCTGTATGAAACCACAATTCTTTAAGTATTTTAGGTTGAATGTAACCGGTGGTGTGCAACACGTGAAACCTCGATTTTCTTAGAAATTTAAAAGTGGTCAGTGGTCAGGTTTCAGTGATCAGCAATCTGCCTTTTCACATTTTCTGACCACTGACCACTGATCACTTTAAATATCAGACACTCGTCAAAACTTTTACCTTATCTTCAATCGAAGCAAATAACTGATCAAAAGCATCTTCGAAGGCCTTCACGCCTTGATCCAAGAGATCTTGACAAATAGCATCCGTGTCAATATCCCACGCTTTTAATGAAGCAATAATTTCCGTGGCTTCTGTGGCATCAGCCTCAAACGCCTCTCCTACCTTGCCGTGATCACAGAAAGCATTAAGCGTTTTTTCCGGAAGGGTATTCACCGTCGGAGCTGTAATCAATTCTGTAACATATTTCACATCGCTGTAACTTGAATTTTTTGTTCCCGTAGAGGCCCACAAAACGCGTTGAGCGTTAGCATTTTGAGTAGTCAGTTGTTTGGCCTGCTCTGTAATCAAAAGCCCTTTAAATTTCTCAAAAATAATCCGTGAATTGGCCACTGCAGCCCTTCCCTTTAAAGCCTGCAACTGGGCCGTCTGAACTTCATCCTTTGCCTGCGCCAATTTTTCATCAATCAAATTATCCACAGCTGTATCAATACGACTAATAAAAACACTAGCCACAGAACGCACATTACTCAAATCGGCTGTAGATTCCGACAAACGGCTTAACCCTTTTAAATACGCCTTCGCGACATTTTCATATTGGGACTGTGAAAAAATAAGTGTTGCATTCACATTAACACCTTTAGCGGTTAACTCTTCAATAACCTTTAACCCGGCCTCTGTCGAAGGTACTTTGATCATGACATTTGGACGATTAACTTTTTTATCTAACCGTAAACCTTCCTGAATTTGCTGATCAATTTCATGCGCAATTTTAGGATTAATTTCAAGACTCACATACCCATCCAGCCCCTTAGTATGTTCGAACACATCTTTAAACTGATCAGCGGCTTCTTGAATATCTTGAATGGTTAATTCGTCGTAGATTTCAAATGTCGATTTTCCTTCAGACGCCAATCGACTAATTTTCTGATCGTAATCGCTACCGGAGCCAATGGCTTGATTAAATATTGAAGGATTAGACGTCATTCCACGCAAGCCTTGCGCAATAAGATTTTTTAATTTTCCCGTCTCTAATAATGGTCGGTCAATGTAATCTAACCAAATACTCTGTCCGAATTCCGCTAATTCTTGCATTCTGGATTGTGTCATGTGTTTACAGTCTCCTCTTTTTTAGATCCCTCTTTTCTTTTAACAACCTTACGGACAGCCGCCGCAATATCGACATCTTTTAAATGATATTCTGCAAGCAATTCATCCGGAGAACCCGATTGGCCAAAGGTATCCGCAACAGCTACCATTTCCATCGGCACAGGACATTCTTTCACGACGACTTCAGCCACGGCACTACCCAAGCCACCATTAATTTGATGCTCTTCCGCCGTTACAATAGCTCCAGTTTCTTTAGCAGAAGCAATAATACACTCCTGATCAATAGGCTTAATGGTGTGCATATTAACCACCTTCGCTTCAATATTGTCTTTCTTTAACATTTCAGCGGCCGCAAGAGCCTCGGACACCATGACACCGCAGGCAATGATGGTGACATCTTTTCCTTCACGCATGACATTCGCCTTTCCAATCACAAAAGGATCATCTTCTTTCGTTAGTACCGGCATCGGCGCTCGGCTGGTACGCATGTACATCGGACCAAATTCTTCAGCAAATAGACGCGTAGCTTTTCGTGCTTCAAAATCATCCACCGGACAAACCACTTTCATGTTCGGCAACACTCGCATGATGGCGTAATCTTCCAGACATTGCGCCGTGGCGCCGTCCGGTCCAACCGTGACACCGGCATGAGAACAAATCACTTTAACGTTCGTGTTATTGTAACAAAGGTCTAACCGCAGCATGTCATACGCACGGTTGGTCATAAAAACGGCAAAGGAATTAATAAAGGGCACAAATCCAACTAAAGCCAACCCCGCAGCTGTCCCTACCATATCCTGTTCAGCAATCCCGACCGTAAAAAATCGCTCCGGATGCGCATCACGAAAATATTCCGCCCGTGTGGCATCTTCCAAATCCGCCGAAACCACCACGACCTTGTCATTAACCTTGCCGACTTCCACCAATTCTTTACCAAACCCATCGCGGGTAGGAATTTTCTTACTCATATTTATCTCCTTAAGAATTTAGTTCCGCTAAAGCTTCTTGTAATTGCTCATCATTCGGCGCCTTACCGTGCCATCCTTTTTCGCCTTCCATAAATGAAATGCCCTTTCCTTTAATCGTGTGGGCAATAATGACAAAGGGTTTATCTTTGACCGTGTCAAATTTATCCAAAGCCGCAATGAGCTGCTTAAAATTGTGACCAATAATTTCCTCAACATGCCATCCAAAACTTTTCCATTTATCTGCAAGAGGTTCTAACCCTTTAATCTCACTGACCGGACCATTTTCCTGCACTTTGTTGTAATCTACGATGGCGCATACATTGTTAATTTTCTGATGCGTCGAGGTCATAGCCGCCTCCCAAACAGATCCTTCCTGAATCTCCCCATCACCCATCAAGCAATACGTATTAAAATTTTTCTTGGCCATCCTGGCGCCAAGGCCAATGCCATTAGCCACGGAAAGGCCATGACCTAAAGAACCGGTATTAAATTCAATCCCAGGCACTTTCGTGTGCACATGTCCTTGCAAACGACTTTGAAATTTACGAAATGTTTTTAATTCTTCTTTAGGAAAATATCCTGCATTGGCCAGCGTCACATAAACCACCGGTGAAACGTGCCCTTTTGAAACAATGAGACGATCACGATCTTCCCACGTAGGATCATCCGGCTTGTGATTCATCTTGTAACTGTAAAGACTTAAAAGAATTTCAACAGCCGAAAGCGACCCCCCTGGATGTCCAGATCCTGCAGCGTTAATAGTTTCTAAAATGTCTTTACGGTTTTGGAGGGCTTGCAACTTGAGCTTTTCAATATCAATATTTTGAGTAGACACGTTTCTCCTTGGGGTTGTTTGGTTGAGGGTTGAATAAAAAAAACTAGGGTGTAGTCCCGTAAAAACATCGGGACAACACCTTTAGTTTTTTCTTCGCAAAGTATTGGTCTATCACGCATTAAAACATTGCGTGACAGACTTTGTTTTTTGCGGAGCAAAAAACTAATGGGCCATGCAGGACTCGAACCTACCGCCCGCTGATTAAGAGTCAGCTGCTCTACCAGATGAGCTAATGGCCCAAAATGACAATATTATTTTATTTAGAAAAATTTTGGGCCAATCCTACGAAGCTCCCAAATGAAGTCCTAAGCGAGCGAAGCGAGCTGAAGGACGAAAATTTTGGAGCGAAGTAGGATGGTCCGGGGTGTCTCTTAAAAATCGGCAAAATCATAACACACCCTCTAAGCGGAATCAATGGATTTTTAAAACAGATTACGCAAAGCTCTCTTTATCCAAAGCTTTTTTGTAGGCTTCTTCTTGGCTGACTTTGCCATTTGCCACAAGTTGCTGGAGGCAGGCGTCCATGAGAACCATGCCGATTTGGCCATTAAGCTGGATTTCTGAGGTAAGCTTCATTGTTTCCCCAGTTTGGATGATGGGCGTGAGGGCTGGAGTTTTTAGCAAAATTTCATGGGCGGCCCAGCGTCTTTGACCATCTGCGCTACGTAATAATTGTTGGGCCACGACACCTTGAAGCGCGTTGGCTAAAATCATGCGGATTTGATTCTTTTTGGCCGCCGGAAAGACGTCAATAATCCTGTCGATGGTTTTAGACGCTGAATTGGTATGCAAGGTTCCAAAAACCAAGATGCCCATCTCAGAAGCTGTAAGAGCTAATTCAATCGTTTCCCGGTCACGCATTTCACCGACAAGAATCACATCCACATCACTCTTAATCGCATTACGTAAACCACTGGCAAATGAGACGGTGTCTAATCCAACCTCGCGATGCGTAATGATCGACTTTTTGGGTGTATGCGTAAATTCAACAGGCTCTTCAATGGTGACAATTTTTTTGGATAATGTCGCATTAATATGATCAATCATACTGGCTAACGTGGTCGATTTCCCACTTCCTGTTGGTCCAGTGACGAGGACAAGCCCGGAAGATAGCTCCGCAAGCTTGTTGAGAACCTCTGGAGCTTCCAATTCATCTAAAGACAAAATTTTTGAGGGAATATGTCGAAAAATCGCGCCGAATCCAAAATAGTGACGAAAGAAATTCGCGCGAAAACGGGCGGTCTCTCCCAGAGAATAAGCAAAATCCAAATCTCCCTTTTGTTCAAATTCTTTCCAGCCCTCTTCACTCGCCATTTCTTTAAGCAAACCGACCAAATGATCTTGAGATAATGAATCATGCCCATCTAATTCTTCCAGATGACCATGACGACGCATCTTGGGTTTCTGGCCTTGTTTAAGATGAAGGTCGGAACCTTCGCATTCAATGAGTTTTTGGAAAAGGGCGTCGATTTGTGCCATGATTTCTAACTAAATAATTTTGGATTAATGGCCCTTTGACGGGCTTCTTCTTTATCGATGATGCCTTGGTTGACAAGCTCGCTTAATGAAGCATCAATGAGAACCATGCCGTCATTCTTTCCAGTGGCAATCAGATTGTTAATGTTTTGAATATTTTTTAGACGGATCATATTAGCCACCGCCATGTTGACAACAAGAATTTCAAAAGCTGGAACAACCCCTGATCCATCTTTCTTAGGAATAAGTTGCTGACAAATAACCCCTCTAAGAGATTCAGAAATCATATTCTGAATAACGGCTTGTTCGTCCGGAGGAAAAGAATCAATAAGACGAGAAATTGTTTGTGATGCATTATTCGTATTCATCGTACCGAATACGAGATGACCTGTTTCAGCCGCAGTGACGGCTAGCTGAATACTTGCTAAATCACGCAATTCACTAATGACCAAAATATCCGGATCTTCACGCAAAGCAGCCTTTAAAGCATTTTCCTGGGAGAGCGTATGCCGATCAATTTGCCGTTGAGTGATCTGACACTTTTGAGATTCATAAATCATCTCAATAGGATTTTCAATAGTAATAATGTGTTCATTACGGGTGGCATTGATGAGTTCGACGAGCGTTGCCAGCGAGCTTGTCTTGCCACACCCTGCCGGACCCGTCACTAACACAAGTCCTTGCGCCCATTTCGTAAGGCCTTGACAAGAAGCTGGCATACCGGAATCCTCAAAAGAACGGATCGATTGTGCAATGACACGGGCTGTTAAATCCCATCCAAAGCGCTGCTTCATGAGCGTAACCCGATACCGCCCTGCCCCATTAATCGAATGAACAAATTCTAAATCGCCGCATTCAAGAAATTCAGACAATAATTTTTGACCGACTCCCTCTTCAATAATTTTTTGAATACGTTCTTTGGAAATTTTTGCTTCAGTAACTGGAATAAGTTTAGAAAATTTCCGTAAAATAATCGGATTATTCGCAGAAATATGAATATCTGACGCCTGCTGTTGACGCGCAAAGACAAATATTTCATCCAACGAATTCTCAACAGAAAGCTGCGTCGGAGACGAAATGGAACATTCCCCGGAACCGACAGGTTCCAGAAAATCTTCAGGAAGTTGTTGTAATATTTTCGGCATATGATTTCTGAAGTATCAACTTATTTTGATCTGTGTGTTCAAAAGTTTTTCCATAAATTTCAACCACTATGGTTTGTGCATAGGATAATGCTTCGTTGGATATTGTCATTTGCTGGCGAAATTCAGTCGTGCAGGCATTCTTTTTCATGAAAGGAGATTGAATTATGCCCCAATTCTCATCATTCATTTTAGCTGAAACATCTAAGACCACATTTCCTTCTGCGTCTTTTTGTCCTTTGTATTCCCCTCCGGCGAGCACACATACAGCGCGTGGAATAACCAGAGAATGCATCACTGTTTCTGCCTTTGGATCCCACATCCAATATCCTGTTTGATCGTGAAACACTTTATTATTGGACACACGCTGAACAACCTGATGGTAACGCACAACGGATAAAACTTGCGTTTCCGCATTGCTTACGTCACCAACCGCTGTAAAAATAATCGTTTCGTAATAAGGATTATTTTCAGCCCCATCCGGTTCCGGCGCAACATCAAGCCCTTTGTCCCCTTTCCAAACACCTATTAATGCCTTCAACGGCCCATAATCTACTTCTTGTTCGTCACTCATTTCTTCTCCCCATTTGATGTATTGTCTGCATCCAAATTTTTTAGAATCCCGTTTTGAATGTCGTAAATCCATCCATGAACGAAGAGTTCTGATCCTGCTTTCCAGGCATTTTGTACAATCGTTGTATTACACACATTTTTAACCTGCTCTATGACATTTAACTCGCAGAGCAAATCATGCTTTTGATCAAGCTCCAAATCCTTTAATTTCTCGGCATGAATCTGACGGACACCTTTAATGTGCTGAAGCCAACCATCCATAAGACCATGATCTTGATCATCTAAAGCCGCCTTTATGCCGCCACATCCATAATGACCACAGACAATAATATGCTTCACCTTAAGCACCTCAACAGCGTATTGTACGACAGAAAGACAATTCAAATCTGTAGGGACAACAACATTGGCAATATTACGATGAACAAAAATTTCACCGGGCCGCAAATTGACTATCTGGTTTGCAGGAACACGGCTGTCTGAACAACCTATCCAAAGATATTCAGGAGCCTGCTGCTTAGATAACTGCGCAAAAAACTCAGGATCCTTTTCCTTAATCCCCTCCGCCCAAGCTGCATTTCTTTCAAAAAGATCATTTAATGATTTCATACCTACCCCTTCATTAAAATTATGTCATAAATGAGTCTGACAATTCATCACAATAGGATATCTATTAGATAACTTCCAAATACAAAACTCCAAAAAAATCATTTTCATCAATCCAGGATTTTTTCAGATTAAAATTGGCTTGTTTTGCCAGTGCGGAAAATTCGTCAATCGTGTATTTATGGGAGGATTCCGTGTGAATGCTTTCGCCTTTCAAAAACTGAAATGTTTGACCGTGAATGGTAACTTTATGCTCCCGGCGGCTCACTAAGTGCATCTCAACACACCCCTTTGATTCTTCATAAAACGCTTCATGATCGAACCAATCTAATTGAAAATCCCCGTCTAATTCTTTATTAATCCGTAACAGGATATTACGATTAAATGCTTCTGTAAAGCTTGAATTGTCATTGTAGGCCTGGATTAATATTTCTTCGTTTTTCTTTAAATCAATACCGATTAATAAACCGTCTCCGCTTTCCAGAGAATTTGCCATATTTTCCAAAAGATGACAAGCTGCTTCTTTATGAAAATTTCCAATCGTGGATCCTGGAAAATAAATAACTTTCTGTGTAACGTTTTTTTGTGGAGCCGGAATTGAAAATTCTTTTGTAAAATCAGCGCACACCGCCAGAACTTCAAGATCCGGATAATCGCGGTTCAAATCTTCTGCCGCTTCTTTAAGATGCTCTTTAGAAATATCAATCGGCACATATCCTGAAAGTTCCTTTAGGTGCTCCAACAAAAGCCGAACCTTTTCACCGATGCCACTGCCATATTCAATAAACAAACAGCCTGGCTTTAGCATATCAGCCATTTCACCGGCGTACGTCTTCATAATACCGAGTTCCGTCCGTGTCGGGTAATATTCAACGGTCCGACAAATGGCGTTGAATAATCTAGAGCCGACTTCATTGTAAAAATATTTACATGGCAATGTTTTTTGTGGTTTAGATAAACCATCACAAACATCGTTTAAAAAAATTTCTTTTTCCGGTGATAAATCATGAAAAGTTATTTCTTCTTTTGGCTGTTTCATAAATCCTCTGCTAATCTGATTCCCATAAATTGCCATCTTTGCTCAGGGAAGAAAAAATTTCGATAGGTTGGACGCATATGCGATTGCGAAGTGGCACACGACCCGCCTTTTAATACCCTTTGATTGTTCATGAACTTTCCATTGTATTCCCCAATGGCCCCTGCGGCCGCTTTGTAACCTGGATAACCGACATACGGTGATCCCGTCCACTCCCATACATCTCCATACGCCTGTGTTTTTTTGATATCCTGACTATTTAACGCAAGCGGTGAAAAACATTGCGATTCAACAAAATTACCTTCGATCGGATCATCCCGAAACGCAATTTCCCATTCTTCTTCCGTCGGAAGTCGTTTACCCGCCCAGCGGGCATAAGCATCAGCTTCATAAAAACTAACATGACACACCGGCGTGTAGGGGTTCACCTTCACATAACCATTCAAAGTGAAATAAAACCACTCTTCGCCCTCTTTCTGCCAATACAATGGAGCGGTCCATTGCTGTTGATTGACCATAGCCCAGGCATCAGACAACCAAAATTCAGACTTTGTGTAACCCCCATCATTGATAAATTCCATGTACTCCGCATTGGTAATCAAACGTGATCCGATTTTAAATCCATGAACAAGCTTTTCATGCCGAGGAAACTCATTGTCATACCCAAACCCTTCTCCTTCATGCCCTATCCAATAAACATCTTTTTCAAAAGACTTAAAGGTTAAGGCCGGCGTGGCATCGGCATAAAGCACAGGGCAATTCCAATACACCGGATGCAATGGATTGCAGGAAAAAACATGTTTAATATCCGTCACCATCAACTCTTGATGCTGTTGTTCATGATGCAATCCTAATTCAACAAGTGATCGCGCTTCAGGCTGATCCTCTTCTTTACAATTTTGAAGAAGCTCTACCATGCGTTGATCAATGGCCTGTCGATATTTATTGACCTCAGCCACTGTTGGACGTGACAAATGCCCGCGATGCGGTCGAAAAAACTGCCTTCCGACGCTGTTGTAATAAGAATTAAAAAGATATTCATACTGTGGATGAAAGGGTTGATAATTAGGCACCTTTGCCTTGAGAATAAAAGTTTCAAACAACCAAGTCGTATGGGCCAAATGCCATTTGGTCGGACTGATATCCGGCATGGTTTGTATCACACAATCTTCAGGCTCTAAATGTGCCGATAAACTCTCACTGAATCGACGCACTTTTAAATACTGATCAACAATCGTTCTTTCTTTCATCTCTACCTTCATACCTCCTCCTTTAGACAGAAACAACCCCACCGTAATTAACCCCTGTCAGATAAGCCATATCCCTTTTAAACGTTGTCAAGTTTTCACTATTAAACTGATTAAAATCGGTATACCCACAGGCTCGGGCTAAAACTTTCATTAAATCAACGGACGCATTAAAAAAATTAGCCAACCGTTTGGCTGACTCGTCAATCATAATCCGTTTTCTTAAATCTTCTTTTTGTGTCGCAATACCCACAGGACAATTATTCGTGTGACACGCCCGCATCCCTAAACATCCAATCGCTTGAATAGCCGAATTGGATACCGCGATCGCATCCGCTCCTAACGCTAATGCCTTGGCAAAATCAGCCGGAACACGCAAGCCTCCGGTGATGATTAGGGTAACATTTTTATCCGTTTTGTCTAAATGTTTTCTGGCCCGGGCTAAAGCAGGAATGGTCGGTACAGAAATATTGTCGCGGAAAATCAATGGCGCGGCGCCTGTCCCACCACCGCGACCATCAAGAATAATGTAATCACAGCCGATATCCAATGCGGCATCAATATCTTTCTCAATATGCTGTGCGGACAATTTGTAACCTACTGGAATACCGCCGGTTTCTTCTTTGATCATAACGGCAAACTCTTTAAGATATTTGATATCATCCCAGTCAGGAAACCGTGGCGGTGAAATAGCCGCTTCGCCTTCATTCAGCCCTCTAACTTTGGCGATTTTTCCCTTCACTTTTGAACCTGGCAAATGTCCGCCGGTTCCCGTCTTAGCTCCTTGCCCTCCTTTAAAATGAAAGGCCTGACATTTTTTGACTTTATCAATAGAATACCCAAACCGGCCTGAGGCTAATTCATAAAAATAACGCGCATTGGCAGCTTGTTCCTCGGGAAGCATCCCCCCTTCTCCACTGCAAATACCTGTGCCGGCTATCTCAGCCCCTTTAGCTAAAGCTATCTTGGCCTCTTCAGATAAAGCTCCAAAACTCATATCGGAAACAAACAATGGAATCTTCAATGTTAACGGCTTTTTCGCCTTAGGACCAATAACAATCTCAGATCCTACTGCAACATCATCCAGCTGTGGTAAGGTAGCTAACTGCGCCGTCAAAAATTGAATATCATCCCATTGCGGCAACTCTTGACGAGCTACCCCCATGGCCGAGGCCGGACCATGATGACCAAACTTAGACAATCCATCTTTGGCTAATTGCTGAATAAATTTGTAATGCGGCTCTTCTGGCCCGCCGTGTAAATCTTTGTAAAGCCCTTGATAGGCATCACGATTGTAAGCCTGTGGATTCTTTTCTTCCCAAGCCGCAATTTCATCTTCATCCACAAGTACATCACCATTTTCAATCCAGGCATTAAATTTCGGAAGCTTCTCTTCATTATTGTACGCACTCACCCCTGTATCAAACTTGTAATCCCATCCATGCACACCACAAATAATATCATTACCCTGAATTGTTCCATCCGACATCAAAGCCCCACGATGGGCGCACCGTCCATACAATACAGAAACATTGTCATCATATTTAATAATGACCAAATCAACATTGGCGACTAAAGCATACGCCGGTTTTTTATCTTCAAGCTCCGAAAATTTCGCAATACTAATTTTTTTCATAACATCCCCTTTTATTTTTCACTTTTAATTTGTTCCAACTCTTTACCCAGGAAAAATCCAATGGTTGTTCTTAAGAACACTATGACGCCAAGAAACATCAAATCATCTTTAGAATGACTGATGACGGTTTGGATGATGTCGGAAATAATCATAAATTCGAGCCCGATTAAAATGTAAGTTCCCAAAACACATCTAATTTTCTGAGCTCCTTCCAGGGTTTTCTTGCCAACAAATTTGGATATTTCCCATTTGATCAAACTAATAAAAGCTAAAACAAACCCCCAAATCAAAATAGAAACCCCTGCAATATCAATCACCACAGAAGCGGATTCAAAAATTCCTTTAAACATATTATGCTCCATTATTCCCCCTTCTATTTTTTATCAGCATGTTTCTTGACAATTTCCATCGTTAAAAAAGACTCCACAATCAACTGAAATGACGCAAAAACAGTGCAAGCCACGCCAGCAATTGTAAAAGAGTTTAATATAAAGTCAGCCACTTGGGGATAATTTTTTATTAACGTCCCGATTAAGGCTGACGAAGAGAAAAAACCGATGCTTAAATAAAGTCCTACCATGGCTCGATGAAAAAGGTGAGCTCGCTTTATTTCACGACCTAACTCTTCTTTTTTCTTAGCACAATCTTCCGGTGTTAATTTTTGAATTTCGGCTTTAACATTCATGTACCGCGATGCCGTTGATAATAAAATCAATCCTACGCCATTAATTAATAATAATGGTGCAAAGTATGCCCCTAAAGTGCCCATTGAATCCTCCTTCTACATTAATAAAGCATCCGACATGATTTCGACTAAACTAAAGCCTTCATGATTCAAGGCCTTTGTTATGGCGTCATCCAAATCTTCCTTTTTCTCAACGCGAATACCTAATGCCCCATAAGAGGTAACATACTCGGAAAAATTTGGATTCACCAGCGACGTTTGCCAGACATCCCATTTGGCGGCACGCTGCTCTTTGCTGATTTTTCCTAATTCATGATTATTGAGTAAAATATGCGTAATATTCATTTTGTATTTTACGGCGGTGGATACATCCGCCATGCATTGCCCAAATCCACCATCTCCGGAAATCGACACAACCGGCCTTCCTTTGAATCGAGCATCCTCTTCTTGCGTGGCCGCCCAGGCACCCATGGCAGCCGGCAAGGAAAACCCGATTGAACCAAGATATCCAGACATTAATACAGCTTGGTTTTCACATTCAAAATATCGACCAAAAGAATAAGTATTATTCCCTACATCAACGGCCATGATAGCCTCTTTAGAAACATGCCTCGATAAGGCAGAAAAAATGGATGCGGAATTAATCCCCTTACCAGAATCATCATCTTCCCGGCTTTTCTTTTCTTTGCGCCAAATGGTCCAACGCGCAGAAATTTCCTCACGACGGTCTTTGGTCTTTGTTTTACCTTTTAATTCGTTTTGCAAAACTTCGACAGTTTCTCCAATTTCTCCCCAGACAGGTACATCAATTTTGTGAAACTTGCCTAAAGTCATGGCATCAAAATCTACTTGAATGGTTGGTTTGTGATCCGTGATTCCTGTATGATTACTGAAACTGGAACCAAAGACTAACAGACAATCTGATTCATTCATAAAATAACTGGCAATTGGCGTTCCACTTCTACCTAAAACACCACAACCCAACGGATGACTATCCGGGATCAATCCCTTGCCTTTAAACGTCGTTAACACCGGACAATTCAAGCTCTCGGCCAATTGAATAATCGCCGGCATATTAAACCGTGCACCATGTCCGACAATAATCGTTGGACGCTCAGATTTTGATAATAAGGCGACCGCTTTATCAACAGATTCTTTCGGCGGACGAATAGCCACGGAAGTAATTCTTCCCTCTGGGCCTCCGGCCGTTTCTCCCTCAGGGGCTGGCATATGCTGAACATTATCAGGAAAAATCAAATGTGAAACACCTCGGTTCAAAATAGAACTCTTGCAGGCTAAATTCATCAACTCGGCATGTTTACTCGAATGCAAAACCGGTTGCGCCCATTGCGCTACTGTTCCAAATGCCCCTTGTAAATCAACTTCCTGAAAAGCTCCAGCCCCTACAACTTGCGTATCCACTTGCCCAGTTAAGGCAATCGCTGGTGAACGATCCACATTGGCATCCCATAAACCCGTTAATAAATTCGTTGCCCCCGGCCCTGCAATGGAAAGACATGCCGCAGGACGACCTGTCAACTTTCCATAAGCCGATACCGCAAATGCAGCGGCTAGTTCATGACGAACGCCATAAAACTTCAAATTTCCTTTTTCTGCCTGCATACGCAATCCATCCGCCAACCCTAAATTTGAATGCCCAACAATTCCAAAAACATGCTTAACGCCCCAGTTGGTCATAGTTTCGGTCATCACATCTGAAACAGTTGTCACATGCGGCGCTTCTTCTTCAAGACCGACATAAATACCATCATCTCGCACCTCGACGGCATAAGCATCAACACCATCATCATATCCCGGTGTATTTCCACTATGCGGACAAAAATCCCATCCATGCCACGGACATCGCAAAAGACCATTCTCAATCGACCCTTCACCCAAAGGCCCACCTTGATGAGGACATTTATTATTAAGCGCCCCATACTTTCCCTCAAAATGCGTAAGGGCCACGGTTACATGCCCCAAAGTAATTGATTTTACTCGACCTTCAGGAAACTCATCTTTTTCAAGAGCTTTATGCCAAACTATCTTTTTAGTGTCTTTGCTCATAATTATCCTTTGTTTAAGATTTTTTATACCAATTCCATTAAATAATTCCCCTTTTGGTAGTGGCTATTCTCGTAGAAACGTTCGAGAAAAGCCGAATAGATTATGGTCATTATTTAATGGAATTGGTATTACTTTAACATAAACTCTGAACCCGCATCCTGTACTGCTTTTAGAAAATTGATGAGCGTATTTCGTGGGTTAGTTGATTGGGTTAGTTCTTTGTATTTAAGAATCGCCCCATTAAATGCTTTTGTCTCCCAATAAGCGCCTTGAGGTAATGCAATTTTAGGGAGGAGTTCCGGCAAGGGATAGGCTGTAATATAAAAATATGGCTCATTAATACTTTCATCCCCCGTTGAAAAACCAAAATTCATTTGTTCATCCGCATACTCTTCATTATTTGGATCTTGATCGGGTACAAGATTACCTGAAAACCATAAAAATGCTAAATCAAAATGATGCGGCCATAACTGGACAGGACTTGTTTCTTGTCGTAACCCGCCTTTAAATTCTTTAAAAATAAGATCTATCTGGGCGAAAGATTTCCAAAATGATTCAATGCGTGTGCGATCATATTGCAAATTTTCCTCACCTGAAAATAAGCTTTCATCAAGTTTTGGTTGCACCTTCATATCGGCCAAAATGGATAAAACATTTTCATACATTTTCTTAATCGACTGTCCTTCAAGATCAATACACTGCTTTTCCCCATTAGATGAACTAATCACAATTTTATGTTTCACACAATTTAACTCTAATTCAATGGATTTGTTTTGATCAAAAATAGCAATCGGTGTGGTCGTAAATCCTACCGCTGATGCGCGCAAACTAACATTCCACCAATGTTTTTGTTTTGGGGTTAACGCGGCTCGAATTTTGCCTAACAATTTAGCATACTGATGAATGGTATCCCGGGAGGCTTCCCATAAAGATAAATCTAAATCTGAAAATTGAACTTCTTTAGTCTGCGACATTTTTTCTCCTATTTTTACGGTTTATATAATTTCTGTAACGTCAATTCTTAATGCCTCATGATGTCCCGGCAAAGCTACCCTAAACCAAATAAACGGAAACAAAGGGTTCGGTAAAAAATAAAGCCATCCAAGCATTTTATCCACGTCCCCATCTTTTCTTTGAAAATTTAACCAAACATAAAAAAATTTATAAATACACAGACCGGGAAACCAAGTATTTTTAAATCCTTTTGTTTTTAAATACCTCTTTTGAATGTAATAATTCCCTTCAAAAGGCATAATTCCCCAGCCAAGAGGACCTTCCGCAATGAGCTCACCCGTTTCTTTGTGGAATATGGAGACAATTTTCTTCAAAATAACTCCTTCATGACAATAAAGTTATATATTATAAATATTAATAATTATTCTGCAACCTGCATAAAACATGTAGATACTAACAAGATCTTGTTTATGCGTTCCATTAAGAGGTTAGTCGGGATTGAGAGGGAAATCTTACAATTTTTTTTGTAAAAATGGAATGGAATGCGACTGTTGTTTGCTAATCTTTACTAATGTTATCTGCTCCGTTCTCGTTAATGACTAGCCTTCCAGCTGCCTCCGAGGGCTTTAATCAGGTGAACTGTCGCTATCAACTGTTGATTCAATATCCGTGCAGCTTGCAATTCCGCATCTAATCGGGAGCGCTCAGAATCAATAACTTCCAAAAATGTAACCAATCCTTCTTTATAACGAAAGATAGATAGTTCTGCGGTTTGGCGGGACGATTTTAGGACTTCCTCCTGGGACACTCCTTGCTGGCCAAACATTTTTACATTAGATAAAGATGTTTCAACTTCTTCAATAGCGGTTAAAACTGTTTGGCGGTAATCTTCAACCGTTTGATCATATTTAGCTTCGACAGCCCACACATTGGCCCTGCCTCTACCACCGGTAAATAAAGGAATAGATATGTTCGGCCCTAACGACCAAAATCGGCTTTCCAAATCCCATAGCGAATCAATCTCAATGCTCTTAAGACCTCCCGTCGCCGTTAAACTGATTCTAGGAAACATAGCCCCCTCAGCGACACCGATTTGGGCATTGGCTTCTTCTACTTTACGTTCTGCTTCGGCAATATCCGGACGTCGCTCAAGTAATTCCGATGGGATATATAATGGAATTTCCGGAACATCAATAATCGGGGCTGTAAAATCCAAAGAGAATTCCGATGGAAGCTGACCGCATAACACCGCTAATGCATTTTCAGTTTCCAGCCGGCGGCGCAGCACATCAATACGTTCCGTTTTGACTTTGGCTAATTCGGTTTTAGCGCGATTGAAATCCAACTCGCTGGTTAATCCTCCTTGGACGCGTTCGTCGACCACATTAACGGCATACTCTCTGAGTTTAATGGTCTCATCAATAATTTTGACTTCTTTCTCTAACTCGCGTAAGTCAAAATAATGACGTGCCACATCTGCATTTAACGTCAACATAACGGTGTAATATTGCGCCAATGTCCCTTCAGCGCGAGCCACACCTGCTTCAAAGGCCCGTTGAACACGCCCCCACAAATCCAATTCGTAACTAAAATCAAACGGAATTTCATAACGCTCGGAAGTAAAACTACTTATACCTGCCGAGGTTGAAGTAAAACTGTTTTTGGTTGTACGGGAACGTTCAAACGCAGGATTACTTTCAATCGTTGGATAAAACCCAGCCTTATCCATCCGAGCCAGCGCACGCGCTTGACGCACGCTTGCCATGGCACTTTTTAAATTATGGTTATGCGTTAAAGCTTGTTTTTGTAAATAGTTGAGTGTATCATCTTCAAAAATTTCCCACCATTGTCCTTTAGTATGATGATCTATGGGCGTAGCGGCTTTCCAGTTTTCATACTCCCTCCGGTATTCCCAATCCACCGGTAAGGTTACATCAGGACGGACATAGTCTTCTCCTAAAATTGGGGAACATCCGGTCAATAGCATCGGTAAAATTGTAATGACAGATAATGCTGCCACTGTCTGTTTTTTTAATCGCAGCTTGTCTTTCCTTGTTCTATTCAATAACACATACACCACGGGAACAACAAACAGGGTTAAAAATGTGCCTAAAGCAATACCTCCAACGGCGGCAACCCCTAACGGACGACGACTTTCAGCGCCGGCCCCAAAACCAATGGCAATCGGTAAAATCCCTGCTATGGTTGAAAACGCCGTCATAAGAATCGGACGAAAACGCATCTTACCCGCACCCAACATAGCGCGCATCGCATCTTGTCCTTTTGCCATTTCCTGATTGGCAAAATCCACCAAAAGAATACCATTTTTTGTAATAATACCGATCAGCATAATAATTCCAATCTGACTGAACAGATTGATGCCCATGGCCGGAATACGCGGTAAAAAGCTAACGCCCGAAACAGCCATACGGTCCACATACGCCAACAACCATAAGGAACCCAAAGCCCCGAAGACCGCAAGTGGAAGAGTAAACATAATCACCAGTGGATCTTTTAAACTTTCAAACTGGGCCGCCAAAACCATGTAAATAATCAAAATCGCAAGCAGGATGACAAAGACCGTTTCGCTTCCAGACTCTTTTAAATCCAAAGCCTCCCCATTCCATTCATATCGAAGCCCTTGGATATTGCTTTCCTTTAATAATTTCTCAGTCCGTTCTATCGCCGTCCCCAATGGAATATCCAACGGTGTGGCCTCAATCGTGGCTGAACGCAGACGATTGAAGTGATTGATCGCACTAGGCCCGCCTCCTGTTTCATAATCAATGACATTATTCAACTGAATCAATTGTCCATTATTATTGCGAATATAAATCTTTTCCAAATCCGACGGAGATAAACGTGATGCACGTTCCAACTGAACAATAACATCATATTCCTTCCCCTCTAAATTTACTTTAGCCAAATCCAATCCACCGAAAAGAATTTGTAAAACACGTGATATGTCCTGAACCGAAACACCAAGAACCGCCGCACGGTTACGGTTAATGTGCACGCGTAATTCAGGTTTATTTAATTCAAATGTAGAACGCACATTTAAAAGAAACCCTTCCTGACGCAAAGTATTACTAAACTCTTCAGCAATACGATTTAATTCATGTAAATCCTGATGCTGAAGGACAAGCTGATAAGGTTGAGAAAAACCACCGCCGATGGCTTTGGGAATAATCGGGATCACCAATGAACCTTCAATGGTTGTAAAGAACTGTGAGCGAAAACCCGTCGGTCCGCCGACAATATCCCGTACATGACGGTCTCGCTTTTCTTTTAACCGAATAAAGGATAATCCTTGCGCAGCCTGCCCCGGACCGCCGCGCGCCAAAGCCACGGCTGTAAAAAACCCGTCAACTTCCGGTGTCGATTGTATAATAGCTTCCATCTTTCGCACCATGCGATCCGTATATTCACTGGTTGATCCCTCAGGCGCCAGGACAATACAAAACAATCGCCCTTTATCTTCCTCGGGAAGAAACTCACTTTCCAAATTTAAGTAGAAATAAAACGCGCCCGCCACGGCTAAAACACAAATACCAAACACAATGCTCATATGACGAAACGTAAAACCCAACATTTTTAAATAACCTTTACGCCGGCGGTACAACCATTGTTCAAATTTCAAAAGAAATGATTGGCGTTGATTTTCATGATGAGGTTTTAAAACCCGAGCACACATCATCGGCGCAAGAGTTAACGCGACAAATGTCGAAATAATCACACTGAATGAAATCGCAACCGCAAATTCAATAAATAACCGTCCGGTATCACTTGTCTGAAACGCCATGGGAAGAAATACAGCCACAAGGGCAACCGTTGTCGCAATAACAGCAAATCCGATTTCCTTCATCCCGAGCAAAGATGCCTGAAACGGCGATAAGCCCTCTTCAATATGCCGGTGAATATTTTCCAGAACAACAATCGCATCATCTACCACAAGTCCGATCGCCAAAACAAACGCGAGCATGGTCACAATATTAATAGAATATCCGAAAAAATATAAAATGCCGAACGTGGCAATAATAGAAATAGGAATCGTAATACTCGGAATCAATGTGGAGCGAACATTGTGCAGAAAAATATAGATTACCCCAATAACCAAAATAAACGCTATCGCAAGAGTGATCCAAACTTCCTTAATAGACTTCTCAATATAAATCGATTCGTCATAAGGAATATTATAATTAATCCCCTCTGGAATCATGGGCTGGATACGTTCGAGCTCAACTTTGAGTGCTGTGGCCACATCAATAATATTGGCCTTAGACTGCTTAATAACCCCAATCCCGACGGCAGGTTTGCCGTTATAACGCGCTATAGACCGTTCGTCCTCCACACCGATTTCAGCAAAACCGATATCTTTAAGCCTGACTAGATCATCGCCCTCACGTCGGATAACAAGATTATTATATTCGTCAGGATTTTTGAGCTGTCCGCGCGTTTCAATGGACAGCTCACGTTGCAGACTTTCAATACGTCCACTGGGAAGCTCAACACTTTGCTCAGTTAAGGCACGGTCTACATCAAGCACACTAAGGCCACGCGCTGCCATCTTTTTGGAATCAAGCCGAATACGAATAGCAAAACGTTTGGATCCACCGAGAATAACAGAACTCACACCGGGAACGGTTTGTAAACGATCCTTAAATAAATTTTCTGCAATCGTCGTAAGCTCAAGCGTAGAAAATCGTTCACTAAACAACGCCACCCAAATCGACGGGCTCGCGTCGGCGTCTTGCTTTGACACAATGGGTTCGTCAATATCATCAGGTAAACGCCCGCGTACTCTTGCAACACGATCCCTCACATCCTGAGCCGCCACGTTCACATCCTCGGATAAATTAAATTCAATCGTGATAGAACTTAATTGTTCCCGGTTTTCACTCGTAATTTTTTTGATCCCCTCGACACTGGTTAAAGCATCTTCCAACGGTTCAGTCACCTGAGTTTCAATAACCTGGGCACTGGCCCCTGGATAAACCGTTTGCACATTGACAATCGGTGGGTCAATATCCGGCAGCTCACGCACCGGAAGACGGGATAAGCCAACCACTCCAAAGAGAATCAACAACAAATTCATCATCGTGGCTAACACAGGGCGTTTAATACTTATTTCAGATAATTTCATAAGGTTTTTTCTCAGTCACATCTTCGAAGCGTACATTAACCGGAGATCCCGGTCCTAATTTTTGATACCCCTCCACAATAACAACTTCCTCTTTACTTAATCCTTCACGAACACCCACCATTCCCTTATTTCGGGCCCCCGTCTGAATTGAACGTAATTCAACCGTTTGATCTTCTTTGACCACATAAACAAACACCTCATCAGCTTTGACAATCAGCGCGGTTTCCGGAATCAAAATAGCATCTTTACGAATCTCTACAATTAATTCAATATTGGCAAACATGCCTTCGCGCAGTTCACCTGTGGGGTTATCGACGTACGCTTTAACCAAAACTGTACGCGTGGTTTCATCAATCTTGGGATCAATAAAATACACATCCCCGTTGTAGGTTTTGTCACTATAAGAAGCCACTTTCATTTCGATCATTTGTCCGATAGCAACATCACCGAGATACCTCTCCGGCACATGAAAGGCAACCTTAATCGGATCTTGATTGTACAAAGAACTCAACTGGGCTCCAGGTGAGACAAACTGTCCTATGCTGATCATTCGTTCACCCATCACTCCGCTAAAGGGGGCAATAATCGTTGCGTCTTCCAGTTGTTCTTTCGCCAATTGAACTGCTGCCCGATTCGAGGCAAGAGTTGCCACCGTCTCATCATATTCCTGTTGAGATACAGCCTTGGACTGCACCAAATTTTTATAACGCTTAGCCGTCGATTCCGCCAACCTCAAATTCGCTACAGCCTGGTCATATCCGGCCTGCAGTTTATTCTTTTCAATCTGAAACAAAACATCGCCTTTCTCAACCTTTTGACCTTCTTTAAAATTAATACTTTGAATAATACCGTTAATCTCGTTGGTGATATTGACCGATTCATTAGCTACAAGCGTTCCTACAACAAAAATAGTGTCGGATAAATCTTTTTGAAGTGTTTTAAAACCAACCACGTTAACAGACATAGGCCCGGATGGTTTAGGATCTTCCGCTTTAGCCTTTTTAGAACATCCGATAGCTGACAAACACAAACCGATCAATGTTAAGGAAAGTGTTACGGTATGTATCAATTTATTTTTTTGCATGATGATTCTCCTTTATTTCCTAATAGCATCCCATCCCATTGCGAACATAAGATTCTTTTCTTCTTCTGTCAATTTTTCTTGGTGGGCATACTTTCTTTTAATAAGAGTTGAAATTGGATGAAAAAGATATGCTCCAATATATTCAATCGACACCTCTTTAAGAATATTTTGCCTCTTGCCTTTTTCTATAAACGATTTTAACGGCTCAATGACAGCTCTCAACTCTTCATCTTCACAAACATTTGCCACAAGCGGACAATTTGCAAATTGCTCTTTAAACGCAAAACTTTCAATGTTTTTCTCAGAATAGGCAATTAAACTTTCAAACATCAAATGTATACCTTTTTTAATATCCAATGATTCGTCTAAACCCTGAAGTAAAGCAATGGCAAGCTCTTTTTTAACCATCACATAAAGCTTAAGCAACATATCTTCCTTGTTTTCAAAGTATGTATAGATAGTCGCAGGTGAAACATTTGCAACCTTTGCAATTTTTGATATAGACGCACCATCAAACCCAACCGAATTAATAAGTTGAATGGCCGCTTTTCCAATAGCTATTTTTTTATTTTCATCTGATTGTCGCATTTTGCGATATTAAACGATCGTTCGTTTATTGTCAAGAAAGGTAATTATGGGGGAATACTTGGGCATACAAAAGAGTTGTTAGCTGATTCCAGCCGTTGAATCGTTTGACATAACGGTTGCCGGACAGGGTTTGGAAAGGATACTTATCTCTGACTATGCATGAGGTTACTTGAGGATGCTTCATTCTGCTTTAAAAACTTCTTGCGCGATTTGGCTGTATGCAGTTTGGCTAATTCATAATCAATTGGTTTATCGACGTCCACACCCATTTCTGCAAAAGGAGACACAAAAACTTTAACTTTTGTTCGCATATGTTGTTCTACAACTTTTTCAATTTTTGGCCAACCCCCCTCTTCACAATCTAAATATTTTAAAAATTCTTTCGGTTCTTTGCGTAATTTCCGAAGATTAATAATATCCCACACCACATTCAGCAGCGACCGGGCTTTCTTTACGTAATAGATATTAGAACCTGAATATTTTTTTCCGCCAATAGGTAAAAAAGTGCGATTTTCAATTGGAAAGCCACTTTGAGAAATAGTTTCTTTTTCTACATAATGCAAAACAAGCCCCGCATCATGCCGAGACATATTTTCTAAAGTTGCATTAATAATCTTTGTATTGAGATGGGCTGCATCACAAAACGAAATAAGATAACCATTATGATTATTAGAAAATTTGTAAATCGACGATTTAATGTAATATACGGCCTTAAGAAGATTTTGAATAAATGACTTCCCTTCATTAAGCCGCTTATGAACATGCTTCATTGATTTCAGTTGATCAAGATCTTTAGGCCCAACAACTATAATTTGATCGATATATGAACTTTTATGAAAAGCATCGACAACCAAATCAATCATCGGCTTACCATAAAGCGGCAATTCAGCTTTTCTTTTACAGCCGTACTGATGACACCAGTCTTCATCCTCACCACCAGCTAAAATTATTAAATTATATTTTCTCATGAGGCTAAATTTTCTTGAAACCATTGAATAATATCATCTGATTCATACATTGCTGTTCCTTTGATGACAAGACAAGGCACCTGTGGTTTGCCGCCCAGCTGAATTAATTCATTTCTATTATCATCATTTTCCGTACTTTTAAGTTCAACCTTTATATCCTTTTCTTGCATAAAATGAAGGACTTTACTGCAATACGGACACGTTTGTTTGTAGTATAAAGTTAACTCATTCATTGTCACTCCTTTTTATTGTTCAACAGTTTTTATCACAAACATTTTTTCTTCTGTCATTTCTTCCATAGTAGGAACAATGCCGCCAACACCTAATCCTGACTTCTTACGGGCACCAAAAGGCATCCAGTCAACACGAAAAGCGGTATGGTCGTTGATCATGACGGTAAGGGCCTCCAAGCGTTTCATGGTATCTAAGGCCACATCTAAATTTTTTGTAAACACGGACGCTTGAAAAGAAAACGGAACATCATTCGCCTGTTTAATCGCTTCATCGCGATCTTTGTATGAATAAATACATACCACAGGTCCAAAAATTTCTTCGGTAGAAACTTTAGCGGCTTTGGGAGGATTCAAAATAATTGTCGGTTCATAACAAGTTGTTCCTTGTTTTTTACCCCCGGTTAGAATTTCAGCGCCACCTTGCTTTGCCTCTTGCACCCATTGATCAACGCGGTCAACTTCGCGTTCCAAAATAAGCGGACCGATTTCTGTTTTTGTATCCGAAGGATCACCAACAACTAATTTCTTGGCTAATTCAACCAATCCCTTAGAAACCTTATCCACTATCGACTCGTGCACAAAAACTCTCTGAACAGAAACACAAACCTGACCTGCATGATAAAATCCACCTTTAGTTAAAAGCGGCAACATCGCATCGATATCTGCATCCGGTTCAACAATAACAGGTGCCGCCCCACCATGCTCCAGGACACAACGCACACCGGGATTTACTTTTGACCGTAACATCCAACCCACCTTCGCCGAACCGATAAAAGTCAAAAAAGCCACCCGAGAATCCGTAACCAATTTTTCTGCATTCTCTAAATTACATAACGTCATTTGCGCCCATTCTTTAGGCAAGCCGGCTTCATAAAGACAATTCAATAAATTGATACATGAAATCGGGGTTGTCTCCGCTGGCTTAACGATAACCGGACAACCAACTGCAACAGCGGGAATAACCTGATGCACAATAAGATTAAAAGGATGGTTAAAGGCACTAACGGCAATAACAACCCCTATCGGCTCTCTTAATGTATACGCCATGCGATTCAGTGAAGCGGCATTAAGATTCATCGGAATTTCACGCCCCACCAAATGATTAAGAGATCGCGCAGCTTCCTGAATACCGTTAACCGCACGTACTAACTCCACACGAGAATCAATAAGCGGCTTCCCTCCTTCTTCAGCGGCTTGCAATGCAAAATTTTCTAGACGATCTTCAACTAACTGTGCCGTCTTTTCTAAAATTTTAATACGTTCAGGAATCATTAAACATTGACGTCTGTCATCGGCTAATGATTTAGCCGTTGCCAACATCCCATCAACTTTTGCCCAATCATCCAGATCAATCTCTTTAATCAAATGCCCATCATAGGGTGACGTTACTTTTATTTTTTCAGACATATTCTTTCTCCTATCCAGATGAGCATGTTCGCCCATGTAGCTCTTTAATTAACACTTTTTCATTTTCAGAATAATCAACAGGAACCTCTATAAGGTGCACACCATCTTCATTAATACTTTTTTCAAGTATTGCACCCAGCTCTTCAATGGCATTAACACGATGTCCGTTAGCTCCATAACTTTCCGCATATTTAACAAAATCAGGGTTGCCATAATCCAAACCCCAATTTTCAAAACCCATTCCTGTTTGTTTCCATTTGATCATACCATAAGCATTATCCCGTAAAATAAGAACCACAATATTTAATTTCAAACGAACGGATGTTTCTAATTCTTGTGAATTCATCATAAAACCACCATCGCCACAAATCGCCATCACCTTTCTATCGGGATGAACAATCTTCGCGCCCATGGCAGACGGCAACCCTGCGCCCATGGTGGCCAGTGCGTTATCTAACAAAACAGTATTAGGCTCGTGCGCCATATAATTTCGCGCAAACCAAATCTTATAAACGCCATTGTCCAGGGCAATGATTCCGTCGGAAGGCATTGCTTTTCTCACCTCGGCCACGAATCTTTGTGGAATAACTGGAAATCTATTGTCATCAACACCTATCTTCAAATGTGCGTCTAATTCTTGCTTAATTTTTAAAACATCAGAAAAATTCCATTGCTCTTGTTTCGTTAATTTTTCTTTAATCTGCCAAATACTATTAGCGATATCACCAATAACTTCTACTTGCGGAAAATAAACCGGATCAACAGATGCACTTAAGAAATTAATATGAATAACTTTTATACCCCCGTGTTGCATAAAAAATGGAGGCTTCTCAACAACATCATGTCCAACATTGATAATCAAATCAGCTTTATTAATCGCACAATGAACAAAATCTTTATCCGACAGTGATGCATTCCCTAAATGTAAAGGATGCCGTTCATCAATCACACCTTTACCCATTTGCGTGCTCACAAACGGAATTTGAAAGGTATCCACAAATTTTTTAAGCATCTTGGATGTCAACTTCCGATTCGCCCCCGCGCCGATAAGAAGCAATGGCGTTTTAGCTTGTTCAATCAACTCAATCGCTTTGCTGACAGCTTTTTGTTCGGCAACAGGTCGACGCGCAAGGCTTCGAGCAAATAATGATTCTTGCGTATCTTCTTTTGCAATATCTTCAGGCAATTCTAAATGAACAGCCCCCGGCCGCTCTTCTTGTGCAAGCCGAAATGCTTCTCTAACCCGTGAAGGAATATTATCGCCATCGACTATCTGCTTCGTATATTTTGTTAACGGCTTCATCATGTCCACAATATCAACTATCTGAAACTGCCCTTGTTTACTTGTCTTAATCGGTTTTTGCCCCGTTATCATCAGCATGGGCATCCCGCCAAGCTGGGCATACGCTGCGGCCGTCACAAAATTGGTTGCTCCCGGCCCTAATGTAGAAAGACAAACCCCGGCCTTTCCTGTAAGCCGTCCATACGTGGCGGCCATAAAACCGGCGGCTTGTTCATGCCGCGTTAGAATAAGTTTAATCTTTGAATCTTTTAATGAATTCAAAAAATCCAAGTTCTCCTCACCTGGAATTCCAAAAATATATTCAACGCCTTCATTTTCTAATGCTTTAATAAATAAATCCGATGCCTTCATTATTAATCCCCTTTATTTCTTAATTAGAGTAACATGGTCAAAACTTGTCGGACAAGCCGAATCCCAGGCTCTTTTATAGTGCGCTGGAATATCATCCCCACACAATACGCCGGGTTTTAAATATCTATACAGTTCTCCATAATGTTTTGTTTCTGTTGGATTAACTCGACGCATAACATGCCATGGCCGTAATTCACTCGTATGTTCTAACCCCATGGAACCTAACATTTCGGCGACACTCTCAACTGTCTCCTTATGAAAATTGGCAACACGTTTATTTTTGTCGTCAACAACTAAACCTTTTGCCAATGCTGAGTCTTGCGTTGCAACACCTGTCGGGCATTTATTAGAATTGCACTTTAAAGCTTGAATACATCCCAAAGCCATCATCATCGCCCGGGCGGAATAACATACATCAGCCCCGACAGCAAGACGTTTAATAATGCCATATCCCGTGGAGACTTTAGAACTTGTTATAATCTTTATTTTGTCACGCAAACCACTCCCGACGAGAGAATTATGAACAAAAATTAATCCCTCCATAAGAGGACATCCTATACTATTAGAATATTCTAACGGGGCCGCACCTGTCCCACCTTCTCCCCCATCCACCGTAATAAAATCCGGCGTAATGCCTGTTTTTAACATAGCTTTACACACGGCGAGAAACTCACGCCTTCGCCCGACACAAAATTTAAAACCAACAGGTTTTCCACCGGACAAATCGCGCAATTTCTTAATAAAACCCACAAATTCAAGCGGCGTCGAGAATGCTTTATGTGCTGGGGGTGACATAACGTCTTCACCCATTGGCACATGGCGAATCTCAGCAATTTCTTCTGTTAATTTTGCGGCTGGCAAAATCCCTCCATGCCCGGGTTTAGCCCCTTGAGAAATTTTAATTTCAATCATTTTAATTTCATCCAGCTGTGCTTTTTTTGCAAAAGTTTCTTCATTAAAATTCCCGTCCGCTGTACGGCAGCCAAAATACCCTGTCCCAATTTGCCAAATTAAATCGCCGCCCTTTTGATGATATGGACTCACACTTCCTTCTCCTGTATTGTGCGCAAATCCCCCCATTTTGGCCCCTTGATTAAGGGCCATTATAGCCGGCTGACTTAACGCCCCATAACTCATAGCACTGATGTTAAGAATGCTTGCACTATAAGGCTTTTTGCAATCCGGACCACCAATCGTGACGCGCAAATCTTTTGGGTCAACCTCTACAGGTTTCCAGGAATGATTAACCCATTCATATCCATGCTCATAAACATTTTTCTGTGTTCCAAACGGTAACGTATCCAAAACACCTTTTGCCCGTTGATAAACTAAAGTTCGATCTTCCCGGGCAAATGGCCGCCCATCATGATTGGATTCAACAAAATATTGATTAATTTCAGGTCGAATCTCCTCTAACAAATAACGAAAATGTCCCAGGACA
Source organism: Candidatus Omnitrophota bacterium (assembly GCA_029261055.1). Taxonomy (GTDB): domain Bacteria; phylum Omnitrophota; class Gorgyraeia; order Zapsychrales; family Zapsychraceae; genus JAJDCA01. The sequence goes on along the minus strand of JAJDCA010000015.1, from coordinate 120,946 downwards.
GGATAATTACGCAAAATGGTATGGCTGGTTTGAGTCATATCTTTCAGACCAAGAAAAATTATGGGGAGAAAAATAACCAGTAGCCATAAAAGCGGAGGAAAAAACAAATAAGCTAAAACGCTGCCAATACCCACCATAGCTGTAAAAATCCAAAAAACTTTTTTAATCATGAAATCCTTTCTCTACCTTTTTAAACACTTTCAGTATTTCCTAAATTAATGAGCGATTCTCTTTGTTGTTTACGCATTTGATGGGCCATATCACCTTTCTCTCCTTTAGGCCGCATAAACAAACAATCCATCGCTGTACAGCGACCATAAATAGTCAATAAATCCCCCTCCTCAATCATTGTTTCTCCATGAGGAATAATATGTTTTTCCTGCGCATTAACCCTACGGGTTATCGCTAAAATGGTCGTTCCTTCTTTTTGAATACCTAATTCTTTTAATTTTTTGCCAATAAGCCAATTCTCCGGCTGTACACGTATACGCGAAATAGAGTACCCTTTACTAATAGCTAAAATATCGTGATAATCATGCAACTGTAATGCCTTGCTTCTGCTTAATATTCCCACAATTATTTTTTTCATAAGATGATACACAATTTTTGATCGAGCTAAAATGTAACACGCCAAAAGGCCTCCGATTAAAAAAACACCTCTTAATGCAAAATTCTCATTATTCGTCCCTATCAAAGCAACAATGAGCGTTGCTCCCGTTGATATAACGCCAACACTCCCTATAAGCATAAGGATGCGAATAATTTTCCGACGAACAGGATGAGTGACAATACTTTCAGATTCAGACGTCGTAAACCCTGCGCCTGAAAATGCTGACTGTGCCTGAAATCCGGAAACTTCCGAAGATAATCCCGTTAATTCCAATGAAATACTCCCAATACGCACAATCGTTAGCGATATGGTTAAGATAAGAAGCAACCCTATAATAGCGCCCATATTTCTCCACCTTATTTATATTATTTTCTAAAATTTAGACAAGAGTTGCCGTGCAGATAAGGAATCAAAGTAAGCATGATTGTAATTGCCCTTCCATTTCTTTACGTATATTCATGGATTTTATGGCATAATCTTCCAGACACTTATCTTCTTTTTCTTTGGGCTCCCACTTCGGCACACCTATTGATTTTCCATTTTCATCAACAGCAACAAACACAATGATACAATCTGTTGTTTTACTAAATTTGTTTTTACGCGGGTCTGATGTTTGAACCTCAATCCCAATATGTATACTTGTTTTTCCGGTATGAATGATTTTGGCATTAACCTCAACCAGATCACCAATGGAAATTGGGGCCTTAAATTTTAAATCCCCCATAAAAACAGTTACACAGTATTTTTCACTCCAATTAACGGCACATGCATATCCGGCCTCGTCTATCCATTTCATGACTGAGCCTCCATGCACCTTCCCGCCAAAATTAGCATCAGTAGGTTGCGCTAAAAAACGCATCGTTATTGCTCGATTTTTATTATCCATAAATTACCTCTTAAACTTTCCCCTGATAGCCAAACAGCATCTTGGTTAACTTCTTTGTCCATGGCGGAATAGTGGAAACTAGATAATTTACGCTGGCATTCTTGTTAATTTCCGACATCGTCGGATATGGATGAATGGCATCGGTAATTGTTGCTAATTTAACATTCCCGTTTAAAACAGGAATCCATTCTGAAATTAAATCACCCGCATGAAAACTGACAATTTGAACACCAATCACTTTGCCTTTTTTGTTCATTATGATCTTAATGAGCCCCTTATTTTCCCCTTCGGCAAGGGCGCGATCATTGTGCGTAATTTCTTCTACATGCTTGATATATTCAATCCCAGCTGCTTTAGCTCTTTGTTCATTGTATCCAATGGAAGCCACCTCGGGGTCAAGGTAAGTACACCACGGCGTATTTGTGGCATCTGCTTTTTTAGGAATTTTTAGAATGCAGTTATAGATAGCGACAACCGCTTCATAACTGGCCACATGCGTAAACTGATATCCCCCGGCCACATCACCTACTGAATAAATATGTTTCTTTGAAGTTTGCATCTTTGCATTGACTTTAATCGATCGATCATATTCTACGCCTGCTTTTTCTAAATCCATTCCACTGACATTAGCCTTTCGTCCGGTGGCCACAAGCAAAGCTTCCGCTTTAATCGTTTCCAATTTACCTGATTTTTTGCAATCATACGTCAATACAATATCATTCCCTTCCTTTTTGACACTTTTAGCCAAAGAATTTAACTGAATTTTTATGCCATCAGCTTCCAATCGTTCTTTAATAAATTCAGAAATGTCTTCATCTTCTTTAGGAAGAAATTTAGGCCCGCCTTCAAGAACCGTCACTTTTGATCCAAGCCGTTGAAATGATTGTGCCATTTCTAAACCAATCGGCCCGCCTCCAAGAACAATCATGGATTCAGGTAATTTATCCAATGAGAAAATATTCACATTTGTAAGATAAGGAACATCTCCAAGACCTTCAATAGGCGGAATAAATGCAGATGACCCCGTCGCAACAACAAAATAACGCGATGTAATCGTTTCGCCATTTAAATCAATGGTATGATCGTCAACGAACTTTGGCAAACCAAACTTTGTTTCCACATTATATTTTTTTTGAATATACTCAGGTTCATCATGTGGCTGAATAGTTCCGATAATATCGTGGATACGTTTACTCACCTTACTGTAATCCACTTTACCCATTGAAACCTTCGGTAAACCATATTTTTCTGAATGACGAATGACATTAGCAACATAAGCACTTTTAATAAGTGATTTAGAAGGCACACACCCATAATGCAGACAATCACCACCTAATTTTTCTTCTTTCTCGATTAAAAGAGTTTTGGCCGCTGATTGACCTGCAAAAGTAGCTGCCGTTAATCCCCCCGCTCCCCCACCAATAACAATTAAATCATACTCATATTTTGCCATTCCAATCTCCTATTTTTGTAAAAGCTGACCGCCATCCTAACGGATGGCGAGTCCTCTCCAAAGTTTTTAACTTTGGAGGGCTTTTTCTTCTTGTTGTTGTTTTTTAATAATTCTCCCTGTGATCACACCCATGCCAATAAATAAAGCAATAACCAAATACAACACAGGATCTTTCCAACTAAAATTAGCCAATCGATCAGCTAACAAAACTTGAATAATAATCGCCGGAGACATCCCGAGCATAGTAGCTGAGATATAATCCTTATAAGGTATTTTTGATAAACCGCAAGCATAGTTAACAAATTCATACGGAGGAAATCCAATTAATCTCATAGGAAGAAGAACAACAAAACCCTTCTTACTTAATTTTTCATTAAAGTCAGCCGCTTTCCCCTTAACAAATTTATCAACCAGTTTGCCTCCAAAAAATCGTGAAATAATAAATGTCGTTGTTGTTCCACAAAAAGAACCTAACGTTAAAGCCACCGTCCCCCATATCGGACCGAATAAAGCCCCGGCTGATAAAGACATAAATGCAATGGGTGGAATGAGTGTCAACGTATTAAGCGTATACAAACCAACATAGACCAGAATCGCCCATGGACCAAAGCTTTCAATATAATGTTTAATAACATCCGCATTGAGTGATTTTACAAAACACACAGCACAATGTTCCTTATGCTGCTGTGTTCCCCAAATAATTCCGCCGACGACAGCCGCCAGGACAATAATCGAAATAATCATTTTCTTTTTAGTCATAAACTTCCTCCATTTTTTAGTTCATTGAATACGCATTACTAACTGCAGCAGCAACGTACTCTGCCACGTTTTTCTCTAAAACCCCAGGAATAATTTTTTCTTTTTTGGGTTCTTTCACACTTTCGGCTAATGCAAAAGCAGCCGCAAGCTTCATTTCTTTTGTAATAACTCCGGCTCGCGCATCGAGCGCTCCACGAAAAATACCGGGAAACACAAGTGCATTGTTAACCTGATTTGGATAATCACTCCTACCTGTTGCAACAATAAAAGCTCCTGCTTCATAAGCTAATTCAGGTTCAATTTCAGGAGTAGGATTAGCCAAGGCAAAAACAATCGGGTCTTTGCTCATTGAACGAACCATATCTTGTGTAAGGGCATTCCCGACACTAACTCCCACAAAAACATCTGCGTCCTTAACCGCATCTGTTAAAAACCCTTCAATATTTCCTGAATTCGTCATATTTGCAAGTTGATTCTTTGCAGCATTTTGTCTGATATCTTGCCGTTGTTTGGAAATAATGCCTTTCGAATCACAAACAAGAATTTCCTTAACAGAATGACACTTTTCTTTATTGAAACCCGAACATAAAAGGAGATTGACAATCGCTGTTCCGGCAGCGCCAGCTCCATTAACGACCACCTTAAGATCAGACAATTCTTTATTAGCAAGTTTTGCTGCATTAATAAGCCCGGTCAATAGAACAATGGCCGTACCGTGTTGATCATCATGAAAAACCGGAATCCCTAAATCTTGCAAGGCTTCTTCAATCTCAAAACAACGTGGAGCGGCAATATCTTCTAAATTAATACCGCCAAAAACAGGACTGATATTTCTAACAATATTAATAATTTCTGTTGTTTCCTGTGTTTTCAAACAAATGGGAAAGGCATCAATATTGGCATACTGTTTAAATAAAACAGCTTTTCCCTCCATAACAGGAAGTGCCGCTTCAGGCCCAATGTTACCTAAACCAAGAACAGCAGATCCATCTGTGACGATCGCTACCATATTTCGCTTAATCGTTAAATCATAAACTTTAGTCGGATCTTTATGAATTTCCTTACACACTTGCGCCACTCCAGGAGTATAAATAAGCGAAAGATCTCGCATATCGTTAACAGGATATTTGGAATGAATTGCAATCTTTCCGGATAACTTCTTATGGAGTTCAACAGATTCTTGATCATAATTATGTTCCATAACTAAACCCCTAATGCAACTTGCCCGATAAAAAATAAGGCAATGATGATAAATAAAATGGCTAAAATTTTCTCTAATAATTTTTGTGGAATACGGCTGGCAACCGATGCTCCGACTTGAGCACCAATAAGCACACCAGGTACAGTAAAAATAACAACACTGAATACTGTGTTTAAGACTTCTCCTCCAACTTGAACAAATTTATACAAATGAACAGTGGCTGCGCATAGTGCTGAAACAGCGACGACAAAAACACTTGTTGCCACGGCCACTTTACTTGGAACCCGGCAACGTTGGAGGAGAAAAAAACCATTGAGTTCACCCAACCCTGTTGAAATAAGGCCCATAAATAAGCCTCCTATTCCCGCTGACATCATGCCTTCTGTTTTATTGCAAACTGTGTAACAAAGTTTTTCTCCTTGAGCTGACACTAAACATGTCTCTGTCTTTTGTTTGGCAAACCGATTGGTATTAGCTTCATTTATTTTTTTAATATCTTCAGGTTCGGGTTTCCTAAGAAAACTAAAAGAAACCGCAAGTAAACCCATTCCTAAAATAACCTTTAAAATATCCGGTCTGACATGGCCCGACAATAAACTTCCTAATAAAGCTGCAGGAATAGCTACCATTAAAAGATTTTTACCCAATCGATAATCAATAAGTTTTTTTCGCACATAAGCCGTCAATCCGCTGGTAAATCCAAAGACCTCTGTTATTAATCCGACTCCAATGGCTACTTCCGGAGGAAACCCTAAACCAAGCATAAAAATAGGAGCGAAAAATGTTGCACCTTCCACTCCGGACGCCATCGCGATAATCGCCACAACAATGGAAACTGGAAACATAAACCAATATTCAAAACTCATAAAGTTACCTGCATTTTCTCAATCTGGCTACTTTCTAAAAAGAGGCCCACACAAAAAAATAAATGAGATTGCCACGGCTTAAGAGCCACATAAAGCCCTTGCTCTTTAATGTCTTCTAAATTCCGTTCATAAATTTCTTGCGTAGACCACTCTTTCAGTTGAAGCTCTTCATTTTTACCATTTAAAAAAGAAACATCTAACCAAGCTTGAGATTCAACATCAGAGAAATTAACAACAACTATTTTTGAATGGTTGTTATGCGTCCAAATCCATGCAAGGATATTATTAAAACTTTCATTGCCATTCCCTGCTTTATTGACATCTATCAACTTCCAATCTCCTGAAGCAAATTCCTGATGGCGTACAAAATCCATTAACTTCTGATAAAATAATTCACTTCGTTCATTAACTTCTTCGAGGGGTTCACGCTTAAGATGAACCGGAATGCGAATTTTCTTCCCTTCAAACTGGCCATCAAAAACCATCTTAAGACCGGGAACAGTCATTGCAATCACGGCAGCAGCTTCGGCGCGTTCTTGCGGCATGGACAATAAAGATCGTAGCTCATCATGATTTTCAATAAAACGAACGGATCTATTTTGGTAATCAATATCCGCACGTAAATGTCCGCGAATATCATTAGCGTCGGATTCTACTAGGCGATCATAAAACGTTTTATCATACGTGTAATCAAATCCCATTTGCTGCAATTCCCACTCTACGCCCCAATAGGCTTCAGCCATAAAAATAAAATTTGGAAACTTGCCTTTTACTTTTGCAATTGCTGCGCTCCAGAATTCTTCCCGAGGCATCTGTGTCCCGCCTAAAAGATGCGCCCATGTTTGCTCAAAAATACGATTGATAACAAGCATCGCCATATCGCATCTTAGCCCGTCACAATATTGCCCTATATCAAGCAATAATTTACTCAAAGCTTTCCGTGTTTCACTTGAAGCATAGTTAATTTGTAATGTATCTCGCCAAGGAGCAAAGTAAGGATCTTTCCCATGCTCAATATAATTTTTATTTGAAAGAAATCTTTCGGGATGCATTTTTAACCATGCATTATCCAGCCCCATATGGTTAGGAACAAAGTCTAAAATTAATTTTAATCCTAAATTGTTAAGCTTCTCCTTCAATTTTTTCAAATCTGTAAAGTCACCAAAACGTGAATCAGGTTTATATTCACTAATAGCATATGGCGAGCCCGACACATCTTCGTCTGTCCAATCCCCCAGAACTTCGGTGTATTCTTTCTTTAATTCCGGTGAAGTTAACGAAAATGAACGGGATTGCTGACTCCGCTGCCATACTCCCATAAGCCAAACATATTGAAACCCTTTACTTTTTAAATCTTTCCAAACCGTATCAGGAATATTCTTAAGTGAAATCTTCTTGTTCAATTGTTCAGATAATTTATCCAAAAATACAAATGTATTGATTTCATAAAGATAAGTATTTGTATATTCTTTCATAAATAACTTTATTACGTGTTCTTATACTGCGCACATTGTTGAATGAGTTTAGCTACAAGGCCTGTCCACCCTGTTTGATGCTGAGCCCCGACGCCTCTACCTGTATCACCGTGAAAATATTCAAAAAACAGAATATTCTCCGACCAGCTAGGGTCTTGTTTAAACTTTTCTAACTCATGATAAACAGGCCGGTGTCCATTTTCATCCTTCTCAAAAATTTTAATGAGTCGCTCAGCAATAAGTAAAGAAACTTCCCATAACGTTAACATGTTTCCTGAGCCCGTAGGTGCCTCAATCTTATAATCATCGCCTAAATAAAAATGAAACTTTTGTAGAGATTCAATAAGCAGATACGTTACAGGAAACCATATCGGCCCACGCCAATTTGAATTTCCTCCGAAAAGACTGACATCCGACTCTCCAGGCGTATATTTCACTTGAAAGTGTTTACCATCATCCGTCTTAAATACGTAAGGATTTTCATCATGACGCTTCGACACCGTGCGAATGCCGTATGAACTGAAGAAATTCTTTTCACACAACATTTTCTCTAAAATACGTTTTAACTTTTCAGGATTAACCAACGATAATACCCGCCGTTTCTCAACCCCCTCTGCGTTCGGACATGAAATATGTTTACATAAATCAGGCCGATGTTTGATAAACCAATTCATCCGTTTTTTAAAGGCCGGCAACTTATCAATGGTTTCGGGTTTTAATACCTCAATGGCAAATAAAGGAATAAGCCCGACCATGGATCTGATTTTAAATGGAATTTGCTTACCATCCACGTGGGCCGCGTCATAATAAAAACCTTCTTCTTCATCCCACAGACTTACGCCCGCCTTATCGACATTATTGATAGCATTAGCAATATGCAGAAAGTGTTCAAAAAATTTGCTGGCGATATCTTCATACGCCTTATTATGTAAAGCCAATTCCATGGCAATACTGAGCATATTGAGGCTGTACATGGCCATCCAGCTGGTACCATCGGCCTGATGAAGGTCTCCTCCGATAGGTAAGGGTTGGCTACGATCGAAAATACCGATATTGTCCATTCCCAGAAATCCACCTTCAAATATATTACGCCCTTCTTTATCTTTACGATTCACCCACCACGTAAAATTTAACAATAACTTATGAAAAACACGCTCCAGAAAATCATAATCCCCCTTACCGCTTTTTTTCTTATCAATTTTAAAAACTCTCATCGTGGCCCAGGCATGGACAGGAGGATTGACATCACTAAAATCCCATTCATACGCAGGAATTTGACCATTTGGATGCATGTACCATTCCCGTGTATAAAGCGACAATTGTTTCTTGGCAAATTCAGGATCAATCATAGCGAACGGAATCATGTGAAAGGCGGAATCCCAGGCGGCAAACCAGGGGTACTCCCATTTATCCGGCATGGAAAGAATATCTTCATTATAAAGATGTCTCCAGTGACTATTTCGTCCCGACTTTCGTTCTTCCGGAGGCGTAAGAACATCACCATCAAGCCAATCTTCTATCACATAATGGTAATACTGTTTGCTCCAAAGCATTCCGGCAAAAGCTTGGCGTTGAATATTCCGCTGATCATCCGATAAATTTTTATGTCCAACGGCATCATAAAATTCATTGGCTTCTGAAAGCCGCTTGGCAAAAATATCTTCAAAATCTTTTCCTAAGGGATCTTTCAAAGAACCTTTATCAGAAAGCCTAAGCGTGAGGACTTCTGTTTGTCCGGGTTTTATATTAAGCACATAATGCGGCGACATTTTTGTTCCGACTTGTTCGGGATTAACCGCATCCTTTTGTTCATTAATCAAATATGCATGAAAGGCATCTTTTACATAGGGGGTGGCATTCTTTTGGTTAAATAAGCGATCATGATTCGTTTCGTTTTCTGTAAATAAATAGGCCTCTGTTTTCGGGCAATATAACCAGCGCGTTCCCAATGTTTCATGTTTGGATTCAACATGGGCAAAATTCTTTGTTTGGGTCAATTTCATTGAAGGACGTTTTGCCTCATCCGTCCAGGACCATGTATTACGAAACCACAATGTGGGAAGAATATGAATGGCATGCGCATCGATCCCACGATTGGTTACAGAAATTTTAATAAGCGTATCTTCCGCGTCGGCCTTGGCGTATTCAACAACAATATCAAAGTATTTATTATCGTCAAAAATATGTGTGTCCAATAATTCATGTTCGGGCTCTTGTAAACTTCGTTTTTGATTCTCCTCAACTAATTCCCGATAAGGAAATTTATTTTGCGCATACTTGTAAAGATACTTCATATACGAATGCGTCGGTGTGCTGTCTAAATAAAAATAATAATCTTTAACATCTTCCCCATGGTTCCCTTCGCTGCCATTAAGTCCAAATATTCTCTCTTTGAGAATGTCATCCTTTTCATTCCAAAAAGCTAACGAAAAACACAGACGTTGATGATTATCCGATATGCCGGCAATACCATCTTCCCCCCAACGATACGCACGTGAACGGGCATGATCATGCGGAAAAAAAGTCCAGGCTTCCCCATCGGCACTGTAATCTTCACGCACAGTTCCCCATTGACGTTCACTTAAATAAGGCCCCCATCGCCGCCAATGAACTTTTTTTTCTTTATCTTCCTGAAGCCTTATTTCTTCTTTTGTCATCAAAATATCTCCAAAAATATTTTTTATATCCTCCTGGAAATGAAACCTTCTCAATTCCCAGGAGGATTTATCTTCAAGAATTACCTACCTACATTCCCATATCCATATTACCTTCAATTTCAATTGTCAAATTGACTTTATCATCGACAACTTTATTCCCTGCGCCGTTAAGCATATTAAAAGCTAATCCAAAATCCTTACGATTGATTGAACCTTGAAGAGCTAAACCCGTTTTTTTCATCTTCATTCCATTCATTTCCATATCGGCAAATCCATTAAACTCACCCTTAAGCGTCACAACTTTTGTAACATCACGGATAGTCAATTCTCCAACAACAGACAGATCATCGCCTTCGTGAGTAATCTTTGTACTTTTAAACATCATGGATGGAAATGTATTAGCCGAAAAGAAATCATCAGATTTAAGATGTGTGTCACGCTTTTCATTTCCCGTGTTAACGCTGTTAATTTCCACTTTACCCTCTAAAGAAACTAATTTTTCGCCATCAAATTGAAGTTCTCCGTCGAAAGAATCAAATTTACCTTTTACCGAACTGATTCCAAGATGTTTTACTTTAAATCCAATGGATGTATGCGGATAATCCAACTTGTATTTCACCCCAGCGGAAGCCATCGTTACACTCCCTAAAACCATTACTGCTAATAATGCCATAATTCTTTTTTTCATTTTCTCTCCTTTTTGTGGGCTATACATAACCCGTTTAAAAATAAACTTTATTATTTATTCATTCTAAGTATTTTCATTTTATTTATTTTCTATGGTCTATTCTCCTTTCCTATTTTCTTAAAAGATGATTCCCAACTCTTAAAGCATTAGCCATAATAGTCAGTCCAGGATTAACAGCGGTGCTCGATGGAAAAAAGCTACCATCAACAACATAAAGATTATCCACATCATGGGCTTTGCAATTTTCATCTAAAGCCGATGTCTTGGGATCTTTTCCAAAGCGGATTGTTCCACACTGATGGGCTGTCCCTGCCAAAGGAATTTTTTTGCCTAAATAAGCCTGACAAGGAAAAAGATGATTTTGGCATCCTAACTCATTAAGCATTCCTTTTAATTTCGCAATGAGGCGCGTATGCCCTTCCAAATTATTTTCTGTATACTGCAGGACAATTTCGCCATTGTCATTTAATGTCACGCGATTATTCGGGTCAGGCAAATCTTCGGATGTCATCCAAAAATCAACCGCGTGTTTAGCCATATAATCCAATGCCATGCCCGGAGCAAAGGCCGGCGCATCACCTTTCAACATTTCCGCATCGGACTTTCCTAACATTTGAATATGTCCCAACGGATATTCAAAATCATCGCTGTCGAAATAAAAATCATTAAGCGCGAATGTTTTTCCAAATTTTGTTGGATTAGGATGCTTCGAAAGGGCAAGCATCGCAGAATTGTTATGACACATATAGTGTCGACCGACAACATCTGAACTGTTCGCTAAACCGTTGGGGTGTTTGTCGTTTGCGGAACGCAATAATAAGGCTGCGGAATTAATCGCTCCACAAGAAACAACGACGGTATCTGCTGAAAAAATAGCGGCTTGTCCCTTGTGTAGGGCATGCACAGTTTTAATTGCGCGGCCGGAAGCATCTGTTTCCAAACGCTCGACATAACAATCTGTTAACAAAGTGACATTATTGTGTTCCAAAGCCGGATTCACGGCGCACACATGCGCATCTGCTTTAGATTCGGTTGGGTCAGGAAACCCATCAAATTTTCCCATAACATAATCCGGTTGCGGGTATGATTTATCGTCACCAAGACGTACGCCAATCGGAAGTGGGAATGGATTATGTCCGATGCGTTTTAAATCATCATATAATTCTTGAATACGCGGTTCATGCCGTAAAGGTGCATGAGCATACGGTTCGCTGCGTTCAGGTTCTGTAGCCAGAGTCCCTCCTCCGGCGCCGGTTCCAATAATAATGACATCATATTTTTCGTTAGCTGACATTAATAACCTCCTTATTTTAAAACCTGTCATTCCCGCGCAGGCGGGAATCCAGTTGAAAATCATTGATCCCCGACTAAAACATTCGGGGATGACAATATTTTTTTATCTCCCTCTATAGTTCCCGCATCCGCAGAAAAAAATACACCGTTTATGATTGTCATGATTTAATTTCGCACAAAAAATATTTTTTAAACCTACGCGACGAACATATAATTCTGCGGCCAACATCATCCCTATTAAAGGAGCAATCATATAAAGCCACCAGGCATCCCACACACCTGACGGTAAAGCTGACCCAAACGTACGCGCCGGATTAATGCTCATACCTGATAGGGGGGCTTCAAAAGTAATATAAAATAACAAAAATATACCGGCAAAATAACCGGTATAGGCGGATAATTTTTTATGATTCGTGACGATTAATACCATCAGCATTAAACCAAACGACATCAGCATCTCTGAAATAAATGCAATAATAGTTCCTGCAGCACCAGGGATTGTCACAACGTAATTGACGGCAGGATCCGTAACATATTTCGATAAAAAGAATGCAGATACTGCAACGCCTAAAACAGCCCCAAGAAATTGGAAAACAATATAAAAAAAGGCATCCCATGAAGCAATTTTTCCAAGACGATAAAATGTAAAAGTAAAAGCCGGATTGATATGCGCTCCTGATTGCTGGCCCCATGGAGAATAAATAATGCCTACGGCTGTTAACCCCATGGCTAATCCCATAAAAGCACGACGTACAATAGAACTCTCAATCATCTGCCTGACCGGAGATCCTGGATATTCTAAAAGAGCAGCAAAAAGACAAGCTGAGACCATGAACATCCCCAATCCCCACGCTTCCATTAAATATTCCGGCCAATGTTTACGCAAAGCATTGATCATGCATACCCTTTTGTCAAAGCCTCCAAAGCCTGTTTAGGTGTCACGTCCCCTTCGAGTCTTCCAATACGCCAAGCCTGACTGTGAGAATATTCTTCACCTTTTTTTAAAACATAAAAAGGCGCATGAACTTCTAACTCCAAATAATTATATTTGGGAGAATTATAAACTTCGGCAACGGCATCATGGGCATAAGATGCCCCATAATCAATGTCAAACAGCTTTACAAAAGCTAATGTCTCTACAGATTCTTGACGAACATCCAGGTGATAATTTCGTAAGGCCACACTAACGCCAAAATCAAGGGCCCCTCCAAACTTAAAATGCGTATTATCATCACAACAAATCTTGACCCAATTATTATTTTCCGTAATCTTTGCTTCCGCATCCTCAATTAACCCTTCATCCTTATATGCACGTATTTTTGACTTGTTTGTCGGGAAATACACATTAAATGGCCTTAGCATTTGCGTCACATTCCATATGCCAAGACGAACATCCTCATTTGCATGATTGCAAAACGTTTGTTTAAGATGAATGGATTCATCATCTCTTAATTGAATACACCGCGTAACTTGTAAATTTGTTTCACGACAAACAAGACTTGTCATTTCCAGCGTCACAGATGTAGGCAATTCTTCGACCTTAGTGAAGGTATATTGACCGGCATCTATTTCAAGCGGAGGAATTTTTTCCCACCAAGTGCCTTGCGGAGAAACCCATGTTTTATCCCCTCCCCAAAGACGAAAGCCTAAACGTTTCTTTTCAGATTTTAAATCTGCTACATTTTCAAAATTATATATTTCCCCTTTATGCTCATCTTGAGCAAAGAATAATTCTTCATCCTTATGCGTGAGTGATATAATCCGTCCGCCAATTTGGGGGGTAATGCCCAGGCTGATGTCACCAACACTCATTCTATACCCAGGCCAGCCATAAATATCTTCCTGTGTCAATTTTACTGTTTGATCTTCTGTGTGCATTTATTCCCCTAATCGTTTATTCAAATCATACGCTGCACTAATCAGCGCCAAATGTGTGAATGCTTGCGGAAAATTCCCCAAATGCTCTCCACTTGGCCCAAGCTCCTCGGCATAAAGACCCAAATGATTGGCATAACCCAACATTTTCTCAAATAAAAACCTGGCCTTCTTCACATCTCCCGAACGCGAAAGGCATTCCACATTCCAAAATGAACACATGCAGAATGTGCCCTCTTCGCCGGACAAACCATCTGAAGCGCCTTCTTGAACCTTGTAGCGGTACACCAGAGAATCATCAACCAGCTCTTTTTGAATGGCGTTTAAGGTGGATATCCAGCGAGGATCGGTCGGACTGATAAAACGTACCATCGGCATCAAAAGATTCGAAGCATCAAGGGTTGATGATCCCTTGTATTGCGTAAAAGCCTTTAAATCGTCACTCCAAAAATCAGTAAAAATCGCATTATAAATTTCATTACGAACAGACTTCCATTTTTGAATGGGTGCAGGGTAAGATCGTTTCCGCGCAAGTCGAATGCCTCGGTCAAGGGCTACCCAGCACATCAACCGGGAATACAAAAACTCTTGTTGCCCACCACGCACTTCCCAAATTCCTTCATCTGTTTTATGCCAATTATCACACACCCAATCCACCAACCGAATGAGATTTTGCCACAAGTCATACGATATTTGTGATCCGTATTTATCATACAGATAAACAGAATCCATTAGCTCGCCATAAATATCTAATTGCAATTGATCATAAGCGCCATTTCCAATACGCACAGGCGCAGATTTTTTATATCCTTCAAAATGATCTAAAGTTATTTCTGTTAATTTGTGACGTCCATCAATGCCATACATAATCTGAAGAGAACCGTCGGGATTTAATTCACCGCAACGTGCTTCAATCCATTTCATAAAAGAAGCAGCTTCATCGGTAAATCCAAGCCGTATTAATCCATACAAGGTGAAAGACGCATCCCGAATCCATGTATAGCGATAATCCCAATTCCGTTCACCACCGAGCTCTTCCGGCAATCCAAATGTTGGGGCGGCTACAATGGAACCATGTGGCTTTGAAGTCAGAAGCTTTAAAACAAGCGCAGAGCGATCTACCATTTCCCGCCAACGTCCTTTGTAATTTGACTTGGCTATCCAATTACGCCAAAAATTGACCGTGGATTTAAATGACCGGGATATGTAATCCGGCGCATCGGCCGGTGATCCGTTGGCTGAATACTGCTCTAAAATAAATGAAGCTGTTTCGCCGGCATGCAACTTAAATTCCGCGACAGCTTCGCCATTAACAATCTTTACCGGCACAGAGCATCGAAGAAAAATGGTCTGTTTGTCTTCACCTTCCGAGATGAACAGAATCCCTTTTTCCTTTTCCTCGACTTTATGGGTATCCCGGGCATAATTGAACTTTGGGGCAAATTTCATTTGGTAGGTGACTTCTCCGCGAATCGTTTTGACACGACGCACAATCCTGTGCGCACAACATTCTTCGATAGGCATAAAATCAGAAATTTCAGCTACACCGCTTTCTGATAAAAAGCGTGTTAACAATATATTTGTATCCGGAAGATAAAGCTGTTTGTGGCGTGCCTGGTCCAGCTTGGGACAAATTTGAAAGCGTCCACCTTTTTCATGATCAAGTAAGGCCGCAAATATCGTCGGCGAGTCAAAATGCGGAAACGACATAAAATCAATGGATCCGTCCATCCCCACTAAAGCAATGGTGTGTAGATCACCGATAATACCATAATTTTCGATTGGTTGATAATTCGACATGTTTTATTCCCTCCATTAACGACCTTCATCTGGTATTAGATAATTTCAGAAATTCTTGAAGCGTCGTTAAAAGGGCATTGTGGGGTATGCCGCGCGCAGTTTCCGAGCTCTGCTCGGCTGTTTGAGCACGGCATACACCGCGGTGGCCTTAGACGCTTCAAGAATTTCTGAAATAATATAGCAATTAGTTATCCAGTTTGTCGATCAAGAATGCATTTCCTTACAAAGTGAAAATATTTTTGCACCATTATCCTCCAGTAGCAAACCCCGGATATAGGCACATCCCCCCATCTACAAAAATACTGGTTCCATTAATGTAATCGGAATCATCAGAGGCCAACCATACGGCGACTCGTGCAATATCAGCCGTTTCCCCGACACGCTGATAAGGAATAAGTTTAAGCAATTCTTTTTGTGCTTCAGGTGTGGACCATGCCTCTGTGTTAATAGGTGTTTTAATCGCCCCGGGGCATATGCTGTTTATGCGAATTCGAAACGGAGCACATTCTTGGGCAATACTTTTCATCATAAGCATAACTCCACCTTTGGAGGCTGCATAATTGACATGGCCCGCCCAAGGAATGACTTCATGCACCGAGCTAACACAAATAATCTTTCCAGCCGCACACGACACTTCTTTTTTTACACCACTTTTTTTAAATTCACGCACAGCCTCTCGCGCACACAAAAATTGCCCCGTTAAATTCACATCAATCACCTTTTGCCATTGGGCCAGCGTCATTTCATCAAAAGCGGCATCTTGCTGTAAACCGGCATTATTCACCAGAATATCCACCGTCCCAAATTCTTCACATGCCTTGGCAAATATGGCCTGAACTTGATCTTCTTTCGAAACATCAGCCTGAAACCCAATAGCCTTGCCTCCACAACGCTCAATCTCCGGCACCATTTCCTTTAAAGCCTCATCACCAGATATGTAATTAATAATCACATTAGCTCCGGCACGCCCCATCGCCAATGCAATAGATTGCCCAATACCTGAACTGGCCCCTGTGACTATGGCCGTTTGTCCTTTCAACTTTTTGTCAATCGGACACGAAGGCAATACCGCTTCCGGATAATTCTGATCCTCATAAATATTCTTTACCATTATCTTTTCCTTTCTAAATTATTTCTTGGCTATTCAAATTACCGGATACTTTCAAGTCATCCCGTCTATCGAAGTTTATGTTAAGACGGGATGACCGACAGTATAAAAATTTAAGAATCGTAATCGCGCAAAGCAAAAATTGGCGCATGAGGCGAACTTATTCGACAAGCCTAAAATAGTGGTGAGCTTGTCGAACCATTGGAGGCCGAGCAGAACGAGGCCTCCTCTGAGCCGAATGCGTTAATCTTTGCTCAAAAGCGATTTCATATCTTTCATAATGTTTTCCGTCAACACAGTAATTTTAATTTAAATATGTGTGAATTTATTTATATCCGATTCAAATACCCCTAAAACTTTCCTAAAAGCAGACTGATAGCCTTCTATTAATTCTGAAACTGTCATTTTCTTAAGATTAATTTCTTCACGGTATAACTTAGATAAAACCACTGCATCATTCTGAACATCTAATACAGTTAACTTTATGCTAATAACAGCTTTGAGTTTTTCTTGCTTAGAAAAATCACCATAAATTTCACTGATATACGCATTGATTGAATAATTGGCTGTTCTGGAGTCTTCGGGAAGGATTACCTCTTTAATAAAGGGAGCTTTACTGAACCATTCACGCATTTGATCAGCTAACATGATTTCTGGATAAGATGTGAATCGATTGTAATAATCCGCATTAAAATTCAACTTCTCTTTTTTATACACAAGATTTTTGGTTGCAAACTGCTCTGCAATATCAAATGCATTAATCTTTAATGTAATTCTTTTGGAGGGAACAACATTATTCTTTTCCCGAAGAATACGAATGGAATAACTTTTTACGTCCGGATAATCTTTGTTTAGACTCACACATCCCGTTAAAAATACAAAATTAGCAAATAACATACAATATAAAAATATTTTTTTCATTATCGTTCAACTCCCTGTTTGGGTGGGGCCTCTCCAAAAATGACACGCGAAGGATTATTTTTTAATTCTTGAGAGACATCCCGAAGATCATTGGTAATAAATTTAATATTATTCATTGTCTCTTTAAGATTCTGCTGATTCTCTCCCATAATCTTATTCGCATTAATAACAGCACTATTTAAATTCGTGCTTAATTCGGAAACACTTCCTAAGCCCTTATTGATATTTTTTGTCGTCTCAGGAAAACTTTTCGATGCTTCCCGTAAATTTTCCAAAATAGGTTTAATGTCTTCGTTCATTGATTTTGAAAAAGTCATCAAACCTCTAATGAACATTTCAAATTCATTGGGCACCGAGGGAATATACACCAATTTTGGTTTCCAAATAATATCCATAAGAGGATATTCGCCGTTACCGAAATCAAGTTCTAAATATGACAACCCCGTAATGCCCAAAGGAACCATTTTTAATCTTAAACCTTCATTTTGCACTAAATGATCAATTTCCTTTTGGTTTAATTTTTGTGTAATAAGGGATATCGCTCCGATTTTTAAAGCTCCTCGTACTCTCACATAAAGCCCGTATTTACGAAATTTATCCATATCCCCACCAAAATCATAAGCATCCCCAACAATATTAATTTGATCGACTTTTCCTATTTTAACCCCACGGCATTTGATAGGCGTTCCGATATCAATACCCTGAACTGAAGTAGAAAAATATGTTTCAACATATATTTTCTTCTCAAATATTTTCCCGGCGCCTAATACAATGATACCGGCGACAAGGATACTACTCCCAATAAGAATAAATAATCCAATTTTAAAATACTGTGTTTTTTGACTCATATTTTTTCCTTTTGATTTGTTTCAACTTCTCTATTAAAAAATCGTTTAACAAAGTCTACCTTTGAATGTTCTTTCAATTCTTTCGGATGACCTTCCGCAATAATCCCTTTGGATACTTTATCTAAAAAAATACATCGATCTGCAATGGTAAAAACACTATCCAACTCATGCGTAACAATAACAAAAGTAATGCCTAAATTCTTGGCTAACCGCATAATCAATTGGTCTAACTCTGCCGATGTTATCGGATCCAACCCGGCTGACGGCTCATCCAAAAATATAATTTGTGGATCTAATGCCATGGACCTGGCAATGGCCGCCCTCTTCTGCATCCCTCCGGAAATTTCAGATGGCATAAAATGTTCAAACCCTTCCAAATTAACCAACCGCAACTTCATAGCCGCAATCATCTCTCGTGCATCTTGGGGAAGATCGGTAAACTCTTCTAAAGGAAGCATAACATTTTCCAATAAAGTCATAGACCCAAATAAAGCCCCACTTTGATAACTAACACCAATTTTATTAAATATATTCACCAACTCCTGACCTTCTGCTTTACCAATATTCTGCCCATCAATCAAAGCATCCCCGGAAATAATGTCATAAAGCCCAATAAGATTCTTTAACAAAGTACTCTTCCCACAACCGGACCCGCCAAGAATAATAAATATCTCCCCTTCATTGACGTGAAATGTTACTTCCTTAAGAATAACAGTATCCCCATACCCAACACTCATATTCCGAGCTTCAATAATTTTTTTCTTTTCAGTCATAATTTAAACCATAGCGTCAAAATTAAAAGACACTTTCAAGTCAACCCGTCTATTGGAGGTTGTGTTAAAACCTTCCGGCTCAGAGGAGACCTCGTTCTGCTCGGCCTCCAATTCGCCTGCAGGCTTTAACACAACCTCTTGATAAGACGGGTTGACCGATACTTTATAAATTAAGCGCCGTAATCGCGTAGAGAAAAGATTGAGGCATGAGACGAATTAGAGATCGACCAGAAGGAGATCTCTTCTGAGCCGAATGCGTTAATCTTTTCTCGAAAGCGATTTCGTGTCTCATTAAATTCCTAAAAAATAATAAATGATGGAAAATATTCCATCGGTTAAAATAATAAGGATTAGTCCGGTCACAACGGCATTGGTGGCAGACTTTCCTACGGCGCTTGCGCCTGTTTTTGTTTCTAAACCTTTAAGACATCCGACAGAGGCTATAATTAAAGCAAACGCAAATGATTTTACAAATCCACCCAGAAAATCGTGCAACTGAACGGCATTTATGATTTGATTAAAATATGTGATCATCGGATAGCCGAATGATGTAAAAACAACCGACCCCCCCATTAATCCGGCTAAATCAGCAAAAAGTGTTAAGATCGGCATAAAAATAATAACGGCAAAAACACGATTGATGACAAGAAAGTTAATCGGATTAAGCCCCATGGTATGCAGCGCATCAATTTCTTCATTAACTTTCATTGTTCCCAATTCAGCAGCAAAAGCCGAACCGGTGCGTCCCGCTAATACAATCGCCGTCATAAGTGGGCCCAATTCCCTTAAAATAGATAAGGACACCAAATCAGCCACAAAAATATCCGCTCCAAACTGTTTCATCGGAATGGCCGCCTGAAAAGCCATAATAAGGCCTACTAAGAAATTGATTAAGACAACAATCGGTAGCGCGCCGATTCCGCCTTCGATAACGGCCCCCCACATATCTTTCCAACGAATTTTCTTTTTAGGTGATCTTATCGCCTGAATCATGGCACAGGAAAGCGATCCGATAAAAATAATCTCTTCAGATAACTGCTTCAAAAGGCTGCAAAAACTCTTGCCCCAGTTTACAAATAGGCCGTCTTCTTGCTTTTCTGGACCTTTTAACTTTTGTATGCCTTTTCCTGTATCAAAAACATTCAATAAACGCTGAAACTCTTCTTTCAAACCAACAATTTCAAAACCAAATTTCTTCTCATTTTGACGCCGGTTCAACTCAATAAACAATCCTATCCCCGCCCCGTCACAATACTCAACCTCAGAAGTATCGATAGTGAGATTCTTAGGAGGATTATCATCTAAAGCAAGCATGGCTTGACGCCAGACCGGCCCCACCGATTTTGAATTCAAAACACCGCTGATTTTGAAAACAGAAGAATTTGAATCAATATCATTTCTTTGAAAATGTGCAGACATATCTTTATTCTTTTAACTCATTATTTTCCAAATATTTAGGATTATAAAAAATTTAGTATATCAACAAATATAAAACCTAACAACCTGTAAAAAACATGCACTAAAGTCTTCGCAGATAATCAGATAATACTTCTTTTTCATTATTTATACCAAATTTCTTTCGAATGTTGTTCCGATGCCTTTCGACCGTGATAGGCGAAATATTTATTAAATCGGCAATCTGCTTTGTTGTCAATCCATTTCGGATCATATTACAAATTTCTATTTCTCTACGTGTTAATCTGAAGGCTGGGTCTGATATTGTGATCCCATAAGATGAGACAATATTTTCAATCTCCTTTTTTAACTGCAACAAATCCTTGCCTTGCCCATATCGCAGTATTAATTTCTCAACAAGCGGTAATAGAATATTCTTAATATTGGCGTTAACGTGTTCTTCAAATCTTTGTTGTTTCTTCATTGTTCCTCCCATCATTTTCATTTGTGTTTAGGAGTTGTCCAAGTTGTTTTTGGACAATCTCTTAATGGGAAGACGCAAAACTAACCTTTTTCTTACAAAAATTTTCCAATTTTCAGAAAATTGACTATAATGATACCAAATCCATTAAATAATGACCAAAATCCTTGCTAAAGATAGTACAATTATTTAATGGATTTGGTATGAAATATCATGACAGACAATTCTCCAAAAAAATACTCTTCACAGGATGCCAAACAATGGGTGGATTTATACGGCGACCGCCTTTATCGTTACGCTTTATCACGCATTAATAAAGTCGAAGTGGCTCAAGACCTCGTGCAGGAAACATTTCTTTCCGCCTTTAAAGCACGTGAACAATACCGTGGTGAAGCCTCAGAATTTTCCTGGTTGATCAGTATTCTCAAAAATAAAATTATGGATTTTCTGCGGGCAAAATACAAAACACGTTCATCAGAACAAATCAACATAGACGATTTATCGGTGGATCATTTATTTAAAATGGCGCAACGAGAATGCCACAAAAAAAGCCCGTCCAATTGGATTCCTAATCCAAACGAACTTCTAGAGAAAAAAGAATTCTGGAAAATTTTTGAGATGTGCCTGGGAAAACTCGCTGCTGTAGGGGCTCAAGCATTCACCATGCGTGAAGTTGAGCATATGAATGTTAAAGAAATTTGTAATATTCTGGGAATAACGACGTCTAACCTTTACGTACTACTCCACCGCGCCCGTTCCCTATTAAGGGACTGCATTGATACCCATTGGATAAAAGCATGAAATTAAAAGATATTACATCGTGTAGAATTGCCACGGAATTGATTTCCAAAAGCCTTGAGGAAAAGCTAACCTTCGGTGAAACCATAAAACTCAATGTACATTTAATAATGTGCCGAATGTGCATCAAATACCGCCGCCAACTCCGCGGCTTTCATAAAATTTTTGGTCAATATACCTCCGCCCTAGAAAAAGACTCCCCTCCTTCCCACAAATGCCTTCCCGAAGAAAAAAAAGACGCTATCAAAAAACTCATGGAATAAACCACCTCGGGGAATTAAAGCCGCTTTGGAGATTGGCAGAACATTTTTTTGGCCAATCTCTTAATTAAGGAAAGCAGATAAATCATCCAGCGGAACAACATTCAAAATAACAGGACTTAAACCTGTCGACCTCTCCAATACCTGAGGATCCCAACGCTGACAGGGCTTAGAGCTATCTGCACCCTCTTCCTCACAAGGAACACTATTCAATCCTAACCCCATACGCACCCCATCCCCCTGCGTCTCAATAGCTAAGTCCTGCGGATTAAAGTCAATACCACCAAGCGGATCATTATTCACAAGAGATGCTTGATCAGAGACATATTCTTTAAACATATTTATTCGACCTAAAAACACATCTTTTTTTTCTTCGATATTTCCAAATTTATTTTTTTCTTCCAAATATTGAGAATATTCATGAATGCTATTTATTACTTTTCTTATTTCAATCAATTCACTATTATTTTTTACAGATTGTTGTGTTAATTTAAAAATTACACGACTCATAAACACTAATGGCTGTTCTAATTGAATATCCTTCTGAAATTCTTTATCATACATACTCTTTGCGGAATGAAAATCAATAACAGTAACCTGCTTTTTATCTTTGGAAATTCTAATATTATCAGGTTTAAAATCAGAAAATATAATGTCATTAAGAATAAAATATTCAAGCGCAGAAAGAAGTTGATAAAAAACACGTTTAATCTCCTCACCTGTAATATGATCTTTTCTCTGAATAAAATCTGAAAGATTCTCTCCTTCTATAAATTCTAAGACAATAAATCCCTGTCCATCCTTTAGCTCTCCATTTTTATAAACCTGCATAATATTAGGATGAGATTTCTTTCCTTTAAATAAGTGAATAATGGGGAATATCCCATTTCCTATACGAATCATAACTTCTTTCTTTTCCTTATCTTTTGCTCGAAAAAAATATGCCCCGGATTTTCCTTTCATTTTATCTATATCATCTCGAAGTCTTAAATTTGTAAACCCCATAGATTCAAACTCATTCTTGTGGTTATCAAGAAATGTTTGATGAGCCTTCTCCGAAATTAATTTTGATATCTTTCCAAAATTAAGCCCTGTTTCAAGAGGAAAATTTTTGTAAATTAAATCCTCTTCATTTAATTTAATAAAATTTGTAATTACTTGTATTAATTTCTTAGAATCATTCATCATCGCCACATCAAAATTCTCTTTTTGACTCTCATAAACCTCCCCCACATTCAAATTCGTCACAATTCCCCCCGAAAAATACTTACGTGGCACAATTTCTTGGGTATTAGGATCATACTCTTCTCGGATTAAATCATAGACGCCCTTTTTAAAGGCATCGACATACTGTTGATAAATTTTTTCTTTGGCATTTTTGTCTTCGATATTGACGCCTTCGACTTTATTCTTACCGACATATCCCTGGCCTAAAAGGCTTTCTTGTAAATTGCGTTTGAACCATGTGGCGAGGATAAGGGAATGATAGATTTGGCGTAAAGGGGCGAAGTGTTTGCCTTCGTTGACTTCGCGTTCGATTTCGGGGAGGATAATTTCGCGAAGGATGGTTGTCGTAGGGGCATGATTTATCATGCCCTTGTCTTGGGTTTGATGAATCAAACCCCTACGATTCATATTATTCGCCATCGCCAAATAGTCCTCCTCCAGCATCACCTTCAATCGACTCTCCATCACAAACGCCGTGTTATTTTCTGCATTTTCATACACCACAGCTTTGGCTGGCAAAATCCACACTTTATGGAATGTATCAACTGGAATATCTGTAATACCATATTTTTCGTACGCCTCTGCGTACACACGTTCCCAAAATTTTTCGCCGATCTCCCCTTCCGGGTACATCAAAGATGCTGTCAATTGTTTCAAAATGTAATCTTGCGCTAACATATCACGCCCCATCTCTGTTTCACCAAACTTTCCCGGAATAATCCGATCAGCCTCATACGGCGAAAGATTCACCCACATATCCTTCTCTGGAATTGTTAACGAGGCCAAAAAATATTTAATTAATCGATTCGACTCTTCCTTCAAAGCATCCCCTTCTAAATCATCATCTCCAGGATTAACAATAAAATCAAACCGAAAAGGATTATCTGAAAAGACCTTTACCCCTTTGATTAAGACAGGTGAAAAAGGCTCGCTCGGATGAATCATCGTCCCAGGAACAGGTAGATTGGCAGAAGACCGGCTCTGCGCGTAAGATTGTGCGGGCAGTATGATAAGGTTTAACGAAAACGCCCCTATCACAAATACAGCCATCAAACGGAACAATAGATTGTGTCGTCTTTTTAACATAATAATTACTTCTTCTAATATTAATATATATTCATTAAGAAGTATAACATATGAAAATCAAAAATGACTGGCGAGGGTATTTTATAGGAAATTCTTGAGATGATAAACGGCAAGGGCTACGTAGTATTTTAACATCGACCACACGCGCCAGGCTAATGAGGTGCACCATTGGGTTTTTTCAACCCATAATAAAACCGAAGTTATTATTACTAATCCAATAACTTTGCCTTTCAAACTTATGCTAGAACGCAGCAATAGCATCAGGCAAAGTATTCCAAATACGACAACATAAAAACTAAACATCCTATTACCTCAATCCGCCTTGCATTCTGCATCAGGATCTAATTGTTTGTAAACAAAAGCCTTCAAATGGCTCATTGTCTTATCCGTGTTGATTACATAATCTTCGATCTTCTTAAATCCATCAACCATTTTTGTAATTTTTTCTTTTATTTCATCTTTTGATAAGGCATCTATATCCTCGCCTGTCAATATATCTCTTGTCACACCGGCCACAATACTTATTTTATTGTGCCAATTACCTATTTCATGAAATATTTCCCTCAAATTTGACATAGCATTATCTCCTTGTGTAAGAGAGGCATAGAGATAAAGAAGTAAGAAGCAAAGAAAAAAATAACTTTATATCCTATTTCTCTGCACCTTACCTTTTTACTTCTCTGCATCTTGCCTCTTTGAGGCTCTGCCTCTGGCCTCTTTACTTCTTACTTCTTTGTCTTTTATTTTTTATTTAGAATACTTATTGTAAAGAAACGATACGCCTACAAATAGCACTCCTAAAACCATAAAACTAATAATTTTAATTACAATATCCATCTGAGATAAATCGACTAGAAAAACGCGTAGTAATGTTATTCCTAAAAAAACTAAACCGCCTATTCTAGCGGGTTTATCCCTTGCTAACAATCCTACAAGATTAAAAAGAACACCTGTAATGCCTAATACCAAAGATATCCAGCCGGCAAAAACATACTTAAAAATACCGTACGCCAAAAAAATTAACCCACCAATAAAAACGGCATGATATTCATTTTCCGGTACCTTGCTGCTCTTGATTCTTGGGATGACGTACTTAGACAAAACATAAATCAGAAAATAGCTGCACGCCTCAAAAACCAAAACCATCCATTTAAGTCCAAACGTTGTGGGAAAATCGTTGACAACTATAAAGAGCCCCAAAGCAGTCACCAATAAACAATACGCATACACATAAAACCGTTTCAACGAAAACAGCATGCCGATGCCAAAAATAAGAACCGCTTCCAAAGACAAATGAAACGTCAGCCAGTGATCATATGCAACGGACCATATCCATGCCGTTAGGCTAATCCACGAAAGCGCAGAAAAGACATGATTAAAAAAATTATCTTCCTCCGTAGCCACCTTTTCTATTTTAAATTTTTGCCCGATGTAAGAACACACCGCAAACGCAATAGCCGCTGATAAAAGCATAAATTCAACCCAGCTTAACGTCATTCCCAGAAAACTCATCCGTACCGTTATGTGGCTACTCGCGCATTCAAAAACAAACCGGCCAACTTGAACCACGGTCACCGCATAACTAAGATATCGATAAACACTCTGCCGAAAATGAAATCCGGCGTAAAGTAAAAATGGTATTTCCACCAACCACAACAAAAGGGTCGTCGAATAATCAAATTTTAAAGGAATGGCCATCGTGATGGCTAAAATACCGATTACCACATCGCTGACAAAAATATTTTGACTCTTCCTCTGTTTCATCCAAAAAGCGGCGGCTAAATAAACAGCCCCTACAGCGAGAACAATCAAAAACCTCTGCGTAAAAAACAATTTTGTCATGAGGGGATACCCGATCATACTAAAGAAAACAAAATTGCCTACATTGGCTGCGGATAACCGTTCCGAAATATGTTTAGCACCTCGTGAAGGAATTTTGATTATGTGTGTCCCAAGAAAATAACTAAACCCATACATACACAAAAAAGCAAAATTTAAATGACTCCCCTGCTGAGGGCTGTTTGGAATAACCCAAAAATAATGAATGAGGTAGGTTAAACCTATGCCAAGAAAAAGGATATTCGTCCACTTAAACTTGTACACCAAAACCAAAACAACAGCTGACAATAATATCAATGAAATAAGCGTAAAAGGCGTGATGTGTCCAATCGTGGTTGTGACAAAAGCCACAAACAGCGCCATAGCGATCACCGCCTCGGATTTAAATTTCAAAGCATGTTTAAACATGCCCAAGATAACAATACCTAAAAGACCAATATCCACCCACTGACTTTCAATAATCCGGGATGCCTCAAAATGATGCATCGCATAAGTCGTAAAATACGTTAAGGCCCAGCCACCGCCTAATAAGGCATATCCAAATTGCCGAAATCCTTCTTTCTTAGATATTTTGTTTCCAAAAACAAACATCGCTGCACTCACAATATACCCAAAAAGAATTTTCAAAAAAGGCGGCGTGTACTTAAAGGTGTACCTAATCAAAAACCCCATCCCGAGAGTAAAAATAACGATACCCAATTTATTAAGCCAAAACCGTCCCAACCTCGATTCAATATCACCCGAAACTTCCCGCTTTTTAGAGGCAACTTTTTGTCCAGTACGCCCCTCTGCCGTCTTAGCCTGATTAACACATTTCTGAATATCTTTTGGTCTTAATTTTTCGACACTTTCTTTTTCATCTTCTCCACTTATTTTATTAAGCTTTAACTCCAACTGCGTTATCTTGCGTTGTAATTGTTGAATATGATTTCTGAACCCCTCAATCTCTCTCCTAGTACTTTCGACATCAAAAACACCTTCTGATATTTTTGATTTTTTAGAAAAACCAGCCTCAATCAAAAGAATAAGCAATGCCAAAGGCCCAAAAAAAACAGAAAGAAAAAAATACACCACAACATTCGCATTCCTTTTATCCGCAATAACCATGGTGACAATGATAGATATGAGCCATATGCTTAAAAATATCATGATTTACTCCTGGCAGTCAAAATGCATTCTTGCATTTTGACATGAGGTGTTGCGAACGCTTTTGCGCAACACCGATAAATTTCTTTTTATTTTCTTTCATTTATTTTTTGACACTATCGTTAGATCGATATTGTGTTTCCACACAGGCACAATCCATATTTTCTTCTTTCCCCGTGATGTATTTATAGTTTCGACCCCTTCAGTGTTGTCTGTAAGAATAAAACCTTCCTTTAATCCATAAGTTTCTATGGCTTCTTTGATACCTAAAAATTCGCGTGTCCGTGTCTTTTCATTATCTAAATGAACCGTAACCTGTATGGCCTTTTTTATTTTTAATCCTTCTCTCAACAAAAAATCACATTCATTTTTTTCTTTATGAAAATAAATATTGCCTCCTCTCCTGCGAAGCTCAAGAAAAACACTATTTTCTAACATACGCCCCCTATCCTCACTCCAGCGAAAACCAATAGCCTCAGCTAATGCTGTATCTGAAAAATAAATTTTCTTATTAAAATGGATTTGCTTCTTCAGTGATCGATTATATCTCGGAACAAGAAATATCAAATAGGCATTCTCCAAATATCCACAATATTCTGATATCGTTCTTGGACTACCAACATGTAACAACTTCCTTAATGAATTAAAACTCACTTCCATTGACACATTACTCGCCAAATAAAAACACAATTCCTTCAATGTCTTTTCTTTTGAGAGTGAATAGCGCGTAATAATATCTCGATATAAAATTCCTTCATACAAATAGTGTAAATATTCTTTCTGCTGCATTTTAAAATATTCAGGCAAGCCTCCTACTTTTAAATATTTATTCCAATGTGATTTCAAAACCCCTTTTTGAGCTGTCGTAAGTCTATCAATCACATAATCTTGTTTTTTCTTCTTGTACAATAAATATTCCCTAAATGAGAATGGAAATAACTCCAACTGTAAATGACGTCCGGTTAAATGCGTTCCCAATTCTTTCGATAACATCGAAGCATTTGAACCGGTTACAAATATCGAATATTTTTCATCATGTAGCCGCCGCACAAACCTTTCCCATCCTTGAATATTTTGAATTTCATCAAAATAACATGTCTTTTGCACACCAAAAAGCTCGATAAACACCTCCAAAAGCTGCTGAAAGTCTTCCAACGTAAACTGACATAAACGATCATCATCAAAATTAAGATAATAATCAACTTCAGAGTTTTCTGCCCTTATTTGCTGCAGCAACGTAGACTTACCACAACGCCGTAATCCGCTAATAATAATAACTTGCCCTGTTTTTGAAAAACGGACTAAATCATTGAACTTCTCCCGCGGAATACTTCCCGGATCAAGTGAAGCTTTTGATTGGTCAACAATCACATCTCGTAACAACTGCCGGTTAATCGCCATAAAGTTTATCCTCCTAGGATAAATATACAACATAAAGTGTATATTTTCAATATAAACTTAGATTAATCAGACTTGCGATCTTTTTCATTTCTCAACCAAATTCACATCTACAAACGAGGAATAAGTTTCTTTGAGCTGAATCTCTACAAATCGTGTTTTCAAGTTTTTGCCGGCTATTTTTAGCAATACGGCTTCTTGTCTGTTTCCTAATGATTTTTTAATGCTTCCGGTAAAATAAAAGCGGCATTGATTAGGGTATTTTTTGGAGACGTTCTTTCCTTTGGAATAAAACTCGAAAAATTTGGAGACTTCGATATTAGCCTTATCTAAAGGATCCCCATTTAATTTTAATAAATCAATTTTAATATCACGACAAGGATACTCTTGCTCAGATTGAACTCTTACATTTACATCCAATAAAAATGTCTTAAAATCTCCCAAGCTTTCATCTAGCTGTTTGATGTCATGCCCAAGAATATGTTTCCACAAATAAGGAAACGTAGGATGCTTGCAGTTCGCATTCTTAATACAATCTTTCTTAATTTGTGCAATCCCTGCAAAATTATCTAATTCCGGTAATGGTGATCTGTGCATGGCATTAACAACGACATACGGTGCCATTTTGATTTCTTGCACCTGTTTCAGCGAAACTCTATCCTGGTCTTCATATTGCTCTTTGATAGATTGACTAAATAAGAAATCGAACCGTGCACTGGCGAGAGGGACTGCGCCATCATCCTCATATTTCCCCGTCCCGGAAACAAAAATGCCTAAGGGATTGAGTAAATCGGCTACACCAACAATATTGAGAAACCGGACATTTGTCCTTAAATAATCAATATGCTTTTGATATTGCGGGTCCATCATGGCCATACGAAAATCATAAATCATATCACTGCCAAAGGTCATCTGTTCTAATTCTTGTTTGCCATAAGGCAAAGGAACATCCACACCCAGCTTATCGGTTAAATTCTTAATTTCCTTGCCCCAGCGTGCTGTCTTGGCGCCCCAAAAAGGAGTCCCTAACGTGATAAAGGCGTCAAGGTGTTCAATTGTTTTTGGCGTACTGTACCCAGGCGTTGCCATCAAAGATTGGAACATCCAAATGGAACCGATCAAACCTCCCTGAGAATGCATAATCAGAGAAATTTTGTCTTCTTTCTTAAATTTTCCTGATGCGGTCACCTTTTTAATCTCTAAATCAATATCCTTGGCAAAATCATATGGCGTCTTTTCATTATTGCCCGTATCATATTCAATATTTTTAATAAAATATTTCGTGGTGGGGTCTTTTTGATTGAGAATTCTTGAAAGAGCCTTCGCCATGTATCCAAAATGAGTTTTATTCCCTCCGATACCGTGGATAAGAAAAATAAAATGCTTTGGCTTTTTATGCAACATCCGTTCTTCTCCTGAGTGTGCGTTAATGCCTATTAAGAAAATACACACACACAAAACAATTTTTATAAAATAATTTCTAAACAAATACGTCCCTCGCCTTTTGTTTGATGGCCCCTAAATCCAATTTCCCTGTTCCCAAAATAGGAATCGCATCTATGGGGTGGAACATCGTAATATCGGGTATCCATAAATTTGGGAGATCACTATTTTTTAATTCATCCACCAAAGAAGGTACATCCACGTCGCGCAAACATAACACGGCTAGCTTCTCGCCTTTTTTCTCATCAGGCACCGATGTGACCACACAGACTTGCTCCGAAGAGTTTAAAATGGCATGAATTGTTTCTTCAATCTTAATATGCGGCACCATCTCGCCGGCAATCTTGCTAAAACGGCTCATGCGGTCGGTAATCATCAAGAATCCATCTTCATCCATATTGGCTACATCCCCGGTAGTATACCATCCATCGTGTATCACTTCTTTGGTCAAATCATCTTTGTTTAAGTACCCCTTCATCACATTCGGCCCTTTAACAAACAATAATCCATTTTGATTCACTTCCACTGGCTGCAATGTATCCGGATTTAAAACTTTCACGGCAATCCCGGGAAGCGGCAGCCCGATCTTACCCTGCTTATGTGCTTTTTGACGCACGCCCTTAGCACGATAATCCGGAAGATTTAATGAAACAATAGGCGCCAATTCTGTACAGCCGTATCCTTCCATGGCCTCAAGATTAAATTTTTCTTTAAAGGCTTGAGCCACCTGCTCCTTTAGCTTCTCCGCCCCAACGACAACAGTACGTAAACTTACAAATTGCTCTTTTTCACATCGACGAATATAAGCATTAAGAAATGTCGGCGTGCTCATCAAAATAGTGGCTTTGTGCTTGGCAACTAACTTGCCAATCATCTTGGCGTCCAAAGGATTAGCATGATACACGGCGCCCATCCCGCTTATTAAGGGAAACCAAAGTGTGGCTGTAAATCCAAAGGAATGAAAAAATGGAAGGATACCCATTACGCTATCCTCTTTATTTACATGAAAAATTTGATACAACCCTTCAAGATTTGATGTGATATTCGCATGCGTTAACATCACCCCCTTGGGCTGTCCTGTACTACCACTGGTAAACATAATGGTCGCTAAATCAGAAATATGCCGTTTCTTTTTGCTTCCAAAAATCAATGTATACGAAATAAACCGCGGCCACATAAATGATTTTATCGCAGAAATAACTTGATCAAATTTTGAAATATGCTTAACGATATCTTCGATATAAATCGGCTCAACCGGCAAATCGATCTTTATCTTATCCATAAAGGTCCGCGATGTTAAAATATGTGTCATCTGACATTGCTCACACACAGATTGAAGCGCTTCTTTGGAAGCCGTGTAATTAATATTGACCGGAACCTTATTCAAAATAGCGACTGCAACATTCGAAATAACACCACCGATTGAAGGCGGAATGAGAATACCAATATTCGATTGATCGTTAAGGGTAGGTTTTAACTTTAAAGATAAAACCACAGAAGAAATTAGAACTTCGGCAAAACTTAATTTCTTTCCACTTGAATCCGCCGCACAAAATTGTTTCGGATGTTTACGCGCTTCTTGAAAAAAAGCTTCTGGTAATGTTAATTTCTCCGATAAACGATGCGGCAAAGAATCTGCGCCCAATTCCATAATTTTATTTCTCACCGCATAGGCCGTTGATTCCGCCGGCATGGGGGTACCGTAAGATACCGTAATCGGATACGGAATCGTCTTTGGCATTTTAAAGAAATACTTTCCACGCTCATAACTGAAAATACTTCCCCACACACGGTCGAGATGCACAGGGATAATCGGACAATCCAATCCCTTCATAATCTTTTCCATCCCCCGGTTAAACTTCAACATATTCCCTGTCCGTGTTAATTGCCCCTCAGGAAAAATACAGACCAACTCTCCTTGCGCAATGGCCTCCCGTGCCGTGTGGATAGCTTTCATAATTTCTTTAGGACGATCAATACCAGCTACAGGGATGGCGCCTGCTAGTCGAAATAATGGATTCAGCCATTTGATGTAATAAATCTCGCGGTACACCATAAACCGAATCGTCCTTGGCACCGTAACGATCATCATCACGGCATCAATGTAGGCCACATGATTTGATACCAAAAGCGCTCCACCCTGTTCAGGCACATTTTGACGATTCACACTTTTAATCCGGTAGATGGTATGTGTAATCATCCAAATGATAAAGCGAATAAGGGCATAGGGTAATAAAGAGGTGATGTATCCCGTACCAACAATGGTCAGCAGTCCTGTAAAAATAAAAATCTGCGCGGCATTAAGATGGACAATATCTCGAAGTACATACAAAAAAAGCGATCCAATAAGAATCGCACAAAAAGATAAAACACTATTGGTCGCTAATATTTGCCCTCTATTTTCTTTCGGACTCCTCTGCTGAATCAAGGTATTTAAAGGGACAATGTAAAACCCGCAAGAAAGGCCTAAAAGAAAAATATCAATTAAAGATAAAACATACGAATTCGCCACCACCCCCAACCCAATAGAAAACACACTTAAACCAATCGCCCCCATAGGCACCAGGCCAAGCTCCACTTTTCTATCCGACAACTTTCCTGCTACCATGCACCCAAGACCAAGACCAATCGTCATACAAGAAATCAGCAAACCTGTTTGTAAATGGCTGACGTGAAGAATCTTTCGTGCAAACAACAAGACATTCGGTTGAAACAAGCCGCCCAGAAAACCAAAATACATCAATCCAATGATCGAAAGAAATATGCCTCTGTCTTTTTTGATCCATTGAATGTTTTGATACACCTCTTTAAAAACATTCATCTGATGACGACGCACACTCCCCGAAGGTTTTACTTTCGTTACGAATAAACTGGCCAAAATTCCACATACCGAAATAGCCATAAAAATAAAAGCCGCCCTGTAATAGTGCGGCTGTGTCACTTGCATAATAAATCCATAACTCATCTGTCCAAGGAGAACCGCTACATACGTCCACATCTGCAGCAAACCGTTGCCCTCGGATAACTCTTTATCATCTAACATCTCCGGCAGGATTCCATATTTGGAAGGCCCAAAAAGAGAACTTTGCAAACCCATAAAAAACAGCACGACCAACATCGGTCCAATATGCCCACTCAGCAAGGCCCAAAATCCCACCGCCATAACCATCAGCTCAAAGATCTTTGTACCCACAATGATCTTCTGCTTACTAAACCGATCCGCTAAATAACCTCCCAATGTGGAAAAAAGTAAAAACGGTAGGACAAATACAACACCGGAAAGGGCCAAATACCCTGTCCCTCCTCCAGCCTGATCCATCAAATCTACAATGAACGCGGCAATAACAAACTTAAACGCATTATCATTAAACGCCCCCAAGAACTGCGTCGTTAATAATGCCCGAAAACCTTTTGTGTTGTGTTGATTAATCATTTAATGATAATGCGCAACATATGAATCTAGAATTTTTCTGATCATAGTCTGATAATGACCATGTTTTTTTTTGGCAAACATTTTAAAGAAGTCCACACTTGACTTGCTTAATCCAATCGTAACCTTAACTGTTTCTTCTCTCAAAGCAAGCTTCTCCGGAGGAGGAAGAAAATCCTTAAGGATTTCAAAATCCATAGCTTCATTAGTATATTTTATTTTCTTTTTCATAAAACACCTTTCCTTTTCTCCAATATCCAGCTCCAATAATTCTAATAACATCTCCTCTGTATGTAAAACGAACTGTCATAATACCCTCACCAATTTTTCCAATACAAAAATAACGTTCCTCCGTACAACTATGTACTAAATCTCGGGCAACAATACGATTTTTATCTAAAAAAGCCTGCTGCGCCAAGAAAAAAGAAACATTATGTTTCTTTTGATTTAACCTGTCCTTTGAAGCATCCCATTCAAATGTTATGTTCATCACTAAAAATTATACCATATAATCATACATATGCCATATTTTATATCAACAAAAAAAGCCCAAACTAAATGTTTGGGCCTCTTTAATTGTTAGAAACATCGAAAAAATTATGCTTGAATCTCCATTGGATCACGCGCGACAAAGTCTTCTTCGCGGTAATAATCGGGAATGTCGTTGGCCTCATCCACCGCATCCTGCGCTGGCATTGATTCAGGAATGACCAACCCCAAAAGCTGAGGCAAATTAATCGGGGTAATATTCATAATAATCGGTAAGAATCCTTCTACATGCACATCCCCCAAAGACTGAAACTCCAACGGCAACGGCACCCCACGTCCGTCACGCTTAATCTGCAAATCAAACGCTGCTGCGTTTAAATTAATACCCCCATGTATCAGATCCTTATCAAACAACTCGAGCATATCCTCAATGGTATCCGGAATCTTCACCTGTTCCGCCGTACCCACCTTCATAGCCACGTCTTCTTTCCGCTCTTCTTCCTCCTTGTTACTCCAATCATCTTTCGCAGGATCCTTCATGTTGTCCCACTTAGGATCATCCCGTGTAAGCAACTGCCCGCTTTCAATTAACGATGTAATTGATTCCAACTGCTCCAGTTGATCATCTTTGGCTATGTTGGCATCAAGAAAATCAACAATAAAGGCAAAAGTTGTGTGTTTATTTTTTAGATCACTCTCTACAGGAGCTGCTCCAACCTCTCGGGATTCATTTTCAGTAATTTTCTGATTCATCGCCGTTACCACACGTTCCATAAAAGGAACAATTGCATCGATCTCCCCTTCCACCTTGTTCAACAATGTTTGGACGGCCTCCACTGTGTTTGTGTCTACCCCTATCACGGCCACATTCCTTTTCACATAATCTAACGATACTAATTTTCTTAGTGCATGGATGGCGCTTATGTCACCTAGGATATCACTTACCCCCAGGGAATTTTCCTCATCACTATCAAAACCGCTGGATATTTTTCCAACAATGGCCGCCTTTATTTGATCCTTGTGGATTGCAAATTCATCACTCAAATCCTCTTCCCAAGGCATAAACAACTCACTTTCTAATGCCGCAAATATACGTCTAATGATAATTTGATAATTTTCGGGCACATTATTTGTGTCGCTTTTATTCTGATATTTAAAAGCCTCCTCAATAATCGGCATCAAAAAATCCGTCCCTAGAAATTCTTTCAAACCCTGACCATATTTCGAATGATATGTCGTTATTATTTTAACGATTTCATCGGCCGCTGTGGTCATAATATTTACAATACTCTGCTTCTCCTCAAAGTTATTTAACAGGGTTGCCGCGTTATTAAAAGAAGCATCAACCTCTGACCGGATATACAAATCTCTGACTACTTTTCCATATTCTTTCTTCACATCCTCCTTAATAATTTTTTCACCATATTCCAGTAACTTCTTCCGCAAACCATTCACCACCACAGGAACCAACAAAGCCAGGTCCCGCTTCTTCACCTCTTCAGCCAACGCGATTTCTTTTTGAATTAATGTTTTAATTTCTTGATCGTCTATACTACTTCTGAGGACGAATGTGATGGAATAATTTGTAAAGTTGTTTTCTTTATTTAAAAACTCATAATCCTTGGAAATATATTGCGGATGCAACGCCATAACGGTTTTTTGCGCTGCGTACAGAAATCGTGCATGGATGTCATCATCTTGCAGTCTTCCCTGATATGTGAACCTTAATCTGAAAGCGGATGGATTAAACTTGTCTATTTTAAAATCGACATCTATAGTAAACTCATCATCATTTATTCCTCCCATTAATTCCATATCCTTTATAACTTTTCTTGCCCCCACTGTAACCTTATTTATTAGCTCCTCCGTTTTTGTTAAATCCTGATCAAACGTTTCATATTCAAAACGATATTTCAAACCCTCAGGTTCAAGTTCAAAAGTACGATCATTTTTCACTTCTAATTCTATTAACTCTTCTAATGCTTCACTTCTGTCTAACAAAATAGTTAATAACTCTTCTTCATCCTTAAATTTTTCTTCTTGTAATATAGATTCATACAACTTAAGTTTTTGCTGCAATGTTAAACCTATCACCTGATTCAAATAAGGATCAAATTCTTGCCAAATTTCTGTAAAAAAAGACTCATCTCCTTTAACAGAATCTCGCCAATAATCTATCCATTCTTTGACCGCGACCTCTGGAAAACTACTTTTTTCCTGCTCTAAAGTATCAATAACATCTTCCATTAAAACATTAGAATCTTCTTCCATAAAAGACTTACTGACATTATTCATCCCAAGCTGAACAAAAACATCAAGGAGTTTCTTAAACTGACTCCATGGCTTCTTAGAACCCAATTCACCTAACAGAGAACGCGCCTTCAGAATAACACTACGCTGCCCCAAATTACCCAAACGTTGTGCAGATTCAATAAGTTTTTCAAAATCGATTGTAAAGTCTTGTTCCTCCTCGTCTACCCCGCCTATTAAATTTGTCCCAAGACTTTCCTCTAGCAACTCCGTGTTTATGTCCACTGCTATTTTCTCTGCTTCGTCTTTAGATAATTTTTTCTCTAATTTTTTTAAACCCACCCAATAACCCTTTCCACCATTTCTCATCATTGTCTTAGCCGTATCAATCAGTTCCGCCTTATCCATATCGCGCATCTCTTCATCTTGCTCGAGTGGGGTTGCTAACAAGGCTAAATCTTTTACAGACTTCTTCACTTCATCCCATCCCTCATCCGTCTTCGTCGTACTCAGACCTCCGGCTTCCAGCTCTTGTTTAATACTTAAAAAGGCTGTCTTTACGGCTTGTCCGCCAAAACCCTCGGCAGCTCCAATCTCATCCCAAAGAAATTCTGAAATAGATTGGAACGTTGTTTTATTTCTCTTTCCAGGTAATGTTCTAAGAGTTCTTAGTATCTCCCAAGAAGTTTCCCTAATTTCATTTTCTTTCATATTATCTTTTAATAGATCCCATAACAGGCTCTTTTCAAATGTCACCAAAGCATTAATCTCTGCTTTAAGAGTATTCAATGCTATCCAAGAAAAACTTTCTTCTAAATTCCCTAAAGTAAGGTTATCAATGTCTTTCAAAATATCACTACGAATAAATTTCACGTTCGCATTTAATACGTTTACCTTATCCTCATTTTTTAGTTTTCCAAATTGATCCAAGAGGCTCTCAAACACTTTTGGCAATATCTCATTCGGAGATTCGTTATTTAACAGGCTATCTCCATCTTCACCTACTTTACTGGCGATGGCATTGACAATAGGCATAATAAAATCCCTTTTCAGAAAATTCCCCGGAATTCCTGGGGTATTCAAGAATTCGGCTACCTGATTCAAGGTTTTCTCAATAGCAGAATGCTTTTCTCCACGAATAACGTTTACAACAAATCTACTTTCAACCTCACGCGTCTCAATCTGCATTTTCTGAATCACTTGATGTATTTTAAAAATAAAATCTGATGTTACATACTCATCCTCAATAGACGCATTATTTCTGTCAATTTTCTTTAGAAAATCACTAATCAAACTTGTCACTGATGGCAAATCCTTAATACTATTTTCCAAGATATTCCATCCTTTACTATTAGTATAATCCAGATGGCCTTTTTCGATAAGCTCGACAATCAAGGAGAATGTATTTTTTTTATACATAGAATTGCTATCAAATCCATTTCGTGTTTCAGGACCCTCAAATACTTTCTTCATAAACTCTATAACAGACCAAATCGTTGTTATTTCCCTCTGGACTGATGAAAGCTTATTCACATTTTTTGAAGAAACACCAAAAATACGTCTGAACCCATCCATAATTTCCTCTTCTACCATACCGGCTTCTACCAAGTCTCCAAACATTGCATCTTTTTTAAGCTTTTCTCCTTCAGTCACTTCAAATAAATACCGATCAAAATCAAAAACACCCTCATCGGTAATGCCCTTTATCGACTCACTTTCATTAATTTTCTCAATAATATCATCCCGAATTATTAGTGATTTTTTCCCGATTTCCTGAACAATATCCCTTTTCAAAGAAATAAACAAAGAACCCTTCAAATCATCAAATATATCTTCCACGGCACCTTGATAAGCATTAAAATCAAATAGATTTCCATTCGCTTTTTTCTTATTAACAACAGCCTTAATAATCGGCAAAATAAAATCAGGCATTGCCAATTCATATATCCTGTTCTTAGATTCCAACAATGTTTCAAGATCCATTAATGCCGTTGTAATAACTTTACCAACCTCATCCTTTTCCATTCCTCCGTCTGACAATACCTTAGCCACTTCATTCATTCCCTTCCTCAGTGTTCCATTACCATAAACCAAAAACATCAACTTATCATTCTTGATACTTTCTATAAAATTATAAACTATCGTCCCCACCAGCTCTGCCAAATCTAACTTCGCCATCTCATAAGCATCGCCACCATTCCGCTTCATCTTCTTAGCCGTCTCAACCAACTCTGCTTGATCTATGTCGCTGATACTCATACTGGCTAACTGAGCAGAGTCTTCTATTGTTGTCCATCCAGCAGAATCATCCTGCGTGCGCAGCCCGTTATTTTGCAAAAATGAGTCAATAAACTCAAAGGCAACTTTTTTCTGTGTATCAGGATTCGCCAGTGATTCAACCTGTCCTATTCTTTTGTCAAGGAAATTTAAAATAAACGGGAAGGTTGTTTTTTCTCCCTCTTTCGGGGTAGGTAATGTTCTAAGGACCTTTACTATGTTCCAATAATGCTCACTAATGTCAGTTTCGCTCATTCCAGCCTGTATTTGCCTCCACACAGCTGTTGTTTTAAAGTTGATCATCTGGCCTATTTCTACTTGAAAATTTTTGAGAATATCAAAAGAATACGTGTTTGACGGCACATGATTTTCAATTTCAGAAATAATCATATTGTGAATAGCTGCCATTTCATTATTCAAAGCTGACACATCACCCTCCGACTTAAAATCTTTGACTCCCCGCCCCAGTTCGTCTAATACAGACTTCAATAACGGCGACTCAGTGTTGAGTAAAAGACTCTTGTTCTGAGAATCTTTCTTTTGGGCGATCGCCTTGATAACAGGTATCGTAAACTCCCGGGTTAAAAACTTTTCCGGAATGTCGGATTTATTGAGAAATTCCGCCAGATGCGTCAGCACTGTTGGAATAAACACTTGAATCAATAAATTACGGTCCGCAGGGGCCATAACGTGGCCGACGGTTGACGATTCACTTATCACCGCATGTATATCTTTAATAAAATCTGTCGTTACATACTGTTTCTTGTTGACATCCTTGGTTAGGTCGAGTCTGTTCAAAAATGTATTGATCAATCCGTTCACCGATGTTATCCCTAAAGGGGTCTTGCTT
This sequence comes from Candidatus Omnitrophota bacterium, assembly GCA_029261055.1. Lineage (GTDB taxonomy): Bacteria > Omnitrophota > Gorgyraeia > Zapsychrales > Zapsychraceae > JAJDCA01. Next base: position 81,364 of record JAJDCA010000015.1, on the reverse strand, counting down.
AAAATCTCCCATCCCGGACTATCCGTTGCCACTAACACTTCATTTTCCACAAGTTTGACAATCAATAAAAATGTGTCTTTTCTACTACTCCGATTCTGCTCTACACTACCCAGGGCCTCATTGCCGGAAGGAAATGTTTCATTTAAAAATTTTTCAATAAACTCCATCGTTATTGCGTAAACCTCCTCCTGCGACTGAAGTGGAACAGCATCCTTAATAAACCTGTAATTTTCCAGAATTTCCTCTTCTGTCATACCGGCTAATTTTAAATCGGCAAATAATGTCGTTGCTTTAAATTCTTTTCCCTGGGTGACATTAAAAATATGCTGCTTCAAAACTAAATTAACTCCCTCAAAAATTTCATCCCGCGTCAAATTTTTTTTAATTGCGGTAACAACACCTTTGCTTATTTTGGACGTATTTTTCACTAATTCCAAAGCAGCCTCTTCTTCAAAATCCTTGAATAGAATCCGGTTAAATTGATCTAATGCATTATTGATGACTAAGGAATATGTTTCCAGATTGATTTTCTCCCCGCTAAGATTGGTCTTTTCGGCCACAGCCTTAATAATCGGCACAATAACATTGGGCGCCAAAAATTCGTTTATTCTGCTCGATGAATCCATTAAACGTTTAATATACCGTAATGTCTGCGCAATAGCCGCATTCACAGCTACCTTTTCTTGGCCCCCCTCAGACAATAACACAAACACCTCATTCATGTCCTTCAGAAATTCCGGCTTGGCATAAAGTGTCCACATCTCTTGATCATCCTTAATCTCCCTAAGAAAATTAGCCACTGACGCCCCTGCTTTTTGCGCTTTGTCCAGGTTCTGGGCTTGAATCGGAGTTGCCAACCGGGCCGCATCGATAACAGGCCCTGTTGCCTCTTCCACCATAGCGGCAAAATCGTAACGCTTAAACTCATTAGCTCCCAGAATAGACAATTGGCTATCGTCTAAATTTTCCGCGCTTATCTCAGCTACTTCAGCCAGCATGGCTTTCATTACAAACCCACCCGAGAAATATTTACGCGGGATGATTTGTTGGGTGGTAGGGTCGTAGTCTTCTCTAATGTAGTCGTACACGCCTTTTTTGAAGGATTCGATGTACTGTTCGTAGATTTTCTGATTTACGTGTTTGTCTGTCGTGTCTACGCCTTTGGTTTTGTTTTGATCGACGTAGACTTGCCCTAAAAGACTTTGACGGAGGTTTTGTTTGTACCACTCGGCTAGAATCATGGAATGAAATATTTGACGCAAATTAGCAAAATGTTCGCCTGTATTGACTTCTTTTTCTATTTCAGGGATCAATACTTCACGGATAACGGCTGATGATACGCCGCTGACGACTTGTTCGGCATTATCGCCCAAAGAATCTAAGCCGTAATGCTCTACACCTGCATTTTCCTGCAATGCCACATAATCTTCTTCCAGCATGACTTTCAGATGATTCCCCACCACATACGCGCTGGCAGATTCTTCGTGCTCATAAACTTCAGCTTTAGACGGCACAATCCAGATCTTGTTAAAGGTATTCATCGGCAAATCCGTGGTGCCGAACTCTTCCTGAGCGCGTGTATACACACGTTCCCAAAACTCTTCTCCCAATTCATCTTCCGGATACATCATCGAGGCGCTTAACTGCTTCAAAATATAATCCTGAGCCAACAAATCCCGACCCATTTCCGTATCGCCCAAACCTTCGGGGATGATACGGTCAGCTTCATACGGACTCAAGTTGACCCACATATCTTCTTCCGGTACCGTTAGCGCAGCGAGAAAATATTTAATCAGCTTCTCGCCTTCCTGCTGCAAAGCTGTACCTTGCAAAGGGGTATCGCCGGTTTCTACAATAAAGTTAAATTTAAGCGGATTCTCCGGGTCGATCCTCAAACCCCGAATCAATGGAGGATGAAAGCCCTCGCTCATGGTCACCATGGTGCCGGGTGTCGGTAAATTCAAGATGGATGGCGCCGACATGGTCACCATTTGCGCGTATCCAGCCGGAACAATGGTGGTAGTTAAGAAGGCCACGGCAATAAATGCGGATAAAACCCTGTAAACCAAACAAAAACGTTGTTTTTTGATGAAAATATTCATTTTTTTCTCCAATTTATAGAGACGTAGCGATTCTACGTCTTTAATTAGACGTAGCAATGCTACGTCTCTACACTTAACTTTATGAAATTTCACCAATCCGTGGCGTGCCTGCCTGCTGGTAGGCGGGATTATTGGCGTGGTTTTAAAGATTTTCAATGCAAAAAACCGCTTTCTTTTGCACCTAATCAAAAAATAACATATTTATCAAGAAAAAACAAATTTATCGAAAAAATCATAAGTTCATAGAGGCCAAACAATTACAATTCTTTAAAAACAAGAAAAATCCTGAAATAATTGTAACTATATGCGTTGCATAATGATAGAATTAATTTAAAATGGTTGAAAAAATGGGTGACATCCATATTTTTTTGCGATATTATGGTATTTTAATAATTTAAAGGGCATGATAAATCATGCCCCTACAATCACCCCCGTACGGGCATGATTTATCATGCCCCTAATATTATCAATGATGAATCCCATTTGGCTTATTCGATTTATTACGTTCTTATCGGCCTTTCTCTTATTTCAAATTGAACTGATCATTGGAAAAATTTTTCTTCCTAACTTTGGTGGGAGTTATCTTGTTTGGGGGGCGTGTATTGTATTTTTTCAGGCAGCCCTGCTGTTAGGGTATTTGTATGCGCATTGTGTTGTGCAATGGCTCGGAATAGAACGGTATCGAAAGTTTCATCTTGGCTTTATTCTTCTCCCTCTTCTTTTTTTTCCAGGCCACTCTTTAGCTTTACGTTACCCTTCATCAAATTTACCCATGGTCATTGAAGTTTTCTGGAAATTATTGCTAACGATTGGGCCGGCGTTTTTTGTACTCTCTACGATTAGCATCATCTGGCAAGCGTGGTTAGCCGAGTCTCACTTACCAGAACGAAAAAACCCCTACACCTTGTTTGCTGTCTCAAATTTGGGATCTTTCGCGGCACTACTCACATATCCTTTTGTTTTTGAAATGGTTTGGGACTTGCATATCCAGCAAAAAATCTGGCGCATCAGTTACCTTATTTTCATTGCGCTTCACTTTGCCGCTTTTAAATGGATTCGTGTCCAACCAAAAGAAACATCATCACACAATCTTAATACAACGATTAATAAAACGATCCTTTGGCAATGGCTCCTCTACAGTGCCGCCGGCGTTTTTATATTCTTATCGGTAACCAATGTGATCACATCAGAAATCGCTCCCATGCCATTATTTTGGATGCTACCCTTAGCGATTTATCTCCTTACATTTGTCTTAAACTTCAAAAAAAACCCCTGGTGTCCACGTTGGATCGTGAACCAAATCCCTGTGATTATGACCCTCGGTATTGTCTTTTATTTCGTCATGCTTCAAAGAATTATTCCGGTGCCCATCTCAGCTTGCATCCTTCTCTTATTAACCTTTATGTTATGTATGTTTTGTCAAAACCGTCTTCACACAACGCGACCGGTTGATCATCAAAAACTAACATTTTTTTATTTCATCAGCTCCCTGGGAAGTTTTGTAGGCGGCATCACGGCTACATGGCTTGTACCGCTTATTTCTTCTTCCTATCTGGAATATTTTCTTGGATTTTTTCTCATCAGCCTAGCCTGGCAAATTGAAGACATGAAAAAATGGAAAATACGCGGCGCCGTCACGGCCAGCATACTGATGATTATTCTTCTTCTACCTATTCTAGAATCTACATTTTCTAAAGAAAAATACATATTCAGCCATCGAAATTATTACGGCATTACAAAAGTTATTGAACAACCCAAAGTCAGATTTTTATTACACGGTTCAACGATTCACGGCGGGCAATTTTTGGAAGAACAAAGAAGTTTTATCCCTCTTGTTTATTACAACCCCAAGTCCCCGACGGCAGAAATTCTCATCAGAGACAAAAGTCTAAAAAAAATAGGGATCATTGGATTAGGCACAGGTGCCTTAGCGGTCTACCCGGAAAAAGATCAACATATGGACTTCTTTGAACTTGACCCGGATGTACACGCTATCACAAAAAAATATTTTACATTTTTAAATAAATCCAGAGCATCCGTCAAACACTTCTACGGTGATGCTCGGCTCTCTTTAGAAAAAATGGACAAACAAAATTACAATCTCCTCGTAGTGGATGCCTTTAGTGGCGATTCTGTTCCTGTCCATTTATTAACGACAGAAGCCCTATCAACTTATCGACAACAAATTCTACCTGATGGTATTATTGTATTTCATGTTACCAATCGTTACCTTGATTTACGCTACCCTCTCCTTAAAACAGCCATGGAATCCGGCGCCTTTGTCGCCTACAAAAAAGATATCGACTACATTAGCGGTATTTTTCGTTCCGATTGGATCGCTATTACGTGGGATAAAAATCAATTTGTAAAATTACTTACAGAAGGAAAATGGCAGACAATTTCTGAAAAAGATATTGTAAAATTTAGACCATGGACCGATAGTTACTCTACGCTTCTTCCCTGCTTTAAATTTCCAAGGCAAAAAAAATAGTGACAGACACCTTTTTTTGATGATCTTTTTAAAAAAGGTGTCTGTCACTATTTTTTACTATTTTTTCTTTACTCTTGGAGAAAGGTCGATGATGTTCTCAACTTGAATATCAATGATATGTTTGGGATTGTCGGGAAGACTGAGTTCGTAGTGCTGCATTCCTTTTTTTCCTGAATGCACGCTTCTAGAAATGCGGTCGGAAACTTTTTGGATCACATGCGTTTCCCACTTATTAATAAAGTCCTGATGAATTTGCCACTTAGGCACAATGATAGCTTTCCCCTGCAACGTATAGCCTTTAAACCGAACTTCATCTGTGGCGGCAATACTTACATTTGGATTCTTTCGTATATTTTTTAATGTCTGTCCGGAAAAAAGATCAATAATAAAAATTTTACCAGACTTCAATACCTCCACAATGCCTTTCACCGCGCAATGGATACGCCCTTTTTCATCTAAGGTTGAGACAAGAACAACATCTTTACTTTTAAGAAATGTAATGATTTCTTCATTGAGTTTCATGATATTCCTTTTTTAAAGAAGCACAGAAACACAGAAACAAGAGGCAGAAATAAAACAAATCTTTACTTCTCTGTTTCTTGCCTCTTTACCTCTTGCTTCTTTTGACCAAGTCTTGCTTTTATTTTCTGTTCATAACCCATATCTGTCGGTTCATAAAAAGTTTCTTTCACAGAGATGTATTCTTGATCAACATAATGCCCTTGATAATTATGCGCATATTTGTAGCCTTGACCGTGGCCCATTTTCTTGGCTCCGCGATAAGAAGAATCTTTAAGATACACGGGTACTTCCTGGACGCGCTTATTCTTCACGGCATCAATGGCTTTGTCAATCCCTAAATACGAGGCATTCGACTTGGGTGCACACGCCACATAAATAGCGGCCTGCGCCAAAGGAATGCGTGCCTCAGGCATCCCAATAAACTCGGAAACTTGAAACGCAGAATTCGCCAGTACAAGGGCTTGTGGATCGGCATTACCCACGTCTTCTGCTGCACAGATACAAATGCGTCGTGCAATAAACCGAGGATCTTCTCCCGCATAAATCATTTTAGCCATCCAATACAGCGCCGCATCAGGATCAGAACCACGCATCGATTTGATAAAGGCCGAGGCTGTATCATAATGCGCATCCCCTTTTTTATCATAATTCACTTGTTTCTTTTGGATGGATTCTTGCGCGACATCTAAATTAAAAACAACCTTCCCTTGCTTATCTTTTGGCGTTGTTAAGCACCCGACTTCCAAAGCATTCAAGGCTTTACGCGCATCACCATCACAAACATCCGCAATAAAATTTAAGGCCCCCTCATCCGCTTGTATCGAGAACGCCCCTAACCCCTTTTCTTGATCCTCCAAGGCATTATTTAAAATTTTTAAAATATCTTCCTGCGTGAGAGGATTCAATTCAAACACCAATGATCGGGATAATAATGGTCCAATCAAAGAAAAAAATGGATTAAATACCGTGGCGCCGACAAGAATAATGTTTCCTTCTTCTAAATCCGGCATCAAAATATCTTGCTGTGCCTTATTAAAACGATGAATTTCGTCAATAAAAAGGATCGTTTTTTTCTGACATGTTAATCGACGATTAGCTGCAGCCGCAAGAATTTTACGCATCTCTTCTACATTGGAAGAAACCGCGTTAATGCATTCAAACGCGGCTTGCGTTTTTGCACTGATGCACTGAGCGAGGGTTGTTTTACCAACGCCGGGAGGGCCATAAATAATTAAAGACGTAATGCGATCTGCTTGAATTGCGCGGGTTAACAATTTATCTTCACCTAAAACATGGCGCTGCCCGACATATTCATCCAGCGTCTGCGGCCGCATGCGATGACTTAAAGGAGACTCCTTAAAAAGTTGTGCACATACAGTTCCTTCAAACAGATTCGCAGATGTCGGGGAGGAAGATAAAGAATTAATTTTTCGCATAACATTGTATCAAAATTTCAATGTTAGCCAGCAGTCGTCAACTGTCAGTCATCAGTGTTTTATTTTCACTGAAACCTGGCATCTGACGACTGAGAGCTGTTTAAACAGTTCCTGCTACCGCTTCTTGAGATTGTCCTGCTTCCTGAAAAACATGAATATCTCTTTGAGGAAAAGGAATTGAGCATCCGCCTTCTTCTAAAGCAAGCTTCCCTTTTTCTGTAAGGTCAAAATACACACCCCAATAATCTGCAGGCTTAACCCACGGCCGACAAACGATACTCACACAGCTATCACCCAATTCTGAAACCGCGATCACCGGTTCCGGATCTTTCAGTATGCGGCTATCGGAATCCACAAGTTTTTGAAGAATAGATTTTGCCTGTTTTAAATCATCACTGTATGAAACACCAAAAACTAAATCAATTCTTCTCTCACCAATAGCTGAAAAATTTGTAATCGTATCCCCGGATACTTTTGAATTAGGAAGAATAATTTTCCTGTTATCCGGTGAAGCAAGGATCGTATTGAATATCTGAATTTCTTTAACAGTCCCCATTGATCCGCCGCCTTCAATAAAATCACCGACTTTAAAAGGCTTAAATAAAATTAACATAACGCCGGCTGCAAAATTAGACAATGTTCCCTGCAACGCCATACCCACAGCCAAACCAGCCGCACCTAAAAGGGCAATAAAAGATGTGGTTTGAACCCCTATTTTCCCAATGGCCGCAATAACCGTAAAAATCAAAATAATGGCATAAACAATATTCTTTGTAAACCCCGTTAAAGCGTCATCCACCTTCCCCTTTTTCATAAATTTGGCTATGGCATTAGAAAGTATTCCCGCCACCCACTTACCAACAACGTAGATAACAATAGCAGCAACAAGGTTTAATAAAAACGGCACGCCAACATCAATCAACTTATTAATGGTTTCTTGTATCTCTGTTGTCTCCATAAACTTACCTCCTTGTTAAATATTTTAAATTACGAATTCTAACACCCTTAAAATACAAACTATCATAGCATAAAAAATTTATCAAGATATTTAATCCGCCGCTATGGATCAAAAAGAATTAAATTTTTAAATAAAAACCGAAATTATTGTGAGGGCACCTAAGAAAATTAAAAAATAACCGAAATTAATTTTCTGGGCGAGTCTAAGAAGTAAGTGGATGGTGGCCAAACCAAATGCAAAAGCAAAAAATAGTCCCACAAATGCATTTAAGGACCATTGAAGGTTATTGAAGTTGAGGATAATATTTCCAGCCAAAACAATCGGTAAACTCATCAAAAAGCTGAGTTTAAGCGCGTAAGCTTTGTCAAACTTCCTTAATAAAAGGGCTGAAACCGTCAGTCCTGATCTGGAAAGGCCGGGTAATGCGGCACATCCTTGAACAATACCCAAAATAATACCATCTATGATCTTTAAATCACTCATATTGCGATACGAACTTGTACCGGCGCTGGCCTTAATCACTTTATTTTTCCCCAAAGCCTTAATTTCTAAATAGGCCGTAATAAAGAGAAGACATCCTACCAAAGCCGTAATACCTTTGCCTGCTGAACTAAACTGCTCAAAGAAATGACTAAATATTTTCAATAAAACAATTCCCAACAAACCACTTATGATCGTACTCCAAAGTAAAAAAATTAAAAGATTCTGTGTGTCTTTGGATTGGGATTTAAACTGAAATAATGCCTTGATAAGAATGGCTACGTCTTTATTAAAATAAACTAAAGCGGCAAAAAATGTTCCAAGGTGGAGAAATAACGCTTGATGAATGATCGTGGCAAAATTGTCTTCACTAGGAAAAAAATTTGTTTTCACCAAAACAATCATGCCTTCCGAACTTATCGGAAGCCATTCTACAATACCTTGAATAATACCTAACACAATATGTTCAAACATGAATTCTTTCGGTAAAAAAAGAGGTAATGATTTACACCATTACCTCTTTTAGATGTGTTATGTGTTGTTTTAGGATAGAGTCAAATATCTACCTTTACGCGCATTAGGCTTTAACAACATTTTTAGCTTGTTCACCTTTAGGTCCATCAGTAATTTCAAACTCTACTGCCTGGCCCTCTTCTAAAGTTTTGTAACCTTCACCCTGAATTTCGCTGTGATGCACAAATACATCTTTACCGTCTTCTGGAGTGATGAAACCATAACCTTTTTGGTTGCTAAACCACTTTACTGTTCCTTTTGCCATTATTTACTACCTCCTTTCAACATGAGCTTGAGTAAATAATGACAGACAGAAAATACTAAAACAACGCAAAATAAAAACTTTTACTTTACGGCCTAAGATCTCTTCTCCTCATTTACTCGTTAGTAAGTATTAACTATTTTTTCGATTTCGTCAACTAAAATAACAGAGAAATAAACACGATTTCTAACCAAGCAAAGCAGCTTCCAAAATCCACTGTTTACTCGGAGGATAGTCATTGGAAAATTTTACACGGCCATTTTTCTTGTCGATAATACACATAAATATGAACTCAATACTATCCGGCTTTCTTTCCTTAAAAGAAATAAACCAATAATTATGATAGTTTGGCAAGGTTGAAACATTCCTAGCTATCTGCGGCAAGGAAAGATCGTAAATGTCTACTAATTTTTGTTTGATCAATTCTTGCTGCGCAATAAGCTTAGCCTCTTTCAAACCAATGCCATCCTCAAAAGCAATCGTTGCGTACTGCGCCGAAACAGATTCAATTTCTTTCGTTAACGAAGACGCACAACCGGCCCCCGCTGCTAATAAACAAATAATTAATATTTTTATTTTCATATTTACTCCGGATGACCGTATTGGGTGTAATTAATGCCGAGTTCGTTTAGGTCGCTTTTCATGAGGCCGTGAAAACCAAAAGGTGTTTCCGAAAAAAGAGCGTCAATAAAATCTTTTTCTCCCACAACCGAACGGTTATCTTGTAGAGTGATATCTTCTGCCTTTTTAGCGACGGCCTTCTCGGCCATGCCGCGTACAAACACCGGCATTTTGGCAATCAATTGTTTAAAATTTTCTTCTGCTGAACTGTCCCAGCTAATTTCTTCTTGTTTCATTATTTTGGAACAAAATCTGTTTTTGGGGTAATATTTAAAATAGTCTCAGCAATAAGATTCGATGCTGCGACTAAATCGTCCGTTGAACACGTTTCCACCATTGTATGCATGTAACGATTAGGAATACTAATTAAGGCTGTAGCGACTCCTGCACGCGTAATCTGAATAGCGGCTGTGTCTGTGCCTCCCGGCCGTCCCAGCGAAGACATTTGGCAAGGAATTTTCTTCTTTTTAGCAACCGTCTCTAATAATTTACCCAATACACGATTGATTTGCGGACCACAATGCAAAATGGGCCCTTTGCCTAAAGAAACTTCCCCAACAAGACGCTTATCAATCCCCGGCGTGTCCGATGAAAAACCAACATCCACCGCAATGGCCGCCTGTGGATCAATGCCAAAAGCGCTCGTCGTTGCCCCACGCAAACCTACTTCTTCTTGCACAGTAGAGACTGAATACACCCCAACCTTTAATTTGGATTTCTTTTGACTTAAAATCTTCTGCACTTCAGAGACGACAAAGGCCCCCATCTTATTGTCACAGCCCTTAGAAGAAAAAATATTATTCCGTAATTCAAGATAATTCGGCGCGTAAGAAATCGGATCACCCACCTTGGTAACCTTTAAGGCATCATCCCGGTCTTTGGCTCCGATATCCACCCACAATTCCTTCATCGGCAAAACTTTTCGACGTTCTTCCACTTCCATCAAATGAATAGCTTTTTTTCCAATTACGCCATCAATCCATCCCTTTTCCGTTTGAACTTTAACTTGTGACCCAGGAAGAACACCGGTATCAATGCCACCGATTGGAATAATATGCAAATAACCGTCATTAGAAATATGTGATACAATAAACCCTATTTCATCACAATGCCCAGCGAGCATCACTTTAAACGGCGCTTTAGGATTAAGAATACCCACAGCATTCCCATGCACATCCCGCGTCACCTTGTCGGAAAATTGCTTCGTTCGTTTCACCCACACCGCTTGCGCCGTTTCCTCAAATCCCGAAGGTCCACATTGCGCCAAAAGGTTGCATAAAAATTTTTTTGATTCTGTATTCATATTATCTCCCTTATTAAAAGAAGCATAGATGTAAGAAACAAGATGTAGAGAAAAAGCAAAAAAGAATGCATTCGGAAAACTTTAGCCATCCGCTATTGAATTTTTTGAATTCTCTACTTCTCTGATTCTCTGATTCTTTCCGCTTTGCTTCTTGTGTTTTTCCTCTCTAATTTTCTGCTTCTTGAATCTTACTTCTCTACTTCTTGTTTCTTACTTCTCTGCTTCTCCTATCTTCCTTAGTTCCTCAATAGCTTGTTGCTCCGAATCGTAAATCTTTATCGAATCACCGACTTGAAGAATATCGACTAAATTACTAAATTTCTCAGGAACATTAATAAACACAACCCTGTGATCAGTCCTGACCGCGTTTGTTAAACGCTCCAAAATATTTGCCACAGCCGCACTATCCACCTCACCCACACCGTCATAATCTACAATAAAGCTGAGATCTTTTTTATTTTGCACATCCAAATCCTTCATCAAATCATCCACCACTTGACGGTATTCAGGCAAACTCTCCGTCGTAATATCCCCCCGCATCCGCAAGATGTACAAATTTTCTTTTTCTTCGACTGTAAAATTAATTTTGCTCATGTGTCCACTATTGTAAAACGTTAATCAAAAAAAAGGAATAAAAAGAAATTAATTTTTAACCATCACATCCACCACCAAGGGCAGATGGTCGGAGGCGGTTTTGTCTAATGCGGTCTTGGAGACGTGGGCTCGGGTAACTTCTATTTGCGGGTTGATAAAGATATGATCGATGCGGCCTAGCGGGTAAGGGCTAAACCAGGTTGGATGAGGACGATGATTATCTAGTTCAACCTGCGCATCACGAAGAGTTTCTGTAATACGGCGTACCACGGACGATCCAGGCAAGGCATTAAAATCACCACAAAGGATAACTGGCCCATCACAAGCTGAGTGTGTCAGCCAATCTTCCCCGACTAATGCCTCTGCTTGTCGTAACTGTTCTTTTGGCCGTAGGCCCAAATGTGTGTTAAAAATCTGAACCCTTGTTCCTTCCACATCAACAGTCGCCCAAATAGCCCCACGAAATTCTAAATCAGGGCGTCCCGGTAATATGGGCAGACGGCTAGCATAAATCAACTTCATGGGATAACGGCTTAAAATCGCATTGCCATAAAGCCCTTCTTCTATGCAAATATTAGGATGAAAATGGTAAATCATTTTTAAATGCTTCGCAATCAAATGCGGCTGATCAATACCTCCTGTCCGGTGACGCTTCACATCCAACTCTTGCAAAGCCACAATATCCGGTTCATGCCGTGCAATCACACGCGCAATACGTTCAGGCGACGTTTTGCCATCCATCCCCTGACAATTATGCACATTGTAGGTCATAATCCGTATTTTCTTAGTTGTGTTTGTTTTCTTAGAAATGTAAACTTCTGCATCAATTTTCTCTGGCGCTGTCCTCCCCAAAAATTGTAAGGCATATTCACGCAAATCCATGGTACGAAGATACGCCCTCGTTGATGGCAATGCCACAATATCCGACGGCATAAGTGCAAAGGCATTCGTCTCCCGAATCCCCGGCCCGGCATGCGCCCCATTTTCAATAGGAAAACTAACCGGTTTTTTATGCGGCCGCCAACCGGAAAATGTAAAAGTCCCTGCACTGGCATGATGACACACCGCAATCAAATCCTGCGTGACTTCTTTCAAATAAGGATGATCTTCCCCCAAAACCTCTTTGGCCTGATCCGGTAAAATAAACTCACCATGTTTATTAAATGCGCGCACTTTCCCAGGTCCTTCCCTTAAAAATACCAAAGGAATTTTTAATGTCCGCACAAGTTTACGGGCAAACAAAAAATTTTCATCTTCATTCAATTCCTTGGTTAAATAAATATTCCCGGTCGGCCCAATCGCTGTCACTTTAATATCATCATGGTCCAATACTTTTTCCGACGTAAAAACATTTTGAATAAACCTCTTCCCTAAATAACGTGCACGAGAAAATTGAATTCCCCGCTGCGGTGGCTCCTGCCATTCTCGAAAACTGGAGCATCCTCCTTGGTGCCTACCAATTTTAGGGGGCACGTTAAACGGCTTAGCCGGGGAGTGCCGCGCGCAGTTTAGACGAACGTCGTGAGTCGTTGTTTGAGCACGGCGCTTCCCGGCTAAGCCGTTGTGCCCCCTAAAATCGGTATGCACCGACCCCTTTTCAGATGAGATTCCGTACATCTGACGATAAAGTTTCTCGATCGCCTCAAATACGTACATCCCATGCTCAATCATGTACGAAGATGTATCCTCCTGTCCATGATCAGAATAAATCCAAACATCATAATTCCGACGCGTTGACTGCAGAGCATTTTTGTAAATATCCGCAATGGATAAATCAATCCCTTTCAACGCCCAATGGGCAAACTTAGATGATGGCCCTCTTCGATGAGCCTGCTCATCGTACCCTAAAAAATTTAAATGAATAATAGGCAAACCCCGCGCAATATCAATCTTGGAGCCAAGCGTAATCAATTCGCGCAACAAAATACAAATCAACCCCCGCGTTGAGACGAACTTAAATTCCTTTCGAAAATTTTCCCCGTCAATCAATCCAAAAATAAAATCCATCGTCGCCAATACCATCTCCAGACTGACCAGCAGAATAATACGTATGAGTGTCACAAAATGTGTTAGGGCTAAAAGAATGATACTTAAAGGATTAACATCCTTCCAAATTTTATCCAAACCCAAGGATATGGCACAAAAATGTGCTTCTTTGGCGCCTCCGGCATACACATTCGAATACGAACTCCCCCCTTCGAGTAATCCCGGCCCTCCACGTTCTTTCAGCCGCCGTTCAATTTCCGTCGCATCATCGCCATCAAACATTGTAAAAACTTTCTGGGCACGTTGATCAAAATACGAAAACGCCGGCACAATTTGTTTAACGCCATAAAACAACTCTCCTTGAACAGAAGGTGTCGTCGATGGCATGCCGGTAAAAAAAGGATAAATTTTGTATCGCTGTTTATGTAATAACCCCTGACAAAACGGCATTTCTTTATTTTTTAATGCATTTTCAAACTGTGTTTTTGAAAAACCATCAATCTGAATCATAATTAACCCAGGCTTGGATTCTGTCCCCGTAGATTGCGACAGCTTCAAAATCCGAGCCGACCATTCATGTGTGTTGAGCCAACGTCGTAATCGTAACATCCAATTATTTTGAGGGGCATGGCGTGGCGTTTTAATATCAAACGCCGTCTCGCTGTAAGCCGCTTCTGAAGCGTCAGCTAAATTCTTAACCATACTCCATTCCGTCTTAATACGCTGCATCGTCATCTGCCAAAGGCTGTTGTCTATTTCACGCCTTTTCTTTTTCTGTAATTTTGCCTGGCCATAAACTTTAAAAATATTCCGTGCCGTCTCTTCGCAGGAAAAATGCTGAATACTTTTTTGTGCATTTTTTTTCATTTCCTGAAAATCAGTCGAAGATTTTTGCCGGCATTCCATGAGTGTTGACACAAATGTGTCACGCTCCTGCCCATGAATAATCCGTCCATTAATAGTATCTTTCACAATATCCCGCACACCCGGGGCATCAAGCGCCACAACCGGAATACCTGCAGCCAATGCCTCAGCCAAAACAAGCCCTTGTGTTTCCGTCTGAGACGTAAATGCAAAAATATCCATGACATGATACGCATTCGCCAACGCCGCATCCCTTAAAACGCCGCTACAATGTATCCGCGCATCCATACCTTTTGCATGAAATATTTCTTGAACAACTTTTTCGCAGGGCCCTTTACCAACGAGTAAAAAATGAGCATTCTGATCTTCTTTTAAAAATTCTGTTACAGCATGAGCCAGAAATTCCAAATTCTTTTCAGGGGCTAAACGCCCGACATGTCCGATCACAAAGGCCTCACGCGGAATGTTAAAACTTTGACGCATAGCCGTACCTTTCCCTTGAGAAAATTTCTTAACATCAATCCCCGTCGGAATAATGTCTATCGGCGTATCCACACCACGCGCATGCAAAATATCTCTCACACTTCTTGTAGGAACAATCACCTGGTCGGCAAGATTGGCATAACCGGCTGAAAGTTCAATCACAAAACGCCGAATCATATTATTTTGAAAGGGAAGATAATGAATGTATTCTTCATACATCGTGTGATACGTAAAAATAAGCGGTATGCCATACTGACCACTTAACCGTAATGCCATGTCGCCAATCAAAAATGGATGATGGCTATGCACAATATCCGGTTTAAAATCAAACATCAATTTTTCTAATAAACCCGGAATAGGCAAATTCACCGAAAAATCGGTATGATTAAATTTCTGAATCGCAGGAATACGCACAACACCCTCTTCCTGCTCAGGCATAGCTTCAAAACACGGCGCCACAATCACCACCTCATGTCCCTTTTCTTTGAGTTGCCTCGTCAGAGACTGAATAGATGCCTCAACCCCCCCGACAATGGGTGTGTATGTGTTGGTCATCATGAGAATTTTCATTCTTCACCGCCTTGTTAAGAGAAGTAGAGATGTAAGAAACAAGAGGCAGAGTTGAGAAGCAAGATGTAGAGAAATAGAGAAGTAAGATGCAAAAAACAAAATAGAAAATTATTCATATTTTTTAATTACTCACTTCTCTACTTCTCTGCTCCTCTATCTCTTACTTCTTTGCTTCTTATCTCTTTACTTCTTGCCTCTCTACCTCTTACTTCTCTACATCTTGTCTCTTACTTCTTGCACCTCTGCTTCTTGTTTCTTCACCGCAAGCCTTGTTGTTCCGGGTTGCGCAACGATCTTGCTAAACCCCGGCAATGCCACTTCAATTGTCGGTTCTTCCTTCAACCACTCCCCTTCCCAACATACATTGACATCATCGTCACTCTTTTTAATTGTCATATTCAACGTTCCAAAATCAGTGTGCACAGGACCGAAAGAAATTGTCTTGCCTGGACCGATCCACACTTTGGGAACACCTGAGCCCAGAATCAATCTATTCTCCTCCTCACGCACAAAGCAATTTCGTATCATCAATATCCATTCCGCGGCCGCCCAGACATGCTGCCCATCCCCCATGCATCCACCCAACGTAATCGGATGAATCGCCTCGGGCCATTGGCCAGTGGAGGATGCCAATTTAGCAACGGTCTGCATCAAATCAAAATACCGATTGTCTCCACTGCGTAATAACACCTGCGCCATGTGTAATGTCAAATACGGATTAATCCCCGAATGCGTCATGTCCTGGAAGAATCCGCCCTTCACACAACAATGTTGCAGGAGAAAATCCATTGTGTTTGTAAGCCGCGCATCCTTTGCTGGCCACAACTTAAGCGGATAATCGACAACGATTGAACCAATGGCCCCGGCATCCATACGTCGATAAGGTGACGCCGGTATGATGGATTGTTCCAAGCGTTCGACTACCTTAAACAAGCTTTGTTCAATGTCATCCATAAAATGCTTGGCCTCACCCCAAAAATATTGCGCTCGGCTTTTATGACCTAATGTTTCTGTTAAATAACCCGCTGCCTTCAAACCAGCCACACCCCAGAAATCATCCCAATAATAATAATCATTCGGTCCTAAATGTTCGGCACTAAATCCCGGCGGAAACAATCCTGCACAAAGCGTATTGTGATGTCCTTTCAATCGTTTGTGCATAATCCATCGTCCACCCAAATCAACCGCCTTGTGCCAAAATTCAGGAAGAGGGTTACCCGTCATACGACAATACTTTTCCATAATCCACAAGGCTTCACCGTTAGAATCCCATTCACCTTCTTGCGAAAGAAAGTATCCTTTGAGCGTCTGCTTGGAGGGAAAAAAATCCATCACACGTCGGACACGATCTTTAAGCCCCATGCACAACATCGCATGTAATATGAACGCCGCATCACGAAACCAAAACCGTTTGTACGTGTACGGGCCGGGATAAACTTCATCGGGAGAATGCAAGACGAGTGTTCTTACTGCAACATCATAGAGAAACTTAATTTTGTCGTCTGGAATACTTAACTGGCAGGCATCCTGCAAACTTGCATCCCAACTCTCAATGGAAGTTTGTTGTTTGATGGCCACATTCTGTTTTCCCTTCAAAGGAATGGCGAGCGTAATGTTGCGGGATTTATTCGGCGAAAGTTCAAATTGTGCGGCTGCTGTAGCTAGCCCCACCTTACATCGTATTTTCGTACGATCATCTGATTCAGAAAGATGACTAAACACGTCGCCTTGCAAATAATCAGAAAAAACATGCTTATCTGGAATAACATCAAAATTCACATTTTGTTTATCATTAACTCTCCAGCCTCGATGATTCGAAAGTAATTCGACGTCATGGATAAAACTCACCCCTTCAGGATTGTACGGCCTAAGCGCCACAACAATCCAACCTCGTTTAGATTGACTCGTCCCTTCGATTTGGATTTGACAAACCGGCGCCACCACATCCCCGATAACCGAAACTTTTGAAGTGAGCTGTTTACCTTCTGCCCTCGCATCTGTTGTCACAATAACTTCATTGTTAAAATCAATACTTTGCGTCACAGAAGCAAGGCGCGATGGAAGAAGATACTTGCGCTCCTCATCAACCATCCAACAATCAATCGACCACCCATCAAAAAAAGGTGTTACCAAACCACGTGGGTCTACAATAGGAAGCTCATCACAATCCGGCAAACCCACGGCCGTCCAATTTCGGTGCGTTAAATTAATATGCGTAATCGAGAAAGCACGTGGAATAAAAGAACTATCTTCCGGATTAAATTGACGTTCCACCCAATACGGCCACACCCAATCCAGATTATGCTGAATCGCCTGACTATTGACCAAACCCCGCGCATGCAAAACAACGCCAGACCGAAGCAATTGAATAGGGGCCGCAACCTCCGACGGCTGCGCAAACCGTTCCAACCGCGTAAACACCTCTACCGGATCCAAAAACCCATTCTTCCTCGCCGCATTCTGAATAATAAATCGCCAAGGAACCCATTTCATCCACATAGTGACCTCCTTGTAAAGAACTGATTGATATTGGTTCTTGATGAAAATTTTGCATGTTACAGGTGAAGGGGAATCCTTTCATGAGCCATTTCATCCAGCGGGGCCCAACCAGGCTCATGTTTCCTGTACCAGGTAAAATTTTCATTCCGAACCAATGTAGCCCATATTAATCCTTAATATTATTTTATTAATATTAAGTAGAAGGGTAAATACGCTGATGTACGGCGGGATTTGAGTAGAAATACGTAGAACCCGTTCTACAAAATTCAAAAATCATTTCACATAAACACTCAGGCTCACAGGCTCCGCGGAGCCTGGATATTTTGTAAAATAACAAATATTGCTAAATATTGTTATTCATGTTAAACTTTAAATAGATTAGAAAAATAAAAAAAGGAGAAAAATTTATGAACATATCCCTAACACCTACCCTTGAAAAAATGGTTCATACAAAGGTCAAAAGCGGACTTTATCATTCTGCCAGTGAAGTAATCCGGGAAGGTCTACGTCTTCTTAAAGACCAAGATACCCTCAAAGCCCATCGCCTGAAAGAACTTCAAAAAGAAATTGCTCTCGGCATCAAACAAGCCGACGCCGGACAATTAGATGTATTAGATATGAAAGCAATCAAAGCGGAAGGTCAAAAACGGCTAGGACGAAAAACATCGTCATGACAAAAATATTACGAACTCCACAAGCCCAGCTTGATCTTGTAGAAATATGGGTGTACATTGCTCAAGACAGTGTCAAAGCTGCCGATAATGTACTAACAACCATTGATCGGCAGATCAAACTCATTGCAGGCTCCCCTAAAATAGGGCGACAAAGAAAAGAATTAGCTCCGGAATTACGCAGTTTTCCCACAAGCAACTACGTCGTTTTTTACCGATCAAAACAAAAGCACATCGAAATTATCCGTGTTCTTCATCAATCAAGAGATATCAAAAATATTGGCGGGCTTAGCGAAGTCTAAACAGCCTAAGACGCGACATGCATTGTCTCTACGCTTTCAAATCCATTGGATCGCGTGCTACCATATCCTGATCTAAATGAGCCGACGGCTCATCCGGCAGCGAATCCGCTAACCCCAATAAACCCATCATATTAACCGGCTGCATAAATAAAATCTGATGCCGGAACCCCTGCACCTGCATGGCGGCATCCATATCCTGCATTTCGACAGGCAAAGGCACGCCGTTGCCATCACGTTTGATTTTTAAATTAAGCATGGATGAATCGAGATTGATCCCCCCAAGTTCTTCTTTTTGATTAATTAATACTTCTTTACCAGGCAACCCCATCATCGCTAAATCTCTAAAATCCGTACTAATAGACATTTTTTTATCTTTTTGAATGATCAACTTGACGACATTTATTTTGTTTCCTTTAATATCGTCAATCAACATACGTAACGAAGCTTTTTTTAACTTAAGAAATAAATATTTAATTGTTTCATCACTAACCGTTTCAACATATTCCGTCTGATTAACCACTTGAATAGGAATATTTCGCTCTCCCTTCCAGTTAAAATCAGTGATCAAACACCCCCCTGTACACTTTTTATCAGGAATAAAATTTCGACCCGTTTTCCATGATTCGTGTAAATCTGAAAGATTAAAATTATGCTCTACCTCATGAACATTAAACTCCGCAAGCAAATTTTTTACATCAGTGCTTCCCATCTTTATTTCTGAATCTTGATGAATTATGTTTAACAAATCGGCAATCTTTAAAATTTGAGTTTTTTTCTCATCATTATTCTTTTTTAATGCCCCATTTAATTTCTCCCATACTTTTAACTTATCCACATATTTTAAATTCTTCAGTTGGTTTTTATTAATCTCACTAACTACAACTTGCTTACCTTTATCACGCCCGTTTTTTCAGCGATAGTGTCCTCAAGTCCAAAGGTTAATTAACTATCAGCGTAAGGCGAAATTGCCTATACGTTCTAAGAAGGCTATAATAGCCTTAAGGAGGAACCTATTGGACATCATGACAAACACAAACCGAAAAAAAGAACGATTAAAACTCAATCCAGAACAACTCTACGAGATATATCTGGAATGCAACGCACCCAGCGCGCCGGTCAAAACCATACTGGCACGCCACGGTTTAAAGCCGTGGGATCTGGTTGCCATACGAAAAAAGGTGAAAATGGCAGCCATGGAAGCTCTGGCCAATCCGGGAAAACCAGGTCGTCGGCAACAAACCGTAGCCGTAGAACAGCATCAAAAAATATCCAAAGAACTGACCGAAACCAAAGATGCACTGTCAGCCGTCGGTCACGAGCTAGCCTTATTAAAAAAAAAGATGCGATAGGCCTAAAGGGGCCAATCAATGGTCATTTTAAACCGGAAATCAGAAAAGCCATGGTCAATATTATTAAAGAATCTATAACCGAAGGCGTCAGCCAAAAAACAGCCTGCGAAATATTCGGGATCAATCCCAGAAAATTCCGCCGCTGGGTTAATCCTAAGCCTGCAAAGCAACGTGTTGCCTGGAACAAGCTGCTTGAACACGAACGTCAGGCTATTGAAGACGCTGCATGGTCGTCGGAACTTATCGGTAAACCCTTGAGCCACATTTATGTGCATGGCCATGAATCAGGAATGTTTCATGCCTCTTTATCCTCGGTTTATCGGATTCTTAAAGCCAAGGATATGGTTAAACCACTAGAGTATCGTCGAAAAACAACCGCCTATATCAGCGCTCACGCGCTCCTGGACGAAGGATTTTCGCTTCTGTGTTACGACGGTACGCAGTTTAGAACTGATTCCGGCGTAAACATATGGGCGATTCCGGTTATGATCCTGCCCCAAAGGTATCTTTTGCATATTGGACACGCGGTCAACTCAATATCATCAGAAGACCTCACACGGACGGTACAGGAAGCTCACGCATTAATACCGGAGCATCTTACAGCTAAACTGCTGGCGCATTCCGACAGAGGTTCAGCCATGAAATCCCGCTATACCAAAAAAACTCTCAAAGAACTCTTGGGTGCGCCCGTACATTTTGGCCGACCACACACGCCCGACGATCAGGCGTGGATAGAATCGTTTATCAAAACTCTAAAATATCACAGGGCTGCTCCGCAAGCATTCTCACTAGTCGACGATATTATCCGTTGGCTTAACCGCTTCCCGGATATTTACAACAATGATCCGCACAGTTCCTTAAATTATGTTACCCCGCTTCAGGCGTTGTCGGGCCAAAAGGAGGTGATTCTTAATCAGAGAAAACGCAATCTTGAAATGGCTCGTCTGCTGCGTTATACTGCATGGCAGACAAGTCAGCATGGTTCTCACAGAGAGCCATCAGAAGTAACTATGCAACCGGCTTGAGGTCAAACTCGCTGAAAAACTCCGCGTTATCAATTTGATTACACTTTAAGTACGAAAACCAAACGTTCTCTATTATCCGACATAATAGAAATTGGAGCTGATGATATAAGTGCAAACCCTCCCATAAGTTTTACCTATCAAGAAAGTGATGCGATATCCTACAGTCCTCCAATCCTAGTC
This sequence comes from Candidatus Omnitrophota bacterium, assembly GCA_029261055.1. Lineage (GTDB taxonomy): Bacteria > Omnitrophota > Gorgyraeia > Zapsychrales > Zapsychraceae > JAJDCA01. The sequence goes on along the minus strand of JAJDCA010000015.1, from coordinate 60,153 downwards.
GATGGAATTTATCCTCCGGGTGATAATTTATGGAATCGTATTGCAGCAGGAGGATATGATCTTGGCGGTAGCAATTATGGTTCAGCACCTCCTCCGGGTATGTTTTCTAAAACACTTCCTCATTGGGGAGCTATTTCTCAATTTGGTGATACAAATGGCAGTTTTTCTTTTTCTAGTACAAACGATGTAGCGCATTGGTTGTGGACTTATGTATATGTAAAAAATGATCGCACCTTGAATGTTCCCTATACTGACACAGAAGGAACCGCTGGGGTGTGGATCAGTCAAGAATTAAACAATCCTTTTTCTCAATATACAGGCAGTAATAGTGTGGGTAGAACATGGAATCTTAAAAAAGGCTATAATCGAATTGATTTTACAACATACAACCAGAATCAGTCCTTTTCCACAAGTCTTAATTATGCTTTGGCCAATAATGTTGAGATTATGAGTTCGGCACCAAAACCATTCCAAACATTTTCAGCTGATTTTAATAGCGACGGCCTGTCAGACACAGCAATATTTACACCAGCAGCAGGGGAGCTGGCAGTAAGCGTGTCTGATGGAAAATCTTTTCAATCAAGTACCAACTGGATTCAGAATTTTGGCAAAAACAGCACTATTTTTGCAGGCCACTTTGACAATAATGGACATATAGATTTGGTCAGCTTTGATCCTTCCAGTGGGACTTGGAAAGTCGCTTTGTCGGATGGAACAAAATTGATTGATAATGGAACGTGGTTAAACTTTTATGGTAAAGATGAACTTCCTGGGGTAGGAGATTTTAATGGTGATGGTCTCACGGATATATATAAAATTTATACTGTTGGGATTAGAAAGAAATTGGTCGCCAGTATTGCCCTGAATACTGGCAGCGGGTTTTCTCCATGGACCGCAATACCATTTTTTGATTTAAGTTCTGACATATCAGGAAAAACATTTGCTGCTGACTTTAATGGGGATGGATTAACAGATTTCGGCAGCTTTAGCAAAAGTACGGGAAATTGGGTCATTCGATTGAACCAAGGAGACTTGAATAAACGATTTGATACAACGCAATTTATGAGTGGGTTTGGTGCTAATAATGACATGGTTGTAACAGATTTTAATGATGATGATTTTTTTGATATTGGTTATTATGAATATTCTTCTGGAAATATTCACTATCGAGCATTTGACGGCAACAGATTCGGCGAAACAAAAATTCTTACCTTAGGGTTGAGTCCTCAAGTCAAGGACATACAGTTTCAAGCGGCGGATTACAATGGTGATGGAATTACAGATTTCGGTACACAGAATACAATTGGTCTTTTAGAAATAGTCTTTTCAGATGGAGAATTCACCGACTTATTGGCATCGGTATCCAATAACATGGGAGGTGTGACATCCATTGATTATAGCTCCTCAATTAATAAAACAAATACATTTCTTCCCTTTAATGTACCTCTTGTTAAATCTGTGACAAATTCTAACAGTCGTGGCGATCAATACGCAACCGATTATGATTACGCCCAAGGATTATGGGATGCTTCTAATCGGGAATTTAGAGGGTTTGGATTTATAACGGTGACAGATCCTGAAGGGAGTTACAGTGAACAAATTTATTTACAAGACGATATCTTTAAAGGACGCTTAAAAGAGCAAAAAAACTATGATCATTTAGGAAAACTTTTGAGTAAGGCTGTCTCTACGTGGGATGTGGAATCTATTTTTTTGAATACAAATTTTGTCTTCTTAAAACGTACCGATAAATTTATGTATGATGGCGATTCAACCGGTTGGCGAACAGCCGAAGAGTTCTTTTATGAAGAAATACCACAGTCTGGAAACTTAACCAAAACTGTCCAGCTTGGTGAAGTCGACTTATCTTCAGGTGCAGACATAGGACGTGACCGCCATACAGTTGAAATGACCTATATCAACAATTTGGATACGTCATTGTTGGGTTTGCCAAGTTTAGTAACGACTAAAGATGTAGATAATACCACCACACGAAAGACATGGTTTTCTTATGACCCCAAAGGGTTACTCATCCAAAAAGAAGATTGGGCCGGTGATGAACCTGCCGTTGTTAATCCCAAAACACAATACACCTATGATTCGTACGGAAATTTACTCACAACAACCGATCCTTTGGGAAATACAACCGCCATTACATATGACACGCAGTTCCATATGTTTCCCATATCCACACAAAATGTTATAGGGCATACGGTGGTGAATACCTATTATGGAGTAGAAGGGGTGGCATTAGACAACGGTGACGGTTTTTATGGTATTTGGGGGCAGCTTAAATCTACGACAGACCCGAATGAAGAGACCGGTCAAAGAGGATATGATCCATTTGGACGTTTGGCCTTAACCGTCTCCCCGGAAGATTCTTTATCCTATCCTACACAAACAACTGATATTGAATTTCTCAGTGAGCATACTAAAATTACAACGCATAACCGTATTAATCACGGTCAGCTACAAACAATCGAAACGGTACAATTCTTTGATGGACTCGGCCGGCTTATTCAAACAAAGACCCCAAGCGGAACTTTAGGGCAATACGTAGTGAGAGATCAAGCAGAATACAACAGCCGCGGTTTTGCTGAAAAAATATATTTGCCTTATTCTATGTCCACACCCTTGCATGTGATGGACGCCATAGATTCAAGCCAACCGCATACCACTTTGTCCTATGATGCCGTCGGTCGTGTGATCCAAACGACCCATCCGGACGGAAGATTTACAACTGTTCAATACAATGATAAGACGACCCGTACTTTTGATGAAAGTGGGCATAAACAGGAATCGGATGTCGATATTTATGGACGACTTATTGAAAAAAGGGAATACACAGGCGCTGATGGGCGTGATTCAAATTTTTATCCCATGGAACCTTTTACTCTCTATGCGACCACACAGTATACCTATGATATCTCTGGTAATTTAATCCAAACACAAGATCAACAGGGTAATACGACCAACATTACATATGACAAACTTGGGCGTAAAATAAAAATGGATGATCCAGACATGGGGATTTGGACGTACGAGTATGATCTTAACGGCAACCTTATTGAACAAATGGACGCCAAAGGACAAAAGATTACATTTACCTACGATGCTTTAAATCGCCTTGTAAATAAGACGGATGGAGGAGATCTGGATGTTAATTATACCTATGATGATGCATCTGTGTCTCATTCAAAAGGAAAGTTAACACAAGCCGATTATACTAAAGGTGATGTTCAGTTTATATATGATCCTTTGGGGAGAGAAATTCAATCAATAAAAAAAATTAATAATCAGGCTTATAATGTCCAACGAGATTATGATGCACTAAATTCGATTGTAAAAATACAGTATCCAAATACAAAAAATATGTATTATGGATATAATGCTGCGGGACAGGTAGTAGAAATTTCTAATCAACAAATCATACCAGCACCACCTATAATAGATCCTCCAGTTTTGAATACCGTAGTTGTAGAAAATCAGGGCGTTAGCTTAGATTGGACCAGTGTCGATAATGCAGAAGGCTATAAAATTAAATACGGAACCTCCAAAGGAAGTTATATAAAAATAATTGATGTAGGTAATGTCCATAGCTTTAATGTTACTGGGTTAAGTGGCGGACTTACGTACTATTTTGTAGTTATAGCGTATGATATTCAAACAGAAAGTCAAAATTCAAATGAAGTAAACACAATAGTTTTAGATGCACCAACATTGAATGTTTCTGTTGGTAGGGATAAAAATATAAGCTTGGGTTGGACCAGTGTCAATAATGCAGAAGGCTATAAAATTAAATACGGAACTTCTGAGAATAATAAGATAAATATAATCGATGTTGGGAATACAACGAATTTTGTTGTTGCTGAAGTAAATAATGGGACAACGTATTATTTTGTGGTTTCCGCATATAATGGGCAAGTGGATGGTCCAACTTCGAATCAAAGAAATGCTACCCCGCAACCTCCACCCGTTCCTTTGTTTCCAGAAACAAAATTGCTTTTACTTTTTGATGGGCAAAATATAGACGCAGCGCTTACGGATACATCTAAGAGGCACACAATAATACCGCATAAGAATCCAGAATTAGATTTTACAGATGGAAAATTCTCAGGCACTAGCCTTTCATTTAATAGTAAAACTTTTCTACACATTGATGATAGTCCTGACTGGGATATTGTTGCATCACCCATTCAAGACTGGACCATTGACCTCTGGGTTAAGCATAGAGACCTTGTAAGTCCAAATTATTATGTGGTTCATAAATCTAATAGTTCAAATGAATGGCAATTGGGGCACCGCGATAAATTAGAATTTTCTGCAGAAATAAATTTTAACCGTATTATTTCCGTACAAGGTGGCAAAATTACTGATAATGAATGGCATCATGTAGCTTTAGTTAAAGTGGGGGATAAATATGGACTTTATTTAGATGGTAAACAGACGGGGTATCGGCAGACTGAAAATACGTTTAATTATATGGGAGGGCTTTACATTGGGGAAGGGCCTCATGGAGGTAGTTATGAAAATTTAAATGGGAGTATGGATAATCTTCGCATTGTAAATCGTAATATTTTCAATGCTGCACCTGGATATATTCCATCTTTTGGGCCTAGTGATAATATCATACCACCTTCTAGCATAGAGGATTACATTGCTCAGAGACAAATCGATGAAACAAGTGGGAACAATGCTGCCGATACGACAGGAAATGGGAATAATGGTACGTTGTTTAATATGACGAATACTGATCAGGTTTCTACGAAAATTAATAATGGATTAAACGTTGATGGTGTATATGAGACAAGAATGTTTTCTAATAATTCTTTTGAAGTAGAATCAAAAGAATCTTTTATCGTTGGAGCAAACCCGCCATTACTTTTTATCAATAAAACTACATATGCCCCTAATGAGGCCATCACAGTGACTTTTTTTAATGCTTTAGCGAATTCAAGTGACTGGATAGGGTTGTTTTCTGCTGGATCAGCGAATACTAGTAACTTGGGATGGTATTATACAGATGGAACAAAAACCGGCACCACAGGAATTATCAATGGGAGAATTGCATTTGACTCTGGATTACCTCCCGGGGATTACGAAGTGAGAATACTTTTTAACGATTCTTTTAAATCAGAAACAGCGGTGAGCTTTAAAATAGTGTCACCAGATAATACAGCGCCAACGGCAAATAGTCAGAATGGATTGACAACCAATCAAGGCACAGATTTAGCTATAACACTAACAGGTGGTGATGCAGATGGAGATACATTAACGTATGTTGTAATAACTCAACCAACGAATGGAAGTTTATCAGGAGTAGCTCCAAATTTAATATATAGTTCAAATTTGAATTATGTAGGAGCAGACAGTTTTACATTTAAGGTGAATGATGGCACGGCAGATAGTAATGTAGTAAAAATCAGATTAGATGTATTAACAACTACATCAATTAATACATTCATAGGTCATTGGAATTTTGATGAAACAAGTGGGAATAATGCTAATGATGCAACAGGAAATGGAAATAATGGCACGTTGTTTAATATGACGAATGCTGCTTGGGTTTCTGGAAAAATTAATAATGGATTAGATTTTGATGGCACGAACGATTATGTAGCGATAAATAATCTAAGTTACAATGTTGCTGGGGAAATTAATAAAATAACAACCTGTGCGTGGATCAATACAAGTTCTTCTTCACGACAAACAATAGTAGATTATGATCGAAGTGAGTATTGGTCATTGGGGATTAACTTTCATAATGCACCAGAAGATATCGGTAAAATCTCTTGGGATACACGAGGTGAGGGAAGTGCGATTCATGATATGGCGAGTTCCGTCCGAGTCGATGACGGCCAATGGCATCATGTGTGCGGGGTGTTTGATGCTAGTCAAGTTAATGATAAAAAGATTTATGTTGATGGTGTACTAGACAGTCAAAGTGATGCTTATAGCACTAATGTGAAACTTGGGAACGGCGTAACTCGGTATGGCTATATTGGCGATGGTTCAGAAGCAGATATTTTTAATGGTAGACGTAATGGAATTTATTTTAAAGGCAGTATTGACGATGTGCGTGTATACAATGATGCTCTAAGCTCCAGTGAAATTTCTGACATAATTCAATTAGTAAGTCCACCTCAAACCAATGAGCCTCCAGTCGCTAATGATCAAAGCAGTTTAACCATTAATATGAATGGTACTTTACCTATTACATTAACTGGCAATGATGCAGATAACGATGTATTAACATATAGTATTGTAACATTCCCAACGAATGGCAAAATATCAGGAACAGCGCCCGAATTAATGTATACACCAAATGTAGATTATCTTGGTAAAGATAATTTTATTTTTAAGGTAAACGATGGAAAATTAGATAGTAATGTGGCTGTAGTAAATATTGATGTAGTGGCAGGAACTATTGCATCAACTTCATTTGTAAGAAATATAAAATATAATGTTAATGGGCAGATCACACAAATTGAATATGGCAATGGTGTCATAACCAGCAATACCTACGATCCATTAAATTTACGGTTACTACAAGTAAAAACAAGTAGTACAGATAATAGCGTTTTACAAGATTTTTCATATACTTATGATGCAGTGGGTAATGTGGGGTCTATTGTTGATAATATCCATACGGCCACACAAAATTTCCAATACGACGCCTTAAGTCGTTTGACGCAAGCCGTAGGGGAAGCGTACGGCACCAAGACGTATTCCTATGATACCATCGGGAATATTATTCAGAAAGATGGGTTTACATATACCTACGGTCAAAACAGTGCTGGCCCGCATGCAGTGACATCGCGGACGGATGGTGCCACCACCGAGATCTATACCTATGATGCCAACGGTAATATGACAGCAAAGATTAAAAATGGTGTCAGTATCAATTATACCTATGATATTGGAAACCTTCTGACAGAAGTAAAAAAGGCAGGGGTGCTTATTGCCCAATATAAATATGATGGTGATGGAGGACGTACGAAGAAAGTAACATTTGAAAATGGTGTCGGGCATGGAACACCATCAGGAAATAACACGTGTTTTCTAGCAGGAACACCTGTTTTGATGGCGGATGGGCGTACAAAATCGATTGAAGAGATACAAATCGGTGATGCTGTTATGAGTTTTAATGAGCGTACAGGAGAGAAGGTTATATCAACAGTGACGAATTTCTTTAATGGAGAATTTGCTGATGAATATTTAATCATTAATGATACTTTACGTGTGACGGACAATCACCAATTCTATTCACAAGGAGAATGGCGTGAAATTGGCAAGCTATCTGTTGAAGATAAACTTCTGAGCCTAGATCTAACGGATGCGAGTATTGAAAAAATCGAAAAAATTACCACACAATCCGCGGTAAGGGTATATAACATCGAAGTCGACCAGCATCACAACTACTTTGCCGGTGGGTATCTTGTCCACAACAAAATGTCATTCTTTAACATGACTTCAAATGACACAAGCACAACGACCGAAACCATCTATATCGGAACGATGTACGAGGAAACCAATAATCGTCCAATCCAATACATCTTTCTTGGTGATACAAGAATTGCCTCTGTTTCCTGGAACAAAGTTTTATACTACCACTCCGACCATTTAGGCGGCACCAATATTCTCACAGATGATACAGGAACTAAGAAGGAACTCATCGAGTACCTACCATACGGTGGTTTTGCCACACATGAAAAATATGGTAATGATCAGGAAACAGCGTTGTACTATTTTACCGGGAAACCCTTCGACGATGAAGCAGGGTTATATTACTACGGAGCCCGCTATTACGATCCATCTATTGGAAGATTTATAACGTCAGATACAATTGTGCCGTATCCTGAAAATCCACAAACATTTAATAGGTATACTTACGTCCATAATAATCCGATTAATTTGGTTGATCCCAGTGGAAACTTTGCACTCTTTAGTTTTTTTGCGGGTTTATTTAAAAGTGCATTCTTTGGATCTCTCATTGGAGGCGCCACAGCTGCGGCAACAGGTGGGGATATAGGAGATGGATTTCTAACGGGAGCTATAAGTGGGTTGATATTTGGAGGCATAGGTGATTTAGGATTAAGTGGCTCAGCCCAGATTTCTGCGCATACGATAGGCGGCGCAATATCAGGAGGGATTAATACAACAATTTTAGGTGGCGACCCAGGAATAAGCGCCTTAATAGGCGGAGTGAGTGCAGGGGTTGCGCAATTAGCCGGGCAAAGGATACCATTTCTACAAACAACGACTAATGATACTTTTTCTCAATTTTCAGGAAATTTTGCTCGTCGTTCGATTGTAGGGGCCGTTATCGGTGGAAGCCTTTCCTCAGTAACCGGAGGTAATTTTGGAGACGGAGCAAAATTAGGTGGTGTATCAGCCGCCATAGGATTTGTTGCAAATGATTCATTTCATCCTGGAGGGTATTTGAATAAAAAATATGAATTGATTGTACATAAATTTTATAATGTCATCGGCAGTTGGGTTGGAGATTCTCACATTCAAACAGTTAAAGTCGGAAATTGGAAAAATGTTGGGACAATTCAAGCCCCCGGATTAACATCATTGAGCGCTGGAATATATCGTGCAGAATACCACAGAGAAACTACATATAGACAAAATGGCCATTTTAAAACATATTTTGGTAATACAAAAAGTTTTACTAGGACATGGAATGAATTAGATGTAGGATCAGCATGGATTCAGCAAACAAATTTTAGAAATGGAAATATTTCACAGCGAACATCTCCGATAACTGAAGGGCGTCTTCTAGGAGGGCGTGTGTTGCAGAGATAAGGAGTCTTTATGGTTAAAAAAATAAAATTAATAAAAATTTTTTCCATGTTAGCGTTACTCTATGGCGTTGTCCAATTCAAAGAAAATTATCATTCTTTAATTTTTATTTTTTCAAATTTAAAAAGTCTTATTAATTTGCATGGATGGAATTTTCAAATGGCGAGTATTATTTATTCCGCGATAATTCCAATGCTCTTTATTCTTGGTGGAATGGGTTTGCTCTTTAGCCGAACCTGGAGTTCACTTGTACTAAAATGGGCCTTAATTTTGAAGTTAATTTTTTCAATTTGGAGTGTCGTTATCTTTTGGATTAATTATTTCCTTCTCCCTGAAATTCCTGCAAATCTAAGGGAAAGCAACGTTCATATTATTGATACTTCATCAATGCAGTATATACCTTATTTTGAAGTGCTGATATTTGGTTTTTCGTTATTTTTAATTACACGTTCTTTTGCTAAATGTTACGCGTTTAATTCTGATCGTAATGGAAGCCAAATTAAAGGTGTGTAGAATTATCCCCAAAAAAGTCCCATTACCGAATTAAGACTGTATTTTGGAAAAGGTTAAGATACACTTTTTTCGTTATAATGAGAATTTGGTAATGTGAATTCCCACCTGACTAATTTAAAAATACGATAATATTGGTTGTCAAAGAATTGACTTATCATAATGTATATTATGATAAGTAAGTGTTACGCGTTTAATTATGAAACATATATTTTTATTTTTAGTATTTTTTGTATTAGGATTATTCTTGATTAAGAATCAGAAGAAAATTGTTTTAAATATAATTAATGATAGTCCCGTGTCTAAACGAGGCCCTGACCCACCCCCCAGAAGTTGATCCACTTTTTGTGATAGAATGAGGCAACAGAAAGGGGTTAAAAATGGGAAAAAGGTACAAGCCGGAAGAAATCATCATTAAATTACGAGAAGTTGAAATTGAACAAGGTAAAGGTTTAGATGTATCAACAGCCTGCTGTGCGTGTGTATAATATCGAAGTCGACCAACATCACAATTATTTCGCGGGTGGGTATTTGGTCCATAATAAAATGTTCTTTGATAGCGGGAGTACCAGTTCCAGTAGTACGACGGTTACTGAAACAATTTATGTCGGTTCCTTGTACGAAGAAACCAACGGTCGCTCGACGAATTATATTTTCTTTGGCGGTACACGTATTGCCTCAGTGTCAGGTGATAAGATCCTTTATTATCACAACGACCACCTCGGTGGAACGAATGTCTTAACGGATGATACAGGCGCTAAGAGGGAAGTCTACGAATACAAGCCATTCGGGGGGTATTCAAAACAAGATAAATACTGCCCAATTGACGATCCCTCATGTGAGTCAGTCGCCAACTACTATTTCACCGGCAAACCATTGGATGAAGAGACGGGGCTCTATTACTATGGGGCGAGGTATTATGATCCGTCTCTTGGTAGATTTATTACGGCTGACCCTACAGTACAGAATTCTACTAGTTCAATTACGTTCAATAGATATCACTACGCAGGAAATAACCCTGTAAATAATATTGACCCCGATGGTTTTGGGTTTTGGAAGAAGCTCTTTAAAATTGCTGGTAAAATATTATTACCTTTTGTTCCTGATAAGTACAAAGGTGTCGTTATAGGTATTACATTATCGTTTATTAATCCGGTTTTGGGTGCTATAGCTAGCGCGGCTTACAATACAATGCTGTATGATGGGAGTTGGGGTGATTTTGCAAAATCTGCAGGTATAGGCATATTAACAGCAAGTATTGGTGCCGGTATAGGAGATTTAGTCGGAGGCTCACTTGGAGGATTTATTGGAGCAGCGGCGAGTGGGGCTGTTGCAGGAGGTGTCGGTTCTGTATTAACGGGAGGAAGTTTTGGTGCTGGTGCTGGGCAAGGAGCTATTTTTGCAGCGGCAGGGTATTTGGCTGTAACAGGGATCCAAGCAGCTGCAAACAAAATAGAATCTGCTCGTCTTGCTAAAGCTGCTAAAGAAGGCAAAGTTGGAAGAACAGAGATTCTTCAGTCTGCAAATAGTTCAAATAATCCAGAGGAATTTGTGTCTAAAGTTGATGCTTATGTGAGATTGAATGGGAAGGAAGTTGATGGTATATTAGCGGAACAGATCAATTTTAGATTTCCTGAGATGACAGAACAAATTGTTCCATATTTAAAAACTGAAACATTTACAAGAGAGTTTTATTTTATGGATCATCTTACTGGAGAACCAGGAGATACTCATGTTTCAATAGTCAATAGAAATGTTTTAACAGTAAATGTAATAGTTCCTAAGTCTTATAGACAAATTAATATTATCCACCATGATCCTACAATAGTAAATAGGATGAATATATTAGGATTTTTTGAGGATATTACCAACACTACAAACTATATTTATGGTCAATAAAGTTATGCTATTAAATTATCGCATCGATTTTTTGAGCCTTGGAGTTTTAAACATCAGAAGAAGGTTTAAGTAAAAAGGAATAAGCAATGATAATTGAAAGAGATAAAAATCTAAAAGTAAAAAAAATATTTATCATTTTAACCGTCCTTTTTTTATGTGGGGCTTTGATAATGATGTATAAGGGGTTATACATTGTTTTTCATAAAGAAAAAATTATAAATAATTATGTAAATCAGTTAGTCAGCGAAAGTTATTTCAATGATGATATATCAAGGATTGCAGACATAGAATACAAACTTTCTTTTGTAATTCCAATTATTATGGGATTTTGGTTATTGATTATTGCAGTTTTTTTATATAGACGAAATTATTTGGCTTTTCCACTTATATTGATTCTTATAGTTTATTTGTGTTGGTTGAAAATATATACCCCTAATCGTTTATCTTTGAATGACAGTCTTCTAAACACTTCGACTGAGGATATTTTAATAAAAAACAATCGATATTTTGATGAGGACAAGAATAATAGTCGAAAACATCTATTAGAAGGGCCTGAGCATCCGAATTATAAGGATTTAACAGACTCTGCGGTTAACATTAAATTAAGAAAAAAGAATATTGATAAAAACTTATCAAATAAAGTCAATATTAGTCAATTTAATTTTAAAAATACAGACAGTGTATCCAACCCATGAATCCCCAATAACTGACAAAACAAATCCATCCTCAGAAAAAGAGTATCCTGCCGAGTTATGCGAGAAAATATCAGTTATCAAAAAATTAGACGCGTTAGCCACCCCAATGATTTTCAATGCACAATAAAATAAATACACCCACAGGAAAAAAGCGATATACAAATAAAACGTACCGTTTCTCACAAAATGAATTGAATAAGAAAAAAAGCAGGCACCTCTCCGATGCTTCAAGTTTATTTCCGGATCTTGAGAATACTCAAAATGAAGGTTATGGTGCTCGAGGAGCTATTGAGCTCGTCCGTTTAGGAGATCAGTTTAATTGGTCAATAGAGGCCTTTATTCGTTTTTGGCATATTGACGATTCTGAACTTTCTACAGCCTTATCCTCTGTATACGTCGTTACCGGCCTTGAACCTGAAAATGAATCCACCGAAGCCGGTATTAAGCTGGGTATGCAGTTTTAAGTGAGCAGCTCCAAATCTTCGATTATATCGAAGTAAAGTCTATTAAACTTTTTCCTCCAAAGAAAATCGCACTTACTGTTGTATATTTTTAGGCCTCGAGGTAGAATACCTTTTGTTGGTGCAGAAAATGCGTAAGAAGGAGGGGAAAATGCCGAAGCTTTTAATTGTTGAAGATGAAGTAGATACACGTGAATTTGCTAAGAATTTTTTTAGTAAACGTGATATTGATGTTTTTTCTGCTGGAAATGGGGAGGATGCCTTAAGGCTTATCGACCAGGAAAATCCGGATTTGGTTCTTTTGGATGTTAACATGGGCACAATGTCAGGGCTTGATGTGTTGAAAAAGCTCAGAGAAAATAAAAATGACGTGGCCGTCATTATGGTGACGGGTAATGAAGAAGAGGAAGTGGTGAGTGAAGCTAACAGTTGGGGCATTAAAGGATACGTTCACAAGCCGTTAATTTTAGAAGAGTTAGAAGAAATTGTGATGGCTGAGTTGAAGATTAAATAAAGCATGAAGATTGATTATAAGAAAGAGCTTGAGACTGCCAGCAAAGGCATGATTATGATTCATGACCCGAAGCTGCTTATTAAGCTTATTGTTCGTATGATCGTACGTAAGCTGGGGCTTCGGCATGCGGCGATGATTCTTTTTGATCCCAATGAAGACGCCTACTTTTTAGATATTTCTCGAGGAGAAACAGGTCACAAAATCCCATCTGGTTTTACCCGCTTTGATAAAAAAAGTCCCATAATAAAAGTTTTCAGAGAAAAAGAATTTAAATGTCTTACGCTCGACCGCAGTGCCCTTGTCTCACAAGATATCCATCGCTTGATTTGGAAAGAAAGTGTGATCGAGAATGGTAACGGAACAAAAGATCTTTTGCATAAGGTCGAGAAACAAATGCAAACGCTTAATTCGGTTGCCTGTGTTCCTGCGTATTATCATGGCGATCTTTTGGTGGTTCTTTTATTAGGCGAGAAATTTGATGAGACAAGTTTTGAACAAGATGAATTAGATTTTTTTAGTGCTTTGGCGTCAGATGCTGCTATGGCCATTCGTAATGCCCAGCTTTTTGATAGTTTAAAAAAAGAGGCGGATCGTAATCATGAACTTTTTATTCAAACCATTGTTGTTTTAGGTTCAACCATTGAGGCAAAGGATGCCTACACGCATGGGCATACCGCGCGTGTAACAAAATATGCCGTGGACATTGCGCATCAAATGGTCGTCAATGGTTCTGCTGAGTTTGAGAAAGGATTTTTTGAAAATTTATATATTGCCGGCCTTTTACATGATATTGGAAAAATAGGCGTTCCCGAGGTGATATTAAATAAACGTGGTAAACTCACCAATGATGAGTATATTATTATGAAGCAACACACGATCAAAGGGGTAGAAATTGTTAAACCTCTTTCATTGCCTAAAGAATGTTTGGATGGTATTAAGTATCATCACGAAAGTTTTGATGGAGCCGGTTACCCTGAAGCACTACAAGGCGCAGGTATTCCCATATCAGCCGCGATTATTTCTGTGGCGGATACGTTTGATGCCATGACATCTGACAGGCCGTATCGTAAGGGTTTAAAAAAAGAAATTGCTATGGAAGAAATTGAAAATAAATCCGGAACACAATTTAATCCTATTGTTGCTCAGGCTATGAAAGAAATATTTGAGAAAGGTACAATCTAAGTGGAAAAATTTTATAAAAATCTTATTCAATCTATCGGTGAAGATGTGGACCGTGATGGACTAAAAGATACACCAAAGCGTGCGGCCAAGGCCTTTGAATATTTGACCAATGGATACAGAGAAGATGTACAAAAGGTTGTTAATAATGCGATTTTTGATTCCGATAACGATGAGCTGATTATTGTGAAAGATATAGAACTGTATTCTTTATGTGAGCATCATCTGTTGCCATTTTTTGGAAAATGTCACGTCGGGTATTTACCTAATGGGAAAATTATTGGTCTATCCAAAGTAGCACGCATTGTAGATGTTTTTGGCCGACGGCTTCAGGTTCAGGAAAATCTCACCAAACAAATTGCCGAGACATTGATGGAGCAGACTGGAGCCAAAGGGGTAGGTGTGGTTATTGAAGCCAAACATTTGTGCATGATGATGCGCGGTGTTGAGAAACAAAATTCTAGTATGAAAACATCCTGCATGCTTGGCGCCTTCCGCAGAGAAAATTCTACACGGTCTGAGTTTTTGAGTTTAATTCGATGAGAACGCAAAATTATCCCTTTGGGCCATCCGCTAATATGAGGTTTTGGCGTGATTTCTAGAGGGACAGCTTTAGTTACAGGCGGAGCCAAACGCATAGGTAAAGCCATATGTCTTGATTTAGCCTCATCCGGCTACGCCATAGCGCTTCAGTATAATCACTCCAAACGAGAGGCTGAAAAAACAGCGCAATACATTCAAAATAAAGGCGGGGTTTGTCAGATTTTTCAAAGTGATTTTGCCGTAGAAGAACAATCAGGGGCGCTTGTTGAAAGTGTTGTTAAGAAAATGAAAAGGGTAAATGTTTTGATTAACAATGCCTCGATTTTTGAGAAATCTAGTTTAAGGGTCGACGAGACGCAGAGTCTCGATCAACATTTTGCTGTCAACTTTAAGGCACCATGCATTTTAACAAACGCATTTGTACATCGCTGCAAAAAGGGACAGGTTATTAATATTTTAGATACGAATATTACTAAAAACCAGACGCAGTACAATACGTATCTTTTATCTAAAAAGGCCTTGCATGCTATGACACAACAGGCCGCCGTGGCTTTAGCGCCGCAGATTCGTGTCAATGCTGTTGCGCCGGGATTGATTTTACCGCCGTCTGGTCAGAAGAATGATTATTTGGAACGTTTAGCTAAACGTATTCCTTTGCGTAAAAAAGGACAAACAAAACATGTTACGCAGGCGATTCAATTTTTTCTAGAAAATGATTATGTGACGGGACAAGTAATTTTTGTTGATGGAGGGGAGCATTTAATATAATGGCAAAAATACGTATTACAAATTTAAAACTTCGTGCGATCATCGGCATTCATGACTGGGAACGTGATGCCAAGCAAGATGTGGTGATCAATGTAACCATCGATTATGATGCAACCAAAGCAGCGGCCAGCGATGATATAAAAGATACGGTGGATTACAAGGCGATTACAAAAAAGATTATTAAAAAAGTTGAGGCTTCGGCATTTTTTCTTTTAGAGAAGTTGGCGGATCAAATTTTAAAGATTGCAACGGAAAGCCCTCTTGTTAAACAAGCCACTGTTCGTGTAGACAAACCTCAAGCTTTACGCTTTGCTGATTCTGTTTCGGTGGAGGTCAGTAGCGGTGAATAGAGTTGTGGTTGGCCTTGGTTCGAACATTGAACCGGAGTGCAATATCCCCAGAGCCAGAGAAATTCTTTCTAAAGAGTTTCATGTCCTCGCCGAATCCCGTTTTATAAAAACCCACCCCGTAGGTCCTTTTCAAGATCAACCAGATTTTCTCAACGGTGCTGTTTTATTAGAAACCGAATTTGAATTGGATGCTTTAAATGACGCCCTCAAAATAATTGAATCACAATTAGGGCGAAAGCATGGAGAAAAAAAATATGGTCCACGGACGATGGATTTAGATATTGTGGTGTGGAATGATAAAGTAATTGATCAGGATGTTTATGAAAGAGATTATCTCAAAAAGGCTATTAAGGGGCTTATCCCCGGGTTAATTTAAGAGATTGTCCAAAAATAACTTGGACAACTCTTAATCAAGTTTAAGTTTTCTCCATTTATAGTCGCTACCGTCTCTAGTACATAAACGCAATTCTTTATTCTTTTTGTAGTAAATAGAACCTATTTCATTTTTATTACAATTAAAAGGTTTGTTATTTCTAGGCTCCAACCGCATGACGCTGTTGATGTGTAGTTTTTGTGTCGGATATTTTGTTCCGATACCGACATTACCGTTTGTTTTAACACGCATGAGTTCTCTATAATTAGCCCCGCCCGTGGTTAGGCTGTTTGTTCCAATGATAAATACGGAATTTGGGGCAGTGTTATTTCCATTGATAATGTTATACAAACTATAACCGGCAGCAATAGAAGCGCTAGAGTCGAAATGGACATCAGGTTCTACATTCCGCCAATCCGCATTAGCATTAAACTGGATACCACCGCCTATTTGTAATGATGACTGAGGGTTTGTTGTTCCGATACCGACATTGCCGCTGCCTGTAATGCTAACAAGGTCACGCCAGGATGCCCCGTTCAATCTATTTGGATTGCTTCGGATGCGCAGTTGGTCTCCATCCGGTACGTGAGTTTTGATGGCAAAGGTAGAGACAGTAGCTGGTTGACTACTGATGAAATTTATTCCAGAACTCCATCCTTCTGTGTATATATCGCCACCACCTTTTACGTGTAATGCTGATTCGGGGGATGTTGTTCCGATACCAATATTGCCATCATCTCTGGCATAAAGTATGCTTGATCCATCACCATTTGTTACATTAAGGCTAGTTGTTGTCGCATTATTTCCGTAACCTTCTACCGAAAGGCGGGCACTTGGGTCAGTTGTTCCGATACCTACAAATAAATCAGGGTTTGTTTCGGTATCAATTAAAAAGACATCATCCTTTTTTTGAATCCATTGTCCTGTCATAGGAGCCCAAATTCCTTTATCACAGAGTCGCATTTCCCCATCGCCATTCCCAACATCTTCCATGTAAAGTGTCCCTGTTTGGCAGCTACCGCTCAAAGGGGTACGTGGAACCAGAATGAGTTTGTCGTAGGCTCCATAAGGGGCAGGGTAATACGTTGTGAGTTGAAGCTGTTCAGCAACGGCTGCTTGAGAGAATCCTGTTAGCAGGGTAAGTATAAATACATAACATATTTTTTTCATGAGATATCCTTTATTATAAAGTATTTATTATTTTTCTATTTTCTCAATCCTCAATTTAAGATCATCATTTTCTGCTTTTAATTCTTTAACAGCTTCGATCAAAGCAGCAACAAGTTTACTATAGGCTACAGATTTGAATCCGTCTTCGTCAGTTGAAACGACTTCAGGAAATACTTCTTCTACTTCCTGAGCGATGAGACCCATTTGAATTTTTCCTTGATCTTTATCGGTATCTCTCCATTGGTAGTTAACACCACGGAGCTGTGTCACACGTGAGAGCGCGTCTGTCAGTGGTAGGATATTTTTTTTAAGGCGAACGTCAGAATGTGTTTTGTATTCATCGGCCGTTACATCATCTTCGACCCATACATCGCCATCACTTTCAAACTGGACAATATCGTCCCAAGTTCCATCTTTGTTAGATCGAAATCTGAGCATATCTTTACTTCCGCCCCAAGAAGCAATACTAAAATTATCGTCACCAGAATTCTCATTTATGAAGTCTATTGCTACGCTAGTATCTTCTAATCTAAGCACACCATTTCCCTTTATATGCAGATCAGTTTGGGGAATATGATTTCCTCCCATAGCGACTTTACCGTCATCTTTAATGGTAAATCTTATGTTGTTAGGAAAGGATGTGTTGCTATCATTAGCGATAACAAAATGGTTACTATTTAGATTGAGCCCCATGGCCCAATACATGTTTGTAGGGGAAATAGCCCCATTAGGAAAAAATGCTAGAGCAGCTGCTTGGGCATTATCTTCTCTTTCTAAAATTATAGATGGCGAAGGCGCTTTGATGTGCAGATTACTTAAAGGGTCAGTGGTACCGATACCGACTTTTCCTCCCATAAGGGCAATGTCACTGGAATTCTTTTTCCCCATACCGACCCAGCTGACAAACTCTGGCGTTGACTCTGTGCCTGTACCTACCTGTTGAAATTGAATGCGTGAAGGGTCGTCATCATCTTCCATAACGAGAATAGGAGCTTGAGTGTTGGAATATTGAGCCCAAATACGTCCGTGATCAATGGTGGATCCACCGGAAAGGCGAAACCATAAATTACTGCCAAGAGGATCCCCTGTAAGGTCGCCATTGTTATTAATATCTAAATTCGCTGAAGGGTTGGTTGTTCCAATGCCGACATTTCTGTCATCTCTGGCATACAGTATGCTGTTTCCATCACTGTTTGTCATATTGAGACTGGCTGTTGTTGCGCTGTTCCCGTAGCCTTGTACCGAAAGGCGAGCACCTGGATTAGTGGTTCCAATACCTACAAATAAATCAGGGTTTGTTGCTGTATCGACTAAAAAGATATCATCGTTTTCTTGCTTCCAATGGCCTGAAATAGGAGCCCAGATTCCTTTATCACAAAGTCTTATTTCTCCATCGCCATTACCTATGTCTTCCATATAAAGCGTACCTGTCTGGCAGCTACCGCTCAAAGGGGTGCGTGGAACCAGAAGTAGCTTGTCGTATGCTCCATAAGGAGCAGGATAGTAGGTTGTAAGCTGAAGCTGTTCAGCTTGTGCTGTTATAGCAAATGACAGCGTTAATATAAATGTGAGTGAATAAAATATTTTTTTCATTTTGGTCTCCTAGTATTTACCCTGCTTCGCTCAATTGCTTTCGCGTTGAGCTTCGCAGGGTTAATTCGCGCAAATAAGTTATGTCACCAAACATGTTCCATAACTTATGCGCTCATTAAAAAAACCTATTCCACTGTCGTAGAATAGGTTCACAAAGTTTTTACGCGATTAATGCGGCAACTGGCTATCCCATTGATTCAATTGGGACCCTCTAGTTTTGTGTCCTACTCTTACGAGCAGTTTACCTTTTTCTCAAATTGTCAAATTCCGTAGAGATTCAATATAGCGTAACTCTACATTTCAAGTATAAAATATTTTTGGTCTAATTGCCAATTTTTGAAAAGATTTTCTTAAAATCTTTTCTGTTGCCTCATTTTCGAGAAAGCGTTATCATTGTCGTCATGATTCAAGCATGTAATATATCAAAATATTTTGGGAAATATCAAGCCCTCAATGACGTCTCATTTGAAATTAAAAAAGGGGAGATTGTTGGCTTTTTAGGGCAGAATGGGGCCGGTAAAACAACCTTGATGCGTATTTTAACCACGTATTTTTTAGCTACATCCGGGGAGGTTCATATTGGGGGGGCAAATGTGGCCAATAATTCTTTATTGGTACGTAAGAAAATAGGCTATTTGCCAGAAACACCACCGCTCTATTCTAATATAAGTGTTAAAGAGTATTTAAAATTTTCCGCCGAATTAAAAGATGTGCCACGCAAACAGCACACTGTTCAGATCGATAGAGTTTTGGAAGAATGTGATCTTTTTTCTGTGCAAAAGAGACCCATTGCGCAGCTTTCAAAAGGGTATCAACAAAGGGTTGGAATAGCTCAGGCGATTATACATGATCCGGAAATATTGATTTTAGATGAACCCACCAATGGTTTGGATCCTATCCAAGTGCTTCAAGTTCGCAAGCTTATTAAAAATTTTGAAAACCAAAGAACCGTCATCTTAAGTACCCATATTCTTTCAGAAATTGAACAGGTCGCGCACCGGGTTTTGATTATTAAAGCCGGCGAAATTATTGTTGATGATTCGCTTGCACATATTTTAGAAGAAGGAAGTTTGGAGCAATTTTTTCTGAAGCAGCATGGGGTAGAGAATTATGAATAAAATTATTGCCATTGCTAAAAAAGAACTTGCCGGGTATTTCAAATCTCCGATGGCGTACCTTGTTCTGATCATCACAGCTTCCGTTTTCAATATTTTCTTTTTTATGATCATTGATCAAAATCAAGAGGCTAATTTGCGGGATGTCTTTTTGGTCATGGAATTTATGTTTGTCTTTTTGGTGCCGTTGTTGACGATGAAGGTGCTGGCTGAAGAACGGGCTACGGGAACTATTGAGTTTCTTATGACCAGTCCTACGTCTAATACAGCCATTGTGATGGGTAAATATTTAGGAAGTTTGGCCTTCTTTACGCTGATCATTATTTTAACCTTTCCTTATTATGGCATTGTGGAATATTTTGGTGCTCCTGATAGGCTTACGATATTTTTCGGATATTTAGGTATTTGGCTTGAAGGGAGTTTGTTTTTAGCTATCGGTATTTTGATTTCGTCGTGTACGTGTAGTCAAATTGTGGCCGCTATTAGCTCGTACGCTGTGATATTTATGTTGTATTTTGCCATGAGTTTTATTCAATATTTTGAAGGTTTTGCGGAAAATGTCATTCGTGCAGTTAGCACTATGCCGCATTCGGAAAGTTTTTTTGTGGGATTTATTGCGACCTCTGATGTGGTCTATTATTTGAGTGGTATTTTATTTTGTATTATTTTAGCCTGCATAAGTATTGAAAATAGGTTTCGGCATAAATATATTGTTAAAGGAATTGGTTTTATTTTTTTATGTCTGTTGATGGCAGGAGGTAATTATTTTGTCCATAAGCATGATCGGAAAATTGATTTTACCTTATTAAAACAGCATACACTTGATGCACATACAAAGGACGTTACGCAATCTTTGAAACAGGATGTGCGTTTAACAGCATTTTATGTCGGTTTGCCGCCAAAATATATTGAGGATTTATTGAAGGCCTATGAAAGATTTTCGAATGGTCGGATTGTTACAGAAATTGTTGATCCTCTTGTGCAGTTAGGCTATGCATCCCAGTTTGGGCAAGTCATAAGTAGTAATGAAAAAAAGGTTTTTGTTCAATCAGGAGGGAAGCAGAAAGAAGTCGATTTTACAGAAAATCCGCTTTCAGAAGAAGAATTAACAAATGCTATTTTAAGAGTGACACAGAAGGCGCAGCAGATTTATTTCCTGACGGGTCATGGGGAATTTAATTTTTCCGATGAAGGAGAAAAAGGTTTATCCATATTAGCCGAATTACTTTTGGCTAATAATATGACTCCGCATAAGCTCATGTTGGGGATTACAGGTAAGATTCCTGAGGATTGTGATGTGTTGATGGTAGCTGGTGCGCAGAATCATTTCACCTTAGAAGAAGAAAAGATAATTAATGAATATTTAAACCAAGGGGGAGATGCGGTATTTCTTGTTGAGCATACACTTGTGACCACCGCGGATAAGCTTTTGACAGAAGAAGAAAAAAATAAAAATCCTTCTTTGAATAATATTCTTAATGCATGGGGTATTCGTATTGCCAATGATATTGTTGTCGATTTAGTGAGTCATGCGGGTGATGATGTGGGGAGTCCGGCAACGCGAAATTATTTGTCCCATAAGGCTATTGTTCGTGATTTGGATTACACATTTTATGTGCGTCCACGTTCGATTTCGATTGTCGGCAATAGGCGAAAGACGATTAAATTGGCCCCAATTGTTTTGACAGCTTCGAAAGAGCAGAGTTGGGGGGAGACTAATCGAACGCTTCAGGTAAAATTTGACGAAGGGGTAGATAGAGCTGGTCCGGTGCCGATTGCCTTTGTAATGTGGGAACCGCGGGGTGAATTAGAGAAAAAAACAAGCGATACACGTCTGGCTGTGTTTACCGATGCCGATTTTATGACGAATGTTTTTATCAATCATTACAGTAATGCGCAGATGGCGTTGAATGTTGTCAGTTGGGTTTCGGAATTGGATTACAAAATTTTTGTGGGTCGTCAGAAGTTGGAAGTGCAGCCTCTTGATTTGACAAGTCTGCAGAAGCGTAATGTAATTATACTTCTTTGCATCATGCCTATTCTAATCGCTTTAAGTGGACTTGTGGTTTGGATTAGAGGAAGAAGTTAACGAAAGAAGTTTGTGCGATGCCGTGTGAAGATAGTTCATCAAGTTTTAGTATGCAATTAGATCATAATGAGAAATTCGTTTCGTTTGAATATGCCAAGATTACGTGTGGAAGAGAAATTAATGGAGAAACGGGGCTTTCTTCCTATTGCTGCGGAAAATCTTTAGAAGAAATTTTAGATTTAACGTATGGTACGATTTGTCAGGGTCTTAAGATTGATAATGAAGAATCAAAATTTATTCTTTATTTAGAATGGGATGCTTTAAGAGCTGCTATTGCCCAATATTTAGGTGTGGAAGATGAAGGTATTGACTCAGACCGCTGCCAAATTATTTCTGTGGAACACAATGAAGTGGGCATAGAGATTGCAGAAATAATTCTCCCTCCAAAAGAAATACCTAAAATTTTACCTTGTAATTTGAAGTAGATTACTGATTACTGAAGATTAAGTAGATTCCTGCCCTTTAGCCATTACCAACTTACCAGAACGGACCATTTCAATCACCGTATGTTTTTTCAGCAGAGATTCGATTTCATCAATCTGCTCTGTGGTACCGGTGTGTTCGATGATGACAGTCTTTTCGTCTGTATCAATCACTTTGGCTTGAAATTTCTTGGCAAGTTTAGACAGAATAGGTTTGCTTACAGGTGTGCTTTTAACTTTGATGAGGGTAAGCTCTTTGTGCACAGCATTTATTCCGGTATGTTCGCTGGCATGTAAAACATCAATAAGTTTAGAAACTTGTTTGATGATCTGATCCAGTGTATTTGGATCTCCCTGAGCCGTAATGGTCATGCGGGAGTACCGTGGATCAGTCGCAGGCGAAACAACCAAGGCGTCAATGTTAAACCCACGGCGCGCAAAAACAAGCGCTACACGCACAAGGACGCCGGGTTTATTGGCTACAAGAAGGCTGATTGTATGGATGTTTTTGTTAGTCATCTTTTATGATTTCTAAGTGCTTCCTGTTGGTTTTTCCAGTTTTTCTGTCGGGGCTTCGATAATCATGTGATACGCTGATTTACCTGCTGGGACCATAGGGAAAACATTGTCTTCTTTAATAATTTCTGCATGAATAACCACAGGCCCTTTATGTTTCATGGCCTCAGTCAATTTTTTACGTACATCGGCTACTTTATCGATATGGATGCCTTTAATGCCGTAGGCTTCTGCCAGTTTAACGAAATCAGGGTTACCTTCTAAATCTACACCGGAAAGACGATTGTCAAAAAAAAGTTCCTGCCATTGACGTACCATACCAAGATATTTATTGTCGAGAATCAAAACTTTCACTGGAAGTTTGTGGATAAAAGCCGTGGCTAGTTCCGGGAGTGTCATTTGAAAACCACCATCGCCTACAATAGCGACAACAGTATCTTTTGGTTTGCCAAACTGTGCCCCGATAGCTGCCGGAAATCCAAAACCCATGGTTCCTGCACCGCCAGAGGAAAGCCATTGGTCAGGGTAGTCTGTTTTGTAAAATTGAGCCGCCCACATTTGGTGTTGGCCAACGTCTGTGGAAACAATCGCTTTACCTTTGGTGATGTTGTAGAGTTCATCAATCAAAAATTGTGGTG
Organism: Candidatus Omnitrophota bacterium; assembly: GCA_029261055.1. GTDB lineage: Bacteria > Omnitrophota > Gorgyraeia > Zapsychrales > Zapsychraceae > JAJDCA01. The sequence continues at coordinate 36,510 of JAJDCA010000015.1, read as the reverse complement.
TAAGGCCTTTTGTATTGTCATAGTGTAGAGGAAATTCGGTTTTGTAATAAGTGATTTCTTTCAGCCAGTCTTCTGTATCTAAAGGTTTAACCATGCGAACTAATTCTTCAACAATTTGTTTGGCTTCTCCAATGAGGCTTGCGTCAGGCTGGACTACTTTTCCTATTTCTGCAGGATCGATATCAATATGAAGTTTTTTAGCACCGATGCAAAATTCATCATTATTCCCGTTAATTCGGTCATCCCAACGGCAGCCGATGGAGCAAATTAAATCACAATTAATAAGGGCTTTGTTGGAATAAGCGGTTCCATGCATCCCGATCATACCTAAAGAGAACGGATGTGTTTCCGGAAAAGCGCCTTTCCCTAATAAGGTGTTAATAACCGGGGCATTGAGTTTCAGGGCCAGTTCGCGGACTGCTTTGCTTGCTTTAGAAATAATCGCGCCATGTCCAATGAGAAGAAGAGGTTTTTTAGAACCTTTAAACATCTTGGCAAATTCACGGATATCTTTTTTATTAACCGCTTCAGGCACAGAGTAACCTTTGATATCCATCGGAGGATTCAGCGATGATGTGCAGGGTGCGGACGTGATGTCTTTTGGTAAATCAATGAGTACTGGTCCAGGTCGACCGGTACTGGCGATATGAAAAGCTTCTCTAGTAATACGAGGAATGGCGTTGGAGTCTTTGACTAAATAGCTGTGTTTGACCACAGGCATGCTTATGCCAAAAATATCGGCTTCTTGAAAGGCATCTTTACCAAGCATGCTGGTAATGGTTTGCCCGGTTAGAACAATTATGGGGACGGAATCCATATGGGCCGTCATGATGCCGGTGACCGTATTGGTTGCGCCGGGGCCGCTGGTTACTAAAGCTACACCAGGCTTTCCTGTGGCACGGGCATAGCCGTCAGCCATATGCGTGGCACCTTGTTCGTGGCGAACTAAAATGAGTTTGATTTTTGATCCGACAAGGGCATCAAAGATAGGGATCGCCGCGCCTCCGGAGAGACCGAAAATATATTCAACGCCTAGAGATTCTAAACATTGAATAAGCGCTTGACCACCGTTGAGTATTTTTTTCGATTTGGCTTTCATAAGAGGACACATGGTAACATAAACATATTCATTTTGGCAAGATTTATTCTATGTTAGATTGAAGGTTAGATTTGAAACCTTTTTTAATAATATCTTGTTGGAATTCCATGATTTTTTGGAGGAGGTTTTTATCCTCGAGGAGGCTTTGCATTTTTGGATTAGTTAATAATTCTGAAATATTTTTATTTTCAATTTGTTGAAGGGTTTCTTCATCGGAAAAAAGATCACTAAAAGTGGGGTTGTCCATCAGTTCGTCAAATTTCTCTGCATCAGCGAACTCTTCAAATTTTGACGGATTTTTGGCCAACTCTGTTATGTTTTCAATACTTACATGAGCCGAGGATAAACGGTCTTCACTCAATGTATTGATCAAGTTGTAGATGGCAGAATTGTGGATGTCGTTTTGAATATTTTTTAACCAAGATAGTTGTCCAGGGATGAGCGTGAGAAGAATAAAAAACAAAATAAATATTGTTCCACTCCAAAGTGTCGTGAAGCATCCTCCCAGGATATGGCTGATCAGAGAGAGGTCTTGATCTTTGTTAATTGTTTTACGCCAGGTTTTTAAAAAGAAGGAAAGGGCAAAATTCAGAAAGAATGGCCCGACGGTCGAGATGGTTAGAGCTAAGGCGATATTTTGTGTTTGTCGGTAGTAGGCTATTCCTGCAAGAGAGCCGACAACAAGGGAGAGAGGGCCGGCAAGGGAGCGTAAAAAACCTTTCATCCAGCCGCATAAAAAGAAAATTCCAAAGGCTACGGCAACAATGATATCGGTATTTGTGTTTAAATAAGGCATAGGAAAACTTATTTTGAATTTATTATTGACAAAAAAAATAACGAATGGTAGTATCGCATTAATTATTCAGATGTTCAAGAATTAAATTAATTCTTGAAATAAATCACTGATGACTGAAGACTAAAAATTGACGAGCGAAGCGAGGTTCAATTTTAATGAAAGATGAAATGACACTTTTTCAAAATCATGTTTCCGAAAAAGGCTTAAAGCGGTCCGTAAAACGTGACCGTATTTTACATGCTTTTTTAAAGGCTAAAAGGCATTTAAGTGTGCAAGATTTGAGTGATTTGGTTCAAAGTAAATATCCGGAAATTGGTTACACCACGGTTTACCGTGCTATGAAGTTAATTGTCTCCAGCGGGCTTGCCGAGAAGGTGGATTTTGATGATGGGGTTAAGCGTTTTGAACGTAAGGTGGGTCGCGAGTATCATTCTCATTTTATTTGTACAAGTTGTGGACATCATTTTGAAGTGTTTGACAAAAGCATTGAACGATTGAGTCAGAAATTATGCAAAGAAAACACGTTTCAACCGCAAAAACATCGTTTGGAAATTTTTGGTTTATGTAAGAGGTGTCACTAAATTTTTTTGCTATGAAAATGAAAATGGTTTTCATTTTCAACGAGCCGGCTTATCCGGCAAAATTTTTTAAATCAATTGTGAAAATGAATTTCATGTTCAGGAAAAAGGTTAATCATGGAAATATGTGTAGATGAACGTTGTGAATGTGGAAAACTTCTTTTAAAAAAGACGCCTAAGGGGATTGAATTTAAATGTCACCGTTGCAAAAGAATTCATGTGATCCCTTTATGTGAGTTAACACCTGAGGCTCGAGATCGAGAATCCAACGCCCAATAATTTAGAAAGGAGAGAGAATAAAAAATTGGTTTTATGAGGGGCTAGTAGGTTAAATTAAAATAATCGATCAAACAGTTTTAGGAGAAAGAAATGAGATTTAAAAATTTACGAATGGCTTGTGGATTAGGCGTAATTTTATTGGGGGTCGCAACGATGGCCGAGGCCGAGGATCGGCAGAATTATGCCTTGAATGTTGTGACCGTTTTGGGATCTAAAGAAGGCGAAGCCTCGTTACCTGGATCAGGTGACAGTGTAAGTGTGTCAGATATTCGCAAACATAGTTACGATGATGTGAATCGCATTTTGCGAAAAATTCCAGGTGTCTATTTAAGAGAAGAAGATGGTCATGGGTTATTTCCTAATATCAGTTTGCGTGGAGTGGATGTGGGGCGTAGCCAAAAGGTAACTTTGATGGAGGATGGTGTGACAGCGGCACCGGCTCCTTATTCTGCACCTTCGGCTTATTATTCACCAACGGCAGGACGCATGAATAAGATTGAGGTTTTAAAAGGTTCCAGCCAGGTTAAATATGGTCCACATACTACCGGTGGGGTGGTCAATTATCTTTCCACGCCTATTCCCAAAAAACAACAATTTTATTTGAAAGGCCTTTATGGTGACAATGAAGAAGGTCGGGTCCATGCCTATGTCGGGGATACGATGGATACAAGTTTTGGACGTATTGGATATTTATTAGAAGAATATTATCGGTCAAATGATGGATTTAAGGTAATAGATACTACGGCCGATTTTACTGATGGGGGGGATACAGGTTTTACTAAATCAGAGCCGATGTTAAAGCTTTCCTGGGAAAGTTCGCCGGAAACCTTGCGGTATCAGAAGGTAGAAGGAAAATTTGGTTACACGGACTTAGATGCTAATGAAACCTATTTAGGGTTAACGGAATCTGACTTTGATGACAATCCTTATCGTCGTTATGCGGCTACACGTTTTGACAATATTCAAACACGGCAATCGCGCAGTTATTTGCGTTACGGTACAGAATTAAATGAACATGCCATGGTTACATTGACTGGTTATTACAATGAGTTTCAACGTAATTGGTCTAAGTTGCAAAGTGTTTCGGGGAGTAGTCTTTCAAGCGTTCTAGCCTCGGGGGGAGCTGCCCTTGATGTTATGCGCGGTACAGCCGCGGGCACGTTTGATGTACGTAATAATAATAGAGAGTATGCCCAGTGGGGTCTTCTTAATAATGTAAACTTTGATTTAACCACTGGAGATTTTACGCATGATATTGAATGGGGGCTCGGTTTTCATCAAGATTATGTCCGACGGGATCAAAACACTGATACCTACACGCAAGATGCGAGTGGCGTGATCACGGGGATTTCATCGAGTGCGCCGGGTACAGCCGGTAATCGACGGCAAGAGTCTATCTCTATTTCAAGTTATCTGCGCGATAATATTGATTGGGGGGCATGGACATTTACGCCAGGTTTTCGGTATGAGCATGTCCAATACGAATTTGTTGATTTCAGTACAGGAGGGGTTACGCCTGGAGTTATTACTGCGCAAGATAGTTCGGACATTACAGCCTTTGCTGGGGGCGCAGGTTTGCAATATGTGTTTTCCGATGAGCTATCGGCTTTTGGAGGTGTGCATCAAGGATTTTCTGTTCCAGGGCCGAGAGATAATGCCAAATCTGATTTAGATGAGGAAACAAGTTTAACAAAAGAACTTGGTCTTCGATGGAAGAAGAGTGATGCCTTGAGTACAGAACTGACGTATTTTCATACTAACTTTGATGATCTTTTGGTCAAGGATAATATCGGGGGCGGTGGAACCGGTGACAGTGAAAATATTGGTAAGGTGGTTTCCCAGGGCCTAGAATTTAAGGCTCAATATGATTTTGGGATTGCTAATGAAAAAGCGTTTAAAAACCCTTATTATTTAGCGCTAACCTACACGAATGCTGAGCTTGATGGGGATTCGAATTCGACAGATGCCGAATCAATTTTTAGTGGAGGCAAGGATGGGAATAAAGTCCCGTATGTTCCTGAAGTGCAGTTTAGTGTGGGGACAGGATTAGAATTTGAAAAATGGGGCGTTTTTGTGGATGGGTCTTATGTTCCTGAAACATTTACAACAGCCAATAATGTCGATGCACAGTTACAAGCCGACGGCACCACGCCGGATGCCCGTTTCGGCAAGACAGATGAATTTTTTGTTGTGGATGTGTCCGGACATTACAATCTAACTAAAAATGCTAAAGTGCTAGCGAATCTTCATAATGTGGGAGATCTTGAATACATCGTTTCTCGCCATCCTCATGGACCACGACCGGGAAAACCGTTTACGGCGACGTTTGGGATGGAGGTAGTGTTTTAAGAAGTAAGAAATAGAGAGGCAAGAAGCAGAGAAATAAGAAGGAGAGATGCAGAGAAGTAAGAAGTAGAGAAGTAGAAGAGTGAATTTAATTTTTTGTTTTTATCTCTACTTCTTGTTTCTTTACTTCTCTGCATCATTAAGAACGGAGGGTTACAATGCATTGGTTTCAAAATTTATCGGATTTGTTTACTAAGGCGGGACTGACACGTTGGCCGCTCTTTGTGTGCTCGGTTATCGGTACGGCCATCATCATGGAAAGGCTGTATTATTTTTCACGGCTGCACATTAATTATGCAGGGTTCAGTCAGAAACTGTTTAATTTATTGCGTTCAGGTAAACAAGAGGAAGCTGTAGGGTATTGTCATAAATTCCGAAATCCGGTTGCGCGTATTGCCGGTATTTATTTGCAGCATCTTCGTCACAAACTTCGGGATAGTGTTTTGAGTCGTGAAGGGTCTATGGCTATTGAAAAAGTTGAGCGTCGTTTAAGGGGCTTAGCAACGATTACACATATTGCGCCGTTATTAGGATTGTTGGGTACGGTGGCCGGTTTGGTGATGGCATTTCATCAAATCGAATTATCGGCCGGTCAGGTGCAGGTGCAAAGTTTGGCTGGAGGCATATGGGAAGCTTTATTAAGTACTGTTTTTGGTTTGATTGTAGCCATTCCGTGCATGGTGGCCTACCATGGATTTGAAAGTCGTGCTGATCGTATTGCCCGACGTATGCAAGGCATTGTTTCTGAGTTAGATGAATATTTTGGACAACCCACGGCGCATGATTTTAAGGCGGCTAATCCGGAAGCAGAAAATGAGAAAATTAACGTAACACAATAAGAAATTGTCCAAAAATAACTTGGACAACGCCTAATATGGAACTCATACGTACACGAAAACCTAAATTAAGTATTGATATGGCACCGTTGATTGATGTTGTTTTTCAGCTCTTGGTGTTTTTTATGTTGACCTCCACGTTTGCCAATCCAGCCATGAAGTTGGATTTACCCAAGGCGATGGCTGACGACAATATTCCGCAAGAACATATTGTGGTGAGTATCGATCAGGAAGGTGCCCTTTTTTTAAATGATACAGAAACTTCCATGGCAGCACTGAAGGCAGACTTGCAAAAGCAATTTGCGCAGTCGGGCAAAAATTCTGTTCATGTACGTGGCGATCAAAATATGCCGTATCATTATTTTGTTGAGGTGATGGATGTAGCCCGGCAAGCCGGAGCGCAACAGGTGAATATTGTGCACCAAAGGGATTCGCCATGAAAGATGCTTTTATGCCGATATTATTTTTGTCATTGTCTGGACACTTAGCTGTTTTAGGTGCAGGGCAGTTTATGCCGACATCGCCGCAGATGGCTGTTTTGCAGGCGCCGAATACGTTAGAGATGGTTTTTGTTGAAGAGCCACCTGTTCCGGAAATTGAAGAAGTTATTGAATATGAAAAAGTAGTGGCCATTGAAGAGACTATAGAACCTTCACCGGAAGTTTATCAACCACCTGTAGAGGAAAAGGTAGAAAAGCCTGTTGAGGAGGTAGAGCCTATTGTCGTGGAAAGTCATGAATCCAAAGGGGCGGAAGTGGAGGCAAAACCTTTAGATTACATTAATCCGGCACCTGCGTATCCGCGGGTTGCCCGACGGCGTGGTTGGGAAGGGGTGGTTATTTTACGTGTGTTTGTTACGAAGGATGGGATGGCTTCACGGGTTGAAATTGAAAAAAATTCGGGATACAAAATTTTAGATGAAGCAGCATTAAGCACGGTTCAAAATTGGAAATTTTCACCGGCGCAATCCGGCGACTTGACATTTTCATCACAGATTACCGTTCCGGTAGAATTTAGATTAGTTGAGTAAAGAAGTAAGAGGCAAAGAAATGAGAAGCAGAGAAAAAGTTAAGAGATAGAAAAGTAAGAAGTAAAAGGCAAGAGGTAAGAAGTAAAGAAACAAAAAAAGATTTTGATTTTTGCTTTTTTCTTTGCATCTTGTTTCTTGCAACTTTGCTTCTTTTAAAAAGCAAGGAGAAAAATACATGGACGCAGGCGCAATTTTTACCACATTTATTATTATGTTTCGCGAAACTCTCGAGGCCAGTTTAGTTATCGGGATTATTCTGACAGTGTTAGCGAGGATGCATCAGAAAAAATATTTTATCCATGTGTTTGTGAGTTCTTTTGTGGCGATTGGAGTGAGTATCATGGCTGGGATAGGTTTGATGTCATTGACAGAATCAGCTAAGGGAGGTGCGGAAAAATTAATTGAAGGGGGTATTTCGCTTATTGCGTGCGGTATTTTAACCTACATGGTTTTTTGGATGAATAGTCAGTCGAAAAAAATTAAGGGTACGATTGAGTCTAAAATGGAAGTTGCGATCACCCACAGCGAATACATGGCTATTGTTAGTCTGCCATTTTTTGCCATTTTTCGTGAAGGCGCAGAAACAGTATTATTTTTAACCGCGATGTCCGCACGAAATTCAAATGCAGTCTCCGCAGTCGGAGGGTTGGCAGGTTTTGCATTGGCCGTATTTATTGCAGCGGCTATTTTTATGGGAGGCAAACGCGTTCCTGTTAGAAAACTTTTTCGTGTCAGTGGAGCCTTTTTACTTTTAATTGCCGCAGGTCTCCTTGCTTACGGTATTCATGAACTTCAGGAAATTCACCTCATCCCCGAAATCCACGCTCCGGTTTGGAACATCAATCATATCCTTAATGAAAAGCAAGGCATTGGTTCTTTTCTTAAGGCCTTATTCGGCTACAACGGCAATCCATCATTGATTGAAGTTGTGAGTTATGTTCTTTATTTGAGCACCATCGTCTTTTTTCTCAAAAAAAGCCGGCCCCAGCCTACCGTAGTCAAAGCGCATTCTACTTAAAAAGACGCTAGAAACAATAATAACATTATGATATAGTATCTCCTTATGCACATACTTTTGACGAATGATGATGGGATTTATGCAGAGGGGATTTATGCTTTGTACTTGGAATTGAAGAAGTTAGGTTCCATTACAATAGTTGCTCCGGATACGCAGAAGAGTTCGGTTGGCCATGGGATTACATTGGCACATCCGCTTTGGCATAGTAGGGTTAAGCGTAAGGGTCGTTTTTTTGGGACGGGTATTAGTGGAACGCCTGCCGATTGTGTGAAGTTTGCGACCAGTGTTCTTCTCAAAAAGAAACCGGATGTGGTTGTTTCTGGGATTAATTTAGGGCCGAATGAAGGGTGCAGTGTTTTTTATTCAGGAACAGTGGCCGGTGCCCGTGAAGGAGCTTTGCTTGGGATTCCTGCGTTGGCCATATCATTAAATACGTTTGGCGATGCAGATTTTAGTTATGCCGCTAAATGCGGAGCGAAATTAGTTCAGTCATTCGGTAACAAAAACATCCCTAAAGGAACATTTCTTAATGTGAATGTGCCTCATGTAAAACCTTCTCAGATTAAAGGTATTCGCATGGTACGTCAGGGATTGAAGCCGATTCATGGCACTTTTCGTAAACGTCGTGATCCAAATTTGCGTGAATATTATTGGATGGCCGGGAAGTTACCTGGAAAAAAGAAGAATGATCAAAGTGACACGTATTATCTCAACGATAATTATGTTACCGTAACGCCTATCCATAGTGATTCAACAGATTACACATTTCTTGAAAAAATGAGGGGTTTTTCTTTAAAGTGATGAATGGGGATAAACTTTTACAAGCCAAAATACTTGTTGTAGACGATCAAGATATTAGCATTCGTCTATTGGAAGCCATTTTAAAAAAAGATGGCTTTACAAATATTACCTTAACAACGGATCCTCGCCAGGTTAAAGCGCTTTATCAAGAAATTAGACCAGAAGTGTTGATTTTAGATTTGACAATGCCCCATCTGGATGGTTTTCAAATTATGGAGCAGTTGAAGGAAATTGATGGGGATACGTATCTTCCTATTATTGTCATATCGGATGAGCAGAATCAGGAAGTTCGGTTTCGTGCGCTTGAGTCCGGGGCAAAAGATTTTCTTAACAAACCTTACGATCGCGTAGAAGTTCTTATCCGGATTAAGAATATGATTGAGGTTCGGATGCTGCATAATGAAATCCAAGATCAAAATAAGGTTTTAGAACAAAGAGTGAAGGATCGTACACAAAAACTTTATGAATCACAAGTGGATGTTATTCAGCGTTTAGCACGGGCTGTAGAATATCGTGATTCTGAAACAGGAATGCATATTATTCGGATGAGTCATTATTCAGAATGTCTTGCGAAAAAAGTAGGCTTAAGCGGTCAAGAGTGTGAAATGATTTTAACAGCCAGTCCTCTTCATGATATTGGTAAAATAGGAATTCCAGACAGTATTCTTCAAAAGCCGGGAAAACTTACGGAGAATGAATGGGAGATCATGAAGACGCATACAACCATCGGAGCTGAATTGTTGGACGGAAGTGATTCTGAATTTCTTAAAATCGCCCAAGAAATTGCTTTAACACATCATGAAAAATGGGATGGGACAGGATATCCAGGGGGGCTTAAAGGTGAAGCCATTCCTTTGGTAGGACGCATATGCGGTTTATGTGATGTCTTTGACGCCTTAACGAGTGCACGGCCCTATAAGAAAGCCTGGTCTAGTGAGGAAGCCATAGAAGAAATCCAGAAAGGTGGCGGAACGCATTTTGATTCAAAATTGCTAGAGGCCTTTATGGAAATTTCTTCACAAATTCAAGAATTAAAAGAAAAATATCATGATCCAAGGAATAATGGAGATCTTGCGGTATGAAAAATTTAAGAAAATATGTGAGTGTCGTACTATTCGTTTTTAGTTGTTTTGTCGGGTTTAGCGGGAATGTATTTGCCCAGGAAGAAGTTTATGGCGAGATTATCAATGTTAACAAAAAATACAAGATAGCCTTTACAGATCTTAGCAGTATGGATCTTAAGAAAGGCGATATCGTCGAAATTTATCAGGAGGGGCATTTTATCACGCATTTAGAGGTGGCAGAGACGTCCAGTGCCATATCCAAGTTGATTCCCTCCAGGAGAAAAGGGAAATTTGCCATGCGCATGGAATTTCAGGATCTGCAAGTCGGGAGTCAGGTGGTTAAGATATTTACGGTTGAAGAAAAGAAAAGAAAAGTTTCTGAAGAGAGGAAAGCAGAGAAGAGTCGTCTTGTTCAAGAGGTTTCGGAAAAAAACTCCGGGATTACTCTTGACGTAAGCATTTCCGAAGAGGGTTCTGCTATGCCGGATGGAGTGGTATCTGCCAATAGGCAGCAGGCTTTTGATCAATTTCAGAAACTATCGGGCAATTATCTTACGCTAACGAATAATTTAGCAGAGCTTTTGAATGAAAAAAAGATTTTAGATGCTGAGCATGAACAATTAAGCCTTGATTTTAAATTAGCCAAAGAAAAAATTAAAAAATTAGAATTACAGAATTCTTTATTGAAACATGAAAATCAACAATTGCAGGATGTTCAGAAAAAAGATAAAAGTCAGGTTGAAATTAAGAAATTACAAAAAACCATTGTTCATTTAAAAGTTAAATTAAAAAAAATAGTCGAATTATTAGAAAGAAAGAAAAGGTCCTATGAAAATTAATACATCCCCCCTTATTTACAGATGCATCATTAGTACATTTATTATTATTTCTTCGATAAATATTATTTCTGCTCAGGGAAAAGATTTGGATTCCGAAGAATCTCTGAGAGCAACAATTGAGAGAAGAAATCTTGTTATCCAGAATTTACGGGCTGATAAAGGTCAGCTACAACAAGAACTTGCTGATCTTGATGCGGCAAGGAATTCTCTTGAAAAAGAAGTTCTTAGCCTGCATAAAAAAATGATTGATATCGACAGCCGTTCTTTTGAGTCTGATACCGTCATTGAAAACTTGGAGCTTCAGAAGAAATCGTTGTTGGATCAGCTTACAGGTATCCGTCAGGAAAGAGTGTCGTTATCTGAAAAATTAAAAGAATTGAGAGGAAGTTTTCAAGAAAAGGAACTCCAATTTCAGCGGAGATTATTAGAAGTTAAGGTTCCGTTGGAACAGAAAATTGACTTTGTCGAAACAAATATTGTTGAAAAGGTCAATGAAGCTAAGCTTCCTCTTCAGGCAAAAATATTCGCTTTAGAAAAGAATTTGGATAATTCTCGAGAAATAATCCAAGAAAAAGAAAATGAATTAGATTCCTTAATAAAAAAACAACAATCTTCCACACGAGACATTTCCGATTTACAAAAAAAGAAAACGAAGCTAAATGATGAATTGGCGCTGCTTGAAAGTGAGCTGAAAGAATTAAAAAGGTCGGTCGGTCTAAAAGTTAAAGAGGGGCGGTTACCCTTAGAGACAAAAATTAGGGTTTTAACAAAGAAATTAGAATCAGCGGAAAAAGACATTCAAGAGAATGAAGGCAGTATTAAATCTTTTGATAAAGCCAAACAGACTACGGATGAAGCGTTAAAAAAGGCTCAACAGAAAAATGCGTTATTGGAAAGTCAGTTGGCAGATGTGAGGGGGAAATTTAATGATTCAGAGACGTCATTCCGCGATGAAGTCAACAGAGTCAAGGTTCCGTTGGAAGAAGAAATTAAAGTTATTAAAGATAAATTAAAGTTAACAAAGGTATCTGTGCAGCAAAAAGAAATTCAGAGTCAAAAGTTGAAGACAGAAAATGATAGCGTCCGTGAACAATTAAATGAAGCTAAACAGAAGAAAATTATTCTTGAAGACAAATGGAAGAGGGCTGAAGCGTTGGTGAAGGTGCAAGAGTCGGAGCTTACCGTTTTACGTGAAAGTAAAGAAAATATGGATAAGCAGTTGTCGCAGTTGTCTGATAGCGAACGGCAACAAAAAATCTTAAAAGAAGAATTGGCAACCCTGAAAGAAAAATTGATGGATAGGAAGAACACCCTGTCGGCCCAATTTACAGAAATGCGAGTTCCGCTAGAGCAAAAGATAAGTGTTCTTGAAGAAGAGGTAAAATTCGAAAAGTCGATGCGTAAGGCAAAGGAAGAAAAGATTTCAGAACTTGTGGTGAAAAGCGAAACAATTGATTTGAAATTACAGGAAAGTGATGTTGCAAGAATGGCTCTTAAAGAAAAATGGGAGACGGCACAAAAGAAATTGAAAAAAGCGGAAAGAACATTACTTAAAGAAGTTTCTCAAGCCAAATCACCATTGGAGGATGAGATTCGAACTTATGGGAAGAAGTTGAGTGAGACTAAGTCGTTACTTAAAGAAAAAGAAAAAGCATTAGATGAGCTAGCAAAAGAAAAAGAAAATCTTGATAATAAATTTCAGCAAAGCGAAAAAGTAGCGGCGGATTTGAAAGAGAAAGCAGAAACACTTGAAAAACAAGTCAAAATACACGACGCTAAATTAAAAGAAACAAAATCTTCTAAAGAGCAGCGTATTTCTGAGCTGACAAAACAAAATGAAAGCATTCAGAGCCAATTAACTCAAACCCAAAAGGACCGTAATTCCTTAGAGAATAAGTTGGCGGAGACAGACACTTTATTGAAAGAAATGAAGGTGTCTGTGCCATCACAAATTATGCAGGTTAAAGTGCCTTTAGAAGAAAAGCTTGAAGAATACGAAAGAAAGCTAAAAAATATCCAGCTTACCGACAGGGATAAAGAGTCACGTATTATTACGTTAACAACACAGAATGAAAAAATTCAAAAAGAATTAAGTTATGTCAAAGAAGAACATGATATTTTGAAAAATAAATTATTTGATTCTAACGGGATATTGGAAAAAGTGAAATTATCTATTCCGGTGCAGATTGCCAAGGCCAAAGAACCTTTGGAAGAACGAATTGAAGATTATGAGTCAAATTTAAAGGTTAATGAATTTTCACGTAAGGCTAAGGAAGAGAATTTGGTTAAATTTAAGGCGGATAATCGAGAAATGCGTAAACAATTGGAAGAGAAGACAAGGTTTTATGAAGCTAAATTGAAAGAAGCAGAGGCGAGGACTATCAAGCAGGTATCTGACGCTAAGGAGCCGTTAAAGGCCCAGGTAAAAGAACATGAAAATAAGTTAAAGAATGAGGCATCCGCGCGTGAAAAGAAAGAGCGTCGTATTATTGAATTAACACAGCAAAACGAAAGTATTCAAAAGCAGTTAAGTGAAAGCGAAAAAGGCCATGTTTTTTTAGAAAATAAACTGGCAGATGTGAATAATGTGCTGAAAGAATTGAAGACGTCTATTCCATCACAAATTGTCCAAGCTAAAGAATCTTTAGAAGAAAAGATTAGAAAGTATGAAACAGATTTAAGAATGTCTAAGCTTTCGATTGATGTTAAAGAAAAGAAGTTAGAAAACTTAAAGGAAGCTCATTTAGATGTTCGTGAACAGCTTGTAAAAAATACAAAGGCACAGGAAATGTTGCAGGAGGAATTGGCGGATGCAAGGAACGAATTGAAAGCCGAAGTGTCTTCTCGTGAAGAGAAAGAGCAGAGTATTGTTGAGTTGGCGCAACAAAGCGAGAGCATTGAAAAGAAACTAAATCAAAGTGAAATGGACCGTATTTTTTTAGAAAATAAATTGGAAGATGCCAATGATATGGTGAAAGAATTGAAAACGTCTATTCCATCACAAATTGCGCAAGCCAAGTCACCTCTTGAGGAAAAAATTAGAAGATATGAAATAGATTTAAACGCATCTGAGCTTTCGAGTGGTGTTAAGGAAGAAAGGTTGGCAACGTTTAAGGAGGAAAATGTAAGTATTCGTAAGCAGCTTGCACAAAATACACAGACACAGGGATTATTGCAGGAGGAATTGGCGGATACAAAGAGAAAATTAAAAGAAACAGAAGAAAGTATTCCGACAATGATTATGCAAAACAAAAAACCTTTGGAAGGCAAGATAAGCGCTTACGAGGTTAAATTAAAAGAATCGGAAGCATCTGCACGCAAGCAATTAGCTGAAGTTAAGTTGTCTTTAGAATCAAAGGTAAAAGAATATGCCAATAAATTAAAGGATGAAACATCCATTCGTGAAAGGAAGGAACGACGCATTGTTGATTTGGCAAAACAAAATGAAAATATTCAAAAACAATTACGACAAATTGAACAAGGCCGTATTTTGTTAGAAAACAAATTCGTAGATACAAACGGTGTATTAACAGAGCTGAAATCCGCTATTCCGTCACAAATTGCCAAAGCCAAGGAACCCTTGGAAGAAAAGATTAAAGAATATGAATCAGATTTAAAGATATCTGAGCTTTCAATTAATGCTAAAGAAGAAAAGCTGGCAAAGTTAAAGGGCGAGCATTCGGATATTCGTAAACAGATGGCAAAGAATGAAAAGACACGGAATTTATTACAGGAAGAGTTGGCGGATACGAAGAAGGCATTGAAAGAAACAGAAGCAAGTATCCCGACAAAAATTATGCAAATTAAAGCGTCTTTGGAGGAGAAGATAAGAAGTTATGAAGCTAAATTAAAAGAGGCCGAGGCCGCTACAGTTAAACAATTAGTCGAAGCTAAGATGCCGTTAGAAGAAAAGATAAAGGAATATGCCAATAAATTAAAGGATGAAACATCCATTCGTGAAAAAAAGGAACGACGCATTGTTGATTTGGCAAAACAAAATGAAAATATTCAAAAACAATTAAGACAAATTGAACAAGACCGTATTTTCTTAGAAAATAAATTCTTAGACACTGACGATACCTTGAAAGAGCTGAAGTCCGCTATTCCGTTACAAATTATCAAAGCCAAGGAGCCCTTGGAAGAAAAGATTAAAGAATATGAATCAGATTTAAAAATATCTGAGCTTTCAATTAATGCTAAAGAAGAAAAATTGGCAAAGTTAAAGGGCGAGCATTCGGATATTCGTAAACAGATGGCAAAGAATGAAAAGACACGGGATTTATTACAGGAAGAGTTGTCGGATACGAAGAAAGCATTGAAAGAAACAAAAGCAAGTATTCCGACAAAAATTATGAAAATCAAAGCGTCTTTGGAGGAGAAGATAAGAAGTTATGAAGCTAAATTAAAAGAGGCGGAGGCCGCTACAGCCAAACAATTGGTCGAAGCTAAGATGCCGTTAGAAGAAAAGATAAAGGAATATGCCAATAAATTGAAAGACGAATCATCTGTTCGTGAAAAGAAAGATCAGCGTATTATTGAATTGGCAGAACAAAGCTCAAGTATTCAAGTGCAATTAAATCAAAGTAAAAAGGATCGTGTTTTTTTAGAAAACAAACTCGCAGACACTAACGATACCTTGAAAGAGTTGAAGACCTCTGTTCTATCACAAATTATTCGAGCTAAATCACCTTTAGAGGAAAGAATTAAAGGATATGAAAAACGGGTAAATAATATGGAGTTAGTGGGTCAGGATAAGGAATCACGAATTGTTGCATTAAGGAAGCAAAGTGAAGCTATTCAAAAGCAGTTAACTCAAATAAAAGAAGAAAGGGCTTCATTACAAAGAGAGTTAGCCAGTGCCACCGATACAGTGAAAAAAACGATGGCTTCTGTTCCATCACAAATTGCCAAAGCTAAAGAACCTTTAGAAGAAAAAATTAAAAAATACGAAACAGATTTAAAAATATCTAAACTTTCGATTAATGCCAAAGAAGAAGTGTTAGAAAGATTAAAAGAAGAAAGTTCCGGCATTAGTAAAAAGCTTGCACAAAATACAAAGGCCAAAAATTTATTGCAGGAGGAGCTTGCGGATACAAAGAAAAGATTAAAAAAATCGGAAGAGAGCATTCCAGCAAGAATTATACAAAGTAAGAAGCCTTTGGAAGAGAAGATAAAAATGTATGAGGCCAAATTGAAAGAAGCGGAGTCAACTTCAATTCAACAGTTAGCCTCAGTTAAAGGTCCTTTAGAAGAAAAGATAAGGAAATATTCCAATAAACTACGAGAAGAAGCCTCCGTTCGTCAAAAGAAGGAGCTGCGTATTGTTGAGTTGGCAAAACAAAGGGAAGCCATTCAAAGACAATTAAGTCAAAGCGAAAAGGATCGTATTTTATCAAAAAACAAGTTAGCTGATACGGCCAATGAATTGAAAGAAGTAAAGGCTACGATGCCGTCACAAATTATCCAAGCGAAAGCGCCTTTAGAAAAGAAAATTAAAGGATATGAAAAACAATTAAAGAATGTAGAGTTTGCCTCTAAGGGGAAAGAATCACGTATTGTTGAGTTGGCAAAACAAAGGGAAGCCATTCAAGGACAATTAAGTCAAAGCGAAAAGGACCGTATTTTATTAAAAAACAAATTAGCTGATATGGCCAATATGTTGAAAGAAGTAAAGACTACGATTCCGTCACAAATTATTCAAGCGAAAGCGCCTTTAGAAGAGAAAATTAAAGAATATGAAAAACAGTTAAAGAATGTAGAGTTTGTCGGTAAGAATAAGGAATCACGCATTGTTGCATTAACGAAACAAAGTAAAGCTATTCAAGAGCAATTAAATCAAAGCAAAAAAGATCGTATTTTATTAGAAAATAAGTTAGCTAATACGGCCAATATGTTGAAAGAAGTAAAGACTACGATTCCGTCACAAATTATTCAAGCGAAAGCGCCTTTAGAAAAGAAAATTAAAGGATATGAAAAACAATTAAAGGATATGGTGTTAGTAGATCAGGATAAGGCGTCACGCATTGTTTCATTAACAAAGCAAAGTGAATCTGTTCAAAAGCAGTTAAATCAAATAAAAGAAGAACGAATTTCATTGCAAAAAGAACTAGCCAATGTTGGGGATGCTTTTAAAAGATTGAAGGTCTCAATTCCTACACAAATTGTCCAATCTAAGCAGCCTTTAGAAGAAAAGCTAAGAAAATATGAAGAAGACTTAAAAACCTCAAGCTTGGTGATTAAAGCTAAAGAAGCGCTGCTTACTAAATTAAAAGAAGAGCGTGGTGGCGTTCGTCAACGTCTTGCACAGAATACAAAGGAACGAAATTTATTAGAGAAAGATTTGTCAGACACAAGGGAAAGTTTAAAGAAGGTAGAAGCGAGTATTCCTGTAAAAATTATGCAAAGCAAAAAGCCTTTGGAAGAGAAAATAAAATTGTATGAGGTTAGATTGAAAGAAACGGAAGATGCTGCGGTCAAACAGGTGGACAAAGTCAGGGGGTCATTGGAAGGGACGATAGAACAATACGCTAATAAGCTAAAGGAAGAATCTTCTGTTCGTGAGAAAAAAGAACAACGTATTGTTGAGTTGAGGCAACAAAGTCAAAATATTCAAAAGCAATTAAGTCAAAGCGAAAAGAATCGTATTTTTCTGGAGGATAAATTGGCAGGTGCAAATGATGTGTTGAAAGAAATGAAAGACACTATTCCAGCACAAATTGCCCAAGCTAAAGTGCCTTTAGAAGGAGAAATTAAAAAGTATGAAGCTGCTTTAAAAATAGCCGAGTTTTCGATTAATGCCAAAGAAGAGAAGGTGGGGAATCTTAAAGAAGAGAGTGAAGATATTCGTAAACAACTGGTACAAAAAACAAGAATACAGGACTTATTGCAAGAGGAGTTGACAAAGACAAAGAAAATTCTGAAAGAAACAGAGGGGAGCATTCCAATCCAAATCAGTAGAGTGAAAAAACCTTTAGAAGAAAAAATACAAAGGTATGAAGATAAATTAATAAAGATGGAAAATGTTTTTCAAAAACAACTTTCTGAGACAAAGATTCCTTTAGAGTCAAAAATTAAAGAGTACGCTCAGGAATTAAAAAATGTTGATCTTGTGGGGAAAGATAAGGATTTGCATATTTTAGAGTTGACCAAACAGAGTAAAGCAATTCAAAATCAGTTAAACGAAATTAGGCGTGAACGAGCTTCTTTAGAGAGTCAATTATTTGAAACTAGCCGTGTTTTGAAAGATATAAAATTCTCTCTTCCAGGGCAAATTGCTCAAGCCAAAGCGCCTTTGGAAAAGAAAATAAAAGAGTATGCTACTTCTTTGCAAGAAGTCGAGGCATCCGTCACAGTTAAAGAAGGTTTAGTAACAAAATTACGGAAAGAAAGTCAATTCAGTCAAGATCAGTTTGTTCGAAGCGAGCGGGTAAGAATGCAACTTGAACAAGAATTAGCCAAGACCGGAAAGCAATTGAAAGCTTTGGAAGAATTTTTGCCAGTAGAATTGGCTAAAGTCAGGATACCATTAGAAGAAAAAAATCAGGAGTACATGGAAAGACTAAAAACATCTGAGTTGTCTATTAAGGAATATGAAGATAAATTTGCAAAAGTGGTGCGAGGAAAAAATGAATTACAAAAGCAGCTGAATCAAAGTGAACAGAATAAAAATTCATTAGTTCAAGAGTTGGGTGATTATCGTAATAAATTACAAGAGACAAAGGCAATGATTCCTGTGAGATTAGCGAGCGTTAAGGGGCCGTTAGAAGAAAAAATTAAGGGGTTACAAGATCAATTAAATTCAGAAACAGCTAAACGACAGAAGGAAAAATCAGAGTTTTCATCATTATCGAAAGAGCGAACAAATATTTCTAAGCAATTAGAAAAAGAATTGAGGGCAAAAGAATCGCTAGAAAAGGAATTGCAAATACTACGTGCGCAGGTCGATGAGGTAGAATCAGGATGGCGTTTAAAATTTGCCAAGGTTAACACTGAATCTGAAGAAAAAACTAAAACATATTCTGAGGAATTAAAATTAGCTAAATTGCTTGCTAAGGATAATCAAGGTGTAGTTGATAAACTCAATGAAGAAAATAAGAATCTTAGTAAAGAATTAAATGAAAGTAAAGAAGTGCGGAGTCGTTTAAGTGATGAATTGTCGGGAGCACGTAGTCAGTTAAATGAAGTGGAAGAGCTTTTACCGCGGAAGATTATTGAAGCACGAAAACCATTAGAAGATATCATCAAAAGTTATGAGAAAAAATTACAAGAGACGATGGCCTCAATTCCTACACAAATAATTCAAGTTAAATTACCACTGGAAGCAACGATTAAAAAGCTTAAAAAACAGACTGAATTAGCTGATAACGTTATTACAGATTTTGAAAAAAGAACAAATAAATTCATGGAAGAGAGGGCAGGGCTTAAGACGCAGCTTGATAAAAGTGAACAAAATAGAGGGCTACTTGAAGAGAAATTTGCAAGGTTGAATGAGAGATTTGTTGCCAACGAGAAGGCCTTTCCTGGGAAGCTTTCTCAAGTTAAAATACCATTGACAGCCACGATTAAAAAATTGAAAGCGGAATTAGTCGATGCCGAAAAAAGGTTTGCAGGAAAAGATAGTCATATTAAACAGATAACAAAAGAGCACGATGGTGTTAGCAAAAAGCTAAATGTTTTAGTTGGACAAAAAGAAGAGTTAAACAAAGAGTTAGGATCTGTTAAGGAAGAACTACGTCAGTTAAAATCTAATCAAACAGCTTTAAGAATTAAAGTGAAGGATAAAGAAGTTCTTGCATCAAAATTGTCAGATTCAGTGACAACAATAACGACAGAAAAAGACGCTTTAGCCGGTAAATTAATGAATGTACAAAAACAGCGTGATGCTTTTGAAAAAGAACTTTTGAATATGGCTAGTCAGTTAGAAAAGACGGAATCAGTTATCCCTGTTAAAATTGCTGAGGCAAAAGCGCCTTTAGAAACGAGTCTTCGATTTTTGGAAAAAAGACTTCTTGATGTGGAAAAATCTTTAGACCAAAAAATATTAGAATTTGAGGCTATTAAAAAAGCTAAGGCTAATCTTGAGGCATCAATTCCTAAGACGATCATGTTAAATAAGAAGCCACTGGAAGGTGAAATTATTGAGTTGGGAAAACGTTTAAGTGTTATGCGAGGGAATATTAAACAAAAGGAAAATGTCATAGCCGTTTTAAAGGAAGAGCAAAATATTTCTAATGAAAAGTTTTCAGAACGTCAAAAAGGGTATGTGGCTGTAGCTCAAGAGTTAGGGCAGTTAAAGAAAGTCCAGAATACAACAGAGTCTTTGTTAAAATCAGCAAAAAAGGAAACACATAAAGTTGCTGCGGAACGCGATGCTGTCAATCAGCATTGGCAGGCCATGAAAAAACAGAAGGGTATTTTAGAAAATCATATTTATAAATTAAATGAAGAAATTAAAAATGTAAAAGAATCTTCATCAAAAAAACTTTCCGCAACAAAGCTTGCACTGGAAAAAGATATTGAGAAGTTAACCGTTAAGCTTAAAACTAGCGAGAAGAATCTTCCACAAGAAATCGCTAAAGTGCGAACACCGCTTGAAGAAAGAATTGAGCTTTTAGAAGGGGCATTAGAAATGACCTCAGATGATCTTAAATCAGAAGAAACATCATCAAAAGATTTATTGCAACAAAGGGATGATTTAACCGAAAAATTATCTGTGACACAAAAGCAACGCCAGGGATTAACAGAAGCTTTAGAGAAAATTAAAGAAGAAAAGAAAAACTTTGAAGATTCTATTCCGGAAAGAGTCACGGAAGCCAAGCGTGTTCTTAGAAGTCGAAATCAATTATTAGACGTGAAGCTGAAAGAAACGCAAGATGCTTTGAAAAAAAGTGAGTCTTTGACGTCCATTTTTCAAAAAACAAAAGAAGAGGCTGATAAAAAATTTGGCGCTTTTCAAAAGAAACATTTAGAGGTTATGGGAGAATTGGACCAATTAAGGAAAGAGCATCAAGAAACAGTAAAAGTATTGAAAACCAAAGAGGTTGATTTAAGTGTTATTCAAAAAGAAAAAACAGGCATAAATCAGAAGTGGGAATTAACACAGGATCAGAAAGGGAAATTACAAGAAGAAATCGCAAAATATGTCGATGAGATGAAAAGTCTAAAGAAAACTATTTCTGCGAAAGTGACATCCTCAAAGGCACCACTACAGGAAGAGATATCTGCCTTAAAGGATAGGTTGAAAGAAACGCAGCAACAATTACCGGCAAAGATTACGGAAGTAAAACGGCCATTGGAAGAAAAGATTTCTGAATTGAAAGCGAATTTGGAAGAAAATCTAAATGGAATGAAAGATAAAGAAACTGTTGTTAGGGATTTACTTGAGCAAAAAGATGATTTAGCAAAGAAATTAGCAGATGTTCAGACGAAAAAACAAGAGGTGGAAAATATTGTAGCAGAGCTTCAGGAAGCTAAGGCCCAAGTAGAAGCTTCGATACCGAATAAAATTACACACGCACAAAGGGTTTTGAAAAGTCGCAATAAGGATCTAAAGGAGCAGTATCAGTCGTTAACTGAGAAAAATAAAACATTAGAGGCGCAATTAAAAGAATCAAAAATCGCTTTAAAAGAAAATAAAACAGAAATCAACGATCTTCAGAAAGAAAAAGAAACTATTCAGCAAGGCTTGGTGAATGTGAAAGAAGGGCAAGGAAATCTTGTTGAGGAATTAAAAGCTTGGCAGACGAAATATCAGGAGGTAGAAGGAACGTTAAAAGAAAGAGATCAAGGGGTAAAAACTATAGCTCGTCAGCGGGAAGAGGTACAAAAGCAGTTGGAAGGGCTGGAAAATCAATACAAAACTTCGCAAGAAAAAGCGGACGTATTAGCTAATACGATTAAAGAAATTAAAGCTTCTATTTCCGCAAAAATATCCAAGGCCAAATTGCCGTTGGAGGAGGAAATAAAAAATTTGCGCATGAAGTTAAAAGAAATTGAAAATAATGTGCCTCAAGAAATAGGAGCCGTCAAATTACCTCTCGAAGAAAAAATTCAGTCTTTAGGTAAGGAATTAAACCAACACGTTACCATAATAAGAGAAAAAGAAAATGTCATAAGGAATTTATCCAATGAGAAAAAAATGGTGAGTGGGCGTCTCAGCACGGTTGAAAATGAAATGGAAAAAACCTTAAAGGCTTTAGAAGCAGAGCGGATAGAAAGAAAAAGACTTCAGTCTTCTATGCCAGATAAAATATCTAAAGAGAAATTACCGTTGGAAGAGGAAATAAAAAATTTGCGCATGAAATTAAAAGAAGTAGAAAATAATGTTCCTCAAAAGATAGGCGCGGTCAAATTACCTCTTGAAGAAAAGATTCAGTCTTTAGGAAAGGAATTAGGACAACGAGTGGCCATAATAAAAGAAAAAGATGCGGCCATAAAGGATTTGTCTAACAAGAGAAATGTATTGAGCGGACGTCTTAGTGCTTCTGAAAAAGAAATGGAAAAAGTCTTGAAAGCTTTAGAAGATGAACGGACGAAAACAAAAAATATTCAGACTTCTATACCTCAGCAGTTGGATTGGGCAAAAAAGACGCTGCGCACTAAAGTAAAAGAATTAGATGAAGAGCTATCTGGTATGCGTGTAGCGGTTAAGGAAAAAGATGCATTAATTCAGAAATTGCAAAGTGAAAAAGGAAACTTGAATAAGGAATCTGAAAATTTTCAAGGGCAATATTTGGGAATGAATGAGAAACTTAATCAGATGAATGCAGAATATCAGAAAGTTTTAGAAGTGGTGAAGACAAAAGAAGTGGATTTAAGTGCTGTGCGAAAAGAAAAAGAAGATGTTAATCGTAAATGGGAGTTGACCCAAAGGCAAAAGGGAGGGTTACAAGAACAGCTTGCCAAGCAGAGCGAAAATATCAAGGATCTCAAGGGATCTATGGCTAAGAAAATATTGTCAATAAGAGAATCTTTAGAAAAAGAAATTGGCAGTTTGCGGGGTCAATTAAAAACAGCACAACAGCAAGTACCTGAAAAAATTACGCAAGTGAAAAAACCCTTGGAAGCCAAAATTGTTGAGTTAGAAAATGGTTTGGAAGTGGCCTTGAACGGAATCAAAGATAAGGATCTGACCGTTAAAGATTTATTGAAACAACGCGATGATTTAACCAGGAAGCTGTCAGATATTCATGAGCAAAAGCAAGGGGTTGAGGATGTTTTGGCAAGAGTGAAAGAAGATAAAGCTAAAATAGAGGCGGCACTACCGAATAAAGTTACACAGGCACAGAGAGTATTGAAAAATCGTAATAAGACATTAGATGAAAAAAATAAGATGTTAGATGGTAAGTTACAAGAAGCCGAAGTTGCCTTAAAACAAAAAGAGACAAAAATTGGGATGCTTCAGAAGGAAAAGGAAGGCCGTAGCCAAACTTTAACTAATATTAAAAAAGAGCAAGAGCGTCTTACAGAAGAATTAAAAACATGGCAGGCGAAGTATCAGGCTATCGATGGAACGTTGAAAGAAAAAGAAGAAGGGGTGCAAAGTGTGATGCATCAGCGAGGAAAAATTCAAAAAGAATTAGAGGATGTGAAGAATGAGCGTAAGGCTTTACAAGAAAAAATGATTACCTTGACGAATACAGTTAAAGAAATTAGAGGTTCGATTGCAGAGAAAATATCCAGCGCCAAAGTTTCGCTGGAAGAAGAGGTTAAACAATTACGCATACAATTGAAAGAAACTCAAGGCAATGTACCTCAGAAGGTCGCTGCCGTCAGGTTGCCGTTGGAAGACAAAATTCAGGCTTTAAAAGGGCAATTAAAACAGCAGGATGAGGCTTTAAAAGAAAAAGATAATGCAATTAAAAATTTAGCAAACGAAAAGAATGTCATAAATGGGCATTTGAGCGCAGCTGAAAAAGAGGCAAATCAATTAAATGAAACAGTTAAAGGTTTGAAGAATTCTTCTGCGGAAAAAATAGCCAAAGTTAAATTATCTTTGGAAGAAGAGCTTAAAAACTTGCGTATGCAATTAAAAGAAACTCAGGGGACTGTTCCTCAGAAATTAGCTGCCGGCAAGCTTCCGTTGGAGGAAAAAATTCAATCTTTAGAGAAGCAATTGAAAAATCAAAATGAAGCAATAAAAGAAAAAGATACGGCTATTAAGAGTTTGGCAAATGAAAAGAATACCATAAATGGGCGTTTGAGTGCTGCTGAAAAAGAAGCAAATCAATTAAGTGAAACAGTAAAAAACCTTAAAAATTCTTCAGCAAAGGAAATATCCAAAGCTAAATCGTCGTTGGAAGAAGAAGTTAAAAGTTTACGCATTAAATTAAAGGAAGCACAGGAAGATGTTCCTCAGAAGATTGCTGCCGTCAAGCTACCGTTGGAAGAAAATATTCAATCTTTAAAAAATCAGCTAAAGCAGCATGCTGATGCCATAAACGAAAAAGACAATGCCATCAAAGGTTTAGCCAATGAAAAGAGTGTCATAAGTGGACGTCTGAATGTTGCTCAAAAAGAAGCCAATCAATTAAGTGAAACAGTTAAGAACCTTAAAAATTCTTCAGCAAAGGAAATAGTCAAAGCTAAATCGTTGTTGGAAGATGAAGTTAAAAGTTTACGTATTAAATTAAAGGAAGCACAGGAAAATGTTCCTCAGAAGGTTGCTGCCGTCAAGCTACCGTTGGAAAAGAATATTCAATCTTTAAAAAATCAGCTAAAGCAGCATGCTGATGCCATAAACGAAAAAGACAATGCTATCAAGGGTCTAGCCAATGAAAAGAGTGTCATAAATAGTCGTCTGAGTGCAGCTGAAAAAGAAGCAAATCAATTAAGTGAAACAGTTAAGAGTCTTAGAAATTCTTCAGCAAAGGAAATATCCAAAGCTAAATCATCGTTGGAAGAAGAAATTAAAAGTTTGCGTATGAAATTAGAGAACGCGCAGGAGAATGTTCCTCAGAAAATAGCGGCCGTCAAACAGCCTTTGGAAGAAAAAATTAAAACATTACAGGGGGAATTAAAAAAAGCACAGGACAATTTTCCACAAAAGATAGAAGCTGTTAAGGTCCCTCTTGAGGAAAAACTGCAAGAATTACAGAATGAAATCATACAGAAAGCATCGGCCATCAGGCAAAAAGAAGATTTGTTAAAGGGTTTAACGCAACAAAAAAAATCTGTTGATGACAAATTAAAGGTTGCCCAAGAACAGATCAAGAAAATTACGGAGAAATTTGAAGATGTTAAAATGGAGAAGGCAGAGGTGAAGGCATCAATACCGGAACAGCTAGCCTGGGCCAAAAAAACGTTAACGGGTAAGGTGAAAGATTTGGAAACGAAATTAAAAAATGTACAATTGTTGGCTAAACAAAAAGATAACCTTCTTCAGGGATTACAAAAAGAAAAAGAAGACGTTAATAAGCAATTTAGTGATTTGCAAAAAGCACAAATAGAGGTAACAGATGATTTGAACCATCTAAGAAAGAAACATCAACAAATGGCAGAGGTAGTGAAGGCGAAAGATGCTGATTTAGGTGTTATGCAGCAGGAACAAAGAAAAATAATCAAAGAATCGGAAGGTATTCAAAAAAACAAAGGGGAAGTACAAGAAAAATTGGCTAGGAAAATCGATGAAATTAAAGAGTTGGAGGCCACCATGGCCCAAAAACTTTTTTCAGCCAAAGAACCATTACAACAAGAGATCGTTAATCTAAAAGAAAAACTTAAAATAACGCAGCAACAAGCATCGCAGAAAATCGCCAAGGTTGTAGAGCCTTTTAAGACAAAAATGACGGCTCTCAGCGATGATTTCAAGAAAACGTTAAGTGATGTGAAGGAAAAAGAAAATGTTATCCAAGAGTTAGGGCGTCAAAAAGATAACTTAGACAATCAGCTTGCAGAATTAAATACCCAGATACAATCGCTGTCTACAAGAAATTCTGAGTTAGAGTCTTCCGTTTCTCAGCAAATTGAATCAGCCAAAGCAAACATGGGTAAAAAAATTGAGATTTTACAAGAACAATTAAAAACTTCCCAATCAGAGGTTTATCAAAAAGAAACATTTATGAATAGTCTGCTGCAACAGCGGGATGTGTTAACGAAACAGTTTCAGATTTCGGAAAATAACGAAAAAGGGTTGAGTGAAGATATTATCAAATTAAGAAAAGAATTGAATGATGTGACGGCTACAATGAAACAAAAAATTCTAGAGGCAAAAAAACCTATTGAATTAAAAGCTCAGTCTTTAAGGACTGACTTGGTGCAAGCTTTAGAGCAGGCGAAAAGTAAAAATGAAGAAATTCAGGAGTTGATACAGCAGCGAGGAGATTTGGCAGAGAAGTTTTCCAAATCTGAAATTCAGAGTAAAAGTCTTGAGAACTTATTAGAAAATATTAAAAAGGAAAAGGCTCAATTAGAAGGATCTTTGGCAAAACAAATTGCACAAGTCTCGGATAGTTTTAAAGGCAAAAATGAAGTGCTTAATCAAGAGTTAAGAGATGTGCAATTAGCTCTTAAAGAAAAAATATCGACAATTAAAAATTTACAAAATGCGAAAGGAAAACTTGATAATAACCTTTCGAGTATCAAAAATGAAAAAATTGATTTAAAAAATGAGCTGCAAACTATTCATCAAATTAATGAGAAATCAGAAAGTACGTTAAAAGACACCATACAGGCATTAGAGGAAAAATTAAGCAAAACAGATCAATCTATACAAAATAAAGAAACAATCATTAATGGCCTTGTTAGCGAGAAAAATGGTATGAAAAATCAATTATCAAAATTTCAAGAGCAGAAGACAATAATGGATAGTGAAATTGTTAAGCTTAAGGAAGAAATTAAACAGAAAGAATCTGCTGTGCTAAGGGCCATTAATAAAGCTAAAGAACCTTTGCAAAGGCAATTGAGCTCTTTGGAAAATAAATTGAAAAAAGTTGAACAAGTAGCTGAGGAAAATATAAAACAAAATCAGGCTCAGTTGAGTGAAGAAATTAATAGTCTTCGCAAAACACTACAGTCTAAAGATGCCATGGTGGCTGAAAAAGAAGCGGCTATTAAGAATTTAACCAGTGATAAAAATATTCTAAATGAAGATCTTTCCGGTATGAAAAAAGAAAAAGAAACTATCGGAAATGCTTTATCTAAGCTGATGGAGCAATACAAAAGTATTGAAAGTGCCGTGTCAGAAAAGATTGCCTTAGCAAAGGCGCCTTTGGAAAATGAACTCAATAATATTAAAGAGCAGTTAAAGCTGAAAGAAAAGAGTCGGAGTCAACAGATACAGGCAGAAAAACTTCCTTTGGAAGATAAAATACGATTGTTGGATAAAAAGTTAAGGCAAGCAGAGGTTAGTAGTAAAGAAAATCAACAGCGTACGGAGGAGGCTTCCCGTAATTTACGTCAGGTTGAAGATCAGTTATCACGTGTTCGTCGGGAAAAGGATGCTGTATCCGGTAACTTTGAAGAGATGCGGAAAAAATTAAAACAGCTGGAAGTAACAATTCCAAACAAAGTTTCTCAAGCCAAAATACCGTTGAAAGAGAAAATTCAATTATTGGAAGATCAGATAGATCACATGTCGAAAACAGCAAAAAAACAGGTTGCAGATGGTCAGAAATCTCTTCAAAAGCGTATTAAGAGTTTTGAAGTTCAGCTGCGTAAGACTGAAGAGATGATTCGTGAAAAAGAAGGCGTCATTAATTCATTACAAAAACAAAAAAAATCTTTAGATCAGGAAAATTCTTCTATTGAGAAGGAAAAATCCTCTTTGCACGAAGCCTTACTCGCCTTAACCGAAAAATTAGAGAGAAAAGAAAAAGAATTATCTATTAAGGATCAGGAAATTAATAAACGGAATAAAATCTTAAAAGAGGTTAAGCCGGATGCCGTCATTAACTTTGATGAATTAGAAAGTGAAATTAATAGTGCTTTAGAGTTAATCGAAACGAGTAATTAAAATTTTCAGTAGGAATCCCCGTTTGCACCTCTCATTAGAACCATGACAAATTGTGAATAATATTAAGAAAAAATAATGAATATGAAAGCTGAGCAAATATCGGATACGCCTCAATCTTTTTATCATGACTCTTCAGAAAAGGTAGAGGTGGAAGCCGGTCCTGAAACTGAAATGGCGAGGTTGTATTTAAAGTTATTTGATGTGGTTAATACTTCTTTAAGCCAAGCTATTGATAAGGAAAAGATCGAAGGGGTTATTACCGAAGTCGTCCAAGCTTTTGTCGGTAAGCCATGCAGTGAGTTATTATTATATACCTACACGGTATCGCATGATAATTATCTTATTGCGCATATTACAAATAATGTCATTTTAGCGGTAGGATTTGGCGCTAGTCTGGGACTCGTTAACGATGATGCTGTTGAATTAGGTCTATGCGCATTTTGCCATGATTTTGGCATGATTGATTATACCCATTTGTTTCAAAAAGGGCATCAGTTGACAGAAAGTGAAAATAGGATGCTCCAGAATCACGTTGCAAAGTCCGCTAAAATCTTTCAAGGCACTTTTTCGGATAAAATTGTGCAAGCGATTTATGACATGCATGAGCAGGTTAACGGCCAGGGGTATCCTAATGGAAAAAAGGGGGCCGAAATATCTTTTTTGGCAAAAATAGTAGCTATTTGTGATGTTTTTGAATCTTTGACCCATCCCAGAAATTTTCGAAGAGAATTCAGCCCTTATGAATCCATTAAATTAATTATTAATAAAAAAGGTGAAGTCTTTGATGGTCGTGTGGTCAAACGGTTTGTGGAATTTATGTCCATATATCCGATTGGGAGTTTAGTAGAGCTAAATACAGGCGAGGCAGCTATGGTTATCGGAAGTAATCGTGCATTACCCACAAAACCTGTTGTCCGTGTTTTATTGACACCTAAACGGGAGTTAGATCAATCAGAAAGAATTATTGATATTTTCAACGATCATATGGTTTATATTGCTAAATCGATTGATTCTAAACAAGGGAAAGAAATTCTTCACTTTTTAAAACCTCGGGGAAATTTTAAATTGTGATAGTTCTAATATTATGAAATTTAAAGATATGGGACAGATAAAATATGGACAATCCTGAAATAATATTATCTGAATATTGGCACATTATTCGCAAGAGAAAATTGACTATTGTTTTTGTTTTTGCTTTAGTCATGGCTGCAACCGTTGTGTTTACAAAGTTGCAGACGCCCATTTATGAGGCCTCTTTGGATATTAAGATAGATCGACAGCAACTTGCTGCAGGGTATTTGGCTAACCAAGCCCTTATTTTATCACCGGGAACTCTTGAGTTTGATACAGAAATTCAAATTATTACTAATTTACCGCTCATGCGTAAAGTTGTAGAGAAAATGGAAGCTTTACCTACGGATCCGGAAGAACGGGAAAAACAAATAACAGCATTAGCTTTGGGTTATAAAGAACGTGTTGGTGTTGAGCAAATCGGAGATACAAATATTCTTCGCATCAGAGTAAGCTCGAGTGATCCTGAAAAGGCGGCCCTTATGGCGACGGCTATTGCTGATGTGTATATCGTAGAAAATGTGGAAAATCGTAAAAGGCGATCTAAGGCGGTTATGCAATACATTGAGGCGCAACTTGTCACAATACAGGAGAATTTATCAGAAAAAGAATCGATTTTACAAACATTTCAACAGAATGAAAAAGTTTTTGATGTGACTTTAGATGTGAAGAATATTTTAGATCGTTTGACTAGTGAAGGAACATTTGAATTTGAGACGGAGATGTTAAAAATTGATGCAGACTTAGATAAGTTAAAAAGTGTCATCGCTGAGCATAAAAATAATGAAATTTTTAAAATGGTGTCGCCTGAAGCCATCGAAGATAATTTTATTTTTACAGGTTTAAAAAGGCGGCTTTTAGAATTGGAATTTGAACGCTTTTTATTGCTTATTGATTACACAGATAAACATCCTTCTGTCATGGCGCAAGATCAGGTTATTAACGATGTAAAAGATAAAATTGTTGCGATGTTAAAAGGTTTTTCCAAAGAGCCTATTACACCAAATGTTGAAGTGGATTTATCTATTATGATTAAAAAGTTATTTTTGGAAAATCGAAGAGATGTGTTATTTCGTATTGTGAATCAATTTTATGAAGAGGAAGGGGCTTTGTCTTCGAATCAACTAAAATATGTGCAGTTTAAACGGGATATCGAGCGTTTGATAGAGCAGCACAACACGATGGTCAAACAGCAAGATGAAGTGAATCTCAATTTAGCTAAGGTTATGGATGATGTGATTACAATTGTTTCTCCCGCTATTGTGCCAAGCCGTCCGATTAAACCAAATGCCAAAGTTAATTACATGGTAAGTTCTGCCTTAGGCCTTTTGTTGGGGTTGATGATATGTTTTATCAAAGAAAATATTGATTCTTCTGTATCCACCATTTCTGATGTTGAGGAGGAATTAAAGTTATCAATGTTAGGTGTTATTCCGCACATGAAAAAGAACGATGTTTTGATTGGAAAAGAGGAAGATTATGGGGGCATAGATAAAAAATTACTTTATCAGAAATTGAGGCTTGTTACGATTATGGACCCAAAATCGTGGCCAGCCGAAAGTTTTAAAATGTTGAGAACAAATTTGGTTCAAATAATGAAAAAGAATGATTTAAAATCACTTCTTTTTACAAGTTCCGATAAGCAAGAAGGCAAATCAACCATCGTGACGAATATGGCGCTTTCCATGGCCCAATTAGGTAAGAAAACTGTTCTTGTCGATTTTAATATGCGAAGACCGACGTCATACAAAATTTTTGGTCTTGATCGCGCGCCTGGACTTTCGGATATTCTCATGGGAAATATTCCGTGGCGAGAGGCGATTAATTCTTCGGTTGATATTTTAACGGGAGGGCTTAGTGTTGATCATCTTCTAAACATGCCGGGGATTGATAATTTACAAATTATTACGTGTGGGCGTCCTGTAGATAATGCTTCTGAATTAATTGATTCTAATGCCTACGATCAGTTATTATTAGAACTCAAACAGCATTTTGATGTGATTATTATTGATTCTTCGCCAGTTATGACTGCTCCTGATGCCATTACTTTATCAAATAAGGTAGACGGAGTGGTTATGGTGTACAAAGTCGGGCATACCGCTAAAGATGTTTTTAGCCGCGCGAAATTGAATTTAACCAAGGCGAATGCCAACATATTAGGGATCGTTCTCAATGATATTAAAACAGAAGCTCAGGTAGGGTTTTCCGCATATTATTATCGTTATTACAGTGAATCGGGTGAAAAAAAGAAAAAGAGTGTTATGGACAAATGGAAGGGGCAGCTTGAAAGAAAGAATAAAGAAGAAGTCTGTTGAGGGTTAGAGAATCTTTCACAAGCTCTGTGGCTACAAAATAACCTGCTTATTGCATAGATTCATTATATTTTTTGAATATGACACATAAAGAAATAGCGACGCTTAAGATTGAGGATATGCATGAAGGCGATGTATTTTCTATGGAGGAAAGTATTACAGCCAAGATGCTTGATGATTTTGCGGGTTTGTCTGGGGATTACAGTTCGCTGCATATGGATGACAATTTTGCGAAGGAGCGGGGTTTTAAGGGGCGGGTGGCGCATGGGGTTCTTGTGACGAGTTTGTTGTCCCGATTAGTCGGGATGCATTTTCCTGGGGAACATGCGGTGATACAAAGTATGAATACGCGGTTTACCGCGCCTGTTTATGTGGGTGACCATCTAGTCATAAAGGCTGAGATTGATCAAATTTCTTCTGCGACCAATACCATCATTCTTAAATCCATCATCACAAACAGCATAACGAATGAAATCGTTGTGCGGTGTAAGATATCAGTAGGCTTTACACATCATGGATAATTGTGATTTTATTATCATCAGCCAGTCAGAAGTTGTTAATTATGAAAAATATGCGAAGCTGCCTTTAGATCGGTTGGATATTTACAAGAAACTTATTTATCCACGAATGGTGTATTACAAAGAAGGTTTTCGTTCGCATCTGGACATGATGAATATTTTTCGTTCAGATGTATTTTGGGTCGATGCAGATCCTGAGCACCGACGTGATTTGATGAGTATTTGGAATCTTCCAGGGTTTGTTGGCCCACACCTCGCCAATTATTTAACGACCTATGATATCCACGCATGTGTTATTAATAATTTCGATGCTGAATGGGATCGGTTTTGTGAAGTGTATGATCACTGCGATCCCAAACCTCTTGTCGGAATTTCAACAACGTTTTATCTGAATTATGCGGAGATTCGCCGCTTAACAAAAAAGTTGAAGAAAGCCTATCCAGATATGTCCATTGTATTAGGAGGGGCTTTTATCAATGGTCAAATGTTGAATGATGATTCCACGGCGCTGTGTAAAGCCATGAAACGATGTGGTGTGGATTTTTCTGTTTTTAGTTTTAATTCTGAAAAAGATCTCAAGGATCTTATTGTCACACAAAAAGCCGGTCAGGATTTGGCATCGGTGAATAATTTAATTTATTCTGTTGTTAATGAAGGCTCAGCATCGTTTAAAGTGACCCAAAAAGTCTGGAATGATCCTGTTCTTGATGAAGCCCCTGCCAACTGGGATCAATTAGAACTGCCTTATCTAAATCATACCGTGCAGATGCGAACATCATCAGGTTGTCCGTTTAGTTGTGCTTTTTGTTCGTATCCGGAAACAGCGGGAGGTTTTTTTACCATGCCTGTTGAGCACATGGAAAAGCATATCCAGAGTGTTTTAAAACAACCCAATATAAATAAAATCATATTTTTGGATGACACATTTAATGTCCCTGCGAAACGCTTCAAAGATTTGTGTCAGATGTTTGCCAAATATGATTTTGAGTGGTTTTCTTTTTTGCGCGTACAATTTGTGACAGATGAAATTGCACAATTGATGAAAGCATCAGGATGCCGTGGCGTGTATCTTGGGCTTGAATCAGCGAATAATGATATTCTTAAAAATATGAATAAACGCGCCACGCGTGAAGAATTTGCTAAGGGCATCGGATTTCTGAAAAAATATGACATTACGGTTATGGCCGCTTTTATTGTTGGATTTCCCGGGGAAACAGAAGAAACGCTGCAGGATAATAAAAATTTTATCGAAACTTTAGGTATTGATTTTTACACCTTAAAAGAATTTTATTACATGGAAAATACGCCGATTCATGGGCAGAGAGACAACTTCGGTTTGACGGGAATGGGTAGTGAATGGGCGCATGATACCATGGATTCTACAACGGCTAGTGAACATAAGATGAGATTGTTTAAAGAAATCGACAGCATCTTTATTGATCCTGACACAAGCCTTTGGTACATTGCGTATCTTTATGATCAAGGCTTTTCGATCCAAGAAATCGCCAGTATGCAAAAAAATATTAACGCGCTTATGGTCGAGCAGATGAATGGAAGTTTTAATGACGATCATCTATTATTTCATCAGTTAGCCAAAAACTTTTAAACGAAAGATACTATGAACGACATGAAATCGTTTTTAAGCAAAGATTAACGCATGCGGCTCAGAAGAGATCTCCTTCTGGTCGATCTCTAATTCGCCTTATGCATCAATCTTTGCTTTGAGCGATTACGACACTTAATTTGAGTAAATATTTAGCATTCTGAGTTGTCGGAGAGCGTTAAAAGTATGAAATTATTTCTAAGCAGGACGTTGAAAGCCCAAGCAGCCGGTTTCCATGCGTTCAGCATGGAATGCGCAGGGCTTTCGTCGAGCAATGTGAGCCCGCAGGGGCGAACAAGCGTTCCTGTGTGAAATAATTTTATGCTTTAGCTTGTAGGCAGCTCAGAATGCTAAATATTTACTAATTTGAAACTAGGCGTAATATGGCAGATGATTATTTAAAACTGTGCAAACAATTCATTAAGGAAGAAAAATACCGTGAAGCCTTTGCGCAATTAAGGTTGGCTCAAGTGAATGATGATTTTGCGCGTCTTCATCGTCATGCGCGTTTGTTTAAGTCCATCCCTAAAAATAGTCTTGAGTTAACGCCGATTAAAATAGCCATGGTGGCCACAAGCACGGTGGATCATTTTGTGGATATATTTCGTTTTTGGTTGTCTCTCCAAGGGTTTGCTGCTGAAATTTATGTGACGGAATTTAACACGATGGATCAGGCAATTTTGAATCCCGCCAGTGAATTGTACACATTTCAGCCGGATATTGTTTGGATTTTTACCAATTCCAGAGATATTCATATTGACCTTGTTTATGGAAGTTCACAGGAAGGCGTTGAGACCTGTTTGCAGGAAAATGTTGAACGCTTTAAAACACTTTGGACGACACTCAAGCAACATTCATCGGCGTACATTATTCAAAATAATGCTGAGATTCCATTAGAGCGTGTTTTTGGTAATTATGAAGGAAGTGTTGCTTGGGGAAAAATAAATATTCTCAGGCAGTTTAATGTGCAGTTAGCGCAAGCGATTTTGCCTGGAGTTACTGTATTTGATATGGATTATGTTTCGTCGGTTTATGGTAAACGTACATGGTTTGATGAACGCTATTGGTATCATTCCAAACATGCTTTTGCCTTTGATGCCGTTGGTTTGGTGGCATCAGAAGCCGCCCGGTTGGTGAGTGCGATTAAAGGTCGCGCTAAAAAATGTCTTGTTCTTGATTTGGATAATACACTTTGGGGGGGCATTATTGGGGATGATGGGTTGGAAGGGATTGTATTGGGCGATGGTGCAAACGGTGAGGCGTATGTTGATTTTCAAAAATACCTTAAGAGACTTAAAGACCGTGGTGTTATTTTAACGGTCTGTAGTAAAAATGATGAGTCCAATGCTAAGAGCGCTTTCTTGGAGCATCCGGAAATGGTTTTAAAATTAGAGGATATTGCTTTGTTTACGGCCAATTGGAAAAATAAAGTAGACAATATTCAAGACATTGCCGCCACGCTGGATATTGGCTTAGAATCCATGGTTTTTGTTGATGACAATCCTGCTGAAAGAGATTTGGTCAAAAAATATCTTCCGATGGTGTCCGTTCCTGACATGCCGGAAGATCCATCGTGGTTTATGCGTACGTTAGATGCGCAGCAATATTTTGAAACAGTCACATTTTCCGGTGAAGACCAAAAACGCAGCGACATGTATCGGGATAATCTCGAACGTAAAACATTGCAAACACAATACACCGATCTTACGGATTATCTCAAAAGTCTTCAAATGTGTGCTACGGTCAGCCCATTTGATGCCATGTATCAATCTCGAATTGCACAATTACTTAATAAAAGTAATCAATTCCATTTAACGACGACCAGGTACACAGAGGCGCAGATTAAAGACATGATGGCCGACGAAAATATTATTGGCCGGTATTTTAAATTAAAAGACCGATTTGGCGATAATGGACTGATTTCCGTTGTGATTCTTCAAAAGCAAAATGAACACGATTTATTCATTGATACGTGGTTGATGAGTTGCCGTGTCCTTGCACGAGGCATGGAAGATTTTGTCCAAAATGAAATTGTGGCCATTGCTAAAAAACACCACTGTCAGCGTATTCTGGGCCAATACATCCCCACAAAAAAAAATCAACTAGTCGCTGATCATTACAAGAAATTTGGATATATTATGACCGAAGAAAATCAAGGCACAACACTGTGGGCACTAGACATCACCAATGATGTTCCTTCACGGGAAACGTTTATTGAGAATGAATCTAAAGAGTTGGTTTAGTGAAGCTTAAGTCAATCCGTCTATTGGATGTTATGTTAAAACCTTTCGGCTCAGAAGAGATCTCCTTCTGGTCGATCTCTAATGGTTCGACAAGCTCACCACTATTCTGAGCTTGTTGAATGGTTCGACAAGCTCACCACTATTCTGAGCTTGTTGAATGGTTCGCCTACAGGCTTTAACATAACATCTTGTTGAGACGGGCTGACCGAAAGTTTACAAGCCGAGAATCGTAATTGGAGGGATTATGAGTGAGAAGAAGCAGGAAATAAATAAGCGGCTTACACAAGTTTTTCATGATGTGTTTGACGATGAGGATATTCAGATTTTTGATGAAATGTCAGCTAAGGATCTTGAAGAATGGGATTCTTTAATGCATATTACTTTAGTTGTGGCCACAGAGAAGAAATTTGGGGTTCAATTGAATGCGGCTGAGGTGGGGCAATTAAAAAATGTCGGTGAAATGATTGAGCTTTTGATGAAGCGGACTTAAGGGGCTAAATGTCAAACTTTCGAAAAAGATAAATATGGTCAATAGCCGCAGCATTTGACAGCCTGCTGATATAAATCGTACTATGCACACTTAAGGGATCACGTAATTTATGGAGTAGTTTGACAGGATTTTTCCCTTCCTTTTCCTTCCCTGGAATTTTCTTATTTCAATATGTTATACTTCAAAGAAGTCTTATTAATATTAAATATTATTATGAATAGAGTATTATTTAAAATATTAGCTGGTGTGATGTGCTTTGCTGTTACGGTGATTACCGTTGTATCTGTGGGATATGCCGAACCACAAACAGACCCCCGGGGTGTGTTTACGGTTTCGGTTCCACCGGTTTTGCGGGGGATGATTGTGCATCCAGAGGATCCTTTGGCCTTTGATTTTGTGTTGGATGAGGGGGATTCAGCGATGAACGAGGTGGATATGACGGCTGAGTCCGCAAAATTAATCAAATATTTCCTGACGTCACT
This sequence comes from Candidatus Omnitrophota bacterium, assembly GCA_029261055.1. GTDB lineage: Bacteria > Omnitrophota > Gorgyraeia > Zapsychrales > Zapsychraceae > JAJDCA01. The sequence continues at coordinate 154 of JAJDCA010000015.1, read as the reverse complement.
GACTTTGCCGGAGGATGATTTGTGGGTCACCCATTAGAAGGTATTTGTCAAGTAAAAAAACTTCCCCGTCGATAAAAAACATTAAGTTTTTCTTTCCTTTATGAAACAATTCTTAGTAACGACGTAGAACAAACAATCCAAAACCACGCCTATG
>JAJDCA010000014.1 GCA_029261055.1 Candidatus Omnitrophota bacterium | reverse complement strand
TTAATCAGAGAAAACGCAATCTTGAAATGGCTCGTCTGCTGCGTTATACTGCATGGCAGACAAGTCAGCATGGTTCTCACAGAGAGCCATCAGAAGTAACTATGCAACCGGCTTGAGGTCAAACTCGCTGAAAAACTCCGTGGTCACATCATTTTCAAAAATTTTCTAAGGACATGGATTTAATTGATTCTCGCATTGGTTTTGGTTCAAAAATGACTTGGCCAGCCATGCTTCCACTAATGGGCATAACCATCGATCATATCCTTGTATCTAAAGATATCACTGTTTTAAAACATGAAGTCGGCCCAAACATTGGGTCTGATCATTATCCTGTGTACTATCATTCTCCAAGATTTTTGCGCACATTTAATGCCTTCCAATGAAGCATTGGCTGGCGGTTAATTCGCCCTTGAATGTCCTTATCTTCTGTCAATAATGCTCCATCAATCTCCCCTTTATCCAAGATAAGATCCAAGAACTCTATTTCCTTTTCAGAAAGTGGATAAACTATCGAAAGTTTATCCCGACATTCTTCAACCAATTTCTGACCATACTGCGAAAAATCAGCGTCTTGTGGCACCAAATTCTGACGCAATACGGGAAACAATTTTTGTTTCAAATCATTAGCTGTAAAAGAAATATCGTCCAGAGATATGGTTCTCCAATCCTTGCGGTTCATAGCACCATAAACAATAAATGCTAACCTTAAAAACCCCGGATTAATATTCTGTTCAGTCGTTAACAATTCATGCGCATCAAACAGATCCCTTGCTTGATCACGTGAAAAGAGTGCCGCTAATTTCCCGGCAAAAAGTTCATAAGAATTAAAAACGGGTATATTCTTCGCCTGAAATTTCCCTAAAAAATGCGAATCTATATAAGCCACATCCCAGAGAGGTTGACGAAACATAAAGTTGATATCAACTTCTAAGTTTTCAGAATCGCCTGTATAACTTTGATAACTCAATCTCCACTTGCCGCCAGCATGATCACTAGGAACTCTTCTTACTGTAAACCCTTCCCGCTGAAAAACAGCCTGCATAGCTTGTTCAACTTTAGGACGACCTTCCATCATCTCTTCACGACCCAATGCGCCGATGTAATTCAAATCAATATCGACGGACAAACGCGGAACATCAAATACAAATAAATTCAAAGCCGTTCCGCCCTTCAAAGCAAGTTTTCCTTTAAGAGCAGGATGAGAATTTAATGTATTAAGCAGATTTAATAAATGCACAACCTTTTCTATAACTGAAATATTATAATCAACCTGCTCGGCAATTTCATTAAGCTCTTCTAATGAGTATTTCATAAAACCTCTTCCCATGTCCGATTTAAAACTTCTTTTGGTACTATTAAATTCCAATCCTTTAACAACTGACCATCTTTCTTTGAACTTTCATCCATATAATGTGTCTGTTTTGGTGAGAGTTCTTTGAATTTGCTCAAATATTTAGAATCGACCATTAAAGAATCTTTATGTTGTTCCAAGAAAAAACCCACCTTTGCTGCCGTTGTTGCATTCCCTAGTAATTCGACATACTCCAAAACTTGATCTAAATCAAAAAACTCTATCGACTCAAGGGAGCGCCATATTTCTTCCCAACTCCCTGACAATTCAGGACGGTCTAAAACATCAACAAAAGTACGCTCAAAATTTGTTACTCGCACATCAACCCCTGAACGGTTCCGTGTAACTACACCAAACATTTCTTCCCCTTTTTCGCGCAAAGCCTGAGGCATAGCCACCGCTTGAAATGTATTTAACCGAAACTGTAAAGGGAGCGAGCGCGACAAAGAAGAATAACAATAACGAAAAAAAACAGAATAGGCCTTACCATGTAATTCCAAAGCTGTGTGATAACTTAAGACAGCATCGTCTGTCATCTTAGCTGCTATAAGGAAAGCATCATATGAACTTTGATTTGAATTTCCTCCGGGTGGAACCACCAAATACAGACCACGCCGAACTTTTACTATACGATCATTCTTTTGATAGTAAGAAAGTAAATTTTTGCGAGTATTCTTATTCACCGATCCTTTATCAGCCAAATACTCATCGAATTCCTTTAAGGTAAAAACACCTCGTTTTAATAAAAAGTCATTAAACTTCATTTCGTTAATCCTATGTTGACAAAATACTAAATAAATTAGGAATATCTCTACTCATCTTCAAGTAAAATATACCATATACTTGACTTAATGTCAACATAGTACTAAATTTATTAGTATTTTTTCGCTCCACCTTTAAGTGAAGACTCAGTCCTTTCTTCCCCCTAAGTCTTCCGGCTCTGACTCATCTTCATCCTGTGCATTTGTTGGCGAAACTTTGTTTTCGGCTACTTTTCCAAGATACTCTGGTAATTCTAAACCAGCCATTGTCGCTACATCTTGAAGTGGCGGTAGCGATTTAATCATACCGCTTAAAAAATCAGAAGTAGAATTTCCAGAACCTTTTCTACCATTCTTTCCACTATCCCAAACAGTCACCTTATCAATTTTAATATTCTTAATGGCTTCAACTTGAAGCTTAACAATTTGATCAAGCTTTTCAACAATAAGCATTGTTGCCGCATCCTTAGAACTCTCCCCACAAGATTTAACCAATTGCTGATACCCTTCTGCTTTTGCATCAAGAGTTTTACGAATACCTTGGGCTTCAGCTGTCTTAACAGCGAGGATTGCATCTGCTTCACCATTGGCTTCTCTTCTTCGTCTTTCAGCAATAGCATCAGCATCAATCTCAACTTTTCGTTTATCAATTTCTTTCGGAACAACCTGTTCAGCTTCTAAACGACTTGTCTCAGCAAAAGCTTTAGCTTTTTGAATTTCAGCAAAAGCATTTTGTTCAGCAACTTGACCGCGTTGATCGGCTGTTGCTTCTTTTTCTATAAGATCCGCATTAACAAAAGCAATCTTAGCTTTAGCTTCATTTTCTCCTTCGACAGCCTCGGAATCATATCGTGCAACATCGATTCTTCTTTCACGATCTGCGACAGCTGACCCAATATCTCCTTTTTTGGATTGTTCCGCAACATCAATTTTAGCTTGATTAACAGCCGTGGCGGCTGCCTTCTTACCAATGCTTTCGATATATTGTGACTCATCTGTAATATCCGTAATATTAACATTGATCAAAATCATACCTATTTTCGTCAACTCTGAACCAATGTTATTGCGAATCGCTTGTAAAAACTTTTCTCTATCTTGATTAATTTCTTCAATTGTCAAAGAAGCGACCGTCAGCCTTAACTGACCAAAAATAATTTCAGTAGCCATCTCTTTAATCTCATCCGTCGCTAACTCAAGCAATCGAACAGAAGCGGCATTCATCGCCTCTGGCAAAGTATCAATAGCAATGGTGAATGTTGAGGGCACATTGATACGAATATTCTGCATCGAAAGAGCCCCTTTAAGAGGAATGCTAATCGTCATTGGGGTTAAATCAAGAAATTTAGATTCCTGAATAAGCGGCCAAACAAAAGCACCCCCTCCATGAAGACACTTAACAGATTTACCTTCCCCCACTTTACCATAAATAGCCAAGACCTGATTAGATGGACATCTCACATAACGTGATGCCAAAAACATAATTAAAGCAAAAATAAATACTGTAAAAATAACTAATGATATTCCTAAAAAATTCATCTTGTATCCCTTTCTTTATTCTTATTATTTTTAATTAAGGAGTTTGCTCTCAGAAATTTAACTTAATTTCTTAACAGCAACCGTATTAGAATTAACAACCTTTTCAACCGACACTTGTACAAATGATGGAATTTCGACATTATCTCCAGAAACGGCATTTAGTTCACGCGCCATGCCATCAAGCGTAACTGTAACCCTCCCCACCCCTTCATTTGGAATTACTTGCTGAACAACACCATTTAACCCAACGGTATTAGCAATTTTAAATTGAGTTCCTCGACTGACAAAGGTTTTTGCTAATTGAAATAAATAAGCGGTAATCAGCATACAAATCACACCGACAATAAAAGAAGTAATTAAAGATTGCGTACTTCCTAAATTAAATTGCTTATATGCCGTTAGCCCTGCCCATCCAAACATCATAACAAACGCTGTAATAGAATTGATGGAAATCAACTCAAAGGCATGGCCCGTGTCATCAAGATTAACATCAATATCCCCATCCCCATCGACATCAACGTCACCACCCACAACCATCATGATGGTACGTAACAAGAAAAATAATGTCCCTACAGCCGCACATATCCAATAAATTTGTTCTAACGGCCGTCCCTCTGTAAAAAATTCTATGTTCATCTTAACTCCTTTCTAATTATTTAAATTAACATCCCTGAAAAAGCTAACACTCTATTCGTTTATGATTAGAATTTAATCACCATTATATTGCATTTTTATTGAATTGTTACAAAGTTCACAAAATATTAGAATGCTCACAATAAATAGAACACCTCCATAAATAATAAGTCCAAAAGGCTCTGGCCCAGCATAGCTTGAAGATTGTCCAGACATACCCATCAACGACTTTTCTGATATTCCTTTAGATATAATAAGGTAATAATAAAAACCTCTGGTAAAAATTGATAAAAAATACGTGACTGCAATTCCTCAAAGAAAATAATACCCTAACTTGCTTTTTTTATTTAAAAAATAAAACACAGGCCTATAAGCGGTATAAAGACTTGCCAGTCCCCTTTGTAAAGCAATGCTTTTGTTCTAACATCATCAGGTATTTTTTTAAGGAAACAAAAATGATGAATAATTTGTAGAGAAATTTGCACACTAAATAACGCGTATAATTTTTTCATAATTTAATACTTTTTTTACTTAATCTTCAACCCAACTTTACTTTCTACGTCTAGTTCCATTTTTGGTAAAATATCATCTGACGTAAAAGGTTGTCCATCTGGATCAACGCTCAATAAGTTGACCGTCAGGGTGCCAACCTGAATTCCACCATTTTCCAACTACTTTAGTGGCTTTTGCTCTACTTTGTATCTACTTTTTTTGTTTTTCACTATGTTCCACAAAATGTTTGATAACTCTTATCACCATCGTTTGGTTGATCTTGATATTGTGCTGTTAGATCCAGTTCTTCATATGGAGAACGCAACGCTTGAAGAAATTTTTCTGCTGCATCTTCCTTTCCCGTGTCCGCACTCTCCCGAAGGACATTTTCAACATGATGATTTCTGGGAATGAGAACAGGATTCTGTCGTCTCATAATTTCTTGAACTTCTTGTGATGTTTCCTTTTGACTATTGACTCGCTTTAGCCAGGGCTCATAACAAGCCTCAAAATCTTTCTTTATCTCCATTGATATTGTTTGGGAGCTCAACGATTTGGTCAATCGATCAAAGCTTATCGTATAATCAAGATGATTTTTTTGAATTTGATCTAAAATATCAAATAAAAGTTTTTGATCTTCCTCTTGATAAGACACAAATCCCAATTTCTTTCCCATCATTTCCTCATACGATTTTTGAAAACGTTTAGAAAAAGAAGCTGCAACAGGCTCAATTTGTTTGATCGCCTTATCCGCATTATCATCCATCAATGGCAACAAACATTCTGCAAATCTTAGAAGGTTCCATTGCATCATTTCTGCTTGATGTCCAAAAGCATAGCGACCCATTCGATCAATCGAACTATAAACTGTTTTTGGATCGTACACCCCCATCATAGAACAAGGGCCATAATCAATCGTTTCTCCACAAATGGATGTGTTATCTGTATTCATCACACCATGAATAAATCCAACTCTCATCCACTCAACTACCAAATGAACTAAACCTGCAATCACTTTATCAAGCAACAAAATATATCGATGAGGGCCTTCCTCTTTTAAGAGCTCAGGAAAGTGCCGCTCCACCGTATAATTACAAAGGGATTTTAGGTTGTCCAGGTCTCCTCGACTAGCAAAATACTGAAACGTTCCAACTCTTAAATGACTAGAAGCAATTCTAGTCACAACCGCGCCAGGTAATCGAGATTCTCGAAAAACATCTTCCCCTGTTGTAACAACTGACAAACAACGCGTCGTTGGAACTCCCAAAGCATGCATCGCTTCACTCATGATAAACTCGCGTAAGGCAGGACCAAGAGCACAACGCCCATCTCCTCCCCGAGAGAAATTAGTGCGACCTGAGCCTTTTAATTGAACGTCAAGCCTTTGACCTTTTTGATTAATCACCTCGCCTAAAAGATGCGCCCTGCCATCCCCCAACTGAGGAACAAAATTTCCAAACTGGTGCCCTGCATAGGCCATCGCAATAGGTTCTGATCCTGAAATAATATCATTCCCACAAAATGCCCGTGCTAAGCCGCCTAAATCATTCTTCAAATCATCTGCTACTCTTAATTGTTCAGCGAGACTAGCGTTCCATAAAAATAGTTTTGGATCCTTAACCGGCATAGGACAAACTTTTTCATAAAAATCTTCACCTAGCGAAATGTATGTATTAGAAAATTTCATAATTTATATCTTAATGGAACCATCTATATGGTTCGATAATATGACCTTGAAGTTATGAGAGCACAGTTTGCTCAGATGTTGCATTAGGATCTTGAATCTGCCATCTGGCGGGCAATGCTAATTCTAGTTGAAATCATAAAACCTCATTTGATCAATCTTTTCCTGTAACAACCCGAATCATCCCACCCAAAAATATGATGGCACAACCAATACATTGAAGCATGGTCAATCTTTCGGAATAAAGGGCAAATCCTATTAAAGATGCCACTAATGGTTCAACATAGGCAATTGTACCGAATTCGACAGCTTTAAGATATTTGAGCGCCAATATTATTAGTGAAAACGCAAGAAACCCTTGAAAAAATCCTATGGCAATTAACCACCACATATCGATAGCCGTTACGCGCAAGAAAGAGGCATCAAAAAGTGGCATGATCGTAATTGTCCCAAATAAAAGCTGATAAAAAGAACGCGTTAATGCAGGTATTTCCTGTGGTATTTTACGATTAAAAGTGATGTATAAGGCATAACAAATAGCCGCCCCGACGCCCCATAAGTAACCTTTTGCCCCATTGGGCGTAAAAGAAAATTTAAATTCCAACAAAAATAAAAATCCTAAAAATGCAAAACAAAGTAATACCCCATTGCGTAAAGTAAGCCTTTCTTTTAAAAAAATAGCAGCCATGCCAACAGCAATAAACGGTCCCAGATATAATAGAAAAACGGCACTGGCAAGAGGAATATCATTTATTGCATTTATATAACATATACTTGTAGCCGCCAACAAAATACCTGTTGCCAAAAGTGGAAATGAGTATTGCGTTGCTTTGATATTTTTAATTTCGCCTTTAAAAAACAAAAAAATAATTAAAAATACTAAACCAAAACCAAGCCTTGCAAGAGTAATGACATATCCATTGGCCGATATATTTCTTACAAAAATCCCCAATGCCCCCAAAAGGACGGTGGCTATAATCGCAGAAACATATCCGATAATTTTTGTATTTTGCATTGTCTTATTTTCTAAAGAAAATCCAATGCACATAAATAATCAAAAAAAGCTTGCTTATTATGTGCACCCTCCTGTTGGAATGATTGCATAAAAATATTATAAGCTTGGATAAGCTTGCTACTTGCACTTCTGACGGTTGAATCTGATGCCACACTGACGTTTGCCTTGAAACCTTTCGCCTCCCATCCCTCTAAAAAGTGTCTCTGTTCTTCAATAGCCAAAATAACCAAACGATGCGCTTCTTTTAATTTTTTAGGGGCTTTAAGCTGCCTTAACTCTTCAAGAATTGTATCATAATCAGACGCCAATGCACCATTACGCCCCTGACTCATCAAATACATAAGCATATCCACACGTTCGACAATAGCTAAATCTACTAATTCATAAAACTCAACCAAAAAATCCTTCTCCGCCCGTGTCATCCCTGCCTTTTTAACATCAAATACCGTACGCCGATGCGGAATAGCCTTATACGCCTCCTCAACAGATAATGCCGAAACATCGGTCGCCATCATTAAAAACAAAATCAAAACACTAACCATATATTTGTTGAACATTTTAAGCACTCCCTTCTTTATCTTAATAAAATGACACCTAAAGTTATCGTTGAGCCAACAAGAACATGAACCTTACACATCATCTAAATATTGAGATATATCAAAAGAAACAAATGATAAGTCATTGCGTAAATACAAAGGATGATGTGGGTGCTTTCCACCAACCAAATCCCCTCTGCGCACCCATTTTGTTGAGCTGGGGACCAAAGGTATAATTTCTTTTAAGCAATGCTTCAAATAGTTACGTTGATTAATTATGCCTCCCCATGCCGCCCATACGGTTGCATTAGGATGTTTCAGAAATATTTTATTAATCCAATAAAGATTTTTTGTGTGAATATCCTTATTTCTCTTTTGATGCATATCCTTAGGATTCGTCGCTCTTTGCGGATACAAATTAAGCATGATCCATCCGTCAAAATTATTCGCTACCGATTGATTCCGCACGCGAGTTAACGTTGGATCCAAAGCCTCCGGCTCAGCCGTGCTGGAATTAACCCCAAAACACACCAATGGATTATTCCCCTTTTCTCCAAGAACAAACCTCGCCTTATTATCAGAAGTATTTTTATATATCCACATATTACTTTACAAAAAATAAATCAACTATCTTGTACCTTTCTTTCTAAAAAACTTAATCTTTTATACATTTTGCAACTCCTTTATTATTTACTATCATAGCAGACACATAAAGTGTTGCGTTAGAACCTTGAGACTGCCGATACTGTTTTTTACTAAATAACTAAATATCAAAAACTAATAATGATGATTAAAAATAGCAGAAAACATCCATTAGGCTATTGCGACGCCGATAATCCGGCTAAATAGCCTGTGGAAAAGGCGGCTTGCAGGTTAAATCCACCTGTATCGGCATCAATATCCATCATTTCGCCGGTAAAATACAAATTTTTTATAACGCGGGATTCCATTGTTTTTGGGTTAATGTTTTTTAACGAAACGCCACCTTGCGTAACCATCCCACTATTAAGCGGCCTTGACCCCGTAATCTCCAAAGTTAAAGCTTTTAGGGATTCTTGAATTCTATTAATTTCTTTAAGTTTCATAGTTCCCGCTAATCGTGCCGAATCTAAATCAACTAATTTCATAAAAGTACCCATAAATATTTCCGGGAAAAAACTAGTCATAATATCAGCAATTACTTTTTTCGGATTCGCTTTTAACTCTCGCCCAAGACGTGCACCAACCTCTTCTGCCGTCATTCCTGGCTTTAAATCAATCTTCGCAAAAACTTTTTCACCTTTTGCCAACCAATCAACAACCTCACCACTTACGGCCAATGACAATGCTCCCGAGATCCCATTACTCATCAGCATCACTTCACCAATACCTGTAATTTTTTTCTTTTTTCCATGTTTAAATGTTAATCGGACATTCTTTAAAAAGAAACCCCTTAACTTTGCGGGAAATTTTTCTTTTGTTATTAAAGGAACCAGTGACGGACGAAGATTAACTTTTTTATGATTCAACTTTTGGGCCATCTCAATGCCATCCCCTGAAGATCCTGTACCAGAAAAAGACGCCCCTCCCGTTGCTAAAATAACTTTGTCACAAAACTGATCCTCACCATTCTCAAATTTGATACCAATAGCCTGTCCATCTTTAACAATAAGATCCTTAATCCTGGAATTATATTTTATGCAGACATTGTTCTTACGTAAAACCTGCTTCAAAGCTTCAACAACATCCGGAGCTTCATGCTTCAGAGGAAAAACTCTTTGCTGCCGTCCAATTTGACATTCAATTCCCTGATTTTCAAAAAACGATATAACATCCTCACTCGAGAAAGCTTTAAGCGCATCGCGTAAAAAATGACCATTTTTTGCAAAACGCACAAAAAAGTCCTCCTTTGAGCACGCATTAGTTACATTACACTTCCCCTTACCCGTAAGCAAAACCTTCTTACCCAAAATGTCATTACGCTCAAACAACGTAACAGCACACCCATGGCTAGCCGCCGAAATAGCCCCCATCATCCCCGCAGCCCCACCCCCAATTACAAAAACTTTTTTCAAGCGATAAACTCCCCGCGGTAAACTCACAGGAGTTTATCGCAATAAGGTGTTGCGATGCTTCTACGCAACACCGCCAAAACCGTACCAATAAATTTTATTACTATATTCCTCACAAAAAGACGTTGCGATGCTTCTACGCAACACCGCCTAAGCGATAAGCCTTACTTTTTAATTTATCAGCTTATCGCTGAAAGGTGTTGCAATGCTTTAATGCAACACCGCTACGAACACCATACTAAACGCCATTCCATGTTCAAATAATACAAACACTTTTCAACAAAATAACACCCAACATTATGGTTGAAGCAATATTCACCATAAAAGCTGCGATACGTAAAAAGGGAACACCTAAAATATAAACAATCGCATGCATCAGACGTGAAAAAAAGTGTATCGTGCATGCCCCGATAGTCAAGGACGTACTTATGCCTTTGGCATGCAACATCAAAACAATCGGGGCAACGACAACCAAATTTTCAATCGCATTGGCATGCGCGCGAACAGCCCGCTGAGCCCATTCAGCTTTTAAAACCGCATCCGGCAGCTGTTTTTTTGCAACGGACGCAAAATTCTTCCCTGATTTAATGCGATATACCACATAGGGAATGGATAAAAATAATGTCAGTAATGCCGTTAGCGTAAGCCAAAAAAATTCTGATGAATTGTGTTCCATGCTGCCTCCTCACTAATGCGATCCATCACTTGTTGTGGCAAAAATTCAACCAATACCGCGTATGCTTTCGATGGCCTGTTTGATTTAATGCGCGTTTAGTTACTAAATCTTGCAAATCTCTTGTTGCTGTCGATGCCGAAGTCTTTGTAATTGTCATATAATTTTCTGCACTTAACCCTCCTTTAAAACCTTCTAACCCCTCTTGAAACATCCGTGCGAAAACTTTTTTCTGACGGTCGTTGATTTGACCTCGTAAACGATCATAAAATTTTGTTTTATCAACCAAGAATTTGATGTTCTTTTGGGTATACCTTTGTGCATCAATGATGATCTCTGCAAAATAAACAAGCCAGGGTGTAATTTCATTTAATCGATTGGCCTGTTCAAGCGCATTGTAATAGTCTTTCTTTTTTTGCTCAATTCTATGCGAAAGAGCTATAAGCACTGGCTTATCAAGGTATTGATACAAAGATTTCAGTGAAAGTGCTCGAGCAATGCGCCCATTCCCATCTTCAAAAGGATGAATCGATACAAAATAAAAATGAGCTATTCCGGCTCTAACTAAAGATAAAAACCCTTCTCGCGGTGCTTGATTAAACCAACGAATAAAATGGGTCATTTCTTTTTTTACCATTTTGGAAGGCGGTGCTTCAAAGTGAACCTTAGGTTTATAAACACTCCCAGATACCACCTGCATAGGGTCAACGTGCGTTCTATAACGACCAACATCTTTCAAGTCTATTCTTCCTTTAGTTAGCATTTCATGCCAGGAAAAAAGATACTTATGCGTTAACGGTTTTTTAAAGGATCGATAAAGATCAATCATAAGTTGCGAAATGCCTTCCTCTGCAGGAGGAACCTTACGATTGCCTGTCTTTAAACCAAATTGCTTTTGTATAGATGATTGTAAACTATCACGATCAAGATATTCCCCTTCTATTTTAGACGTTTTTTCTGCTTCATCTGCAATTAAAGTAATCGTAAGCTCATTTTTATCTACTTGGTTAAGATGCTCAAATGAACCGATGAGCATGCCTGAATGCTGAAGAAATTGCGCTTCCAGATTCACTAAAGCCTTTTTATCATAAGTAAAATGCGGCCAATCTTTTCTTTGCCAATTCCATTTCATGGGCTATAACACTCCTTTCTATAGCCCAATTATAACATATTTATGGGCTATTACAATTATCTTATAGCCCACCTTTTATCAAAGATAATTCCTGCAGTTCATCTCTATCTGAAAGCCAAAAAAATGGCATTTTGGAAAGGAGTAAAAAACGATTTCTTCTTGTTTTCTCGAGGATAAAAAAAATAGGTACCCGAACTCAGAAATTATTGAGTTCGGGCACCCGCTTTTTGTCGACTTCTTGAATTATCGAGAACGTCTTAATTTACCAGGATCATATACCTCTGCAACAATATAGGTATAGTCATTTTTCTTCCATCGTCCATCAATATTTGACCAGAGTCTGACATAGATGCTTTTACCTGGAGGAATATCCAGAACCATAGCTGAAGTGTTTTGGCCTGTTGATTTTCGATATATATTACTTCTTCCTAAAGATGTCCCCACAAACAAATAATATTGATTAACTCCTATACCCTGATCCCACTCAAACTCAATGGTTCTCGACATAAGTGTCGAGCCAGGTTCCGGACTAATCATTTCTGCTAATTTTAGTGTCGTATTCAATTTATTCGCCACAAAATTAATCGGTTTTAGAATTTCACCTTCAGAAATTTCTAAGTCTACATGCTCTGGAGTAAAAGTATACCCCTCCAAAGAAGGCGTTATCGTCCATGTTTGGGCGAATAAATGTTCGATTTTATACATCCCATCTTTACCCGTATAAACACTACCTCGAACTCCCTTTCCCATCGCAGTCACTTTGACACCGCGTTTAGGAACCAACTTGCCATTTAATTCTTCTGTAACTTCACCGTAAACTTGCTGTGAAGGTTGTGCTATTTTAGACGTTTTATAAACATAAGGCCCGGAATTTCCATCGGTCAGCCTGCCATTTATTTTTGACCACAGATATACCTTAATATCTTTTCCATCCTGAGGAAGGTTATTCACTACCACGCTGGTTTTAGTTGTTTTTGTGTTAAAAAATATTTTCCTTCCATCTCGAAAAACATAAAACTGATATTTGTCAACACCAACACCCGGATCCCATTTGAATTCAACCGTACTACCTACGAGGGTTGAACCTGATACAGGGCTAATCATTTTAGCCGGTTTGGTACTAGCAGCCATTGTAATTAAAACTGTTTCTGTACTACTTGAACCATCTTTATCTGTGGCTGTAAATTTTATAGGAACAACATTTCCTAAATGTGTCGGCACAACACGCCAAGCGAATACAGCCAGCCCTCGTCTAGTATCAATAAGACGTGCTCCGATTTTTGACAATGGCTCACCGCTACCTAATTCGGCAGAAATGCTCACAGATGTCTTTTCTGGATCCTTTGCCTGAACCCTAAAGTAAAGAATATCGCCTACTTTAACCGTTTTGTCCTCAATAGAGTCAAAAACAGGGGGTTGATTTTTATCTTCAAACTTTTCCTGAAGTGTAAAATAAATCTTACGCGGCGTCATAACGTCAGCTTCCATAGACTCAGCAGATTTTTTTGAAATAGACATAATTCCCCACCACTCTTCATTATTATATTGGTCAGGTGCTGCAGGAATATAGTCTTCCGCATCATCAAATGTTCCGTTTTTGGGACAACTAAAATCGCGTGGTCCACTCCCTAAATATTCTTGAGTCCGATTACACAATGCCACAGCTTCTTTAGCCTCTGTCTCATCTGTAATCCCTTCAGCACAGCCCCATTCATTGGGTTTCCACCATTCATCCGAATATTCCATGATGGTTCCACCAATCGAGACTCGCTTATTAGCAACAATTTCATCCCACAGCTTTCCACCCCAATTGGCTTGAGTCTCTTGATCCTCAAAACCATCCGACGGGTTGTTGACATCATTCGTATGCCAGGCATCCGCACCAAATTCCGAAATCCATAATGGTTTTCGAGATTTCCGTGCAAATTCATCAAATAAAGTGCCAAACGATTCGCCTCGATAAATATTGGCCCCCCAAATATCCAAATGCCGTAAATGCCTATCGGTCGTCCCTAAATCAGCTTTACCAATATTCTGTATTTCCCCATTAACAAAAGCAACTGGATGAAAACTCTTGCCTTCAATGTCATGCGCCACTTTTGCCATTTCATTGACTAAAGAATAAAACGCCTTAATTTGATTGGGATCATTACTAAAATTTAAATTATTTTCATTGCCAATCGCCCAAAATAGAATGGCTGGATGATCCTTAAATTCCTTTACGTATTGAGCAAATTTTAATTTTATGCCGTCCCGAACATCGTGATCTGTAAAATCAATCCATCTGTGAAAAATTGGACCATCGTCTGAGCATGCACCCCACTCACCCGCCTGATCAATCCAGAATCCGGCAATCACCTTGATCTGATTCTTTTCGGCGATATCCAATGTTCTTTGGGTAATCTTTGCTGGAAATTGCCCTTTAAATAAATTTTTAGCTGCATCCGTTTCTTTTAACTCCGTATCATTACCTTTCCAGATTCGGATGGTATTGGCATTCATCGATTGAAGAAGTTTAAAGTCACGCTCTAAAATGGCAGGGTCATCAAAAATATTTGTAGAACGCGGATCATTTTCAGGGTTAGGATAATCCCAATCACTGGGATGACGTGTAATCGGAAACGGGCTGTATCCTACACCTTTAATAAGGAATGATTTGTAGTGTCCATCTTTATCAAAATCTGCAACCAAATTTCTCCCTATTACTTTAACAGAAGGACGAACTCTGTTAAGAAGGGGGCTTTCTCTATTAAAAACAGGTTGCTCTCTATTAAATATAGGACGTGCTCTATTTAAAAGAGGTTGGGCTCCATAAAATTGTCTGTTATTTGAAAATGCTTCCACAGAAGAATGGAAAAGAAAAAAAGTAATCAAATACGCAAAAATAAAAGTTGAAATCTTAAATACACTGTACGACTCTCTTTGATCTTTTTTGACTTTAAACATATTCTCTCCTCATTTTAAAAAAATTAAATTAAATGTTAATAATGCCGATTTCCTAAGGAACTCGAATATGTTTTCGTGTAGTTAAAGTATGGAATATTTTTATCTTAAAAACAAGAGCTCTGGGGCAACTCAGGAGACCGTTTTCTTGTAGAGAGTTAAGTATATGATCTGTAATAAGTTAGAATGATATTGATTTGGGAATAAAAGAAAAAAATTTATGGCGGGCTATTTTTGCTAAAAAAACAATTCATCCTTATTCCACACACTTCGAAGATACTCATAAGATTTCCGTTTTTGGCGCATCAACCAATCTGAACCATTGCCCATAGAGACAAAACCATACCATTCCTCATGAAGCAATTCATCGGTACCAAGCCAGTATCGCGCCCCTTGATTATGTTCATCCGGTAGGCCATCCATATACCACCGATCTATCCAATCAAAAAAGGTAACGCCAATACTATTGCCTCCTTTTTCAAATCCTTTAGCTTCTCTATAATATTCTGCACTTGCACGAACGATACTGCGCCACGTTCCTTGCACATATTTTAATTGCTTAGCCTCAACCTCTCCTATTTTTTCTGTATAGGCAAAGCGCCCTATTTCAGATAAATAAACGGGCCGATCAAATATGTCTTTAACCTGTTTCCAGAATATATTTAAGCCGGTTTCATCTCTATAGTTGTTATAGGCAATAATATCAATCTCTTTGGCGTGTTTTGCATACTGACGTAAAGTCTGAAAAGAATCTTCGCCATCAACCACGGCCACTGGATGTTCCGGATCCAGCTTATGAATCATACGCGTTAACTCACCAATAAATTTTGCATAGGCCTCAGGATTCTGCTTTGCATTACATTTCGACCAATCAGCTATATTATTTTCATTGCCCAAGGCCCAAAATAAAACATACGGTTCATCCTTATTTTCTAGGACCATTGCCTTCACAGACTTTTTAATATTTTCACGATGTTTTGGATTGGTATAATCTGTACCTTCTTCCCATGTGCTCCCTGCCCCAATCGTCCATGAACCCAAAAAATTTCCCATAATAACTTTGATGCCATAATTTTTATGAAGCTCTCTCAGTAATTTCTTATTTATGGCATGATTGTATTGGATGGCAACACTAGGATTATCTTTGTATATACTGCCAAGATTTATATCATCCGATGGCAGATGATATAAGCGTATGGTATTCACCCCCATATCCTGTAATAATTGAAAATCACCAACCACGCTTTCATTTGGATCCTTTGCATTATTACGGTTTATATCAACCCAACTATCATAAGCAATGTCGTTCTTAGAATTTTTATTGTCATCATAATACATCCAATCCCGCATGGTGGCCTGGCCCGGATCTTCACCGATTTTAACAGGGGTAAAAACGACACCTTTTATAAAATAAGGTTGCTCCCCTGCTACAAGTTCCCAAGATCCATCATCATATTTTATTACCTTTACCTTCCCTCCACGCCGTTCCACCATTTCACGTGATTCTACATAGGATACATTGACAAACATAAATACTAATATTGTTAGAATTATATTTTTGAAATTCAATTTTCTATTCCTTTGAAAGAATATTCTTTGCTTTTTCGCGTCCGTAGGACGTTAGGCTTAATTTATTGCCATCTTTTTTAAGGACACCTTCTTTCAACCCCTTCACAATCGCCTCCGAAGTATAATCATCGCTCCACAGCATGTGTTCGTTCATATGTTTGACCACACGCTCATTTTCTTCGGCATGGGCCTGTTCGGCTTGTAAAAGATGTACGGCCAGGGTTTCGCTGGCAAAATCCCATTTTTTATATTTTCGTACAATCAACTTGGCCATGAGTCCTCGTTCAGGAGCAAAAATAAATACAAGGAAAAATATAATTCCGCTAAATGTGGCCATAGATCCAGCAATACTGGCATCCAGCCCTTGCGCCATAAAGTATCCACCTAATGCGGAAAGAATTCCCAAAGCCGCACTGATCAAAAGCATATGAAATAAACGATCGGTTAAAAGATAGGCTGCGGCTGGGGGGGCAATCATCAAGGCCACGACAAGAATCGAGCCTACGGATTCAAAAGCGCCCACTGCAGTCACGCTAACGAGGGCCGTAAAAATATAATTGATCAAAGCAGGAAAAAATCCGAGCGAAGCCGCAAGCCCAGCGTCAAAGGTCGTAATTTTTAATTCTTTATAAAATAAACTGATAAAAGTAACATTAATTAACAAGACTCCCCCCACCACCCATGTCGCCTGTGGTCCTAAGTCCATATTACCAATCATCAACCGATTAAACGGTGCAAAAGCAATTTCCCCAAAAAGAACACACTGCGTATCCAAATGCACATCCCCGGCAAATCGTGAAAGTAAAATAACCCCAATCGAAAACAGCAACGGAAATACCAACCCAATGGCGGCATCTTTTTTTAATTTACGTGTATTGATTAATAATTCAGTCAAAGCAACCGTCAATACTCCCGTTAACACCGCCCCAACGATTAACAGAGGCGAACTTAAACTTTTCACCATAAAAAAAGCAAGCACAATTCCCAACAATATCGCATGACTGATGGCATCACTCATCAATGCCACACGGCGCAATATTAAAAATACACCGGGAAGCGCACACGTCACCCCTACCAGGCTCGCCAAAAATAAAATATCAATCTGATGTGATGACATTAACCTGCTCCTCAATTTCTTTGGTTAATTTTTGCGCCGCATTTAAACCTTTTTCCGTCAAAGCCCATTTATTAGGAACGGATTGACGAACATATCCTTTTTTAGATAATCCAATCATGGTCTTTTGCAACGGTCCACGCCCAATAGCCGTTAGGGCGGCTACATCATGCGCGTGATATGGATCTGTACTAATTTCCGAAAATAAAAGTAAGTTTTTTAAAACCGTTGTCCTTTGTAATTGTTTTTTGTGTCGATACGAGCGCAACACATCCCAAAGCATGCCCCGATGGGGGGCAAATAACAATGAAATGATTACAAACATACTGAGATAAACCACAATGGTTGGCCCTGTCGGGAGTTTCAGCATAAGGCTACTCGTGATCGATCCCGCAACACCAGATATAGCGCCGAATAAAGAAGACAATACCACCATAATTCCCAAACGGTCTGTCCACTGTCGTGCGGCGGCGGCTGGCGCCACCAACATGGCGCTCATTAAAATAACCCCAACCGTCTGCAAACCGATGACAATGGCAATAACAATCAGGGTATTTAAAAGCAAATCTAAAAATACAACATTTAATCCCATACTTTTGGCGTAATCTTTGTCAAAAACAATCAATTTGAATTCCTTCCAATAAGCTAGCAATAAAATAAAAATAATCCCGCTTAAAATTCCCATAGTCCAAACATCTTCTCTAAGTAATGTCGCTGCATTTCCA
Source organism: Candidatus Omnitrophota bacterium (assembly GCA_029261055.1). Taxonomy (GTDB): domain Bacteria; phylum Omnitrophota; class Gorgyraeia; order Zapsychrales; family Zapsychraceae; genus JAJDCA01. The sequence goes on along the minus strand of JAJDCA010000014.1, from coordinate 303,416 downwards.
AAAAGAAATTTATCCAACCCCGCCTTTGTTGCCGTGGGAAGTTTCTGGACGATCGTCAGCAACACCAATCCAAATCCAAAAAAAACAGATAAAACAATGCCCAAAGCCGTATCTTTTTTTATGCGTGAATTCTCAGTCACTAGGGAGATCACAAGTGTTCCGATCCAACCGGATATACCAGCGCCTAAAAGCAGAACCAACGGCGACTTACTCTGCGTCAGAAGAAAAGCGAGACAAACCCCTGGCAATGATGCGTGAGAAATCGCATCACCCAAGAGGCTTTGCTTACGCAATAAGGCAAACGATCCCAATGTACCCGCCGTAATGCCCAAAATCATGGCCCCACACATAACTACCCGGACCGTATAATTAGAAAAAAATTCGATTAAATATCCAATATCCATTTCAACAACTTCTCCTTCTAAGATTCAACTGACGAGGCTTCTTTACTATTTTGGGTTCCATCCTCATCTTTATCTCCAGCCAAAAATGCAGCCCGGCCTCCATACGCACGGCGAAGATTATCTTGTGTTAAAACATCTTTAACCGGCCCCAAGGCCACTCTGCGCACATTCAAAAGCATGACATAATCAAAATATTCTTTAAGCGTTTGTAAATCATGATGCACACATACAACGGTCTTCCCTTTAGTTTTCAATTCACGCAAAAGCGCAATAATACTTTTTTCTGTGGTTGCATCAACCCCGGCAAAAGGTTCATCCATCAAATAAATCGGTGCATCTTGAATAAACGCCCGGGCAATAAAAACACGCTGTTGTTGCCCACCGGAAAGTTGGCTTATTTGCCGGTTGGTAAAATCTGCCATCCCTACTTTTTCCAAACATTCCATGGCAAAACTCCGATCTTCCTTGGACGGTCGCCGAAACCAACCCAGATGACCATACCGCCCCATTAAAACAACATCCAAAACATTAGTCGGAAAATCCCAATCGACACTACCACGTTGGGGAACATATCCAATATACCGTGATTGCGGCCGATAACCTTTCCCCATGACAAGAACACGTCCGGCAGCAGGTTTGAGTATGCCAAGGATGGATTTGATCAACGTGGACTTTCCAGCCCCATTTGGCCCGACAATCGCTAATAACTGCCGTTGCGGCGCCTGAAAATCCACATCCCAAAGAACCGGTTTTTCGCGATACGCCACAGTTAAATCCGTAACTTCAATCGCCGGCATCGTTTCATTTTCATTTTTATGTTTATGAGCATTCATCTTATTACTCCTCTATTTTAAGAAGCAAAGAGACAAGAAGCAAGATGCAGAGAAAAAACAAAAAATTAATTAACGTCTCACCTCTCTGTTTCTTAATTCTCTATCTCTTGCCTCTCTGCTTCTCTGCTCTTACCTCTCTGCTTCTTGCATCTCTACTTCTTACCTCTCTACCTCAATGCATCCACAATTGTATCAATATTATGAGTCACCATCCCTTTATACGTTCCTTCAAAAGTTCCTTCGTCCCCCATTGCATCGGAAAAAAGTTCTCCGCCAATTTTGACATCCCATCCTTTGGCTTTCACCGCATCTTGAACAGCTTTAATATTGCGTTCTGAAACGGAAGACTCAATAAAAATCGCCTTAATTTTACGTTCCGCAATAAAGTTTGCCAAACGGATGACATCCTTGGTTCCCGCTTCAGTTTCAGTACTGATGCCTTGCAAACCAAGCACTTCAAAATTATATTGCCGTCCGAAATAACGAAATGCATCATGCGCCGTAACAAGAACTCTTTGTGCATCCGGAAGTTCATGCGCCCTCTGCGAAACATACGCATGCAATGTTTCCAATTCGCTTATATATTGCCTGGCGCGCTCTGCATATCCCTCCTTGTTCGCAGGATCATACTCCGCATAAGTCTCAGCAACCGCCTCAACCGTCTTGATCCATAATGGCACATCAAACCAAACATGCGGATCATGATGCCCAGCATAACTAATACTGTCTAATAATAAATCCTTCTCAATTGCTTCGCTGACGGCTACGGTTGTTTTTGTTCGACTCATACTCTTGAAAATCTTATCCATCTTGGCTTCCAAATAAAGCCCGCCATAAAAAATAATATCCGCCTTCGCCAGTTTATTGACATCACTTTCCGTCGCCTTATATAAGTGAGGATCAACCCCTGGCCCCATCAAACCCTGCACATGCACATTATCCCCACCAACAATTTGCGCCATATCCGTAATTTGTCCTATAGTGGCGACAACTTGAATTTTCTTTTCCTCTGCCATACCCTTTGAAGCAGAAAATACCCATACAATCACTATCATCACAACCAAATTTTTTATATTCATTTTCATTGTCTACTTTCTTTTTGTCTGAGACACTGTCTCAGAATAATGCCAAAAAAAATTTCCTAAGAGTTCCCTACTTCCTGACACTCTTTGGAAATGCCATAAAAATGGACTTCATGTCCAAGGACATCAAATCCCATTTTCTTTAATATCGGTAGATACTTCTCTTCTTCCCCTAAATCCGGCAGCTCAAAAAACTTTCCAGATCGAATACAAAACGCATGATGATGCGGCTTTTCATCATACATATGCTCATAATTATGATGTTTTTTACCAAATGCCGTCTGACGAATCACCTGCGCCTCCAGCAATTCAACAATAATCCGATAAATTGTAGCGCGAGAAACACGTGCCTTATTTTTCTGAAAAGTTTTAACCAAATCCTCAACGGAAAAATGCCCATGAAGATTAAACACTTCTTTAAAAACCGCTTCCCGCCCAGCCGTCATCCGCAACCCCTTTTGCTCCAAATAATCTTGAAACTTTGCCTTCTCACGGACAAACATTTTCTGAACGCTTTGTTTTTTCATATGAGACAGTGTATCATTTAAAATTTCTTAGTCAAGAAGAATAAACACTCTCCGTGGATGTGTTTATGTCTGTCGTTTCTTATTACCTTGACAAAATTTTTAATTTATCTTAAGGTTGCTTTCTAATCAAAAATTACCATTTCAAGAAAGGATATTACTTATGAAACTAACGCCCCTCATCTTCACCCTCTTAATAACATTATGCGTCAGCTCAACCGCCTTCGCTCAGATGGACTGGATTAAAAAGAATATTGATGCAATAACCGAAGCTCCTGCAAAAAATATTAAACAAACGTCCTTAAGCGAAACTGAAATTGGCAAGGGTCTTAAAGAAGCCATTAAGGTTGGTATCAATAATACCGTGTCATCTGTCAGTAAAGCTGGCGGGTACTTTGACAATGAAAACATTAAAATCCCTTTACCCAAAAAATTAAAGTTTCTGGATTCCGCCCTTCGCAAAGTTGGTATGGGAGATAAAATTGATGAATTTGTGTTAAGTATGAATCAAGCCGCCGAATCAGCCGCTCCTGCCGCACGCGACATCTTCTTAGATGCACTTTTTGATATGAATATCGACGATGCCCAAAAAATATTTCAGCAAGGCGATACCTCTGCGACGGATTATTTTAAGGAAAAAACCCATGACAAACTGGCATCCGCCTTTCAACCAACAATCGACAAAGCTTTAGAACAATACGATGTCACAGATAAATATAATGCCTTACTTGATAAATACAAGACCATCCCCTTCGCAGGAAAAATCAACATGCTCAGTCCCGATCAATATGTCGTCGAACAAGCCTTGGATGGATTATTTTTAATTTTAGGCCAAGAAGAAACAAAAATTCGACAAAACCCAGCGGCTAGGGTGACAGATATTTTGAAGAAGGTTTTTAAATAGGAAAAACGGTATCAGAAAACTGGGGAAAAACGCCGGTACTGTTTTTTTATTTTTTTTCTGGTGATTCTACCATAAGAATCGTAATCATAGCTGTTAACGATTCTTCCTGTTGCGTTAGAACCTTGAGACCGCCGATACCGTTTTTCAATAGTAAAATTAAAAACCGTTTTTTCCTTGAGACCGCAGTTTTCAATCAATTTGAGATTCAAGCCAAGGAACTGTTAAAACCTCTACCCAAGCCCCTTAAGGCGTTGGAATTAAATCAAATGGTGTACCACGAAGAAATAAATTAAGCCTCTTCATCACTTTCTCTATTTCTAAAAATGCCTGGAATAAATCTTCATATACAGCCGATTCAAAATTATTATCCAAACCTTTATGTGCAAAAATTTGATTTCTGAAATTTAAAATCTTTTTACAAGGATTTTCCTCTGTAATACGATGTAGATCTTCATTTAACTTGGCAACAGGGTATTTAGCTATATCCTCACCAGCTAGATTATCAAAATCTCTATTAGCAAACGGCCCCATAGAACTTCCCACTTCTTCATACAAACTATAAACTTAAGTAGTAATTACACGCAACTATCTAAATAACAATAACTTACAACTTTTTTGTTTCTTTCGTGGTCTACCTCGCTTTCTTTTTTTAGGCAACATTGCTTCAATTTGATTCTTAAATTTGTCTGACATATATCCCGCCTTAGATACAAAAGCTTTTTGCATTCGATGAAGGTCTTTTATTTCCAAATATTCATGTGAATTCTCTTTATATACTTTACTCCTTTGTCGATCATTTTCACCCAATCGTTGAAACATTTCATTTTTATCACGATCAATCATCTTAGACTCTTTCAGTCTAATATTCAATTTATACGAAGACCATTGATATTCGTCTAACCTTTCGACCATTCTAGCTCGAACAGGATTCTGTTCAATATATTGCATTACACGCATGACATGATCATCACCACCAACAATTGGACTTTTAAACCGCCCCTGCCACACATGACCACTCACTTGATATTTAAAATGATAACGTTTGGTATGTGCAATCGTTATGCTTTGCATAATTTTGCTTATCGTATGGTCATTGGTTACTTGGATCATCAAATGAACATGATTCGTCATTAAGCAATACGCAAACAAATTAAACGCATACTTCTTTTTATAATGCGTAAGTAAATTTAAATAATCCCTAAAATCATCTTTTTCTAGAAAAATAACTTGCCGATTGTTACCTCGGTTGATGACGTGATAAATTAAACCTGGATGATGAATCCGTAAAGGATGGCCCATTGATACTCCTCTCGTTTTGTTGCGCAGGTCGAGAGAAGTTGGGAGGCACAACGTAGTTAATATATTTTGAATTTCATTATAAAAACTTTATGTATTTATTCAAGTCTTTATCATTCTCCACATTTGAAAACTTATATTATTGTAAGCTTAATAATATCAGGTGCTTACAGATAATTAACTCTTAACTTCCTTATTTGTCGATGGTTAGAGTCTTCTGATACCGTTTTTTTATCCGTCATAGTTTTGCGATTACCGTTTTTGTCGTAGGTGTAGCTAACTGTCATATCCGGCTGATTTGGTGAACCTGTGGTTGCTGAAGACAACAAACGGCTGGCGCCGTCATAGGTCATGGTTAAAACGCTGTCAAGGTTGGTCACGCTGAGAAGATTGCCTACTGTGTCGTAGGTAAAACTTGTAATTAAATTACCTGGCAGAGCCTTGTTAATCAATTGATTCACAACATCATATTGAAAATCAATGGTCTGCAAATTCCTGTCAGTTGTTTGAATGAAATTTCCGTTGGCATCGTAGGCGAAAATTTCTGTTTTACCTAATGGATCCGTAGTTCTGATTAAACGGTTTTGTTCGTCATAAGCAAACTGCGTTATGTTATTGTTAGAATCCTGAACAATAGTCAAATTGCCTGCGGTATCATAGGTGTAAAAGGTGCTGTTTAAATCTTGGTCTTTGACCTGGGTAAGACGGTTCATACTGTCATAGAAAAACTGTGTCACTTTTCCTTCCCCATCGATGGTGGTTTTCACATTGCCAGCGGTGTCGTAGGTCATTGTTGTTTCATTTAGTAACGAATCAATGATTTTAACCAAATTACAAGTGGCCGAGTCGTATTGGAAGCTTATACTGTTTTCCTCAGGCAGACCTTGAGCGCTGATGACCTTGCTTACCTGCCCCGGACAATTTGTATCGGTATATTCCATCACAGTCTTTATCCCTTGTGCATCAATAATTTCCACAGGGTTGCCGTTGGCATCGTAGTTCATGATTGTGGCATGTCCTTCAGGGTCAGTGATGGAGGCGACTTGATTAAAGTTTGATTCGTATGTAAACGTTGTTGTTGCCGAGATACTTTGGTCGATTGTGTCTAAGAGATTTCCTTTTGCATCGTAGGTCATGCTTGTAACGGAGCCATTTGGTAAAATAATCTGTGTCGGATTGCCATTGGAATCGTATATGGTATTGGTCGTCCTGCTTAAAGCATCAATGGCTACTGTCGCTGCACCGAAACGATCGGTACCAATACGGCTTATATTGCTATTACCATCGGTAAAGATGCTTTCAATGTCTTCTAAAAGAACGACTGGGGCTGGATTAGCTACGGTACCTAAGCCACTAGATAAATCAACAAGTGCCACAGTCTGACTTGAATTGACTCTTCGTATCGACCCATCCGGCCGGTTGACTTGAATATTACGACCGGCAAAATTGTAGTCGTAGGTCGTGCTATGGTTGCTCTTAGAAGCCTGCTCAACCATACGGTGATTGACGTCATAGACAAACTGTCGCATTGTCCCATCTGGATCAATTATTTCAATGAGATTTCCATTAGTATCGTGGTTAAAAATAGTTACCCGGCCAACAGGATCTGTAATCGCATTGATACGACCCATAGTATAAGTAAAGGTTGATATTAACCCCGCCGGATCTGTAACACTCTCTAAATTATTATTGATGTCATACAGAAACGTCATTACATTAAGGTTGCGATCCATAATGGCAGTTTGTAACCCTTGCACATCAAAATGTATTTTTGTTCCATTTTTAAGGGTACGTGTAAACGTATTGTCAGGATTTTTTACTAAAACAGAAAATTCTCCCGGTGGACTTTGAAAATTTTGAAGGTCGTCGGGCGTTCCAGTGTGTAATAAAATATTATTATCATTTGGAACCGTGACAATAAAATCAAATGCTTCGTCTTGATTAAAATCCTCAATTATAACTGAACCCGGGCCTTCCCCTGTTGTAATATTCAGTGAGTTAGAGAAAATTCCTGTACCATCACCTTTAAAAAGGATCACATTGTTAGATCTCCCATCAGCAACAAGGATATCAAGATGCTCATCTTTATTAATATCCCCAAGGGCTACGGAAGAAGGACTAAAACCGGCCGGTACATTTGTTGCTGTAGAAAAATTTCCTGTACCATCTCCCAAGAAAATAGCAATATCACCAATACCATTAATAAAACCAAAATTAGCTACAACAATATCCTGAAAACCATCTTCGTTAAGATCTCCAACTTTTACTGAAGTTGGTTCATCTCCTGATATAAAGTTATTTGGAGTCAAAAATGTGCCGTCACCATTACCGAGAAGAATTGAAATATCAGAACTTCCTGCATTAGTAACAACTAGATCATCCAGCATATCTCCATTAAAATCATTTACAGCAAGCGATATCGGAAAAAATCCGGCTGGGAAACTGGTAGGAGCTGCAAATGTCCCATCACCAACTCCTATAAGAATCGAAATATTAGACGAAGCATTCAAATTAGCTACGGCTAAATCTTTCTTACCATCAAAATTAAAATCGCCTACTGCAACCGAAGTCGGATCACTTCCGGCAGAAAAATCAGTTGGAATTGAAAAATTACCAAGGCCATCGCCTAATAAAATGGAAATAGTTTGATTAGTCTCATTAACAGCGGCAATATCTACATTGTTATCGCTGTTGAAATCTGCGGTTGTAATAAAAATTGGACTACCACTTATATTGATAGCTGTGGGAGTTGTAAAAGTACCATCACCATTGTTCATTAATATAGAGACACTATTAGTAAAATCATTCCCGACAGCAATATCCACAAATGAATCACTATTAAAATCTCCCGATGCAGCATTAAAAGGGAAATCTCCTCCTGAGAAATTAACAGGAGCTAGAAAGTTACCCGATAAAGGTGTAAAAAGACGCGTGGAACCATCTCCAAAAAACTCAGATAAAGTTGAATCTAAGACATCTATAATGTCAGGGTCATCATCTACTATTAAAATTCTTTTTTTCATTTTATATCTCAGGCTTGTGTGTCAAAAACCCTCTCAAAATTCTCTGTGTAAAAATGCCTGATTTTCAGGTGGGTCAAAAAGCTATCTTTTTGGAACAACTGGTTAAGACTTATTCTTTTTATCGTAAATTATAATACCAACAGTAAATAAAGCCGCAAGTACAACAGCAGCAATACCGCCATTGAATCCAAATCTTTCACTAGAAGCCCAAAGTAGACCTGCAAGAATTAAGAAAGCAAGTATGACTCCACCTCTTTCACCTTGTTTCTTAATCATAAAATAACCAACGACTGCAATCCAAATAATGCCAAGAACAACAAAAATATTCATTTATTATTTATCAACTTTAGGAAGTATCTCGTCTAACCACTCATTATTTTTATTATCTATCCATTCACTTTTTAATATTGTAATATCCTCTGATGTTCCAGGGTAATTATTTTTCAATTTTTCGATAAAAGCCTTGCTTCCACCTATAATAGCATGGTCTTCATGGGATATAATTAAACCCCAATTAGCATTTAATGAATAAATTGTATTTTCTAAATTAATCGGCATGTCTATATAATCTTCATAATGAATATTATTACAAATCCAATGATCATCTTTTTTAAAACAATCTCCTTCATATTCTATAATTGATATAGCAAATGCCTCTTCATTAAACTCCTTTGCTGTTAAAGAAATTGCTTGAAACTGATCTTCACTTAAATAATATCCATTTGTAGGATAAAAAACTGATATTGATTCAATTGAGTTTTGAAATGGATATGAAAAAGGATTGTTGGTTTTAAATATTTCATTCCAAGACTTTTCGAGTCTTAATTTATCATCAAAATTCTTTATGATATCAGACATAATTTTATATTTTGATTATTTTGATTTTCGAAAAAAATTAATTCCGAGAATAATTAAGACAAAAGAAAATATCATAGGCATAGTAAGCATCCCTGGATGAGTATTATCTTTTAATACTGCAATTAAACTAATGCTGAGTGAAAATAAAGCAAAAAATATTAATACAAAACCAAGAACTTTATAAACTTTTTTCATTTTATTGCCCTCGCTCCATTAGCAAAACCTATGCAATTAAGGTTTGATGTTGTTAATTGAAATTTTAAATCGCCGCTTATAGCTGCTTGCTTTAATTTCCTAGCTCTCTCTATAACTAATTTATCTTCAATATTTGATTGTTTAATTCTACTTCCTGGAACTTCAAAAGAAGCAAAAGGTCTTTTTTCTGGACCAAATTTACGTTCAACAACAATACCGCTGGTAGGGCTAATAATCCCTTTACCTAATTTATCTGGACCAAACTCAAATGCAATAATACCTCCAGGCACATCTGGATCATCCACCGCCAAAATTGCATGGACACTTTGAGCTAATATAAATGAGTCTAATCCAGAAGGGTCCACTCTATTTGTTGGATTATTCATAACATATGAATAAAAATTATTGTCATCACCTAGAAAACCTATCGGATCCTCTTGAGTGAAGCGTCCGGTTACAGGGTCATAATACCTCGTCCTGTAATAATACAGCTCCGACTCTGCATCAAACTCCCTACCCGTATAAGTATAAAAGTTTCCTGTATTGATGCCAATGTTTTCTTGGACTATATTTCCGAAGGAATCGTAGACGTAGCTGTGGACTGGATTGCCTAGGTTATTTGTTAAATTTACGACTGAGCCTAAGCCGTCTGTGTGATAGTAAAATGCCTCTGCTACCTCGAATGTTCCACTTAAATCAAGGTCACGCTCCATCACTAGCGGCTCGTCTATTCCGACACCGTGAGTGTATCTGGCTTGTAAGACATTACTCCCATCATACTCCAAAAGTATGTCTTCATTATCATAAACATATCTCACAACATTCCCATTCACATCCTTCTCAATTCTTCTCCCCAGGCCATCGTACTTGTACGAGGCGAAGGTTGCATCGGGAAAGTCTATGCGAGTGAGTTGGTTTTCGGTGTCGTAGGTATACTGTGTAACGGCCCTCGTGATTTTTTCGGTCTTTTGTGTGAGGTTGCCATTGTTGTTGTAGATGTATGTGAAAGTTTCATCTTCTAATAATTGATTACCGTTGCCAATGGTGGCGTCAGTGGTTTGGCCATCGCGGCGCAGGCGATTGCCTAAGGTATCGTAATTGAATGTTTCATCAGGCAGTACCGGTAACGGGTTAGTTGCTTGTGTTAACCGGTACAAGTTGTCGTAGGTGTAGCTCAAACTTGAATTCACAACTGCACCGGAGCGCACGGTATTCATAGTGGTTCGGTTACCGATTTTGTCGTATGTATAGCCAAAGCTGGACAATGTCGTGGCACCAAGTTTATGCACAAGACCTGTCAACTGACTAGCCGTATCATAAGCATAATCAGTAGTTGTTCCGTTTGGCAATGTTGAAGATGTTCGCCGGCTGAGAGTGTCATAACCAAAACTTACCACTTGCGCTGACGGATTGGTAATGCTCGTCAATTGATTTAGCGTATCGTAGACATAATTAGTCGTTCCCGTAACACTGTCGATCATTGTTTTACGGTTGCTATTTTTATCGTAGGTATAACTCACCGTTACGTCCGGTTGATTGGGGGAACCTGTTGTCGCTGACGAAAGCAGGCGGCTGGCCCCGTCATAGGTCATCGTCAAGGCACTGTCAGAATCAATCATCGTAAGTAGATTGCCAACCGTATCGTACGTAAAACTCGTAGCCAAATTCCCCGGCAGGGTCTTTGTCACCAATTGATTCACCACATCATACTGAAAATCAATCATCTGAAGATTGCGGTCCGTAGTTTGGATAAGATTACCGTTAGGATCATATGTGAAGCTCTCGATTTTACCCAACGGATCGGTAGTGCTGATCAAACGGTTTTGCTCATCGTACGCGAATTGCGTGACATTGTTGTTCGCATCCTGAACAATGATCAAATTACCCGCGGTATCGTAGGTGTAGAAGGTGCTATTGAGGCTAGCATCTTTCACCTGCGTCAGACGGTTCATGCTGTCGTAAAAAAACTGCGTTATCTTCCCTTCCCCATCGGTCGTTGTTTTTACATTACCGGCTGTGTCATAGGTTAGAATAGTTTCATTTAATAATGGATCACTAGTTTTAACCAAGTTACAGCTGGAAAGATCATATTGAAAACTTGTGCTGTTTTCCTCTGGTAAACCTTGCGCGCTGATAATTTTAGTTACCTGTCCCGAACAATTTGTATCTGTGTATTCCATCACAACCTTAGTCCCTTGCGCATCAATGATCTCCACTGGATTGCCGTTGGCATCGTAGGTCATAGTCGTTGCGTTGTTTTCTGAATCAGTAATTGAGGTTACTTGATTAAAGTTCGGATCATATGTAAATACCGTTGTCGCCGTAATACTTTGATCAGTTGTATTTATTAAATTTCCTTTCCCATCATAGGTCAATGTTATAACAACACCATTTGGCAACGTGACCTGCGATGGATTAGAATTAGCATCACGCACGGTGCTGATTGTCTGGTTTAAGGCATCCGTGGTTACCGTGGCTGCGCCGAATCGGTCTGTTTCCGTACGGATTGCGTTATTGTTACCATCAGTAAAGGTTGCTACAGCATCTTCCGGACGAACAAACGGCGACGGATTAACTTTGGTTCCGAAACCACTACCGAAATCTACCACACCGACTATCTTACTCGGACTCACCTTACGGGTTGACCCATCCGGCCGGTTGGCTTGGATATTGCGTCCTGCGAAATTGTAATCGTAGGTAGTTACATGGTTGCGTTTGGAGGTTTGCTCGATCATACGATGATTAGCGTCGTAAGTAAACTGCCGGATGGTTCCGTCTGGATCAATGATCTGCGTCAAATTTCTATCTGCATCGTAATTGAATACGGTCGTCCGGCTTGCCGGGTCTGTGATATTGCTCAATAAGCCGTTGGCATAACTTAAGAAGGTTTTTAATCCTGACGGATCGGTAATTTCGGATAATTGATTATTTATATCATAAACATATGTTGTGGTATTACCATTACGATCAACAATAGAAGTTTGCAAACCGCTTGTACTAAAATTAATCTGCGTACCATTCTTTAATGTTCGGACAAATGTCCCATCACTATTTTTCACTAAAGTTGAGAAATCTCCTTTTGGGGCCTTGTACGAACCTTCTGATGTCGATATTTTTCCTGCTAAACGTGAAACCTCTGTCGGAGTTAAAATACGATTAAAGATTTTTACTTCATCAATTAACCCCGGAAAATATCCTTCCGTACGAATATTTCCACGAAAACCTCCGATGCTTAAAACACCTATATTAGGAATTCCAGCTGTATATGTTTCATCCCGTGCAATTTCAACTCCATCCATATAAATAAGGATCGTGTTATTTGCTCCATCATATGTCGCAGCCAAGTGTACCCATTGACCTAATTGTAGATCAACACCTGAGGATACAATGCCAGTTTCTGATCCAAAATGGATTTGATTCGTTTCATCACGTAATAATTGATAGTTGCCATCTGAAAAACCTGTTTGAAAATTAGGTTCACGTCTTTTGGATATTAAAAAATATCTTCGATTTGTGAAAGGATTAGTTACTTGACTAGTTTGTTTGGCCCAAAGAGACATGCTTAATTCGGCACTTGGATCGATATCCAATGCATCATCGTCCAGCACACGAACAATATCATCCACACCATCAAACTCTAATGACGCAACATTACCCGGAACAGGGGCAAAGTCTGTTGTATTAAAAATAGGCCCATCAATGTTTCCAACATTATTACCGATGACATCCTGTGTAGGATTAACCTGGTCATTAAACGGCCACTCAGCGGCAAGACCTTCATCAAAATCTATAAAATTAAAAAACTTTAAACTTCCATCCCCTTCCATAATGAAGACATCACCGTTTGCATCAATCAAAATTTGGCTTAAACCTGCAATCCCCCAACCTGATCCAAACGAACTACTAGTTTGATTGTTTACTAATACATTTCCAGCAAGAGACGTACCTACGGTAGATCGAAGATAATTGGATAAAACATCTAATTTATAAGGGTACCGACCTGTGGACAATAACCTTGCATCAAATTGAACTGCCAATCGAATCGTTTCATCGACGGATTCGTTTAGTCCAGCGGTACTTGTAAAAAGTTCGATGCCCTGTTGAGTTCCCCCTACGGACAGACGGGTAGATATGGTGTCAGGGACAGCTGATTGACGAAAAATAGTCGTAGTGGTGTCCAAAACAGGATGCGGGTCAGCATTTAAACTATTATAAACAAACTGCATCGATCGAGTTTGTCCTAATGACCGATATCCGGCTAATGTATGTTGAACGGTCAATCCACCTGTACTTAATGCTGTTTGAGATCCTGTGCAGACTTTTTCACATAAAACTTGGCTAAGATTTTCAGAATTATTAGTATTACTTTCAAAAAGGCCTAAAACCGTTGCTAAAAGCATATGCCAATCGGCCGCCCGGACACCTCCTGAGATAGTAACAATTTGTGAACCGTCCGATGTTACCAGACCGGTTCCAACAACAACAAATATTCCAGCCTCAGGATCAAGCGACCAAATATCCACCTCATTACCCGGCGCTAAATTATCAATGTTAGGAAACGTAATAGGTACAGGCGTTGCAAATGTCACGCCCACTGGCTGGATTGTAATCAGTAATCCCGGTTGTAAGTTGTCCGGCATAGCCGCCGGAGCTAATCCATCCGGCACTTCGGAAATCGACAAAATCCCTGTATAATCCGTTCCATCAGGATTCTTGGCGGTATGAGCCGGCACTTCAAGTGTAATACCTAAATTTGGATTAACGACCATCGTGGTTGTTGTGGGGTCTACCTGTGTTGCACTGGCCCCATCAATCCGCGGAAGAAAAAACGGGCGCTCAACTACATTGGCTGCACCGTTGATGATAGTCATTTCTTCCCTAAATCCGGCATAACTCGATCCGTCTGGCGCAGGACTAGCCGTGGCTGGATTAATGTCGAATATCTGACTTCCTCCGGGGATACCAGTTAGTGTAAAATTTCCTAATGCATCGGTTGATGTCGAAAATCCGGTATTTAAAAGTGCGATACCTGCCCCTACTACAGGAGTTTCTACACCGTTAATAAAGTCTGTCGTATCAAGCAGTCGGCCGGTTAATGTGGTTACACCACCGACAGGTACATCATTGACTGTGATGTTGATAGCTTCCTCATCGGTCAAGACGCCGTCACTCACACTAAAGGTCAATGGAAATGTTCTAACTTGTTCTAAGTCAGGTGTAAATTCAAATTGACCTGTCTGTGTATCGAACGAGGCGTTAGCCGGTAACGGCAAAGGCTGCACGGTAAATGTCAAAGGATCATTGTTGGGGTCGTTGGCCGTAAGGTTAATCGTTAATGATGTCCCCAAATCAATGGTCTTATCTCCTATAGGATCTAAAACTGGCGGGGCTGAGGTGTCGACAGTAAAACTGGTTTGGGTTGTTGCGTTATTTCCGTTGGCGTCGTTTACACTAATCGATAAGGAATGACTGCCGTCGGCCAATGAGGCTGACACAAAACTAAATCCCGTCACCGTCACATTCGCCTGACTTGTCACATCACTACCACCCAGTAATATCACGGCACTAGCCGGATTGATGCCAGACATACCGTCCGTAAAATCTGCGGATATAGTAGGCGTATCTGTATTGACAGCACTCCCATCGATCGGTTGTATATTGGATATCACTGGCGGAATAAAATCGACCAACACATTAAACTGAAAAGTTGTTTCGAATAAATTTCCGGCGATGTCTTCGACTCTAACCAAAACGGTATGACTTGTATTAGCCAAAGGGGTCGTAGGCATAAAGCTAAAATGTGTTTCGGTCGCCGTATCCAGCAAGGTCACGTCTACGCCATTAAGAAATATTTGAAAGCTATCTTTATCGATGCCTGCTGTGGCATCCGATAAATCCCCCGAAATAACCGGCACATTGGTCATAATTGTGCTGCCATTTACAGGCACTAAATTATTAATGACCGGCGGTGTGATATCCGTTGTAAAGGTAATTGTGTGCTGGGCGAGATTACCCACGGTATCGCTGGCAGCCACAGTAAGCGTGTGAATACCTTCTAATAAAGGTGATACTACGGTGACATCAAACCCCGTTTGGATAATCGTGGCTGAAGAAGCTAAGTCAACACCATCTAATAAAATCTGCACGCTGGCTGTGTCTACTGCAGAATGAACATCATTTAAATCCCCTTGTATCTGCGGCGTGGCTGTGGCCAACAGACTGCCATCGGCTGGAATCAAAATACTTATAATTGGCGGGGCCGTATCAACTGTAAAGGACGTGGATACTTGTGTGGTATTGCCCGTGGTATCTCCAATACTGATAAACAATGTATGCGCACCATCTATCAATGCTGCGATTGGTGTTAAACTAAATCCTATTTCTGTGATGCTTGATTGCCCTGTCATATCTACGCCATCCAATTGAATAAGCACACTGGCTACATCAATGCCAGAATCGGCATCGCTAAAATTAGCCGATAAAACCGGTGCCGTTTCACTCAAAATACTTCCATCAAATGGTAAAACATTTATAATTTCCGGCGGTGTGATATCAATATTTACCGTAAAGGCTACAGATGCTTGCGCCTGATTTCCAGCCAAATCGCTGATGTTAATGGATAAAGAATGTGGACCATTGTCCAACGGTAAAGGTGTAAAACTAAAACCTGTTGACGTCACATTCCCCTGAGCCGTTACATCCACACTATCCAATAAAATAATCGCGCTAGCCGCATCGACACCCGAATCATCATCATTAAACTGAGCAGAAATAACAGGAGCAGTCGTATCTATCACACTTCCTTCTGGCGGGTTGATACTTAAAATATTCGGTGGTGTTGTATCCTGTGTACTCGTGGTAGCTGCGTGCGTAATCACACTTCCCTTGCCAACAACAATATCCTTCCCTATATAAGCACCCGTAGCCTGCACAGATTTTTTGATTTTAATCGTACCGTTTAAAGCCTTAACCTGGCTGAATAGGATACTTTCTTTCCCTATTTTCACCGCGTGTGAATCATGATGCTCCTTATCTTTGTCATCATCTGAATGATCTTCATTACATTCATAATCATCTACGCCATTGACATATACTTGAACATCACCCGCTGTTGTATTTACATCCTCCGGGTCCGGCCCAAAAAATGATTTTGCTTTGGTCATAAAATGGCTGTCGACACAGATGGTCGCGGCCCCTGTCAAAATAACTTTAGCTTCTTTACCGATATGAATGGCATGCGCGTGATACGTTCCACCTTCTAAAACAAGCGTTGCTTTCTTTCTTACCCTAATATCGCCATAAGCCCCAGGCATAAGAGTCTGTTCTGTTTTTTTTGAAACAATAATAGGATTATTTAAATCTGGCTGACATTCCATCGATGCAGGAATTTGCACCAACGGCCAATCCGCTGGATTGTTTTTGATGACTTGATTTCCTAATATAATCGCGCCGCTTTTAACAGTGAGGTCATCTCTGTAAAACACATCCCCTTTAACAACGGCCTTCTTCTTAAGCAAAATACTTGGAGACGTCAACCGCACACCTTCTTCAGTCCGTGTTTCTTTCCCTAAAGAAAGCGAAACATCATCATCGTGATCATCATGATCATTAACGCCGACAAATCCGGAAAGGATTTTGGCTTTCTTTTTGAATTGAATACTATCGGTCGCCAGGACAGAATAATCAGCAATATTATCTGCAAAAATATAAGATGAAAATCCAACTCCTAAGAAAATAACTAATACCACCTGAATAAAAAGTTTTCTTATTAAAAACATATGCCCTCCCTGTCATTTGATATTATTAAAATTAACATTATCATATTTATCAAAAAAATAAATAGTTTCTAGGCCCCTCTGACTGACTTATTTCTACTAAAAAATGAAAATAAAAAGAAATATATTGGGATATTAGCATGTTATTGCGATTGATGCAATCTATATTTGATTATAAAGCAATTTATACGGTAAAAAATAAAATTTTGCAAAGTTTTATTTCAAATAAACAAAGCAAAATCAGTCGATTCTATGATAATCATCTTCAATGCGGATAATATCATCTTCGGAAAGGCCGTCGCCGCAGGCGACTTCTATAGAGACGAGTTTTTGTTCGCCGGTATTGGCGATACGGTGGGTAGCCCCCAAGGGCGTTCGATGATGTTTATTTTGATATCCATAACTAAGATCCTTTTAAAATTTTTTATTATTGTGCACTAAAGCCATACCCTTCAAAACAAGATCTTTATCTATTTTATGGATCTTGTGGGCAATAAATTTCTTCATTAAACGGATGTACCCCCCTGTTACAATCACTTTAGGTTCACCCTGCAATTTTTTAGAAAGCGAGTCAATCAAACCCGCACACATTGTGCCATACCCATAAAAAATACCACTCAAAATACTCGATTGCGTGTCCTTGCCAATAAGAGAACGCGGACTCTTAATCTCATCAATATGCGGCAATAACGCTGTTTGACGAAAAAGAGATTCGGCTGATAATTTTATCCCCGGAACAATCAACCCGCCTTCATATGCCCCTTTATGTGAAACCACATCAAAAGTAATAGCCGTACCAAAATCAATAATAATGGCTGGCGCCCCGTAAAGACATTTTGCGGCATAAGCCACCACTAAACGGTCCTGACCGACTTGAGACGGCTCGCGATAATTATTTTTAATCGGCACCACAACATCCTGCCCCACAACAATAGGTGACACGCCCAAATCTCTTTTGATCTCCGCAGCAATAACCTTTGTCACACGTGGCACCACACTACAAATAATACCTTTATCAATATCGGCATACTCTTTCCGGACTTGTTTTAATATAGACGTAAGCACTTCGTGGCGCCCTTTTGCCAACTCTGTCTCCATCGCAAACCGCACCAAAACTTTTTTTCCTTTAACGAGCCCAAATGATATGGACGTATTCCCTATATCCACCGTAAGAATCATCGTATTTTAATCTCCCCTTTTATTTCTTTGATTTTATCTCGAAGCATCGCCGCTTTTTCAAAATGCAAATTCCTCGCTGCCAACTCCATATCCCGTTCCAATTCAGCGACAGCCGTCGCCAAAACATAATCTTTTGGTTTCTGCCCGACAACACCCAAAACAATATCTTGAGCATCTTCTTCTCCAAGATCCGCAATACCGCCTTCACAAATGGCTTTAATAATCGTCTGCGGCGTAATTTGATATTTTTTATTATAGGCCAATTGAATCGTACGACGACGCTCACACTCACCAATCGTAGCCTTCATCGCCTTACTTATAGTATCCGCATACATAATCACCATGCCATTAACATTCCGGGCCGCGCGCCCCGAAACTTGAATGAGCGATGTTTGTGAACGTAAAAATCCTTCTTTATTAGCATCAAAAATCGCTACAAGTGACACCTCAGGCAAATCAAGCCCCTCCCGCAAAAGGTTAACCCCCACTAAACAATCAAACTTCTTCAAACGCAAATCTTTAAGAATTATTGAACGTTCAATCGTTTTAATATCCGAATGTAAATATTTTACTTTAAGTTTTTTATTCTGCAAATATTCTGTTAAATCTTCGCTCATCCGTTTTGTCAAAGTAGTCACAAGAACGCGTTCGTTCTTTTTTATCCGCCATTTAATTTCCCTGACCAAATCATCCACCTGCCCTTTGGTCGGACGAACTTCAATGGGTGGGTCTATAATGCCGGTCGGACGTATAATTTGTTCAATCACATTACGGCCACCTTCTTTTTTCTCAAATGGTCCTGGCGTAGCCGACACATAAACATGCTGCCCCATCATACCCATAAATTCTGGGAACTTTAGAGGTCGATTATCCAAACAGGACGGCAGGCGAAATCCAAAATCAACAAGTGTTTCTTTTCGAGAACGGTCTCCGGCATACATGCCATTCACTTGCGGAATGGTTACGTGGGACTCATCAATAATCGTCACAAAATCTTCAGGAAAATAATCCATCAAACAAAATGGTCGACACCCCGCTGGTCTCCCCGATAAAACCCGCGAATAATTTTCAATACCATTACAATACCCCATCTCCCTCATCATTTCCATGTCATAGTTGGTACGCGCATTGAGTCGTTCCGCTTCGGCATACTTTCCGTGTTGTTTTAATTTTGTTAACTGCTGCTTCAACTCTTTTTCAATAAGATGACACGCTGAATCAACCTTTGGCTGGGAAATAATAAAATGTTTTGCCGGAAAGATAGCAATTTTATTAGGCGCTGAAATTTCATTACCACTCACAGGATCAATTTGAATAATTTTTTCAATTTCGTCACCAAAAAACTGTATGCGCACCGCATCTGTCCGATACGCAGGATATACCTCCAAGGTATCCCCACGAACACGTACCTTGCCCCGGCTAAATTCAAAATCATTCCGCTCATATTGAATGGCAACGAGCTTGGTCAAAACTTCATCCCTATCAATTGATTGTCCTTGTTCCAAATAAAGCAACTGTTCTTTATAATCCTCCGGAGAACCGAGATTATAAATACACGAAACACTGGCAACAATCAAAACATCCCGTCGGGACATAAGGGATGTTGTCGCGGCTAGACGCAAGCGATCCAAACGATCATTGATCGAAGCATCTTTTTCAATATAGATATCGGTTTGGGGAATGTAGGCTTCCGGTTGGTAATAATCGTAATAACTGACAAAATATTCTACGGCATTATGCGGAAAGAACTCTTTAAATTCACTATATAATTGTGCGGCAAGGGTTTTATTGTGGGAAATGACAAGACAGGGACGATTGATTTTTTCGATCACATTCGCCAGCGTAAATGTTTTACCACTGCCTGTAACACCAAGCAAGACCTGAGTTTTATCGTTCTTATTGACACCCTTAACTAATTTATCAACGGCATCCAGCTGCTCAGTGACTGGCTTAAATTTACTTTCAAGAATGAATTTGTCCACTACTGGCCTAATTTTTCATCAATGACCTGAAGAATTTTATCCACAATAGCATCGGCCTTATAATCGAAAAAACTTTTAAAAGGAACAGACGTTAAAGTAAGATAACGAATTTCTACTTCCGTCCTCTTATCTTGATTTTGTAATAAATAAATATTAAGGCGCGCATTTTTCTTACCGGCACTTAATGGCGCAGGCCTTACCTCTGTAAGGATCAAAATTTGCTGTGCCTGAGGATCTTTGAGAACTTTATTTTGCTCATAGATGGCTGGATCAGATTTTGCGGCTACTTTCCAGTCTAAATCATCTAAAGTGCGGAGTGTTGCATCAAGAACCGTATCAAAATCAGCATAAAACGTATGTTTATACGGATGATTATCTTTGATATATTTGGGAATACCGACACTTGCGCAACCGATCAAAGAGAAAGATACCAAAAACAAAACGAGTATTTTTTTTATTATCAACAAATTTTCCCGTGTTTATAAGGGCGTTTTTTATTTTTTAAAGCTTTTGTGTAGATCTCTTCTTCAATATCAATTTTTAATCCTCCACACAAATCCAAAAGACGTATAAACGTATCCGCCAACTCTTCCCGAAAATTTTCTTCATCTTGTATACGATGCGCTTCCATCGCCTCAGCTAATTCCGTCACAATCAACATCAGAGCTTCTCCAATGTTACGTTTTTCATCCCAAAAACCTTTTTCAACAGCGATGCTGTGACATAACTGTGATAATTCATTAAGTGATTGTCCTTTAACTGTCGCTTCTTCCATTATTTTTTCTCCTTTTCTAATATGAATTTTTTAATATCTTCTGCTAATTCCGATTTAACGCAAATACGTTTCTGCGTCACTGGATGCGTCCATTCTAAACATTCGGCATGAAGGGCCACACGACGAAATTTAATGGAATAATCCCGGGCAATTGCGTATTTACGTTCGCCTAAAAGCGGATGCCCAATATGACTGAAATGAATACGTATCTGATTTGTTCGTCCGGTAAGCGGCTCAACCTCCACAACAGCATATCCCTTTTTCTGCTGTAAAACTTTAAAATGTGTTTCAGCTGATTTCTTTACCGTATGCCGCCTAAACTTCTTTCGGTCAAGATGTTCTACGGGGGACGTTATCTTTCCCGTCTGCTTATCCATTCGTCCATGCACAAGAGCGATGTATGTTTTTTTGACCGCCCGTTCTTTAAATAAATCCATCATTAATTTCTGATGACTTTTACCTTTTGCAAAAATAATAGCGCCGGACGTATCACGATCTAATCTGTGGCACGGGTGTAGTTTGTATTGGCATTGATCCGTTACATACTCTTTGTTAACAATACTGACAAGAGTTTTAGATTCTTTCTTTGGTGTGGGAATGATCAACAGGCCACTGGGTTTATCAAAGACGATAAAAGACTCATCTTCATAAAGAATTTGCGGCATTGTACAGGCTCAAAATAGGGAAAGGATTATTATTCCAAACAAGAGGTCACGTAATCGGTAATATTTTCTGCGTCTCTTTGTGAAATATCATTAAAAAATATAGCAATATTATAATATTTATCGCCGGGAACCGGTTCGGTACGTACGACAACACCTTCGCAACACACTTTTTTTGTGACATTCTTCCCGTTTTTTCTCAGCGGAATAAGTAAATTAACCTGCCACTTACTCATTGGCTCAATATATCTATCTACACGGCAATATGCCCCTGAACGACTGATATTCAATGTCTCTGAAACAACCTCTCCATCTTCATGAGAAATCTTGACAGGAATATTATTATCGAACCGAGGATCTTTTCTGCGATTATTTTTGGATTTTTGGGAAGTCATAATGTAGACCGCCTCCGGCGGCGATTTTAGCTATCAGACATCAGTCGTCAGTAGTTTATTTTTTTCTGATGCCTGATGTCTGATAACTGATGACTAATATTAAATTACGCTGCTGCTTCTTGCTTAGCTTTCGCATCTTCTTCGACTTTTTTCGTATAACAGTTGTTATTGCAATAATAACTACCATCACGATAATATCGTTTAACACGTTTTAATGGTTTTTTACACATCACACAACTATTACCAATTTCTTTTCTTTCTTTTCTAGTTTTTTTCTCAGCCATACGTCGATACTACTCCTTTCAAAAAATAAATCCCTCATTTTTGGGATTGTATATATTGTCCAATTTCTTTTTTTGTTTCATGCGATGCTTCATTATTCACAAATTCTAATCCTGCCTGATAACGACTGGAATAGGGTACTTCGGTAACCCAAACAACACGCCCAACACAATCCACCATATTTTTGGAAGGCAATTGCATTTGGAGCATTAATTCCGTATTAAGTGGAATGAAGTCATTGACATAAACACGAATACCGCTTTCACTGATGTCACAAGCCAGGCATCCGCCAAATTTTTGAGGATCTTTAAATTGAAACTGAACAGATTCGTCAAATGAAACCCGCGGCTCAACACGTTTTTCTTTAGCGCTTTCTTGCTCATCTATGTGGAAAATTTCAGTAGGCATATAATATAGATCCAAAGTCCTTAATTTTTGGGGCATTATAGCATAATAACAACCACTGACAATCGTTTTTTTAAACCTATTCTTTTTACAAATGCTTCCTATTTACAGAAGGGTTTCCCCTTTTAAAATAGCTGGAATTGGAGTGGCATCAATACGGATACCTCCATCGTGTTCAATTTTTAAGGTGTACAAGAATCCCGGAATAAATTTTGTGCCGGGAGCCTCGATTTGGGTATTTTTAATACCCTCACTACCTGATTTTTTCTTATCCAACGCATAATCCCAGAAATTCTGCCAAATTTTATCTTCCAGTTCGTTACGAGGCCCTTCAATTTTATATCCTTCCGGAATTTGATTAACGGGCGTAATAACATATTCTTCTGTATTCGGACCATCCAGGACAAAAACCTTCCAAAAAAGATAAGCACTCTTCCCTTTGAGCGGATTACCGGACAGGGTAAAACGATCATCAAACCGTGCCACGAGTGATTGAAACTGGATAATATTATCAGAAAAAATAAATTTACGCGATGTCAGTGGGCCACCTAAACCATCAAATTCAAGAAACTTGATAGTTGTCATTTGCTTCTGTGTATCTGGATCAATCGCCACATCGGTAACAATTACCTCTGCGATACGCGTATCCGCCTGCAGGCGCTGTACCATTTGTTTCAAAATTTCCTTTTCGTGAATAAATCTCTCGTACAAATGATACCCGGCATATCCCCCGATCCCCAGGCATCCAATCAAAAAAACAACCAAAAGGCGTTTAAGATTTATATGTGATTTAGCGCGTCGTTTCATAGATTTTATATTTTAAGCCTATCTTTCAATCTAAGCAATAACTTTATATTGGATTAAAGGAAATACGTACCTATCCTGGCTTTTAATTTAAAAACCGCCATATTTCATCAACCGCTGATAAAGATTGGGAAGGAAGTTTTGTTTTACGGCTTGGTGTCTTTTGTTCACCGGGCCACGAATGAGCGCCGTCTTCTGTCACACACAATTTAACACGGACATTATTTTCGCAATCATCATACTCATCACAATACACGCCTTCTTCTTGCATAACGCGCTTGGGTTCTGGAAGGCATTTGTTTCTATTTCGCCATCTTTTGATGGTTTCCGGCACAGACGTAAAATCTGTAACCTTCGTCCGGTCACGAAATGCGCCAGCCCCCGCCCCACCATTAAACAAAACATGATCATCGTCGGCCGCATGAATGTGCATAATGGAAATTGGATTTTGTGGATGACAAGAATCATAATTATCTGTGCCTGCCACGGATACCACGGCGCTAAAAATATCACTCAAATCACACGCCAACCTGTACGAAAACATCCCGCCGTTCGACATTCCGACGGCGTAAATGCGATTGGCATCCACATTAAATTTATCGTGCAAATCTTGCACCATCGCCCTTACAAAACCCACATCATCAATGTCATTATCTCGTGCATATCCACAACAATGGCCGGCATTCCAGGTCGCAAACTTCCCTGACTTTAATCGACTGGCCCCATTAGGAAACACCACAATAAAACCTGCCTGATTAGATTTTGATATCAGACCATAATATTCATCATTGGCCATAATTTCACTACTCCCCCCACCTCCGTGAAAAGCGAAGATTAACGGGACACGCGTCGCTCTTGTGTAGGATGGCGGCGTATGCACTTTGTACATTCGTGTGCGACTATCGTGGAGCAAAGAAAAATCATAATCTCTTCCACCTAATTCAGAAAGAGCATCCTTCTTGCGCAAATCCCTTCTTTCCTGCCTTGCCTCAATCCGCTTCTGCCATTTTTCCCCTATCCTTTCCTTTATTCTTTCCACCCGACTTTTGTAAGCCCAAGATTCCTGACACGGGATGGATAAAAGAAAAAATAAGAATATTGTTACTACTAGAAAAAAACTTTGGAGATTTCGTCGGAATATATTTGTTATGTTATTCATTAGAAATTTTCGGTTTGTGTACAGTGTCTGCTTTTTTTAGTTTCACCGGAAGTTGCGCTCGCGATTCAACGACTCTCTCCAATCCCGAGCGCGCGCTCGCAATTGGGGGCTAAAAAATAAGGAAATACAGGCCTAACCCCTACTTTTTCATATCATTTATTATTGTAAGTTTAATAACTATAGATAGTTGAAATTAATAAACTCTTACTTCTTTACTTCGCGATGGTTACCGTCTTCTGATACTGTTTTTTGCTATTTTTTCATATTATTTATTATTGTAAGTTTAATAACTATAGATAGTTGCAACTAATAAACCCTTACTTCTTTACTCCGCGATGATTACCGACTTTTGGTATTGTTTTTTCTCTGTTTATTCGCTGATTAATTTAGTTTGATAGGAAAAATTTAATGTTCCGTTACCGATATATTCCATTGCTGTTGCTAATGGTATTGTCCCTGGATTTAAAATTCCATCTAAAATTGATATGTTTGTTTCTATTGCTGATGCCATATGATCATGAAACACAGCCATAGAATTCATTCCTGGAATATTTTTTCCAATAAAACTCATAAATTGACCTTGCTCTGCCACTAACCAGCTTGCATTCATCCCAAATATCTTATGATCTACGCCCCACTTTCCAACTTGATTAAATAAAGTATTTCCAACAGAGAAATCTTTAGGAGCACCCCCAAAGCTAGCTGTCTTAAGGGTAGTCCGCAATGTTGCTAGGTCTTCAGCCGAAACAGATACTCCTGATTCTGTTCGTTCTTTTATATACTTTGCAACTTTAAAATCTGTTATTCCCCAATCTAATGAATCTCCGACAAAACTAAAACTAAAACCTTTACCAAATTTCCCTCCTAAAATCTTAGACGAAAAACCACGTGTTGTTGCTCTACTTAACATTCTAACAATTTGGATAGAAGTACGATTTTCAACTGATAATAATTTCATATTGTTTGATAAACCATGCGTAGCAATGCGATCTGGTAATGAGATATTAATTTTCTCAAGAACGCCCCCTGTTACTCCCCCAATGATACCTCCCTTAAGGCCTGCTGAAACTATATCAGAAATACTCCCCCCACTAACAGCTGAGGCTGCCATACCAGCTAAACTTCCTACAATAGCACCCTTAATAGCAGCTGTTGCGATTATAGCTTGGGTTGCTGTTAGCTCTGCTGTTCCAACAATTGCTCCGGCTACACCGGAAGCCCACCCTGCTGTTGCAAAAACAACAATAGCGGCTACGATAATAGCTTTATATTGCGTAACAAAATTCTTAATACTCTTAAATATCTTACTAAAGAAAAACCCGCTTGGGTCGGTATACGACAGAGGATTATTGAGCACGTAGCTATAGCGGTTGAGGCTTTGGATGTTTTCCGGGGCTTGGACGTTGGGGTCGGCGCTGAGGAAGCGGCCGATTTGTGGATCGTAGACGCGGCCGTTCATGTGGATGAGGCCTACTTGGTCGAGTTGTTCGTGGCCGGTGAAACCGCGGTCGGTTTCTTCGCTTGTGATCGGCGTTGTCGCGGCACTCCAGTCTGTGGCATTGCGGCGGTTGCCCCAGGCGTCAAAACTGAGCACTTCGACCGTATTGCCCAATTCATCGCTGATCGTCTGGATTGAACCGAGATGATCTTTGTGCAGATAACGTGTCTTATCCGCCTTTCCAGTCTCTTTGGTAAAAATAGCGACTGTCGAACCTCCACCTCGAATGTAATGAATTTCTTTGGCCGAGGCGGTGGTGCTTTCTTTTTCGTACAACCCGCCGATATAAATTTTTGATTTGTACAAAGTTCCATTTTTTCGAGTGACATGTCTATAACGGCTGCGTCCGGCATTATAATTAAAAGTCAAACTGGTCGTGCCTTTGGTAATGACAGCTGGTTTGTTGTAAGACGTGTACTGCACGTTTCCATCGAGGCTATTAATACGGTTACCGTTGGCATCGTAGGTGTACGTATTGGCTTTGTCGCCGATAATCGAAGTCACGGCATGCGGGCCGGCGCCATTTTGGCCGTAGGTATAACTCCCGACACCAGACATACTGATGATATTACCAAGGATGTCGTAAGTCATATCAGTTGTCGTTCCTCCGACGACTGCGGCCTGCGTGAGGCGATTGAGCGCGTCGTATTGAAAGTTCTCCACGGCACCAATTAACACATCCTGCCGCTGCGTAAGGTTGCCGATGGCATCAAACGTGAATCCAAGATTCTGAATGGTTCCCGTCTGCACGCTTTGCTGGAACCCAGTCTGCACGTTTTTCTGGAATCCAGTCAGCGCGTCGAATACTTTGGTCGTAGCTAGGCCATTTCCTAATGTCTGGCCTTCCATTTGACCGCGAGCATTAACCGTATCGGCTTGCCAATATAAACTATTATCTGCGGCATTGATCACTTGATGTAAAAATCCATTGGTATTGTAAAGATGCTTTACAGCAAACCCGCTGGGATAAATCAAGCGCAAGGTGCGTCCGTATTGATCGTAGGTTTGATCGGTCACATAATTATTGCTGCCGATGGTCGTTGTGGTGGCATCTGGACGACCGAGGGTATCGTAGGTATATACTTCCGAATGATCACCGGCACTTGTTACAGAAGCCAGTTTACCGATACCTTTAGGTTGGGTATCGTACGTCCAGGTGCTAATGCCTTCTGGTTCCGTACGACTGAGCATCCGTCCTAGAATATCATATTCAAAACTGACTGTTTGCCCTTTGGCATCTGTCTGGCTAACCAATTGACTCAAGGCATCGTAAGCGTAACTTGTCGTACCGCTGTCGGGATCAGTCATTCCAATCTTATTGCCAAGAATATCGTAATCCATCGTTGTGATATTCCCTACTGGATCGCGCAATTCAATCAACCGACCAAAACTGTCGTAAGTGTAGCTGACGGCATTACCGAGATTGTCCTGGCTTGCCACCATTTGTTTGAGGCTGTTAATTGTGCGGCTATTAGTTTGATTCGACGGATTAGTAACAGTTGTGGTTAGGCCGTTGTAAGCGGTGGTGCTCACACGATTACCCGGCACTGTCACTTTAACTAGTCGACCAATAGTATCGTATTCATTAACGGTCCACAATGATGTATCGCCTTCAAAATATGGATCGGAGGATTGAACCGCCTCTCCTCTTGTATTGTATTGTTGATCGACAAATATTTTTCGCCCGTCAAAACCAACACCTTCTCTGCGGATTTCACGGTCAAGGATATCGTAATACACCATCGCCGGTGTCGCACCGGAGCTGTCGGTGCGTACAAAATATTTGGCACCGGCTGGACTTTGGGCATCGGCGAGAAGTGTTAAAGTACGTGTCTCCGTACCATCAGCGCGATGCTCATTTGTTTGTTTTCCAAAACTGTCGTAGACCCACGTCGTGGTCAATCCATTAGGACCTGTCAACGACGTCACAGTGCCGTGGCGAGGATCATAAATTTTGCTTTCACTCTGACCTAAGGCATTGGTGCTCTGAATGGCGAACTGACCACGCGCATCGTAAACGGTTGCTTGCGTACGTGACATATTCCCGGCATTAACAGTACTAGACAGAATGTTTCCGTAACCATCATACACGTAAGTTTTACTCGTCCGAAACTCAACAAAATCCGGCTCAACGATTTCTTCGGTGAGAAGCCCTGTAAAAGAATCGTAAACAAAAGCCGAACTCCGCGACTGAGGCAACTGTCCCGGCGCTTGTTTAGTGACATCCGCCCGTGTGAGCCGTGCCAGAAACCAGTTAATAGTGTCGTTGATATAGGTATTGCTGGTAGTTTCAGTGTGCCCGTCGCTTTGAGTGACGGTAATTTGTGTCGTATTTCCAAAGTTATCAAAAGTCTTGTCAGTAGTGGTGGCATTGACTAAGGTGCCGTCAATTTCATATTCCTCCACCACACTTTGAGACACGTGAGGAAAATAACGCTCTTGTGGAAATGCACTAAACGGGGTCACCGCCCACGTATCTTCCGTCCGGCTGATCAAAGTGTTATTGGCCAGCCGCACTTCTTTTTTAAAGGCCATACTTTTATAAGGATGATCTTGACGGTGAAACGTGGTGGTTTGAATACCGGTTAGAGCATCGGTGGCTGTTATTTCCCGGAAACCGCAAAACCCGCGTCCATCCAGAAGCACCTTCAATCCTTCATATTGATAATTCACACGCGACGTCCCGCCAAGGCCGTTATCATTTTCATAAGCCGACACCACATACATCGGGCCTTGCACATCTTGCGCCGGATATACGGCATTGGTGTCTTTGGAATAAATCGTATTATCCGTTAGCGGGGCGTATTCAATCGTCGTTGTTGCACCGTGTCCATTAGTGATGGAATCAATAACATTAGCTCTGACACTTTTTCCTTGATGGGCTTTATACAAATGACTACCTTTATAAATCTGAACAAAGTCCGTCACACCATCTCCATTAAAATCAACAGGAAAACTGTCCACCGTCGCCGTACTATAAAATTTGCCTCCCACATCATACGATGTCTGTTTATGAACCTCTGTATACGACCCATCACCATTAGATTGTAAAGCTTTGTACAAATGACTATTTTTATAAATCTGCATCACATCCGTCAAACCATCCCCATTAAAATCAACCGGAAAACTATCCACCGTCGATCCACTATAAAAGTTTCCACCAGCCCCAAATGCTGTTTGTTGATGAACTTTGGCAAATGTCCCATCGCCATTAGATCGCAAGGCTTTATAGGCATGACTAACGTTGTCAATTTGCAGCATATCGGTCAAACCATCCCCATTAAAGTCAACAGGAAGGTTTTGCGCTACGGAAGCTTTCCAGAAATTGCCATCGTTAGGATACGATGATTGTTGATAAACTTTAGTAAATCTCCCGTTGCCATTAGATTGTAAAGCTTTATACGAATGACTAATATTGTCAATTTGTAATACATCGGTCAAACCATCTCCGTTAAAATCGACGAGGAGATTTTGTGCTACGGAAGCTTTCCAAAAATCGCCATCATTAGGATACGATGATTGTTGATAAATTTTTGCAAACGTCCCGTTACCATTAGATTGCAAAGCTTTATACGAATGACTAATGTTGTCAATTTGTAATATATCGGTCAAACCATCTCCATTAAAGTCGATGGGAATATTTTGCGCCACGGAAGCTTTCCAAAAATTACCATCGTTAGGATACGATGATTGTTGATAAACTTTTGCAAATGTCCCGTTACCATTAGATTGCAAAGCTTTATACGAATGACTAACGTAGTCAATTTGTAACATATCGGTCAAACCATCTCCGTTAAAGTCGATGGGAAGATTTTGCGCCACAGAAGCCATCCAAAAGTTGCCGTCTGAAGGATATGATCTTTGTGTATAAACCTCTGTATATGTCCCATTTCCATTGGATTGATGGGCTTTGTACATATGATTATTTTTATAAATTTGAATAAAGTCCGTCAAGCCATCGCCATTAAAATCGACGGGATAACTCTCGACTGCATACCCACCGTAAAATTTTCCTCCCACATCGTAAGATGTTTGTTTATGGACTTCAGTAAATTCTCCGTCAAAATTTTCATTCCCCCAGTTAAACGTCGTTGGAGCAATACACACATTACTTATATCACACTCTGTCACACTGACAAGTTTCGAGCGGCCTGAAGAAACACCTTCCTCATAACTTAGGCGATAATCCCACGCCAAGGTTTCATCGGTATACATCGATATTTTTTTCATGCGTTGTGTTAATTTAACCAACGAACCATTGAGATAACGGGGAACAATATCTCCTCGTGTTTCATATTCAAAACGAACTGAATTATAAGGCACAAGCCCAGCATTTGTATTGCCTGTATAATCTATCCTTAGCGGATAACTTTCGCTGTTGGTATTATCTTCGTGATAGCTGATCGTAAGATAATTACCGACTGTGTCTTCAATTTTGTTAGCTTGCCAAAACAAGACGCTGGTTTTGCCTTGCGCTTCGATACGGGAATCGGCCGTGGCCCCGTAACTGTACGCCAATCCTGCTTTTGTCTTAACCACAAAACGTTCCGGTCCACTTCCGGCGGTGCCGTAGGAAAAAATTTGTGCGAAGGTTTCGTTCTCTGTACGGTACTCGGTACCATTGGCCCCATAAGAACCATTGATTGCCACTAACCGTTGACCATCCAAACAAAATTTATCATTAGAATCAAAATCGACCCCATCAATCATGCCGTCCTGCGCTAAAGTAGTAGAACAACGTGTTACAGCGGACAACCCAGACAACGACCAGCCTTGACCTAATACACTGCTTCGTCCACGACTGTCATATGTAAGAGATAATTTCGGTGCCAGACCACTTGTTCCCGGAGGAACAGCCAGACCCATCGCGTAGGTTGCGCTGCCAGATTCATTAACTCCAAACTGTCCGGACAAATAACCAGCATTTTGCCCCGTTACATCCGGCAATGACGCGATTGGTCCAAGGACATCATCTACTGGAGGAAGCGGCGGTTCAGGCGTGGGGGGTTCTGGTTCAGGTTCGGGTTCGGGCTCAGGTTCCGGTTCCGGCTCAGGGGCCAGTTGATATTCAATATGCAACAACGGTGCTCTGGATCGACTACCGTTGTAACTGTAAGCCTTACGATTACCTGTCCCTGTAAGAATTAAAGCTAAGGCATTGCCGCTATTCCAGTCATTACGATCCACAATTTCTTGAATAACATTGGAAAGATTCGGTGTACGTTGATCCAGCCCTGCTTTTCTATAACTCCACGCCGGAGGATTCCAATCCACCGAGGCTGCAGTCACAGTCCGTGTTGAAATATTGTATTTGGTGTAATTAAATGAAGAGGCATCCCCAACATTATGCGCGTGGATCGTCAAATTTGTCGTATTCGATGAGGTGGATCGGGATGTAAACTGAACATACGCATCGGTGATTTGCGCCCCTTGCGGAATGTTTAATCCTGGATAACGCAACCCAACGGTTAGATCACCATAGGAATAATATTTTGTTAGTTCAAGGACAGAGCTGGTTAAATACATTCGGCCATCTGTCGATTTCTCTTCGGCATCTCCGAGAGATTCAGAAATACGCACATCAATGACTGTCGATGCACTTTGGGCCCAGAGTTCCGGTACCATTTGCGGGTTACCTAACGTCAGCATAAAAATAAAAATGCCTAACAATGGTTTAATACATAAATTTCGCCAGAGTGAATTTTTTGTTATTTGCATAGAGCGGGTTCCTTTTTTGCTAGAAAAAATTTATTATTCCGTTGATTTTTAAAAAGAAATGAATGTTGTTGGAGCAATGAGAGTTAGAGAAAAAATGTGGGAATGAATGCTTAGGATAATGAAAAGAAAAGAAAAAAAGCATTCGTTAAAATAACATGCTTTTTTTATTTTGTCAAATTCCAGCCTACAGTCCATCGTGGTAAAAAAGTTTTCTTGCTGATGCCGTAAAAATTATTCCAATCCAGTAATTTTCAAGTACGCGTATAATATATTTGCATGGCCAAGAATTCTACCCCGTCTTTCTCTGTCATATACATTTCATCAGAATGGTTGTTTTCATCTCGGTGAGCAGGTGTAGCAGGTCAGCATTTCTTTACGCTGGGCAGCATAAAATTGAATAAGTGTCATGGCTTCGCAGATTTCATTTTCTTGGCACGCGGAACAATCACGGTAATAATCTTCTTCTAAACATTTGGCATGCCCTTGCGGCATGTCGCATCGAAAACATTGTTCGCCATTGTCAGCTTTTTGAGCTTCCACACAATTTGTACATTTTGATTCACAGTCGAGAGAATTTAACAATCCCAACGACGTGCATGCCTGTGTTTTGGGTTGACAGAAATAACACTGTTTACCTTCTTTGGTTTTGGAAGCTTGTTTGCAATAAGCTTGTGCATCTTGTTCACATGACGAACAATCACTTTTATTGATAAGATCTAAATCTTGACATTCTTCCGGTTTATCAACACATTGGTAACACTGATCGCCTTCTTCTGTTTCTCTATCCGCAATGCATTCCCGCTTACCATCAGCTTCGCAAGATGAACACGTCCCTTCGTTGATTAAATTTAAATCAACACATTTTTGTTTTCGCGCAGCACAGACATAACATTGTTTACCTTCTTTTGTTTTTTCACCCGCCACACATTCCTTCTTCGGATCCGCCCTGCAATCACCGCAAGCTGCTTCATCGATTAATCCCAAATCACCACATTCCTGAGGTTTGTCCTGGCAAACATAACACTGCTTACTTTCTTTTGTTGTTTCACCAGCTACACATTCTTTTTTAGGATCCGACGTGCATTCTCCACAAGCTGCCTCATCTATTAATCCCAACTCACCACATTCCTGAGGTTTGTCCTGACATGCATAACACAGCTTTCCTTCTCTTGTCTTTTCCCCAGCCACACATTCTTTCTTCGGATCCGACGTGCAATCATCGCAAGCTGCTTCATCGATTAATCCCAACTCACCACATTCCTGAGGTTTGTCCTGGCAAACATAACACTGCTTACTTTCTTTTGTTGTTTCACCAGCTACACATTCTTTTTTAGGATCCGACGTGCAATCACCGCAAGCTGCTTCATTGATTAATCCCAACTCACCACATTCCTGTGGTTTATCCTGACACGCATAACACTGTTTACCTTCTTTCGTTATTTCACCCGCCATACATTCTTTCTTCGGATCCGACGTGCAATCACCGCAAGCTGCTTCATCGATTAATCCCAAATCACCACATTCCTGTGGCTTGTCTTGGCATCTAAAGCACTGCTTTCCTTCTTTTGTCTTTTGATCCTTTATACATTCTTTCTTTGGATCCTTATCACAATTTACACAACTCTTTGCATCTAAAAGATCCAACTGTGCACATGTTTGAGGTGCGTCGACACAAGTAAAGCATTGCAAACCTTCTTTGGTTTGTGCGGCTTTTTGACACTGTTTATCCGGCGTTTTGGAACAATTGCTGCAACCTTCAAAACCCAACAGCCCAAGCGCTTCACATGTTTGAGGAAAATCTAAGCATTGATAACATTGCAGCCCTGTTTTAGTTTTCTGACCGGGCAAACATTCTTTATCAGGATTTTGCGCGCAGCGATTACATGGCCTTAAATTCATCTGCCCCAAATCCTTGCACTTTTGTGGCTTATCGACGCACTGATAACACCTCTTACCTTTTTTAGTTTTAAAGGCTTTCTCACATTCTTTAGATTCATCTTTTTCGCATAACCGACAATCTTGCCTCGTTAGATACCCAACGTCTTCACAACTGCCAGGTTTATCAATACATTGATAACATTGTTCGCCATCTATCGTCTTCTGGGCTGGAATACATTCCAAAGCCTGGTGATTACTACACGGATCACATTCCGATTCAGTTAATAATTTAAGCCGAAAACATTCTTGTTTTCTTTGAACACATTTATAACAAGTCCGTCCTCGCATAACTTTTTGTGTGGGAACACATCGAGCCCCTGGAATTTCTGTACACAAAGAGCAATCCCGCC
The DNA here is from genome assembly GCA_029261055.1 of Candidatus Omnitrophota bacterium. GTDB lineage: Bacteria > Omnitrophota > Gorgyraeia > Zapsychrales > Zapsychraceae > JAJDCA01. The sequence continues at coordinate 269,375 of JAJDCA010000014.1, read as the reverse complement.
AATCCATTTTTCCGCTATCAGCACATTCCTCGTCTTTTTCAACACAGCTATAACACGGTACTCCTCCAGCCAACTGCTTAGATAAAACACATTCTGTACCAGACGATTGCCCACAAGATGAACACTGATCAAGATCCAATAAATCATGATCACTACACAGAGGACTTTCTTCTATATACGTCTGTACCATAACATTCAGATTTTTCACCACAGGAATTTCAACAGCCGGCGTCGCTATTTGGATAGGTTTGGATTGAGATTGTTGCGCAGAGGGGATAGATTCTTTTGATCTTTTTTCGCAACCGATAAGCCCAAAACACATAAGGATTATGACAACAGCAAAAAAAGGAATTTTCTTATGTAAATAATATTTAATCATAACGTAAGCAAATTCTAAAAATGGTCTAACTTCATCAATAAAAGTAGCTTATCATAAAAAAACTATATGCTTACAAATAATTAAAAAATTTTAAGAATCGTTTCCATCATTTACAAACAAACACAAAATGATATACTCTTTACATATGTACAATGACTTTTATAAACTTACCGAAAGCCCTTTTAATATTACGGCCGATCCCGATTTTTTTTACCCCAGCGTAAATCATGCCGAAGCATTTTCTAATCTTTTATACGGGATCAGCCACCGTAAAGGCATTATGCTTATCACCGGAGAAGTCGGCACAGGTAAGACAACCCTCTGCCGAGCGCTTCTAAACCGATTAGACAAAAAAACAAAGTCTGCATTTATATTAAACCCAAGTTTTTCCGATATACAATTACTTCAATTTATTCTCAAGGACCTTGGGATAACATCCAAAGCAAGAAATAAATTTGCTCTCATAGATGCCTTAAACACATACCTCCTTGAAGAATCAAACCAGGGGAACAATGTGGTCCTCATTATTGATGAATCTCAGAATTTAAAAGTCAAGCAGCTAGAGCAAATCCGCCTCCTCTCTAACCTTGAAACAACAAAAGAAAAACTTCTTCAAATTATTTTAGTTGGCCAGCCGGAACTAACCGATAAACTTCTGCTGCCAGAATTACGCCAACTCAAACAAAGAATTACCGTATGCTTCAACATCAAACCATTGGACCGCACTGAACTCCAAGAATACATCCAACACAGATTAAAAGTCGCAAATTCTCCACAAAATTTCTTATGCGGCCTACGCTTCACTTCCGAAGCCGTTGATGCCATTTATAACTACTCATTAGGAACACCTCGAATGATAAATATTTTATGTGACAGAGCTCTGCTAGCCGGGTTTATAGAAGAAACCGGTCGTATTGATGAACACATTATTCATAAATGTGCTGAGGAGGTCGTTGCATAATGAGTATTATTCACGACGCCCTTAAGAAAACACAAAATAATTTACAAGAAACCCAAACGGTAACCTCTCCAACGGCCCCCAAATTAAAAAATCAAAACACCTCTGATACAAAAGAAAATACTCCAAGCTCAAAACCAACTCCGCTAAAAAAACACAATACACAATCAATATTCATAATTATTGCCATCGCCATCTTCTGTTTTATTTCAGGACTTGCCATTACTCTTCTAATAAAGAAATTTGATCGCCCTGAATTGGAAAAATTAACTCAAACTTTCACATCATCCCAGACTACCCTTTCTGAAAAGCCAGAGCCCCTTTCCTCGAACGAACTAACACAAAAATCTGCCCCTATTGTGACAAAAGAAATAACACCTAAAAAAATCGCCATCCCAAATAATAGAACCCTTATTCTTGGTGGCATAATGTTAGCCGATGAAACATATGTAGCCCTAATTAATGATGAAATCTATGCGGTGGGAGAATTTGTGGAAGGTATCGAAGTAATTGAAGTAATGGCTGTTACATTAAAAGAAGTTCAGCTACGGACAGATAGCGGTAAAACGATCACCCTCAATATCAAACGCGGGAAGAATACATATACGCCTTAATGGCCTGCTTAATTATTTTTAGATCAATCCCTTCGACAACGCTAACCTTACCAATCGCTTCAGCAAGAACAAAACGATTCTTTCCGGATTGAAATTTCTTATCGTGTTGCATTTTGTGCATAATATCAGCCAAACGGATTTTTTGAATTTTTTCCGGAAGCCCTACAGCGGATAAAAGTTGATTAATTTTTAAAACGTTTTCTGAAGATAATAATTTTAACTGATACGAAATATCCGCAGCCACACGCATACCCAAGGCAATCGCTTCACCATGCTGGTAATCATTGTAAGTGCCGGCTGCTTCAATTGCGTGGCCAACTGTATGCCCAAAATTGAGTATCGTACGAATTCCTTTAGTCTCTTTTTCATCAGCCACAACCACTTCGGCTTTTATTTTACTACAACTTAAAACGACTTTTTCTAAAGCCTTCAAATCGTGATTTAAAAGGCTTTCATAGTGACGCGCAATAAAATCAAATAATTTCTTATCATAAATAATGCCATATTTGATTGCTTCAGCCAAACCGTTACGGATTTGCCGTTTGGACAATGTTGCCAATGAGGCCACATCACTAAAGACGACTTTAGGCTGATAAAAGGCTCCTACTAAATTCTTTCCCATCGGCAAATCAATGCCGACTTTTCCACCGATAGCCGAATCAATTTGGGCCAAAAATGTGGTTGGTAACTGAAAGTACGGTATCCCTCTTTTATAAGCCGCGGCAACATATCCAGCCAAATCCCCAACAACACCGCCCCCCATAGCCACAATAAACACTCTCTTTAAACGATCATACTGCGCAACCTTTTCAATAAGCTGAAAGGCCATCTTTGCCGACTTGCTCTTCTCTCCTTCGGGAACCTCAAAAAACTTTACTGTAAAACCCTTTTGAGTCAAACTCGCAGCAACCAATTTCCCATAATGTTTTTTAATAATAGGATTCGTGATAATCACAGCATCCAGACCTATCTTTAGGCTACTCACCTGCTTCCCTAAATTTTCTAAAATATTTTGCCCGACAACAATTTTATAAGCATTTTGTTTTAATGCGACATTAACGATAGACATCAGATAATTACTCCTATAAATTTTACACCCAACATATTTCCGCATACTTCAATAATGGGTAAAATAACTTTCTCAAATATATCAAAATAAATAACGGCTATCAGCACAAGTGGAATACCAAAAGGCTCTATCCGACTATATGGCAATGCCAAACGATTTGGCAATAAACCCATAACTAACCGGGATCCATCCAAAGGCGGTATAGGCATCATATTAAAAATCGCTAGCAGCAAATTAATAAACATGACTGCCAGCATCCATTCATTGAAAGCTAGTTTTGGATTAAATTTGATAAACACACTTAATACAACCGCAATAAAAATATTAATAGCCGGCCCGGCCATGCCGACAAGAATCATATCTCGCTTAGGATTGGATAACCGTTGAAAATTAACCGGAACAGGCTTAGCCCAGCCAAACAAAATCAATGGCATACCAAAACGACTTAATAGATAAAGCATTCCAGGAATAAAAATGGTACCAACAGGATCCACATGCTTGAGGGGATTTAAAGTAAGTCGCCCTGCGTTTTTTGCCGTAGGGTCTCCTAATTTATACGCGGTCCATGCATGGGCATACTCGTGAAGGACGATGGTGATAAATAAAATGAGAAGAACAAAAATGATACATCTCCTATAACATTAATTGCACTCTGGATACTAAAATGACGGGATACAATGAAGATATTTTTGTGTTAATGACCCCTTCAATAGCGACTTTGCGGTATAAAAACTCATCAAAAACCGGCTTAAGGCCTTGGATATCATACACATGTTGTTCATTTATAATAAACTGATATTGCACTTCAATCGATTTGGCATTTTGAATGGGCTTTAAATATCCTTCAACAGCCACTTGCCCTTTTTCTAACTTAGGTTGATTGGTAGGCTTCGTGGTGCGGGCGATCTTTTTCTGTTTTTCTGCCTTTGGCGGTTTTACTTTCTGCTTTACTTTCCGCTTTACTTCCTTCTTTACTTTCCGATTTACATCCTTATTTACTTTTTGCTTTACTTCGTGTTTTTCTTCTTGTTTTTCTTCAACAAATAATCTGATGTCTTGTTTTTTATTTTGTATAGCAACACTCTTAGATTCATATTCTAAAAATTTATCGGATATCCATCCATACGTATTGGCGACAGGTTCAATTTTGTACCATTCTTCGGTCTCTTCTAAAATACGTACTCGCGAGCCTTTGTTCAATTGCCCAAGAATCATATGTTCAATACCTTTACCCGCCCGCACATTGACACGAGCAGCAATAACCTGAGCAATTGTCGCATTGATCTTCTGCACAAAATCTTTATGGACAAAACTTTTGGCCAAAGGGGGTAGCTCAATTTTGTACCAACTATATTCTTTTCCAACAACAATGACCTTATCATCCTTATTAAACTGATATAAGGACTCAAAATTCACACTTTGCCCTGATCGAACATTTACATGTTTCGATGTAACTTTTGCTAAGAATGGAAATACATCTTGCGCCCACCCTCTACTTGAAAGCCCTATTGTGAAGAATGTAATTAGGAAGAAATTAGAAATTATTTTTTTCATGGATAGTAAAACTTATGAGATGGGGAAAATTATGAAGCGTGAAGCATTGCTCATAAAACGTATTAAACGCTACATTTCATGCTTCACACTTCACGCTTAAAAATTATAAATTAATTTTATTTTTTAACCTCTTTTGCCGCAGCATCTGTATCTTCATCTTCTTCTTTAGTTTTCTTTTGAGCCTTAATTTTGATAATCTTTGTTTTAGGTAAACCTGTAACAGAACGACCATCTTCCCAGAGCCCTTTTTTCATAAGGTCCTTGATGCGTTCAATGCGCGTTAAAACCGTGCGTTGTTGGGCTCCGGCTGTATCGACACGTAATGAAGGATGTAATGACATAATTATAATCTCCTGACTAAACAATCATTGTATTTTGATTTAAGTTTGTGAGAAAGCTCTTTGGCATTCTCTTTTAGATTAAATTTTCCTATACAGACAATCGAATGGCTGCCTTTCGTTAGCACAAATATATCTTCTCCAAAATCCTGTAAACGCTGCGCTTCACGTTGAGCATTTTCCTCATTTTTAAAGGAGGCGACTTGGACAGTAAATAAATCTTCTATTACGGAAAGTTCTACAGCAGATGTTACTTCGTTTTCCACATTGATCGGCTCTTTTATTGGAGCTAATTGAGCCTTTAATGGAACTGCTACTTTCTCTTCAATTACAATCTCAACATCCTCATTTTGATGGAAATCGCGTGAAATAACATCTTTGGAGGGCGGTTTAACTACCTTTTTCCCGCGGTCAACCCCAAAAGAAAAGCAAAACACCAAAACCATGACGAAAACAATGCATAAAACAATAATATTTTCGGCTGAGAATGTCAAGTCTTTTAATGGACCCCCTTTATTCTTATCTTTTTGGATAGGTGGTGTATTTGCAGGAAAAAGCTCAAATTGAGATTGATTATTTATTTTATTAGTCATTTTTATTTATTGATTTATATAATATCTATTATAATTTTATATATGATGAGAAGACAAGTATTTTCTAAACTTTTTTTGACGCGATAATTTTATAAAGGTATTGACCACATTAGGATCAAACTGCGTCCCTCTGTTGTGCTTTAACTCTTCAAGGGCTTCTTCAACAGACAAACGTTTTTTATAGGGCCTATCTATCGTCATAGCTTCAAAAGCATCAACAACAGCCATAATTCTGGCCCCTATAGGTATTTGTTCCTTCTTCAATCCTGAGGGGTATCCCGAACCATCATATTTTTCATGGTGATACAAAATAATAGGTAACACCGGTTTCAAAAACCTAACCGGACGAATGAGTTCTACGCTTTTTGCCGGTTGATTACGGATGACTTTAAATTCCTCAGGTGTCAACTGACTTGTTTTGGATAAAATTTCGTAAGGAACATCAATAGCTCCCGCATCACGCAACACACTAGCATAATACAAATTATTGACCTCATCTTCACCAATTTTAAGAGCGTCCCCTAAACATTTTATAATTTTAAAAAAAACTGGCGTATGCGATACGCCCCAGGCAGGACCATGCTGATCTAATAACGTTCCAATAAATTTAATACTCGCCAATATGACCTTTTGTTGTTCCTCGTACAACTGCAAATTCTTAATAGCCGTTACAGATTGTTCTGCAACAACAGAAAGAATTTCTTTGTCAAATTCAGTAAACGCTGGCTCATGAATTTTACGTTTGATAAAAACCGCACCGACATTGTCATCCGCCACAAGAGGTATCCCTAGAAGATGTTTTTCAAAAATAGCATATCCTTGTGTCACCCTATATTCTTCTTTTGAAATTTTGGCAAGTTCTCTTTTTTTCGTCACAAGAATATTAATTTTATTGTCAAAAATACCAATCAGCTCAATTTTTTTTGTTTTAGGATTTAATAAATAAATTGTGGACGAACTAGCTTTAATAAATTGACAAAGTAGTCGCGTTAAACGAAGAACTAATTCCTGTTCATTATAGGTAGAATTAACCAATCTATAAACCATATGAACAGCTGATAAAATCAATTTATACTTTTTTGTAGGGGTCGAAGAGTTTTTTGTGCTCATTGAGGGCAAACCTGTCCGTCATGGACGCAATATAATTACAAATAATTTCATACACATCTTTATCCGCATATTTTTGATCCCGCTGATAAACGGCATACGGCAATTGACTTGGATTTTTTTTATAAACTTCAAATAAATCATTAATAATTCGCGCGGCTTTAGATGTCATTCTCTCCACACGGTAATGATGATAAACTTTTTTATTTAATAAACCTTGCAAAGTATTTCTATCTTGGTTCATCCCAGGACTAAAATCAATAACTGTTTCAGCATGACTTCTTACTTCCTCAGAACTCTGAAAATTTAATGCCGTAATTTTATCCCCCGAAAAAGATAATAAGTCCCTTATCTGCATATCAATCAAAGCTTTTACTATCTGATATTTCAACATTTCCTTATTGGATACACTCACATGATCTTTGGCAATCTGATAAGCCTTTTGCCAAAAATTACTTTCGATCAAATCTTCTTCCGTAATACATCCAGATGTTAACCCATCATCGATATCATGCGACAAATAGGCTAAAGAATCAGCGATATCCACAACCTGAGCTTCTAATGAAGGGCCTTTATGGGTAAATTTATCTGAAATTCCTGGTTTATCATAGGCTGTTTTGTGTTTTAAAATACCGATCAAAACCTCTTCCGTCAGATTCAAACCATCAAAATCAGGATAACGCTTTTCAAATTTAGTCACAATTTCAAAACTACGCAAATTATGATTAAAACCCTGCTCATGAAGAGACTTCATTATACCATCTAAAGCATGTTCTCCAGCGTGTCCAAATGGTGGATGCCCCAAATCATGCGCCAAGGCAATGGCCTCAATAAGGTCTTCGTTTAACTGTAGACTTCGTCCAATGGTACGCGCAATTTGAGCAACTTCGATGGTGTGCGTCAATCGTGTCCGGTAATAGTCCCCTTCAAAAATAACAAAAACTTGCGTCTTATATTCTAATTTCCTAAAGGCTTCACAATGGACTACACGATCTCTATCACGCTGATAACACGTGCGCACCTCATGTTTAGGTTCTTCATAAATACGCCCTGCACTTTCACAACTTTTCATTGCATAAGGTGCCAATATCTTTTTTTCTAGTTCTTCAATGTCTAAACGATTACGCATGTTTCACTAACTTTTCATGTAGGCTTTTTAAGGATTGCGATATAACTTTTGTATTGGCCGTTACAGGCATAAAATTAACATCCCCAAACCAACGCGGGACAAGATGAACGTGTAAATGTTGCGGAAAACCTGCCCCAGCTACACGACCAAGGTTGATACCAATGTTATATCCTTCCGGAGAAAGAATTTTACCGACAACAGACTTAGCTTCCTCCAAAAGATCAAAAAGTTCATCGCGTTCTGCTTTCTTCAGTTTACTCATATCCGATACATGTCGATTTGGTATTATCAGGATATGACCATTATTATAGGGAAAAATGTTGAGAACCGCATAGGCATATTTTCTACGCATAAAAATATAATTCTTTTTATCTTTTTTTTCTTCAAGAATTTTACAAAAAACGCATTGTTTATTTTCCTTAACAATTTTTGTAATGTATTGATCTCTCCACGGAGCCCATATTTTTTCCATTTTTTTACCCTAATTTGATAATTTTTGCGACAAGCTCATCATTAATGATTTCTAAAATACCATAAGAACAGTATGGAGCCCGAATAGTATCGTTCGGACTTCCAGGGTTAAAATACAGCACATTATTTACTTTTTTAATCAACGGATAATGCGAATGGCCAAAGATAACCGCATCCACTTTCTCCCCTTCAAATTCTCTAACAACAAAATCTAATACCCGTTTTGGAGGGCCTTCCCCATGATACAACCCGATCAGAAATTTCCCAAACGAAAAAATTTGTCGTTGAGGAAACTTTGTAACAATCTTAGATTCATCCATATTACCATAAACAGCTTTCACTTCTTTAATATCTGTCAATATGTTCAAATCATCTACTGCACAAAAATCACCCGCATGAATAATGAAATCCACCTCTTCAAAAGCTTTAAGCACTTGTTTTGGAATTTCAAGCGAATGTGTATCTGAAATAACGCCTATTTTCATGTTTTTTTAAACTATATAAGGTTTATCAAAAAGGGTTAATAAATCGTTTAATTCTCCCTCATTCCAAATCCAAAATCTTTCTTGCAAAGCCTTTAAACGCGTATTTTGGTCAAGGGCGGCAAGCGATATAATTACATACCGACCAGGTTTCTTTACAATTTCTTTCGAAGCTGCAAGAATTTCATTCACATCATTTTCCCCAAGATGATCTTTTTTGACCACAACAAACCACGTATCATCTCGCGTTGAAGCCTTGAGCATATCAAAATACATTCCTTTATCACTTTTGAGTTTAATAGGAACAATTTCACGAAACACAGGTAATTTATATTTCCTGCCGTTGAGATGAAAAGCTTCATTATCAAAACAATATAAAAGCTCTGTAATTCTGGACGCGAAATCTTTACGTGAAGACATTTTAAAATTCTCAACACTCAGGTGAAACTCTTCTTTAAATTGTTTTCTTTGTTTATCCGGGGTTAATTCTAAATCTTTCATTCTTTTCTGATAAACAAATTTAATCCAATATCTAAAAAGCTTGTCCTGCAAATAATGAAAATTACCATTTTTAACAACAATGCCTAATTCTAAAAGCCGGTTAATTTTTTGCGCTATCTGCCCTTTTTTCACACCAATATCATTTACTAAATCATCCACTTTATGCTTCCCATTAGATAAAGACATTAAAACGGAAGACATCAATCGATTCCCTTTACCACTACATAATTCATTAACAATTAATTCAAAATGCCTACTAATCACACCCCATCGACCAAATATTGTATTTTCTACAGCCTGGGAAAGTACCGGTTTATAAATTTCATTTTGATTATGGATAGCACAAAGACTGATTAATTCCTGACAAATCAAATTTAAATACAACGGGTGTCCTCCGGTAAAATCTGCTAAAAAACTGCATAGCTGTAGTCCAATTTTATTATCAGCTAAATTATTCGTAATACACTTTTGACCTTCCTGTATATCAAAGGGCTCAAGGTTGATGACTTCAAAATTCCCAAAAAGCAATGACAATTTTTCTGATAAAATCTTTTTTGCTGTTTCAGGATAAGAACTTGTCACAATATAAAAACACTTTTTTTGTGTCATAATTTTCTTACCAAGATCTTGAAAAACATTCGGAAAATCAAAAACATCTAAATTCTGAAATTCATCTAAAATAAGCAAACAATATTGCCCTGTTTCATGGGTAAACACCTCAGGCAAAGTTAACAATCCTAAATAAGTATCTTCAAATTTCCCTTTTTGATAATCTGCTTGAATTTTTCGAATCACTTCGATGGTATGCGGAATAATGCTCTTTGTACTTTCTAAAAAAAGATTTAAATCATCATAGATTGGTAAATGTTTACTTTTTGAAAAATTGTATAGAAGGCTTGTTGTAAACTTAGAAAAAAAGTAATGAAAATCTTTATTCTCTAAGTCGAGATAAATAACAATTTTATCATCATCATCTAACTCGGAAAGAAAATATTGTAAAAGCATACTTTTACCAACGTAACGATTTCCCAAAAGAGCTACATTTTGTCGATACCCCTCTTTAAGATCAATCACACGTCGCTTAAGAAGATCTAAATGTTCTTTGCGCCCAAAAAAATCTCTTCTAATATCGATTGGATTCATTTCCTAAAATACCTTATGGCAAATAATACAACGGATTATCTTCAATTGAATTTTTACGTACCTCAAAATGCAAATAAGCTAACTGATTTTCATTTTTTCCTACTAAGGCAATTTCTTTATTTTTTAAAACAAGCTCATCTAACCTAACCGAAAGTTTTGCATTATGCGCATAAACGGAATAAAAGCCGTCTAAATGATCTAAAATGACGGTGTGGCCATACCCTCCCAGATAATCGGCTAATACTACACGACCTGTCCGAGCGGCCAGTACGGGAGCCCCATCTTTAGCCTGGATATCAATCCCCTTGTTAATCTGATTTCCATAGCGCTGATGAAAATAATGAATAACTTTTCCTTTTACCGGCCATACAAATTCATTTTTGTTGTCACCAGTATCAAGAATAATTTTTTTTTGAGAATAGGCTCCCGGAATAAAAAGAAGCTGATCCTTCTCTACCTTGGCTACATTGGGAATATTATTCGCCTTGATAATATCATCAATTGCAACATCATATGTTTTGGCAATACGCCAAATAGTTTCACCTACATTAACTTTATGATAAACACCATTTTTATCTGGTTCAGGAAGTTCTGTATAAACATACTCCGGAGCGACTTCAAACGTTGAGCAACCGGATATTAACATCGCAGATACCATAAAAAAAGCGAGGAACGGGAATCGAACCCGTGTTCTCAGCTTGGGAAGCTGATGTCCTACCCCTGAACGACCCTCGCAAATATGGTTCGATTTATAGTTTAGCATGATTGGAAATCTTAGCATAAGATACTCTTTATGACAAGATCCTTTTGTAGCTTTTAAACAACTTTTAAGAACATATTTATCGACGGAGATCAGATAATATCTTAAGAACTCCCGAAGCTATTTTTCCAGTAAAAATCTTTTAAAATTCCGAGAAACCTCACTGACATTTTTCACCTCAGAAATCGCCCGACAAACAGCAATACGATTAACACCAACTGCTTGTATTTGTGGTAAATTTTTAGGTGTTATCCCTCCGATAGCAAAAATAGGAATTTGCTTAAGGCGAGTTACTTTAGCTACTTTGGCTAATAATGAAACGGCCATGGGGTCGCGTTCCGGCTTTGTCTGCGTCTTGAATACCGAACCAAAACCGAGGTAGTCGGCCCCATCGGTAATAGCTTTTCGCACATGAGCTAAACTCTGGCAGGAAACCCCGATTATAGATCGTGCACCCAATATTTTCCTGGCTGCCTGCATAGGCATATCATCCTGGCCTAAATGAACACCTGAAGCATTACATACATAAGCTAAATCCGCACGGTCATTGATAATAAAGGGAATTTTATTGCGTGTTAGTTTGATTAGATGGTTTGAAAACTTTATAATATCCCGAGCAGAACCATGTTTGTCACGTAGTTGAATAATATCAACCCCTGCAGACATTGCTTTTTTGGCAACATTTAAAAGCTTGGCATAATCGGCAACCTGCGTATCTAGAATTAAATACAACCTACATTTTTCCAACAATTTTCTTTTCGATGTCATAAACTTGATAACGTAATTCTTTCAATGCTTGGGCTGCTTTTTTATTAAAAAGTTTCGTAAATTCCTCTAAAACACGGACAGATTCTTTGACCCGTTGAGAATTAGCATAAAAAATATCCTGCACTTTTTTACGTTTCAACTCAACGTCAATGGTTGGCTTGCCTACATCCCCGACAATATCTCGTGCCAAAATAATTTGAGACCATTTAAATAAAGAGATAATACTCGTTAAACGATGCCGAATGTGCTTATATTTTTTTGTTGCCGTTTTATCGTCATAAATAAAACGGCAAATGTCTTCACAAACTCTTAGCCCTTCTTTAGCTCGATTAAAATTGGCGTCTACAATGCGATATAATTTTTGTTTTTCGATCGACATACAGAATTTAAGTATTGTGAAGCATAAAGAAATGAAACATTGCTCAGTTCATGAACAACGCTTCAGAATCGTCTCTATTATGTTTGATGTAGAATATTTAGGTAAGTATTTAATGTATTCAACCTTCCCTCCACTTTTTTCAACGACGTCACTCCCGACAACTTGTTTGCCCTTCCAATCTGCTCCCTTCACAAGGATATCCGGCTTTACAGACGAAATAAGGCGGTAAGGGGTTGCTTCATTAAACATAATCACATAGTCAACACATTCTAAAGCGGTTAGAACATTCAAACGAGCCTGCTGAGGAAGAATCGGTCGCTTTGGTCCTTTAATTTCTCGTATAGAACTGTCACTGTTTAATCCGACAACCAAAATCCTGTTTGTTTTCTTAACGGTCTGTAAATATTGGACATGCCCCCAATGAAGAATATCAAAACAACCATTTGTAAAAACGATTTTCTTTCCTTGTCGACGATGTCGGATAATTTCTTTTTTTAATGCAGTAATAGTAGGATTTTTCTTAGAAGGCATAGAACTTAAAATTGATTCTCAACCAATTCACAAATCGTATGGGCGATACAAATATGAGATTCTTGAATCCTGGCTGTGTTAGAAGATGGTACAATAAGATTTATATCCGTTAACCGGGCAAGTTTTCCTCCGCGACATCCGGTTAAAGAAACCGTTGTCATCCCCATTTTCTTCGCCTGCTTTATTCCAGCGATGACATTTTTAGAATTGCCACTTGTGGAAATCCCAAAAGCCATATCTCCCTTTTTCCCTAACCCTTCAATTTGACGTGCGAATATAATATCAAAAATATAATCATTTCCCAAGGCAGTTAAAATAGATGTGTCTGTGGTGAGAGCAAGTGCTGGTAAGGCTTTACGTTCTTTTTGAAATCGTCCTATAAACTCAGCCGCAATATGTTGACTATCTGCTGCAGAACCGCCATTACCAAAAAACAAAACCTTACCTTTTCGTTTAAAGACTTTTGTAATTTCTTTAACAACTTTGATTATAGGATCAATATTTTCGGCGAGGGTCTTTTGTTTGACATGGATAGATTCTTCAAAAATCTTTGTAATTTTTTCTTTCATCATCATGCGGAAAATAACTGTGCAATCGAAAACAAATCCTTATTAATTGATTTATGTTTTTTAACGGCTTCGGAAATATCGACACAATTAATCTTATTATTATGCAAATTTACCATTTTTCCGAATTGACTTTCTTTTATCAAATCAACGGCCTTCACACCAAAACGTGTTCCAAGAATTCGATCGTATGCAGAAGGAGAACCTCCTCTTTGAATGTGACCCAAAACACTCACACGAGTTTCATATCCTGTTTTTTCTTCAATTAAATTAGCAATAATTTTCCCAATATTATCCGCATGTTTTCTTGGGCCCTCATCATCATTTTCACGAGCGGCTTGGCCCTTAATCTTTGCACCTTCGGATACAACAATAATACTAAATGTTTTTCCACGCTTATGACGGGAACTTATAGATTCACAAACTTCTTGAAGATCAATAGGATATTCAGGGACAAGTATAATATTTGCTCCACCAGCAATACCAGCCTCCAGAGCTATCCATCCTGTGTGCCGCCCCATAACTTCAATAACAATAATGCGATGATGACTTTCTGCTGTTGTATGAAGACGATCAATACAAGCCGTAGCAACATCGACCGCCGTGTCAAAACCAAAAGCATAATCAGTGCCCGAAAGAGCATTATCTATGGATTTTGGGACCCCGACAACCGGAAGCCCATTTTGTTCATATAAGTCCAAAGCGACTTTTAAGGTATTTTCTCCTCCAACAGCAATTAACGCATCCATGCCCCCACGTTTAAAATTTTCCATAATGGCGGCCATTTTTTCAGTCTCAAGAGGGGAATGACATAAACTCGTACCTAAAATCGTCCCCCCCCGGTCTAAAATGCCGGAAGTTATGCGCAAGTCTAATACACGCATGTCATTTTCGACAAGACCATTCCAACCATTCTTAATCCCGGTGACAACATATCCTTCGTGAAGTGATTTTCTGACAACAGCACGAATGACTGAGTTCAAACCAGGACAATCAACACCACCTGTTAATATGCCTATTTTTTTCATAAATTTTATGCTCTGTAACCTTGAAAAGGAATATTGGGTTCAAGATTTTCTTGCTTTGGTTCGACTTTATCTTGCTGTTTTTCTTTTTTGGAAGGCTCTGGAACAATTTTTCCAACGTATATCGCAATATCCACAGCTTCATCAAGCCCTATGGTATCTTGAATTTTTTTCTTAACAGAATCTTGTACTCTAGATGTGACTTCAGGGATATTAACCTCAGAACAAAGTACCAACCGAATCTTAATTTTCAATCCCTTTTTGGAAGTAGTAATACTTGATTTAACATCTCTCACCTCTGATAACTTAACCGTCATCCGTTTGACCAAGTCCTCTAAAGCTGTTAATGCCACACTCACCCTTCCGGAAGGATTATCAAAAGCAATAATTTTCTCTTTTTTGGAATTACGAGTAAATAACTTGAAGAAAGCAAAATTCACTACTAATAACAAACCCGTTGCACTTCCAAAAATAATTCTTAATTGCTCGTCACTGTATATCAAATAAATAAATGTAATTGCTTGATCAAAAGAAATTTTATGCAAAAGAAACAAACCAAAACTACAGGTTAGAAATAAAACTAATAAAACATAAAATAGACCAATCACTCTTTGAAAAAAACTCATCCTTGCCCCCTTTCTATCCCTTCAATATGAATATTAATATCCTTAAAATTAAGATCAACCGTTTTCTTAACTGCTGCCCGTACGCTTGTTTGAATTTGTCGAGCCGCATCAGGAATGTTAATACCATAACGAACAAAAACTTTTAATTCAAGACTAACATTATGTTTATCATCTTCTTTAATAAGAATACCAGGAAAATTATTACGCTTAAAAAATTGAGAAACTTTTAAAGAAAAATTATGTTGAATCAATTGAACACCATCAACGCTCTCGATAGCTGAATTAATTATTTCAGCCAAAACTTTTCTGTGAATCTGTACAGAACCAAGATCAAGAGTATCATTCTGTTTCATTAGACATTTTCCCCTTCATTTTTCATCATTTTTTCTAAAAAATGTGTCGTAATTTTTCCTTCTAAAAATGTAGGATGGTTCAAAATTTCACTATGTAACCCACTGGTTGTTTTAACTGGACTTATATAAAATTCATCTAACGCTCTTTTCATGATGGCTATGGCTTCTTTTCGATCATCGCCATAAGCAATTAATTTAGCCACCATAGAATCATAAAATGGACTAATTTTATAACCAGGGTATATATGCGTATCGATCCTTATTCCTCTACCCCCTGGAAGATTTAATTGTTCAATTGTTCCAGGAGAGGGCATAAAATTATTTTTTGGATCCTCTGCATTGATACGACATTCAATAGCGGCACCGCGAATTTTAACATCCTCCTGTTTAATCGTCAGCTTTTCACCAGTGGCAATCTTAATTTGTTCTTTAACGATGTCGATCCCTGTAACCATTTCTGTAACAGGATGCTCTACCTGAACACGGGTATTCATTTCCATAAAATAGAATTCACCACTACTATCTAAAAGAAATTCAATTGTACCAACATTTTCATAATTGACGGCCTTTGCAGCTTTAACGGCAACCTCTCCCATACGTTTTCTCAATTTGCTATTTAAAGCTGGTGAAGGGGCTTCTTCTAATAATTTCTGATGCCGCCTTTGAATGCTACAATCTCTTTCACCCAAATGTATAACATTGCCATGCTTATCCGCGATTATTTGAAATTCAATGTGCCGAGGATCTTGGATATATTTTTCAATATACACTTCGGAATTTCCAAAGTTGGCTTCCGCTTCATTCTGAGCAATGACAACAGAATTCATCAAAGACACATCGTTATGACACACTCTCATACCTTTTCCACCACCGCCGGAAACGGCTTTGATGATAACAGGATATTTAATTTTCTTAGCAACAGTAAGAGCATCTTCTTTACTCTTGATAATTCCCTTACCGCCAGGTGTTAGCGGAACTCCGTTTTTACGCATAGTTTCTCGTGCTACAACTTTATCTCCCATTGATCTAATTACGGAGGCACTTGGACCAATAAAAGTAATGCCACACGATTCACAAATTTCTGCAAAATGGGCATTTTCTGCAAGAAAACCATAACCTGGATGCACAGCTTCTACATCTGTAATTTCTGCTGCAGAAATAATAGCTGGAATATTAAGATAACTATCTAAACTAGACGACGGACCGATACACACGGTTTCATCTGCAAAACGAACATGAAGAGAATCTCGATCAGCTTCAGAATAAACTGCCACCGTCTGAATATTTAACTCCCGACAGGCCCGTATAATTCTTAGGGCAATTTCCCCTCTATTAGCAATAAGTATTTTAGAAAACATATTTATACCGGATCAACAGTGAATAAGGTTTGTCCAAATTCTACAGGTTGAGCATTCGAAACTAAAATTTCAACAATTTTACCCTTAACTTCTGATTTAATTTCATTCATTAATTTCATAGCCTCAACAATACAAACAACCTGCCCGATTTCGACAACTTTTCCGACCTCAGCGAATGGAGATGCTTCTGGGGATGGGGCGGAATAAAAAGTTCCGACCATTGGCGATTTAATTTCTTTTTTATTCGAGTCGACTACAGGCTCAGAAGAACTTTCTTTAACTTCTTGTCTTGATGGTGGGGCAACTTTATACTCAATAGGCCTTTTATAAATAACCTCATTAGATTCGGTATTTGCTTTTTTAACTTTAATCTTGCTGCCATCGCGCTCAACTTCAATTTCAACCAGCTCATTCTCATTCATTAATTTTATTATTTCTTTTATTTCTTTCAAATTCATTTTTTTACCCTTTCGACATATTCTCCTGTCCTGGTATCAATTTTCACCTTGTCATCCATGGTAATAAATAACGGAACCTGAATAACTGCGCCCGTATCAATAGTTGCAGGTTTTGTACCTGCCTTTGAGGAATCTCCTTTTAGCCCAACTTCCGTATGTGTAATTTCAGCTTCAATAAATGTTGGTAGAGCCACATCAAGGACTTCATCTTTGTAAAAAATCCCTGTCACCTCCAAATCTTCTTGTAAGAATTTTATATTGGCACCAAGAACATCTTCTGAAATGACAACCTCTTCATAAGCATTTTGATCCATAAAATGAAAAGAATCGCCTGCACGATAAAGATTCTGAAGTTTTTTTTCTTCTAATTCGACATCATCCAATTTATCAGCTGTCTTGAAAGTTCTTTCTAGAACTTGTTTTGTTTTAACATTTTTTAATTTTATACGAACAAAGGCTGTTCCTTTGCCTGGCTTTACATGATGATACTCCATGATCAAATAAATTTTACCATCGATACAGAGTCCCATGCCTGATCTAATTTGATTAATAGATATCGTCACTTAAAATTTCATACCCTTGTTTTTTGACTAAAACCATATCTTCAATACGAACACCAAATTTTTTCGGAATATAAACGCCCGGTTCAATGGTAATAATCATTCCTTCTTTAAGAATAGATGTGCTTTTTTGAGACAAGCGAGGATTTTCATGAATTTCTAATCCAACTCCATGCCCCAAAGAATGGCCAAAATACTTTGCTAACTTGTTTTTTCCTAAGAAGTTACGTGCTGTCCGATCTATTTCTGACGCGGAAACACCCTCACAAATTTTCTTAATAGCTCGTCGCTGTGATTCAAAAACAAAATCATTTACATCCTGAACAAGTTGCGCCATTTTACCTAAAAAAAACATACGTGTCAAGTCGGACTTATAGCCATTTATGTCGATCCCCATATCTATAAGTACTGGCTCGTTATCCTTTATTTTACGATCCGTCACTCTGGCATGAGGATAACAAGAATTAGGCCCGCTCGCTATAATAGGATCAAAAGAAAAACCAGCCCCTCTTGACTTAACGAATCGTTCTAATTTACACAATATTTCTTTCTCAGAAAGCCCTGGCCTAACAATTTTCTTTAGATATTGGTGTGCCTGCCTGTGTAATTTTAGCGCATATTTTATCTTTTCAACTTCTGTAGCTGTTTTAATTTCCCGCAAATCCTCAACCATATTGTTAGCTTTGATCAATTTTATATCACTGCAACTTCGTTTTTTTAATATTTCATATTGCTCCAGTGAAAAATACCGTGCATCAAATCCAATACGTTTACATCCCTGTTGCTTAGCGAGCTGAAACATCAACTCATAAATAGACTTCGTATATTGCTTAACCTGAACCCCTTTAAGTCCTTCTCGAGCCTCTAAAACATAACGAGAATCTGTAATATAAAACACCTTTTTAGGCGTAATCAACAACCAAGATTCCGAAGCTGGAAAATCCATGAGGTATTGAATATTAACATCTCGTGTAATTAGAAGCGCATCAATACGTTTTTCTGAAAAACAACCGATGACTTTTTTTATTTTTGAATTCATGAACACTAAGAATTTTTAATTAAATTGCCTAGGGCCTGCAGGCCTAAGATGTAGCTTTGTGGGCCGAATCCGGAAATTTGGCCGTGGCAAACTGGGGCAATGTGGGATGTATGCCGAAAATCTTCACGGGCATAAATATTTGATAGATGGACTTCAACAGCAGGAATAGGAACAGCAGCAATAGCATCCCTTACGGCGACACTGGTGTGTGTGAACGCGGCAGGATTAATGAGAATCGCTTTAAAATCATCCTTTGAAGATTGTCCAATGACGTCAACAATTTCACCTTCATGGTTTGATTGAACAATATGCAGTGCCATATTATTTTTTTGGGCCAAGGCTTCGAGCTGTGCATTAATTTCACCAAGAGTCATCTTCCCGTAAATATCTTCCTCACGCTGCCCTAAAAGATTGAGGTTTGGACCGTGAATAACTAGAATTTTATCCATGATAAGCACTCCCCTCCTCGGATTCATCAATAAGCATACCGGGAATACCACCTTTTACAGGATATTTTCGTCCGCATTGAAGGCAAATAATTTTGTCCTCTTTATGTTCCACATCTCCGTTACAGGAAGGACAAGAAAGAATTTCTAATAATTTCTGATCAATCATGGCTGGTACCTTATCATTCCCCCTAATTCTTGTCAATCATTTACCTCAAACGATATGACAACATTGAACGTTAATTCAGGATAATTCAAATCTTTTGGGAATGATGCAAATGGACTAGACTCCTGAATACTCCTTAACCCTACACTACGCAAATAACTATTCGCTGTCGTTTTTTCTTCAATAATTTTGATCCGCTTTAAATCACCATCAGAGGTTAATATAAAGGTTAAATAAACCTCCCCTGCTTTAAAATCAGGGTGATCAATGTATAAATAGGCTCGTTGTTTTATCTTATATCTAATCGTTTGATTATAGCTTAAATATTTTGGATTACTGATCTTCTCGGCTTTTAAAAGGGGCACCGTGATTTTTTGTCCACGATCTAATTTCTGAATTCTTGATGTCAATTTTTCTTTAGAAGATAGCTGATTGGAAAGCTTTGTTATATCTTTTACATCCTTGCCTCTAAAGGGAAAATGGCTATGTTTTTTTGTAATACGTGGTGAATTATCTAGAGTCTCTTTTTTCTTAAAAATTTTTAATTTCTGACGAAACTGTTTTGGTGAAGAATTTTTCTTTGATTTGATAGTTTGATAGGTTACTTCAATTTGCTTAAGGGGCTTATTATGTATTACTTTTTGCCTTGAAATTGATAAATAAGCGAATAGAGCAAAATGAATAATACAGGAAAAGCACAACGATCCATACAACAATTTATTTCCCACGAATACTCCAGATTTCCTTTAAAAAATACGCAAAAAAACGCATAGTATCTCTTAAAGGCTTTATTTTGCTTTTTTCATTGTTATAAATCGTCCTAACTGGTACTGAAGTTATTTTAATATTTTTTTTTCGGGCTTTCATTAATATTTCTGTTTCAATTTCAAAATTATTACATACTAAACTTAATTCTTTTAAAGCATCACAACGTATAAAACGAAAGCCACACTGAGTATCTGGAATTTTTTGTCGACAAGCCATCGAAATAAGAAAAGACATAAAATGATTTACCATATATCTCAACAAGGGCATCCCTTTAGAATTGCCCATACGATTTCCTGTAATAATTCCCACATTATTTCGTGCCGCACATTGAATAAACTGATCAATATCACCTGTATCATGCTGACCATCAGCATCCATAATAATAACCCCATCATAATTAAGTTTTACAGCATGCTGAAATCCTGTCCGAAGAGAGGCCCCCTTTCCTTGTCGTTGATTATGCTGAAGAACATTTGCCCCATTACTTTTAGCTATTTGTCCGGTACTATCATCTGAGCAATCATCTACTACGTAACAATCAAATCCTTTTTTATGAATTGACTGGACAAGTAATCCAATTGTTTTCTCTTCATTATAGGCGGGAATAATAATACAAATTTTCATATGCGTTAATCCTTTTTCCAAAACTCTCGAAACATTAACCATTGAGCCGGATACTGGCGAATTTTATTTTCAATAATAGTTATATACTGCCTCATAATACATTTCACAATATCTTTTTGTCCTAATTTTTTTTCATAGAAACCTTCAGAATAAATGGGAGCACAAACAGTCAGACAAAATGTATTATCTTTTTGACGAATCAAGAATACAGGGATGATCGGGGCGCCTGTTTTTTGTGAAAAAATAGCCGGACCTTTAGGAATCAATGTTTTTTCACCTAAGAAATCAACAACCTCTCCTTTTAAACTAAAATCACGATCAGCGACAAGGGCAATGAGTTTATTATTTTTTAAAGCATCCACACATTCTTGTACAGCTTCATTAGATTGTATAACTTCTACCCCTTTAATTTTTCTTTGATCATTAAAAAAATCATTCACTTTTTGTTCTCTATGCGGCAAGGCAACAGCTGTAACAGGATAACCCAACATACTGAGAAAGATCGCCCCTAATTCCCAGTTACCTATGTGTGCGGTAATAACAATTCCACCATTACCTTTCTTTAAAACATGGTCAATGTGCTCAACACCATATAATTGAACTTTTGTTTTAAGAAAATTCTGGGTAATATTTTTTCTGATTTGAAAAAATTCTACAATATAACGCCCAAAATTTATAAACACTTCTTTTGTCAAAAAAGAAAGATTCTTTTCCTGTGCAATAATCTTTTTTAGATTATTCCGTACAGCCCTTCGATCTGTTTTTGAAAAAATATAATGTAAATTAGATAATACATTGGCAAATTTATATGCTGTTGATTCTGACAAATGATCAATAAGAAATTGCCCGAATTTAAATATGCTATATCTAAACATTATTGACAAAGTGAACTGAAGAAATTATGCGGTGTTCGTATGCTCAAGGATTAATTTTGAAACATCCATGGCTGCATGGGGTTTTGCATTAGCATAAGCTGCTTGACTCATGGATGCCAGACGATTTGGAGATTTTAAAAGAAATTCTACCTCTTCTCCTATATCATTCGTATCATCGATACGAATGCCTATTCCCTTTTTAATGAGAAAATCTGTATTGCGCATTTCTTGACCAGGGATGGGATCCACAAGAACCATAGGTAGTCCTTTGGCCAAACATTCCGATGTTGTCATCCCTCCCGGTTTGGTAATAATGATTGTAGCTAACTCCATAATTTCATCGACGTTGTTAGTATATCCTAAAATTAAAATTTTCTTATGTGTTTTCTTAGCATATTTATTCAAACTATTAATAATTTTTTTATTTCGTCCTGTCAAAACAATCAATTGAAATTCCATATCTACTTTCATGAGAGATTTAACAATGGATTTAATCGGCCCAATCCCTTGCCCACCCCCCATAATAAGAATAGTCGGAATATCTGGGTTAAGATTAAGACTTTTGGCAATTGGTTTTTTATCTAATTGTACAGCAAACTTTGATCGTAATGGGATACCATACACTTTAATTTTATCCGGATGAACTCCTTTTTGAACAAAGCGATCTTTTACTTCGGCAGCTGGAACAATGTAATAATCAATCCCCTCATTAACCCAAAAAGAATGTGGTGAAAAGTCTGTTAACACACCAACAAGAGTTATATCTAATTTATGTGTCATTTTATAGTCTGCGACCATACCACAAGGAAAAGCCTGAGTACACACAACCGTATCCGGACAATGACGCTTAAAAAGCATATCTAATTTTTTATGACTTGTTTTATGAAGAAAATTCTTGATAGATTGAGATTTTTTAACAACTTTTGGGTTATCGTAAAGATAATCCCAGACTTTAGGAGTGCTTTTAATAACCCCCATATATGTTTGATGCACAAGCTTTTCTAACACCGGATAAGTATAACCAAAACCATTAACAGCCGGAGCTTCAACTTGTGGATCTAAGTGGCGCAAGGCTTGCTGTACAGCAACGGTAGCTTGTCTATGACCAGATACCTTTGTGATATACATTAAAAGAATACGCTTATTTTTAGATTTAATTTTAATTACAGGATTCATGATTAATCTGAATTATGAATTGTGGCAAGAACATCACCTATTTTGATTTCCTGACCTTCTTTAACAAAAATTTCTTGAATAGTACCTGCAGCATCCGTTGGTATATTAAAAGCGGCTTTGTCAGTGACTACTTCAACAATATCTTCATCTTTTTTTACTAAATCTCCTCTTTGATGATGTAAAAATGCAATAGTCGCGCTTTCAATTCCTTCGCCCAATTCTGGAAGACAAATTTCAGTCACATCCAACTCCTTTCGCTTCAGATAAAAAGATTTTAATATCTAAACCAAAAACATGACAAAACTTATTTATAATCTTTTCTTTTACTAACTGCATATCAATTTCTTTTTCTAACACTTCTTTAACAGAGGTCATATCAACATTCAATCCGCAGGGCTTAATCATTGAAAAAAGATTTAAGTCTGTATTAACATTAATTGCTAACCCATGAAACGAAATCCATTTACGTACACCAATACCAACGGAAGCAATTTTCTTGCTTTTGACCCAAACTCCTCGATGCTTTGAAATTCGAGTTGCTACTATACCAAAATCCTTTAATACCTCAATAGTAACTTGTTCTAAATTATACAAATACCGCTTTAAGTCCTTGCCAAACTGGCCTAAATGAAAAATAGGATAAATAATAAGTTGACCAGGTGCATGCAAAGTAATATCACCTCCTCGGCTGATATCATGCATAGCAATGCCTTTATCCTGGAGCTTCTTTTGGGAAAGCAATAAATTACGTCCATCGGTTAATCTTCCCCTCGTTAAAACGGGAGGATGTTCACATAACAATAAAATATTTTCTTCATTTTGTAGACATTGTTCAACGTAATTTTCTTGAATCTTTAAGGCTTTCGAATATTCTATACACCCTAAATCAATAACGTGACATAGTTTATCGAATTGTACTGTTGATGTCATTTCTTTATTATTTTCTTATCAAAAAATGAAACCCCGAACCATGACTGTAATGTTACCAATAAATCATATTGGGCCGGGGCAAATATTATGAATAAAATAGAACCTTTTAGTAGGTTCTATTTAGAATTACTGAGCATTTGTTGAAATTCTTCAACATTTTTCACCTTCATTAAAGCATCTTCTAATGTAATAATTCCTTCCTCATACAATATTTTTAAAGACATATCCATTGTGTGCATACCATATTGCAGTCCCGTCTGAATAGCTGTTGGAATTTGTTCAATAGATTTTTCTCGTATTAAATTTCGAATAGCTGGTGTGGCAACCAGCACTTCTGACCCCATAACTCTTCCCTCTCCTTCGGCACGTGGAAGAAGCGTCTGTGAAACAATTCCTTGAAGGGCCGTTGATAACTGCAAACGAACCTGTTGCTGTTGATGGGGCGGAAAGACATCAATAATTCTCTCAATAGTTTGTGGGGCATCTGGTGTATGCACCGTTGCTAATACTAAATGGCCTGTTTCGGCAGCCGTTAATGCTGTCGAAATCGTTTCTAAGTCTCTCATTTCCCCGACGACAATAACATCAGGGTCCTGTCTTAAACACCGTTTAAGTGCTTCAGAAAAAGAATGCGTATCACTAAAAACTTCACGTTGTTTGATAACTGACTTTTTGTTTTGATGGATATATTCAATAGGATCCTCAATACACATAATTAAACAAGATCGCTCTTCATTAATAAGATCAATCATCGAGGCTAAAGTTGTTGTCTTTCCAACACCCGTTGGACCTGTAATCAAAACCAAGCCACTTGGTTTACGCGCAAAATCAAAAATAGCCTTAGGTAAACTTAACTCAGAAGCAGAAGGAATATATAATGGAATACGCCGAAAAGCAGCTTCAACAGATCCTTTTTGAATATGAATATTCACACGAAACCGTTCCATTCCCTCAAAAGCAACAGAAAAATCTAATTCACGGTCACGTTCAAACTTTTCCTTTTGACTATCGTCAATGATTCCATAAATACACTTCTTAAGATCATCTTTAGTGAGCACTTGACGGTCAGTTAAAACTAATTTTCCATCAATTCTTAGTATAGGAGGACTATTTTCGGTGAGGTGAAGGTCAGAAGCTTTATTTTCTATGCAAAGCTTAAGGAAATCTTTGATATCTACCATTTTAGCCTAGGATGGAGTGATAATAGATTATTATTTATTGACACAAAGCGCGTTTTTGCTTATCCAATTTGCAATACGCTTTGTACCTTCCTTAATTCGTTCAGATGAGGTGGCAAAACTTAAGCGCATAAATCCCGGAGCACCAAAACCTTCGCCAGGTATCATAGCGACATTCACATCATCTAAAATACGTTTTGCAATATCAAATGATTCTCCTAACTTGGAAAAATCACAAAATAAATAAAAAGCTCCATCTGGCTTACAATAACTTAATTCTGAAATATCGCTAATAGCAGACATCATTAAATCACGCCGCTTTTTAAATTCATCACGCATAGAAGATGTAATTTCGTTAGGCTCTTTCAAAGCCTGCAATGCAGCCGATTGACTAATTGATGTCGGATTTGAAGTAGAATGATCTTGAAATTTTTTAATAAAGTTTATCACCTCTTCATTTCCTGCACAATAACCTATTCGCCAACCTGTCATGGAAAAAGCTTTTGAAACACCATTGACGGTTATAGTTAAATCATAAATATCTTTACTCAAAGAAGCCAAAGAAGTGTATTCTGAAGTATCATAAATAAGTTTTTCATAAATTTCATCACTTATCACAAAAATCTTATTTTTAACACAAACATCAGCAATAGATTCTAATTCTTCTTTTGTATAAAGCATTCCCGTCGGATTTGAAGGGGAATTAAGGATTAACAATTTTGTTTTATTATTAATACTTTCAGAAAGTTGTTCTCCAGTAATTTTAAAATTATTTTCTGCTGAGGTAGTAATAATTTTTGGCGTTGCACCAGCTAATTTTACCATTTCAGGATAACTGACCCAATATGGTGATGGAATCAAAACTTCTTCTCCTTCATCAGCAAGAACTTGAATTATATTAAAAATGGAGTGTTTGGCCCCACATGAAACAGCAATTTGGGAAGGTTTATACTCAAGATGGTTTTCTTTAGAAAACTTTGCCGCTATGGCTTCTTTTAACTGAATTGTTCCTGTACTGGGAGTATATTTCGTAAAACCTTGGTTAATAGAATCAATCGCTGCACGTTTTATAGAATCAGGGGTATCAAAGTCAGGCTCGCCAGCTGCAAAATTGACTACATCTTTACCTTGGGCCTTTAATTCTTTTGCACGTGCGGTTATTGCTAATGTTGATGATCCTACAACTTGTTTTATTCTCTTATTAACTTTGAAATTCAAACGTTAACCCCTGTTTTCTTATTTCCCAGACTGTTTCCGATTAAACATTTTACGTATACCACCCATGAATTTCTTGCTTGATTTACTTTTATCTTGAGGTTCTTGAGCTTTTTGCGTTTGTTGTTTTTGGAATTCTTTTTTCTTACTTTCATCAGAGGATTTTGTTTTTTCACCCAATTTTTCCTCTTGAGCTTCTTGTACTACAGGAGTAATTTTTCCTATTTTAGCTGAGGCGGTTGACTTTGCTTTACTAATGATAATTTCTTTTTTCTCTGTCAATTCCAAATAAGCTAACTGAGCATTATCACCCCTTCTTGTCCCAAGAGGAATAATTCTTGTGTAACCGCCTACACGATTTTTAAACCGAGGAGCTGTTTCTGTGAACAATTCACTGACTATTTTATGATCACATAAAATAGAAAAAGCCCGTCGTTTATCAGCTAATGCACCTGCCTTACTTAGAGTAATAAGCTTATCAACAAGCTTACGGGCTTCTTTTGCTTTAGCTATTGTCGTGCATATCCGCTGTTTTTGCAAAGTAGCTTTAGCTATATCTCTGACCGTAGCCTTTCGATGGCTTGTTTGTCTATTTAATTTATTTCCAGAAATTCCATGTCGCATTTTAGTCCTTATCCTTTTTCCTTAACTTCTTCATATCAATTTTCATACCTAAATTGATTCCCATAATCTTTAAAAGATCATTAATTTCAGTTAAAGATTTTTTTCCAAAATTACGAAATGTCAAAAGTTCAGATTCTTGTTTTCTGACAAGTTCAGCAATTGTTTTAATATTAGCATCCTTTAAACAATTAGCGCTTCGCACAGATAATTCTAATTCTGAAATTGGAAGACGTAACTTTTCATAAAGAGCTTCTTCTTCTGCAGAAACTTCTTCCTCTTCTTCTGGAAGTCGACCATAACTTACAAAAACATCCAAATGTCTTTGTAAAATATTTGCGCCATATAATAAGGCTTCTTTGGGACTAATGCCACCATTCGTCCAAATTTCAAGAATTAATTTGTCATAATCTGTCCTTTGACCGACACGGGTATTCTCAACGTCAAAATTAACCTTTGTAATAGGCGTAAAAATAGAGTCAACAGCAATTAAATCAACTCCACCTTCTTTTTTATTTGACTCTGCAGGAACATAGCCGCGTCCTCGAGCAACTTCTAATTCCATGGAAAAATGAGTATCACGGGATAAAGTTGCGATGTGAAGATCAGGGTTTAAAATTTCTATTGTTTCGTCACATATAATATCCCCAGCTTTAATTTCTCCCTTTTTATCCACTTTTATATAAATAGTTTTTGGAATTTTCGAATGTAATCTTAAAATTAAATTCTTAACATTTAAAACTATCTCTGTTACTGACTCCATAACCCCTGGTAGAGTGGAATATTCGTGCCTGACTCCATCTATTTTTATGCTTGTGACTGCACTTCCTTCAATAGAATTGAGTAAAATACGTCTAAGAGAATTCCCTAGAGTTACACCATAACCTCGCTCAAATGGTTCAGCTACAAATTTTCCATAAAGCTCTGTATACTGTCCTTCTTCGCAATCAAGACGTTTAGGCATTTGAAAATCACGCCATTTTACTCCCATATTTTCCTCCTTGAATGAATGCACAATTTACGAAAAAATTTAAACGTAAATAGTGTGTATAAATTTATCTAGAATAAAGCTCTACGATCAACTGTTCATTTACAGGAAAAGCAATATCTTCCCGCATAGGCAACTTTTTTATTTTTCCTTTATATTGACTATGATTGGCTTCCAACCATTCAGGTGCCGTCCTACCCTCAAATGCTTTAATATTGTCCTTGATTAATTTCTCACCTTTTTTCTTTAATTTGATCAAAATTTCATCATTTTCTTTAACAAGGAAGGAAGAAATATCAACACGCTGATCATTCACATAAACAAAACCATGACTAACAATTTGTCTAGCTTGCTTTCGTGATGTACAATAACCAAGTTGATATATAACATTATCTAACCGTCTTTCTAAAAATTGAAGTAGAATTTCACCGGTTACACCGTCTTTATGTACAGCCTTTTTGAAATAATTTCTGAATTGCTTTTCATAAAGACCATAAATTCTTTTAACTTTTTGTTTTTCACGTAATTGCAAACCATAATTAGATTGCTTTACTCTACGCGCATTTCCATGTTGCCCAGGAGCATAAGCTCTCCGATCTATAGCGCATCGATGTGTTGAACATCTTGCCCCTTTCAGAAATAATTTCTCACCTTCTCTTCGACATAAACGACAAATTGAATCAGTATATTTTCCCATATTTATTCTCCCAAAAACTATACGCGGCGTTTTTTCCTCGGTCGACAACCATTATGAGGAAGTGGCGTAATATCTTTAATCGACGTCACCATTAAACCATTCGCTTGAAGAGCACGAATGGCTGATTCCCTTCCAGATCCAGGGCCTTTTACAAATACTTCAACAGTTTTTAGCCCTAAATCTTTTGCTTTCCTCGCTGCATCAGAACCGGCTACCTGGGCCGCAAAAGGGGTAGATTTTCTTGAACCATTAAATCCAACAACTCCTGGCGTCGACCACGCTATAACATTTCCTTGAGGACCTGTTATTGTAATTATAGTGTTATTAAAAGTTGCTTTGATAAAAGCGACACCTGAAGTAATACCTTTTAAAGATTTTTTCTTTGCTTTTTCTTTAGCCTTGTCTTTTCTTTTTGCCTGTTGTTTGGCCATTATTTTTTCCTTTTATTTTCTCTTCCCTTTACCGCCAACAGAAGGTTTTCGACCTTTTCTTGTCCTAGAATTTGTTTTTGTTCTTTGCCCCCGAACAGGAAGACCTCTTCGATGTCGAAGCCCACGATAGGTTCCGATATCCATAAGTCGCTTTACATTATCACCTACATTTCGCCTAAGATCTCCCTCGACAACATAATTATTCTGAATAATTGCTGTAATTTTAGCAATTTCTTCATCAGATAAGTCTTTGGCTCTTCTGTTACAGTCAATTGTGGCTTCATCCAATATATTACTGGCAATCTTTGATCCGATACCATATATATATATTAATGAAGCTACAATACGTTTTTCCCGTGGAATGTCAACACCTAGAATACGTGGCATAATTTACCCCTGCCTTTGTTTATGTTTTGGATTTGAGCAAATTACACGAACAACACCTTTTCTTCGTACAATTTTACAATTATTACAAACCCGTTTTACGGATGATTTTACTTTCATTACTTTAATAAACTCCTTAAACCAAAATGTTTTATATTATTTTTTATTGCTTTGTTAATATTTCGGGACCATTTTTTGTGATCGCAATTGTGTGTTCAAAATGCGCTGAAAACTTTCCATCCTCAGTGGCTACTGTCCATCCATCCTTCAGTATTTTTGTTTTCCATGTTCCTAAATTTACCATGGGTTCAATGGCAAGAACCATACCCTCTTTTAAAACAGGTCCTGTATGTGGTGGTCCAAAATTTGGAATTTCTGGATCTTCATGTAAATTTCTTCCGATTCCATGACCAACAAAATCTCTTACTATAGAATATTCATGCGCTTCGACCAAAGTTTGAATTGCATGCGATATATCTGACACTTGATTATTCACACAGGCTTGATCAATTCCTTTATACAAGGATTCTTGTGTTATCGCTAAAAGACGTTCAAATTCCGGTTTTATTTTTCCAATGCCTACGGTTATAGCAGAATCCATATAAAATTCTTTATGAATTATTCCAATATCGATACTGAGTATATCCCCCTCTAACAACATTCGGCCACTTGGAATTCCATGAACAACTTCTTCATTAACTGAAGCACATACACATCCAGGAAATCCTCGATATCCTTTAAAAGCAGGCTTGACATTTCTGTTACTTATCAAATTTTCAGCAATTTGATCTACCTCATGGGTAGTTATATTGGGCGTCAAAGAACCTTTTAATTCTTTAATAATTGATGATAAAATAATTCCTCCTTCTCGAAGGATCTTAAGTTCATCATCAGATTTAATGCTAATCGAGTTTTTTGTCCTCATTAAGTATCCGAATCAAATTTTCTTGAAGCTTTGCAGAATCATTATCAGCATTTAATTTTATAAGCTTATTTTGTGCTTCATAAAATGAAATTATAGGTGTAACATTTTTGACATAAACATCCAGGCGCGTTTTTATTGTTTCTTCATTATCATCAGATCTTTGATATAATTCACCTTCACAAATATCACATACCCCTTCTTTGATTGATGGCTTATTTTTAATATGAAATAGTTCACCACAATCGCGACACACACGCCTACCAATTAAACGAACTATGATAACGGGTAATGTTGCTTCCATATAAATGGCCTGCTCTATAGGAAGCTTAATATTTACTAAAATTTTATCTAGGTCTTCCGCTTGTTGCTTTGTTCTTGGAAAACCATCAAGCATATATCCTAATTCAGTTTGTTTATCATTTAAGAATTTATGTTCGATAAGTTTTGTTACAACATCATCTGGCACAAGGCCACCACTTTCAATGTATTTTTTAGCTTCTTGACCAAGTGGTGTATTATTTTTGATTTCTTCCCTAAGAATATCGCCTGTTGATATATGCGTTAAACCAAACTTATTTTTCAAAGAACTTGCCAAAGTACCCTTACCTGCTCCAGGAGCACCCAATAAAACTAATCTCATCGCCTACCCCTGATTTGACCGGATTTCATAAACCCATCGTAGTGCCTCATAACAAGGTGTGATTCAATTTGTTTCATAGTATCAAGCATAACGCCTACAATAATTAAAATTCCTGTGCCACCAAAAAATGAGGCAACAAGATAAGGGACTTTAAATGAAGCCATAATAGCATCAGGCATAATCGCGATACAGCAAATGAATATTGCCCCAGCTAATGTAATGCGTGTCATAACAAAATCAAGATAATCTGCTGTTTGTGTCCCCGGCCGAATACCAGGAATAAACCCTCCCTGTTTTTTCATATTCTCTGCAAAATCTACAGGGTTAAACACAATAGCTGTATAAAAATAACAAAAGAAGATAATTAAAATACCATAAATAATATAATACAAAGCGCCTCCGCGCTGTATTAGACCTGCTAACGATTGAAAAGCAGCATTCGGAATAAAACTAGCTAATGTGGCCGGAAACAAAATAATACTTTGGGCAAAAATGATTGCAATAACACCTGAAGTATCTACTTTAAGAGGAAGATAAGTACTTTGCCCTGCATATAACTTACGCCCAACAACACGCCGTGCATATTGAACAGGAATCTTTCTTAGCGCTTGTGTTATAAGTGTAATCGAAATTATAACTCCAATCAAAAAACCAATCATAATTAATAGTGTCAATGGTTGCAATTGTGCAGCCCCACCTGAACGTGGTGATAATAACAAAGCTAAATTACTAATAGCGGACGGTGCTGCAGAAATAATACCTGCTGTAATAATAAGAGAAATACCACTTCCAATCCCTCGCTCTTGAATCTGCTCCCCTAACCACATAAGTAAAAGCGTTCCGCATGATAAAGTAAAAACTGTTATAATACGAAATCCCCATCCTGGATTATTAACGACCGGCAACCCTTGAAAAAGTGCCCCCGATTTATCTTCAAGCCAAAGAGCAATAAAAAAAGACTGAATCAACGCTAACACCAAAGTCCCGTAACGCGTATATTGATTAATTTTTTGATAACCTGCTTGCCCTTCTTTTGCTAATTTTTCTAAAGCTGGAATGACAGCCGTAAGCAATTGCATAATAATTGAAGCAGAAATATATGGCATAATGCCCAAAGCAAATACGGTAGCTTTTTCCAACGCTCCCCCTGAAAATAAATTCATTATTCCAAAAACACTTCCACCCGTTGATGTACTGAGGCGTTGAAAAAATTCTGCCAACACCGCACCATTAACCCCCGGTGTAGGGATATAACATCCCACACGATAAGCAGCTAAAAGCGCCAACGTAAACAGAATTTTCTTTTTTAATTCTGGTATTTTAAAACAATTAAGAAATGATGAAATCATGATTCAATTTTACCACCAGCCTGAATAATTTTTTCTTTAGCTGACTTGGATAGATTTTTTACTTTAAAAATTAAAGATTTTTCTATCTTGCCCTTTCCTAAAATTTTAAAAGGTTTATTGAGGCTATTAATTAGACCTTGGGATTTCAAAAATTCCGCTGTTATTTCCGTGTTTTTTTCAAAATTATTTAACCGCTCTACATTGACAACTTGATAGAGTGTTCGACTTTGACATCTAAACCCAACTTTAGGAAGACGTCGAATTAGACGCATTTGCCCTCCCTCTGAACCCCCAACAGCCCAACGTCCTGTACGTGATTTTTGACCATTTTCACCACGACCACTGGTTTTTCCAGTGCCAGATGCTTTGCCTCGACCGACAATTTTTTTTCGTTTTCTTGACCCCTTAGGGGATTTCAATTCATTTAATTGCATGATTTATTTTTAACCGAGTTAGCCCATCAATGGTAGCTTTAACCACATTAATTGGATTATTAGACCTATGACATTTTGTTAATATATTATGTATTCCTGCCCCATCACAGACGGCACGGACAGGCCCCGAAGCTATAACACCTGTTCCTTCACAAGCAGGCTTTAACAAAACACGTGCCCCGCCGCATTGACCAATAATTTCATGTGTAATAGTTGTCCCACGCATAGGGATTTTTTGCATATTCTTTTTTGCAGAGCCTATGGCCTTCCGAATAGCTGTAGCTACTTCTGGCGCTTTAGATAAACTATAACCCACATTACCTTTCATATCTCCAACGACGACTAACGCACTAAAAGATAGTTTTTTTCCACCTTTAGTCACTTTTGTAATACGATTAATCGAAATAACCTTCTCTGAAATTTCAGGCGCGTCATCTTGACTGTCTTTCGCTTCACTTTTGGAGCCTGTTTTGCGGTTTTTTCCAGGAACTCGTTTTTGATTTGTCTGAACCGGAACATTAGTTTTTGCAGGTGCAGTTTTTGCAGGTGCAATTTCTGGAGTGCTAATTTTTGCTTTTACTTCCTCTTCGTTTTTTTTAGTGTTTTCGTTTGATGTGCTCATATTGTCTTAAAACTCCATTCCACCTTTTCGAGCCGCTTCTGCAAAAGCTTTAACTCGGCCATGATAAAGATACCCGCCCCTATCAAAACAAATTTTTTTGATTCCTTTTTTTTGTGCCTCCGCAGCAAATTGCTCTCCGAGAAGAGTTGCGGCAGCAACATTACTTCCACTTTTAATGGTATTTTTTAATTCTTTTGTTTGTGTTGACAGACCTAAAAGAATTTTATGCGTTGTATCATCAACAACTTGGACATACAAATTTTTTAAACTACGATAAATGCATGCACGAGGCTGATCACTTGTTCCTGAAATTTTTTTTCTTATTCTTTTGTGACGAAAATTTCTTTTTAATGCTTTATCTTTTACGTTGCTCATTATTAAATATTTCCTAATTTAAATTTAGCAGTTATTCCAAAACTCTTTTGTCATTAAGGGGCTCAAAAGAAATTTTAAATAACTTCTATTTAGCTACAGACTTTCCTTGTTTCCTTCTAACAATTTCCCCAAGATACCTTATACCCTTGCCTTTATAAGGCTCAACAGGCTTTAAATCTCTAATTTTTGAAGCGATCAACCCAACCAAAACACAGTTAGCCCCTTCAATGGAAATAGATGTTTGATTCGGAATAGTCACTTTAACATCTTTAGGCACTAAAAATTCAACAGGATGACTGAATCCAAGGCTGAATACTATTTTTGTTCCTTGTAATTGAGCTCGAATACCAATTCCCTGCAATTCTAAATCCTT
The DNA here is from genome assembly GCA_029261055.1 of Candidatus Omnitrophota bacterium. GTDB lineage: Bacteria > Omnitrophota > Gorgyraeia > Zapsychrales > Zapsychraceae > JAJDCA01. Next base: position 235,397 of record JAJDCA010000014.1, on the reverse strand, counting down.
TTTATGCCCTGTTGTTACACCGACAATCATATTTGCTAAATTAGCACGTACAGTTCCATGATTTGCTCTATTTTGTTTTACATTATTAGCTCGGGTAACGATCAAATTCTTATCATTCTGCTCAATATTAATACCAGAAGGAACATCTAAATGTAACTTTCCATTTGGCCCTTCAATACTCACTTTCCGAGCATCTACGATTGCTTTAACCTTTTCAGGAATTTCTATTGGTACTTTACCTTTTCTTGACATAATCGATCACCATATGTGGCATAAAATTTCGCCACCAATTTTTAATTTACGAGCCTCTCTGCCACTCATAATTCCTTTAGAAGTAGAAATAACAGCTGTGCCTAAACCATTTAATACCCGCGGGATTTCATCTTTCTGAACATAAATTCTTAATCCAGGTTTTGATATCCTTTTCATTCCAATAATAACAGGTTTTTTACTGTCATATTTCAAATATACTTTGTAATTGCCTTGAATATTATCTTTCATTAATCGGCAATCTTCAATATATCCATCGCTTTTAAAAACATCTAAAATTTTGCCTATAATTTTCGAAGCAGGAATATCAACAAATTCTTTCCTCACTTGAACACCGTTTCGAATATTAGTCAGCATATTGCTGATTGGATCACTTAATGACATAATTCTTTTCCTTAATCTAATTACACTGGTAATGCTTTAAACCAAATGGTTCAATGCTCAAACCTATTACCAACTAGCCTTTTTAACACCCGGGATTTCTCCTCGCCAGGCAAGCTCCCTGAAACAAATGCGGCACAAAGCAAAACGCCTTAAATACCCTTTAGAACGTCCACACAACTTACATCGGTGATACTGTCGTGTTGAAAATTTTGGTTTTCTTTGTGCTTTAATAATTAATGATTTTTTAGCCATAGGTTATTTCTTAGTAAATGGCATCCCAAAAAGTACCAATAATTCAGAGGTCCATTCTTTGGGGCCATGGTTAAATACAATAGTTATATCCATCCCTTGAGTATAGGGCATTTTTCCTGTATCAATTTCTGGAAATATTGCTTGATCCACAATGCCCATGGTATAGTTTCCTTGCTTATCAAATGATTTTTTTGGAACCCCATTAAAATCCCGAATTCGAGGCAAAGTAACGTTAACTAATCGGTCTAAAAATTCATACATACGTGCACGCCGTAATGTTACCTTACATCCAATTGGCATATCTTCACGTAATTTAAAATTAGAGATAGCGACTTTAGCTCGTGTCATAACAGGTTTTTGTCCAGTTATATTGGTTAAGTCTTTTAAGGCACCCTCTAATATTTTCATATCCCCAATTGCTTTACCAACACCCATATTAATGGAAATTTTTTCAAGGCGTGGAACAGCCATTTTATTCTTAATACCAAATTTGTCCATCATTTTTGGAAGAAATTCATCATTATATTTTTTTTGTAATTTTGTGCTCACTTTAAATAGCCTCTCCGCTTTTCTTACTTATGCGTACTTTTGTGCCATCCTTTAGAATGGATACTCCAAAACGAGCTGGTTTATTGACTTTCTTGTCAAAAAGCATCACATTAGAAATATGCATGGGTGCCTCTATTTCAAGAAATCCTCCCTGCTGATTTTCTTGAGTTTTTCTTTGAGCTTTTTTGACAATATTAATATTTTCTACAAGGATGCGTTGTGCTTTTGGAAAAATTTTAAGAACCTTTCCTTTTTTGCCTTTATCTTTCCCTGCTATGATACAGACTTGGTCATTTTTTTTAATATTTAACATTTTTCGAATCTCTTTAAATTAAAATTTTAAACAACTTCTGGAGCTAAGGAAATAATTTTCATATAATCCATATTTCTTAACTCACGCGCGACAGGCCCAAAAACACGTGTTCCTTTTGGATTACCTGCATCATCAATAATCACAATCGCATTAGTATCAAACCTAACATACGTTCCATCTTGACGCCTTATAGGTGACTTCGTTCGTACGATAATACCTTTTGCCTTTTCCCCTTTTTTAATAGCGGCTTCAGGAGAAGACTCTTTAATATTTACTCGAACAATATCCCCAACATGGGCACACCGTCTCCCCTTGGCATTCAAGACTCCAATCATTGAAGCCTTACGAGCGCCTGAATTATCTGCTACATCTAAAATTGTTTTCATATAAATCATAATAATAATTATTATTTTACGACTTCTAAAATAACCCACCTTTTATCTTTAGAAAGAGGCCTTGTCTCCATCATACGGACAACATCTCCTGCCTTTGATTCATTTTTTTCATCATGCGCTTTATATTTTGTCGCAACACGCATAATTTTTTGATACATTTTATGTTTAGTTCCCCACTTAACTTGAACTACCCGAGTTTTGTCCATTTTATCACTAAGGACTGTACCTTGTAAAAACCGTCTTCTATTCTGTCTTTTTGTCGTTTCGCTCATTAGATAAATCTCTTTCCCTTAAAATGGTCATAATTCTTGCAATATCTTTTTTAAATGCCTTAAATTGATGAGGCTTTTCTACTTGTCCAATTTTTCGTTGATAGGTAAGGTCAAAAAGATCTTTTTTAATTCCTTTTTCTTTCTCAATTAATTCTTCCTTACCCAAATCTCTAAATTTAACCGCTTTCATTGAATTATTCCTTATGCACGTGATACAAATTTTGTTTTAATAGGAAGTTTAAATGAAACTAATCGAAAAATCATTTTTGCAAAGTCTTCAGGAACTCCACTAATTTCAAATAGTACTTTTCCTCTTTTGACAACAGCGACCCAATGATCTAAATCGCCCTTACCCTTACCCATACGTGTTTCAGCCGGCTTTTTTGAAACTGGTTTATGCGGAAAAATATTGATCCACAATTTTCCTGCACCTTTCATCTTTCGCGCAACTACAATACGACAGGCTTCAATATGATTTGCCCGTATATAACCATTTTCCAAAGCTTTTATTCCATACTCCCCAAAATGAATCTTATTCCCTACCGTTGCCAAGCCACGCATTTTTCCTTTTTGAGATTTACGGTATTTAATTTTTCTTGGCATTAAAATCATTTGTTACCCTGCCTCTTTATTTCTTTAATAACTTCGCCCTTATTAATCCAAACTTTAACCCCAAGAACACCATATGTTGTGAATGCTTCAGCAAAACCATAATCAATTTTTGCCCTAAAGGTATGCAAGGGAAGTTTTCCTAACTGATAAGATTCTTTACGTGCCATTTCAATCCCATTAAGACGTCCGGAACATTTTATTTTAATACCTTTAACACCCGAATTCATAGCCTGGTCAAGAGCCCGTTTCATTGCTCGTCTAAAGGCAATACGTTTTTCTAATTGAAAAGCAATATTTTGAGCAACAAGTTGAGCCTCTGCAGAGGGCATTTTAATTTCCCTTGGATCAACAGTAATTTCTTTCGTTGTAATTTTTGCTAACCCTTCCTTCAATCGGTCAATATCGGCGCCTCTTCTTCCAATAATTACCCCTGGCCGAGCGGTATGAATAATTACTTTTATTTTTTCTGCCAAACGTTCAATAATTACATTAGCTACAGCAGCTTGTATAAATTTTTTCTTTATGTACGTTCTAATTTTATTATCTTCAATAATATTTTGGCTGTATTGTTGTTTTTCCGCAAACCAAAGACTTCTCCAATTTTCAATATATCCCAGCCTTAATGCAATAGGACTTACTTTTTGACCCATTAATATTCTCCTAAGCGATTAAATCTAATTCTATGGTTAAGTGTGTACTTTTCTTTCTAATACCCGTGGCACGCCCAAAAGCAGCAGCTCTAAATCGTTTTTCGGTTCGTCCTTGATCAGCATGAATTTTTGAAATGAAAAGTTGTTCTTGAGTTAAGCCTTTTTGTTCCGCATTATTGACTGCTGATGCTAAAATTTTATTAATTACCTGCGTTGATCCTTTAGCTAAATGCGTTAACACTGCTTGAGCTGAAGAAACATCCTTCCCCCTAATTAGATCAATTACTTGCCTAATTTTTGTAGGTGACGTGCGAATATATTTTCCTTTTGCTGTAGATATCATATGAATAATGCCCTATGTCTTTTGAGCTGCTTTCTTGGCTTTAACTCCACCATGCTTTTTAAATGTTCGTGTAGAGGAAAACTCTCCAAACTTATACCCAACCATGTTTTCTGTAACATACACTGGAATATGCTTTTTTCCATTATGCACTGACACAGTGTAACCTACAAATTCAGGGGTAATGGTTGATCGCCTTGACCATGTTTTAATAGGCAATTTTTGCCCAGTATCCATCATCCGTTTTAATTTCTTTAATAATGTTTCTTCAATATACGGCCCTTTTTTAATCGAACGTGCCATCTTTATTTTGCCCCTCGTCTTCTAACAATATATTTTTGTGAATATTTTTGCTTTTTCCGTGTTTTCAAACCTTTAGTAGCTTTTCCCCAAGGAGTAACAGGATGTGGATTACCCTGCGGAGCCTTTCCTTCACCACCGCCATGCGGATGGTCAACGGGATTCATTACCACACCGCGAACCTTACCTCGCCGTCCCAGCCAACGCATTCTTCCAGCCTTACCTATAGTTTGTGATTCATGTTCAACATTACCAATTTGCCCAATCGTTGAACGACACTCAATATTAATTTTTCTTACTTCACTGGATGGCATACGGATAAAGCAAAATGCGCCTTCTTTCGCCATAATCTGGGCTGAGACACCAGCAGAACGCGCAATTTGTCCACCTTTCCCAGGCTTTAATTCAATGTTATGTACAGCTGAACCTAAAGGAATCCTTTTTAAAGGCATACAATTCCCTGCTTTAAATTCAATTTCTTTATCATAGGTACTCATCAACTTATCCCCAACGGTCACTTCTAGCGGCGCAAGAATGTATGATTTTGTCTCATCCTCGTACTGAATTAATGCAATTCGACATGAACGGTTTGGATCATATTCAATAGCTAAAACTTCTGCATTTTCATCAATTCGATCACGTTTAAAATCTATGAGTCGATACATTCGCTTATGCCCACCACCACGGTGTCTCGCTGTAATTCTCCCATAGACATTGCGCCCTCCAGTTTTCTTCAATGGACGAAGCAAAGACTTTTCCGGTTTTGACTTTGTAATTTCAGCAAAATCCGAAATTTTTGTATGGCGTAATGTGCTAGTTGTTGGTTTAAATCTTTTAATACCCATTTAATTATCCCCAAGTATAGTATTCTAAAAATGCTTTGTGAACACTACATCAAGTTGTTTCTATTTTTTGACCTTCTTTTAAAGTAACGATGGCCTTTTTCCAAGATGTTGTTCTTCCAATTTCCCTGCGAACTCTTTTCAATTTTCCAGGAACCATTGTTGTATTAACAGAAGCAACCTTTACTTTATAAATTTCTTCGATAGCCTTTTTAATTTCTATTTTATTAGATTTTGAAGCTACCTGAAAAAAATATTTTCTATCAGACTCGAACATAGCTCCTTTTTCTGTACGGAGCAAAGCTTTAATTATATCGTAACAGGTAATCATTCTTTATTCTCAGTCTTAACTTGTTTTGTTTCAACTCTAGTTATCAAATTTGTAATCGCACTTCTAGATACTAATATTTTTTTACATCGCATTACGTCGTACGCATTGACATCTTGAGATCTCATTAAAGATAATCGTGCAATATTTTGTGAAACACGCTGAATAGCGGGATCACTTCCATCTAAAATGGCAAGAATCTTTCCATTAAGATTTAAATTTTTTAATATACCTGCAAATTCTTTTGTTTTATTTAGAGCCTCATTCAAATCTTCAACACAGAGTATATTGTTATCTTGATACTTCACGTTTAAACTTTCTCTCAAAGCTGCTGTTCTTATCTTTTTTGGCAATGTATAGCTAAAATCTCTAGGATGTGGACCAAAAGTGGTTCCACCACCTCTCCACAATGGTGAACGGGATGAACCAGCTCGTGCACGACCCGTCCCTTTTTGACGATAAGGCTTTCGCCCTCCTCCAGAAACATCTGCACGTTCTTTGGTTGAGGCATTACCCTCTCTAAGAGAAGCTTGATACATCACAACTGCTTGATGAATCACTTTTGTATTAATTTTTGGATTAAAAATTGCATCAGGTAATTCAATGCTTTCAGTCTTTTTTCCGTTTTTATCTGTTACTGCAAGAACCGCCACTTAATTCTCCCTTATTTCTTTTTACCTTTAGATTTACCTTTTGCCTTGCTTGCACCAGCCTTAGCCTTGCTTTGTTTCATCGGATTTACTTTATGAACCACAACTTTTTTCTTTTCATCCAAAGCCTTAAATTTCTTCTTTTTTGAAAGATTAAGCGTAACAATAGCATTAACACATCCTGGGACAGCACCTTTAACTAAAATAATATTTTTTTCTGAATTAACATCCATGACCCTTAAACCTTGCACGGTAACGTTCGTTGCACCCATTTGACCGGGCATATGGCGACCTCTGTTTGTTTTCGATGGATCAGCACAGGCTCCAATGGATCCTACTCGCCTATGATGCCTGGAACCATGCCCTGCAGGACCACCAGACCATCCCCAGCGCTTCATGCCACCTTGAAATCCTTTTCCTATAGATTTCCCAGAAATATCAACATAATCACCCGGCTTGAATAAATCGGCTTTTATTTCTTGCCCAATTGTATAATCTTTATTATCAGAAGAAAAAAACTCTTTACAGATACGCATAGGATTAACACCAGCTTTTTTATACATTCCTCGCAGAGGCTTTGTTACTCTTGATTCTTTAGTCTCATCAAAACCTACTTTAACCTTCAGAGGGGAGTCAAGAAGCTCTACAATCTTACAAGGACCCGTTTCAATAAGTGTTACAGGAATAATATTTCCCTCCTTATCAAAAATTTGAGTCATGCCAACTTTTTTTCCTAATAAGCCATTAATCATTGTTTGATTTCCACATCTACCCCTGCGGGTAAGTTAAGTTTTCGCAAAGCCTCTACTGTTTTACCTGTTGGCTCAATAAGATCAATTAGTCTCTTATGTGTTGCAAGACCAAATTGCTCCCTGGATTTTTTATCAATAACAGGAGATCTTAAAACAGTATAAAGCTCTTTTTTTGTTGGCAATGGCACTGGTCCCGAAACTTTTGCACCAGTACGTATTGCTGTATCAACTATTTCTTGTGCCGACTGATCAATAAGTCGATGATCAAAGGCTTTTAATCTTATTCTTATTTTTTGCATAATATCATTAAACCTATTTTATGCCAGAATCTCATGAATAACGCCGGCCCCAACAGTACGCCCACCCTCACGAATAGCAAATCTTAATTCCTTTTCAATCGCGATAGGCACGATCAATTCAACTTCCATTTCCACGTCATCACCAGGCATGCACATTTCAACACCTTCTGGTAGCGTTGCCGTTCCTGTAACGTCTGTAGTACGAAAGTAAAATTGTGGTCTATACCCTTTAAAAAATGGGGTGTGTCGACCACCTTCTTCTTTTGTTAAAATGTATGCCTTAGCTTTAAATTTTGTATGCGATTTGATTGAACCCTTTTCCGCTAAAACTTGCCCTCTTTCGATACTTTCTTTATCAACACCTCTTAATAGTAGCCCAACATTGTCGCCTGCTTGGCCTTCATCTAATTCCTTACGAAACATTTCGACACCAGTAACTATAGTCTTAGCAATCTCTTCTTTCATACCTACAATTTCCACTTCTTCACCCACATGAACCTTACCTCTTTCAATCCGCCCTGTCGCAACAGTTCCCCGACCAGAGATTGAAAAAACATCTTCAACAGCCATCAAAAATGGCTTATCTAATTCGCGCGGTGGCTCTGGAATAAAATCATCAACAGCCTTCATAAGATCATCAATAGGCTTTGTTTTTTCGGCATCGCCCATATTCTCAAGAGCTTGCAATGCACTCCCCTGAATAATAGGTGTGTTATCTCCATCATATTGATATTTTGTTAAAAGTTCTCTCAATTCCATTTCAACGAGCTCAAGAAGCTCTTTATCTTCAACTTGGTCACATTTGTTTAAAAAAACAACTAATGAAGGAACATTTACCTGGCGAGCTAAAAGGATATGCTCTTTGGTTTGAGGCATCGCCCCATCAGCAGCAGAAACCACAAGGATAGCCCCATCCATTTGAGCCGCCCCGGTGATCATATTTTTAATATAATCAGCATGTCCCGGACAATCAATATGAGCATAATGACGCTTTTCTGTTTCATACTCTAAGTGAGCAATATTAATCGTAACCCCTCGCTCTTTTTCTTCAGGAGCATTATCAATAGAATCATAAGATCTTGCTTGAGCCATACCGTCTTTTTCTAAATATGTTGTAATCGCAGCACTAAGGGTTGTTTTTCCGTGGTCAACGTGCCCTATGGTTCCAATGTTTAAATGCGGTTTGTTTCGTACGAATTTTTCTTTAGCCATTTTTAATATCTCCTTTTTTCATTCTATTTTTTACCAGATAATTCTTCTCTTGCTCCAATAATTTTGTCGGCAATATACTTCGGCACTTCTGCATAAAAAGCCGGCTCCATTGAAAATGATGCTCGACCTTGAGTTAAAGATCTTAAAGCATTAGCATAATTAAACATTTCTGCTAATGGAACTTCACAACGCGCTGTTTTTAAATTTCCTATATTCCCAAGATTAACAATCTTAGCTCGTCGTTGATTTAAATCACCTAAGACAGGCCCCATGAACTCTTCAGGAGCACCCAATTCAACATCCATAATCGGCTCCAAAAATACAGAACCAGCCTTGTGTAAACCTTCTTTTAAAGCCGCTTTAGCAGCCAAATGAAAAGCAAGCTCACTAGAATCCACATCATGATATGATCCGTCAATTAAAGTAATCGTAAAATCTGTAACAGGATACCCTGCCAAAATACCTGTTAAAGCACCATCACGAATACCTTTTTCAACAGGTTTAATATATTCTCGGGGAATAGCACCACCTTTAATCTGATTTATAAATGTAACGCCAGCCCCTTTTTTCTCTGCCGGCTCAATATTAATAACACAATGTCCATATTGTCCACGCCCACCTGTTTGCGTAATAAATTTCCCTGAAATATTATTAGCTTTTCCTGTAATAGTTTCTTTGTACGCAACCTGCGGACGACCTATATTTGTATCTAAATTAAATTCTCTCTTCATGCGGTCAATAATAATCTCTAAATGCAATTCTCCCATCCCTGAAATTATAGTCTGCGCAGTATCATCATCATATTTAACCCTTAACGAAGGATCCTCATCCAAAAATTTCTTCAAAGTTAAACCCATTTTATCTTGATCAGCTTTAGTCTTTGGTTCAATAGACATAGACACAACAGGCTCAGGAATTCGCATATTCTCAATAAGAATTTTATTATCAAAATCACAAAGCGTATTTCCTGATTTCGACTGTTTCAACCCGACCAGGGCGACAATTTCCCCAGCAGCAGCTTGTGGCACAATTTCTTGCTTATTAGAGTGCATAACAACAATTTTTGCTATTCTTTCTTTTTTGTCTTCTGAAGAATTGTAGACTTGTGTACCTGATGTAATTACACCAGAATATATTCTTGTATAAAATAATTTTCCCACATATGGATCTGTTGCAACTTTAAAAACAAGCGCACTTAGAGGTTCTTCAACCTTTGTCTCACGTGTAATTTTTTCTTCTGTTTCAATATCTATCCCTTCAACAGGGGGAACATCTAATGGGGACGGCAAATAATCATTTACTGCATCTAACACCAATTGAACACCTTTATTTCGTAAAGCCGTTCCACATAAAACAGGTAAAAATGCACTCTTAACAACAGCCCGTCGAATAGCAGATTTAATATCTTCGGTCGTAATTTCTTTTTCTTCTAGGAATTTTTCCATAATCTCATCGTCAGCATCAGATAATCGCTCCAATAAAACATGTCTAAATTCCTTTAATTTTTCTTGAAATTCTTCAGGAACATCGGATACCGTAATATCCTCACCCTTATCATCATTGTAGACATGGTATTTTTCTGTAACAACATCGACAATACCCTTGAAATCCTCTTCCGAAGCATTAGGAAACTGAATTGCTGCTGCATTAGCACCTAAACGCTCATGAATTTCCCCAAGGACGCGGTCAAAACTGGCTCCAAGGCGATCTAATTTATTAATAAATGCGACACGTGGAACTTTATAACGATCTGCTTGACGCCAAACAGTTTCTGTCTGAGACTGAACACCGCTGGTTGCACACAAAACAACAACCGCACCATCTAAAACCTTTAAAGATCTCTCGACCTCAATAGTAAAATCAACGTGTCCCGGAGTATCAATAATATTTATTTTCTTATCTTTCCAATAGCACGTCGTATTAGCAGAAGTAATCGTAATACCTCGCTCTTGCTCTTGAGCCATCCAATCCATAGTGGCGTTACCTTCATCAACGGTACCCATCTTATGAATTTCTCCACAATAGAACAAAATGCGTTCTGTGGTCGTTGTTTTACCGGCATCAATATGCGCAATAATGCCTATGTTTCTTACATCTTTAAGTTCGAATTCTGCCATTTTTATTTACCACCGTAGGTGAGAAAAAGCCTTGTTGGAATCAGCCATTTTATGCGTGTCATCACGCTTTTTAACGGCTGCGCCTTCTCCTTTGTATGCAGAGAGGAGTTCATCTGCCAATTTATTCATCATAGCTTTTCCCTTTTTCTTACGGGAAAAATCTCTTATCCATCGCATGGCTAATGCATTTCCTCGGGCTGAAGAAACTTCGGTGGGAACTTGATAGGTTGCACCCCCTACTCGCCGGGCTTTTACTTCAAGCCTGGGTCGCACATTTTCAATCGCCTTATTAAATACTTTTAAACCATTATTTTCATGTGTCTTTGTTTCAATCACGTCTAAGGCGCCATAGACAATGTGTTCTGCTACAGTTTTTTTGCCTTCGAGCATAACAGCATTGATAAATTTTGCCACTAAACGACTATTATATTTTGCATCAGGTTCTACTATTCTTCGTTCTGCTTTTCGTCTTCTCATAACTTAAGATTTTACTTTTTCTTTTTTAGTTCCATATTTGGAACGGGATTTTTTTCTTTTATTGACACCTGCAGTGTCTAATGAGCCTCTTACAATATGGTAACGAACTCCCGGTAAATCTTTAACACGTCCACCTCGAACAAGTACAATTGAATGTTCTTGTAAGTTATGTCCCTCACCCGGAATATATGAAGTTACTTCAAATTTATTTGACAACCGAACCCTGGCTATTTTACGTAAAGCCGAATTAGGTTTTTTTGGTGTCATTGTTTTCACCTGAAGACAAACGCCTCTACGAAAAGGACAATTTGTTAATGCAGGCGATTTACTCTTCTTGCTTTTCTGTGTTCTTCTCTTCCGAATCAGTTGTTGTATCGTTGGCATATTTCACCATTTCTACTTGTTCATATTGTTTTAATCCCGTCCCTGCTGGTACGAGATGCCCTACAATTACGTTCTCTTTCAAGCCGGAAAGAACGTCAATTTTACCAGAAGAAGCTGCATCTGTCAAGACCCTTGTTGTTTCTTGAAAACTTGCCGCAGATATAAAGCTATCCGTCGTCAAGGAAACCTTTGTGATCCCTAAAAGTATTGGTGTGGCTTGAGCTGGTTTTCCTTTTTTTGTTAATACTTTTTCATTTGCTCTTTTAAATGCATTACGATCTATACTCTCGCCAATCAAGAAATCTGTATCACCAGAATTTTCAATTTTAACTTTTTTGAGCATTTGAGAAATAATTAACTCGATATGTTTATCATTAATACGCACACCCTGGAGCCGATAAACCTCTTGAACTTCATTAAGTAAATATTCTTGAAGAACTTTATCTCCACAAACTCTCAAAATATCATGAGGAACAACAGGGCCATCTGTTAATTGCTGACCTGAAAATACACGATCCCCTTTATAAACATTCGGATGCTTTCCATGAGGTATGGTATATTCCACCGTCATGTCCGTTTGACTTTTTACAATAATAGTTCGACGACCACGCTTATCTTCTCCAAATTCAACCGTACCATCTATTTCACTAATAATTGCAGGGTCTTTAGGTTTACGCGCTTCAAATAATTCTGCAACCCGTGGAAGACCGCCCGTAATATCTCTTGTCTTACCTGCTCCTCGTGGAATTTTAGCAATTAAGTCACCAGCACGGATGGCCTGCTTATCTTGTACGCGGATATGCGCGCCGATAGGAATTGAATAAATCCCCACGACTTCACCTTTCTCGTCGGTAATAATAATTTGCGGAGAATACTCTTGCTTATGCTCGACGACGACTCGTTCTGTAACACCCGTAACAGGATTTTGCTCCTCCTGAACTGTTACGTCAGAAATCACATCTTCCGAACTTACAAACCCCTTCACTTCAGTAATAATTGGAATAGTGTATGGGTCCCACGTAACAAAAACAGTTTCTTTTTTAATATTGGCATTATCTGCAAATTTTATGACAGCTCCTTGAGGAAGCTGATATCTTTCAAATTCACGCCCAAATTCATTATTAATACTAATCGAGCCATTTCGGTTAAGTACAATAAATTCTTTACCTTTCTCGACGACGCGTAATTGATGATATTTAACCATGCCATCATTTTTTGCCTTATAAAATGATTGCTCAATGGAACGACTTGCTGTCCCCCCAATATGAAATGTACGCATTGTCAACTGAGTTCCTGGCTCGCCGATACTTTGGGCAGCAATGGTCCCAACAGCTTCACCAATTTCAACTAAACGCTGTGTTGCTAAATTTCGCCCATAACATTTTACACACAATCCACGTGCAGCCTCACATGTCAAGACACTTCGAATACGAACTTTTTCGATACCCAAATGTTCGATAAATTCAGATGTCTCTTCGGTAATAATATCGCCAGCTTCGACAACACGCTGGTCAGTAACGACATCCACAATACTATCCAATGCGACGCGCCCTGTAATGCGCTCTTTCAAACTCACAACCAATTCATCTCCTTCAACAATAGCCGCAACTGTAATTCCATTCATCGTTTTACAGTCCATTTCAGTAACAACCATTTCTTGAGCCACATCGACAAGTCGCCTTGTTAAATAACCCGCATCGGCTGTTTTCAAAGCTGTATCTGCAAGCCCTTTACGTGCACCATGCGTTGAGATAAAGTATTCCAACACCGTCAACCCTTCGCGAAAACTTGCCGTAATAGGATTTTCAATAATTTCCCCTGAAGGCTTAGCCATCAACCCACGCATACCAGAAAGTTGTCTAATTTGAAGACGCGAACCTCTCGCACCGGAATCTGCCATAATAAAAACAGGGTTAAATGGATCCATACGCTTAAAAACTAAATCAGAAACTGATTCTGTCGTATGCGTCCAAACATCAATAATTTTATTGTATCGCTCACGCCCTGTAATAATTCCTTTTCGGTATTGCTCTTCAACTTTAGCAACTTCCGCCTTGGAGCTTTTTAAAATATCAAATTTTTCTTTAGGCATTGTCATATCGGATATACTGATGGAAATTCCAGCCAAAGTTGCATGCGCGAAGCCAAGATTTTTTAAGTCATCTAAAAGAATTATAGTCATACTCTGACCAAAACGCTTATAACAATTAGATACAATGGATCCTATTTTCTTCTTATCTAATAACTCATTAACAAACCCAAATTCTTCCGGTAAAATTTCATTGAACAAAACGCGCCCAACTGTTGTTTCAATAATATTATACTTTGATTTCTCCTCATTAGCACTTTCAGTTCCTTGAATAGCTTTTTCTTGAGAAATAATTAAAGAAGGCTTTTCTTCGCCCCACACAGGTTTATCAAGTCGCAATTTTAGACTTTTATGTATATTTAAAACCCCATCATTAAATGCAATAACAACCTCTTCTCTTGAGCCATATACCTTATCCCCCTCTTTGACAACCTGATCCTCTTTGGTCATATAATATAACCCTAAAACGACATCTTGAGATGGCGTAATAACCGGTCGTCCATCAGCTGGAGAAAATAAATTGTTAATCGACAATAACTCTAACCGACATTCTATTTGTGCTTCCGCAGATAATGGAACATGGACCGCCATTTGATCTCCATCAAAATCGGCATTAAATGCAGCACACACTAAAGGATGAAGCTTTATAGCTTTCCCTTCAACAAGCACAGGATAAAACGCTTGAATACTGAGCCTATGCAAAGTTGGAGCTCGATTCAGCATAATCGGGTGGTCTTGAATAACTTCATCAAGGATATCCCATACCTCAATTTTAGCTTTTTCAACCATCCGCTTTGCCCCTTTGATTGTATGGACAAAACCTTTTTCACGAAGTTTCCGGATAATAAATGGTTCAAAAAGCTCTAATGCCATTTTCTTCGGAAGACCACATTGATGCAATTTTAACTTTGGCCCAACAACGATAACGGAACGCCCTGAATAATCGACACGCTTTCCTAGAAGATTCATACGAAATCGACCTTGTTTACCTTTAAGCATATCCGAAAGCGATTTCAAAGGACGATTACCCGAACCAAGTACTGGGCGACCGTGACGTCCATTATCTAATAGCGCATCGACAGCTTCCTGAAGCATACGTTTTTCATTACGGCAAATAATTTCAGGAGCCTTTAAATCAATCAATTTTTTTAATCGATTATTTCGGTTAATAACACGACGATATAGATCATTTAAATCTGATGTAGCAAAACGCCCACCTTCGAGAGGCACCAACGGCCTTAAATCTGGTGGAATCACAGGGAGAACCTCTAAGACCATATACTCAGCTAGATTATTTGAACTTCTAAAATCTTCACATATTTTGAGAGTCTTGGCAATTTTCTTAGCATTTGTTCCGGTAGGATTAGTTTTTTCTAAATCTTTTCGTAATTTTTTGCACAGTTGAGCAAGATCAATCTCACGAAGCAGCTCCTTAACAGCTACAGCGCCTATTTTAGCTTTAAAGGCCCCACCATATTTCACTAAAGCGTTTTGATACTCATCTTCCGACAATAATTGTTTCAGCTTTAAGGACGTATCACCCGGATCAATGACAATGTATTCTTCATAATAAATAAGCTTCTCTAAATCCCGTAAGCTTAACTGTAATAAAGCGGCCAGTCGACTAGGGACAGCCTTATAAAACCAAATATGTGTTACAGGGCAGGCTAATTCAATATGCCCCATGCGTTCACGACGAACTGATGAGCGCGTTACCAAAACACCACAACGATCGCATGTAATACCTTTAAATTTTATTCCCTTGTATTTGCCGCAATTACACTCCCAATCACGCACAGGGCCAAAGATTTTTTCACAAAAAAGACCATCTTTTTCAGGCTTTAACGTCCTATAATTAAGAGTTTCTGCTTTAGAAATTATTCCTGAAGACCATCCCCGTATAACCTCTGGTGAAGCTATTTGTATGCTAATATGGTCTACTTTTTCTACCTTCGCTATTTTTTCTTTTGGCTTAATCATATTAGTTTTTTTGTCCTTTTAGATTATTCAAAAGTTTAGTTTTTGGCTGATCCGAATTTATTCGGACCATTTTGATATCTAAACACAAACCCTGTAATTCTTTTACAAGGACATTAAATGATTCTGGTGTTCCAGGAATTAATTTTTGCTGCCCTTTAACAATCGCCTCATACATTCTGCTTCGTCCCGTTACATCATCACTCTTCACTGTCAACATTTCCTGAAGCGTATAGGCCGCGCCATAAGCTTCTAATGCCCAAACCTCCATTTCTCCAAACCGCTGACCTCCAAAATGAGCCTTCCCGCCGAGAGGTTGTTGAGTTACTAATGAGTATGGACCTATTGAACGTGCATGTATTTTTTCATCAACAAGATGGTTTAACTTGAACATATAAATAACACCCACCGTAACTTTTTGATCAAACGGCATACCGGAATATCCATCATACACAGTTGTCTTTCCATCTTCAGGAAGCCCAGCATCCTTCAAAGCTTGACGTATTTCTAATTCAGAAGCGCCGTTAAATACAGGCGTTTCGGCATGAAAACCTAACGTCTTTGCAGCCCAACCCAAATGAGTTTCTAATAACTGCCCCACATTCATACGTGAAGGCACACCCAATGGATTTAATACAATGTCCACAGGAGTTCCATCCGCTAAAAACGGCATATCCTCTGACGGCAATATACGTGAAACAATCCCCTTATTTCCATGACGTCCTGCCATTTTGTCACCTTCAGAAATTTTTCGTTTTGTGGCCACATAGACAATAACTCTTTTAAGGACGCCTGCTGGCAATTCATCACCGCGTTTAATCCGTTCAATTTCATGACTTTCATCGTCAACAAGTTCTGCAATTTTATCATTGTAAAATGAAAGAAGTTCACGCTCTTCAGAATCTTCATCAAATTTTTCCACCTTAAGCCGACTAAATTTAGTTTTATCAATACCTAGAAGCTTGCATAAACGTTTTTCTTTTTCTTTTTCAGCAAACTCTATCTCTTGCTTGTAATAGGCTTTAATTTTTTCAATAGCTTCCTGCTCTTTAACTCTATCTGCCTTTGTTTTTCGTCCACGTTCATTCCGTTGAAAAACTTCAATATTAACCACAACACCTTGAATACCAGGGGAAAGCGTTAATGAGGTATCACGAATATCCGCAGCTTTTTCACCGAATATCGCCCTCAACAATCTTTCTTCCGGAGAAAGTTCTTTTTCACTTTTTGGCGTAACTTTACCAACAAGAATATCTCCAGCCTTAACTTCGGCACCAATACGGATAATCCCATCTTCATTCAAATTCACTAAAGCTTCTTCACTTACATTAGGAATATCCCTTGTAATTTCTTCGCTTCCTAAACGTGTCTCTCGGCATTCCAATTCAAATTTCTCAATATGAATAGATGTAAAAATATCTTCCCGGACTACCTTTTCATTAATTAAAATAGCATCTTCAAAATTGTATCCACGCCATGGCATGAAGGCAACTAAAACATTACGCCCCAAGGCTAACCGCCCATGCTGAGTTCCCACACCATCCGCAACAACTTGACCAGCCGCTACTTTATCACCCACACTTATTAATGGACGTTGATGAATACATGTATTGGCATTTGTTCTTTGATAATTCATCAAAGAATATACCTCCTTATCAACAACAATTTCTTTGGCATCTGCTTTTGTAACTGTTCCAGCTTTCTTTGCCAACACGACAACCCCTGAGTCTCGAGCTACCTTTCCTTCCATACCTGTTCCAACATGCGGAACCTCCGGTATCATTAAAGGAACCGACTGTCTCTGCATATTTGACCCCATTAAAGCACGATTGGCATCATCATGTTCTAAAAAAGGAATCAACGAGGCTGCAGTTGAAACAATCTGCAAGGCGGAAACATCCATATATCCAATATCTTCCGGTTTAACTTTTGGAAAATCAGTTTTATATCGACATACAATTTCTTTATCCTCAAAATTCCCCTGAGAATCAATTTTTGCATTGGCCTGCGCAATATGTTCATTCTGATCTTTGTCAGCTGTAAGATACTCAATTTTTTTCGTAACACGTCCCTTGACAACTTTTCGATAAGGCGTTTCAATAAAACCTAACTCATTAACACGAGAACAATTTGTCAAAGAAGAAATCAGCCCAATATTCGGGCCTTCCGGTGTTTCAATGGGACAAACGCGCCCATAATGCGTTGGATGAACATCACGAACCTCAAAGCCCGCACGCTCTCTAGATAAACCACCAGGACCTAAAGCACTTAATCTTCGCTTGTGGGTCATCTCTGATAAAGGGTTCACCTGATCCATAAACTGAGATAACTGACTTCGGGCAAAAAAATCTTGAATTTGATTTGAGAAAAGCCTGGAATTGATTAAATGATGGGCTGTTAAATTTTCAAAATTACTCATAACAACTAGGCGTTCTTTAATGGACCTTTCAATTCTTGCAAGCCCAATACGCACTTGATTTTGGACCAATTCCCCAACTGTCTTTATACGCCTGTTACCTAAATGGTCAATGTCATCGGTCTCGCCCTTACCTTCTTGAAGATTTATTAAATAACGAATAACCTCTGCAACCATCTTAATGTCTAAAACTTTATTTTCTAAAGGTACATCCATTTTTAATTTACGATTAACAATATACCGACCAACTCTACTCAAATCATAACGTTTTGGGTCAAAAAATAAACGGTAAAAAAGTGCATCGGCAACTTCCACGGTTGCGGGTTCCGTTGGGCGCATTTTTCGATAAAAATCTAAAAGGGCTTCGTCTTTATTCGTTGTATGATCTTTTTCTAAAGTTGGTTGTATTTTCTCAAAATCATCTCCCAAAAATTTTTGAATATCCTCATTACTGGATAGCCCCATAATTCTTAGAATCTGTGTAGCTGGAAAATTTCGCCGACGATCAACATATACAAGCAAAATATTATTTAAATCGTATTTAATTTCAAACCAGGCTCCCCGGGTTGGGATAATCCGTCCATGATAAAGACATTTTCCTGTAGGATGCATTTCCTCTTCAAAAGAAACTCCTGGAGGACGCTGAATTTGAGACACAACAACTCTTTCATCACCATTAATAATAAACGTTCCTGTATCCGTCATGAGCGGAAAATCACCAAAATAGACTTCTTGCTCTTTAATATCAATGGGGGTAATTAAACGAAGCTTTACTTTTAAAGGCGCTGCATAATTCATCCCTCGACGCTTACATTCTAATGATGAATATTTTTCTTTACCTAAGGTGTAGCTTATGTATTCTAACCTTACTTGGCCATCATAACTCTCGAACGGAAAAACCTCACGAAAGACTTCTTCAATACCATGATCTTGTTTTTTATCTGCAGGGACTTCTCTTTGTAAAAAATGAGCATAAGCCACTAGTTGAATATCCAACAAATGGGGCAACTCAAAATGATCTTGAGTTTTACTAGTATTCCGAATGACTATTTTTTTCATATTTTTAACTCGAGGGGTTGAATTGGGCCTTTACGGCTTCGTTGTATGAGACTGCAGAGACGTGGCTTTGCCACGTCTCATTAGACGATGTTTCGATCGCCTTACAATATCAATATTGAACTACTTCAGCTCAGCTTTTGCTCCGGCAGCTTCTAGTTTTTTCTTCAATTCTTCAGCTTCTTCCTTAGAAATACCTTCTTTAACCGACTTAGGAGCAGATTCGACAAGATCCTTTGCCTCTTTCAAACCTAAATTAGTTGCCGCCCTAACTTCTTTAATAACAGCAATTTTAGTAGCACCAACTTCGGTAAGAACAACATCAAATTCAGTCTTTTCTTCTTCCTCAGCTGCTCCTGCACCAGCTCCAGCGCCTGGCATCATCATGCCGGCAGCCATAGGTGCAGCTGCTTGAATCCCAAATTTATCCTCAAGACCTTTAACTAATTCGGAAATTTCAAGAGCAGTTAATCCTTCAATAGTCTTTAAAACTTCTTCTAGTTTTGGGGAAAGTTCTTTTTTTTCTTCTTCCACTACTGTATCTTCTGACATCTTAATTTTCTCCTTTTTTTTCACTTAAGAGATAAGAAAAAAACTATTTTTTCTTATCTGCCAATTGTTTTAATACAGACAATAATTCTCGTGTTTTGGCATTCAATGCTGTGGCAAAACGCGTCAAAGGTGATTGGATTGCAGCAAAAAGTTGAGATAATAGAACTTCACGAGAAGGTAAATCAGATAATCTTTTAATATCGACAGGCTCAAGCACTCCGCCTTCAACAATACCACCTTGGATTTTAACCTCATCAAGACTTTCTTCAAATTTAACTAAAATTTTTGCCAACTCTACGGCATCTTTATCACTCCAGACAACAGAAGTTTGCCGTTCAACTTTATCTGCAAGTGCGTCAAATTTTAAATCCTTAAGGGCTATGCGTACAAGCGAATTTTTTGAAGCATTCATCCTTGCTCCTGAAGCCTTCAAGGTTTTTCGAAAATCACTAAGTTGATTTCCAGCGACATTAGAATGACTCAAAAGAAAGGCATTATTATTCCCGATCCCTTCTTTTATTTTTGAGACAAAATCTTCACGATAAATTTGACCTACTCTCTTCATATGGCAATCCTCAATCCAGGGCCCATAGTTGTGGACACAGACAAGTTTTTTATTAAATGACCTTTGATGCTCATTGGTTTCGCATGATTAATAGCCTCTAAAAGATGCTTTGCATTTTCAAGAATTTTTTCTTTAGAAAAGGATCTTTTACCGATTCCGAGGTGAATGCCTGCCTGCTTATCCGATTTAAACTGAACCTTTCCAGCTTTAACCTCTTTAATAGCCCGTTCAATATCCGTCGTCACGGTACCAGCCTTTGGCGTTGGCATAAGCCCACGAGGCCCCAATACTTTACCTAATTTACTTAAATCACGCATCATATCCGGCATGGCAACAACAACATCAAAACCTAAAAAACCTTTTGAAACTTTTTCAATAAGATCCTTACTTCCAACATAATCAGCCCCTGCATCCTTAGCTTTCTGTTCAGCTTCCCCTTTACAAAAAACAGCAACCTTAACATCCTTACCCAGCCCATGAGGAAGAACAACTGTCCCCCTTACCATTTGGTCAGAATTTTTAGGATTGCTTGAAAGAGAAAAATGCAATTCTACTGTTTCATCAAATTTAACTTTAGGAAAAGTGCTTATCCTTTCCATAGCCTCTTCTAGAGAATATGTTTTCTCTATATTAAGTGATTCAAAAGCTTTTTTCATTCGTTTGCTGAGTTTAACCATTTTACGCCTCTACTTCAATGCCCATACTTCGGGCTGTTCCTTGAATAATTTTGCAAGCTTGATCTAAACTTGTTGTGTTTAAATCTTCCATTTTTGTTTTTGCAATTTCAGACACTTGCTGTTTAGTAATCTTTGCAATCGTTTCTTTCCCAGCCGTACCTGAGGCCTTAGCTAAATTAGCCACTTTTTTAATCAAAATTGAACTCGGTGGGGTTTTAATAATAAAATCAAACGATTTATCTTTATACACGGAAATAACAGCAGGAAGAATAAGACCTTCTCTTCCTTTAGTTTTTTCATTAAAAGCCTTGCAAAAACCCATGATGTTCACACCATGCTGACCCAAAGCAGGACCAACAGGTGGCGCAGGATTTGCTTGTCCTGCTGGGACATACAATTTAATTTGTCCAACTACTTCTTTTGCCATAATTTCACCTAATTTAGGAATTGATTGCTGCGCAATTCTTCAAGATAATTACAATTTCTCAATTTGCCAGTATTCCAATTCGACGAGTGTTGATCGACCAAAAATAGAAACGCTGACCTTTAATTTACCTCTATCCGGATAAATCTCCATAACAGTTCCATTAAAATTAGCGAAAGGACCTTGTGCGATCCTAATAGATTCAGTAATTTCAAATGTTTTTTTCGGGGTTGGCTTTGTCTCTGTATCTTCTGTCCGCCTTACAATATCTTCTACTTCCTGTTCAGAAATGGGCGTTGGCTTTCGACCAGGGCCAATAAATCCAGTAATTCCCGGTGTACTTTTGACAAGATACCAACTCTCTTTATTCATATCCATTTTAATAATGATGTATCCAGGAAAGAATTTACGTGAAGTAATTCTCTTTTTTCCTCCACGAATTTCAGATACTTGTTCGGTTGGAACAACGACTTCACCAATATATTGCTTTAATGCAGTTGTAGCTATCCGTCCTTCGAGACCAGCCTTAGCCTTCTCTTCGGATCCTGTTTGCGTATGCACAATGTACCATTTCATATCACTCATGAATTGAACCCTATCTTATTATAAGACCTAACAATTTTGAAAGAACAAAATCTGATATCCCTATAAATCCACCTAAAAAAAACGAACTTATGATAACTATCCATGTTGCATCTATTAATTCACGCCGGGTTAACCACGACACTTTTTTAAGTTCAATAAAAACTTCTGAAAAAAATTTTTTAATAGTTTTCATATTTTTTAATCTTACAGGCCTGGTAGGATTCGAACCTACAACCCACGGTTTTGGAGACCGTTGCTCTGCCAGTTAGAGCTACAGGCCTAACTATGTTTCAGAAAATTGATCTCCAAACTACTTCTTTAATTCTTTATGCGGAGTGTGCTTCCTACAGAATCTGCAATATTTTTTTAACTCTATTCTTTCAGGCGCTTTCTTTTTATCTTTAGTAGCACTGTAATTAATTTGCTTACATTCGGTGCATTGAAATTGTATTGGTTCACGCATTATTTAAATTCTCAATTGGTTTATTTTGGTCTTAACTCATTAAGCCCCCGACCGGAGTTGAACCGGTGACCTCGTCCTTACCAAGGACGTGCTCTACCGGCTGAGCTACAGGGGCAGCATAAATATAAGAAGTATAACCGCCTTTTTTATTATGTCAAGCGTTTTATTTTGATTTTTTACTTAGATCACAAGTTAAGCTATTTGAACACTTTAAAATATCACTTAAGCCTTAGGAAGCGACGCTTGCCAATCCTCACTACTCCCTTTTCTGGCACCCAACGGGCATCGATGATTTTTTTATTTTCATGACTAATAGAACCCTGCGAAAATAATCGTTGAAATTCTCGCATAGATTTTACATATCCTTTTTCCAATAAAATCTGACCTAAGGGGCATTCATTTTTACCCAATGTATATTCGTCCATTTCCTCTGGGGATTGCCCTTGAGAAAAAGTTTTTTCAAAATCTTTCCGCGCATTTAATGCCATGTGTTGATCATAAAACTGCGTTACCAACTCTTGCGCTAATTGCAATTTTGCTTCTTTAGGATGCAACGCTTTAATTTCATCCAAATTAAACCCTGTTAAATATTCAAAATATTTCATCATTAAATTATCATTGATCGACATCACCTTTCCAAAAATTTCTTTTGGTGATTCTGTAATCCCAATGTAATTACCTAAAGACTTACTCATCTTCTTGACGCCATCTGTCCCTTCAAGAAGCGGGGTCATAATGACAACTTGCGGCTCCTGATCAAAAACTTCTTGCAATTGACGCCCCATCAAAAGATTAAATTTTTGATCTAATCCACCCAATTCAACGTCGGCCTTTAAATGCACAGAATCATACCCTTGAAGAAGAGGATAAATAAATTCAAGAAGGCTAATCTCTCTTTGCTGTTCAAAACGCTTTTTAAAATCTGCCCTTGCCAGCATTTGAGCTACCGTTGAATATTTTGTTAAATGTAACAGATCATGCGAAGACAACGCATCCAACCACGCACTATTAAATACAACCTTAGTCTTTTTTGGATCTAATATTTTAAAAACCTGATCTTGATATGTCTTTGCATTTTTTGTAATAACTTCCGGACTCAGCACAACCCGGAGCTGATCTTGCCCTGTGGGGTCACCAATACGCGCCGTAAAATCTCCTATGAGTAAAATGACCTCATGGCCTAAATCCTGAAATTGCTTTAATTTTTTCAATAAAACAACATGACCCAAATGAACATCTGGGGCTGTGGGGTCAAACCCTGCTTTGATACGCAGAGGCTTTCCTTTTTTTTGACTGGCACAAATTTTTTTCTCAAGATTATCTAGACTAATAATCTCAGTCGTTCCGCGGGAAATTTCTTGAATAGTTTCTTTGGGGGTCATAATAAAAAAAGTAGTCAGCGCTCAATTTTCAGTGGTCAAATTACCTTTACAATCATAATTCTGATCACTAATCACTGAACACTGACCATTTCAAACTTTTACTTACGGTCTGGCACTAACGCCGATTTTCATTTGTTCTACATCGACTTTGATAATCTTAACTTTAAGTTTATCACCAGACTTTAAGGTAGAGGCTTGTGTTTTGTCTATTTCAGAAGAATACACCAAGGCTTCCACATCTTCTTCCAGTTTAACAAAAACGCCGTAATTGGAATTAAGAACAACTTCAGCTTCCGCAACTAAATCAATAGCGTATTTTTCTGCTAACTTCGGCCAAGGATTTTCAATCATCTGCTTTAGCCCTAAATTAATCTTTCGATCTTCAGGATAAACAGCTAAAACCACTACATCAACTTCCTGTCCTTTTTTGAGGACATCCTGAGGATGATTAATTTTCTTAGTCCAGGACATATCCGAAATGTGAACCATTCCTTCTAAACCTGAATCTAATTCAACAAATGCACCGTAATCGGTGAATCCACGAATCTTTCCGTTAATCTTAGCCCCAACAGGATAATTTTTTTCAGCATCGGCCCAAGGATTCGACTCTAATTGTTTCATACTCAAAGAAATTCTCTTTGAATCTTGATCCACATTAATAATCTGCACCTCGATGGTATCTTTAACCTTAAACATCTCTTGAGGGTTAACTAATTTTTTCTGCCAGGTGATTTCGGAAGAATGTAACAAACCTTCAATCCCTCTCTCAATTTCTACAAAAACACCGTACGGCATGACATTAACGATGATCCCTTGAACTTTTGTTCCGGAAGGATATTTTTCATAAATATTCGTCCATGGATTATCCACAATCTGCTTAAGCCCCAAAGAGACCTTAGATTGCTCTTTATCAAAATCCAAAACAATAACTTCAATTTTATCCCCAACAGTAACAACTTCTGAAGGATGATTCACACGAGTCCAACTCATATCCGTAATATGGAGAAGACCATCAATACCGCCTAAGTCAATGAAAGCACCAAAATTTGTGATTCCTTTAACAACCCCTTCACGCTTTTCGCTTTTATTCAGTTCGCCCCACAATTTTTCGCGAAGAACTAATTTTTCCTTTTGAAAAGTTTCCCTACGGGAAAGGATAAGGTTGCGCCGTGCTTTATTTAATTTTGCAACACGAAACGTGTACTTGCTTGTCATAATTTCATTTGGAGCAACTCCACGAAAAGCAGACAAAGACATTGGAAGAAATGCTTCTACGCCTTCTACATCAATAATGAATCCGCCCTTAACTTGCTTGACAACTCTTCCTTCAACATCATCACCCTCTTTAATCGTGTCGCCAAACTTCATCCAGCCGCGTAATTTTTCAGCCTTAAGATGCGAAAGAATCAACCGACCTTCGTCGTCTTCCATTGACTCAACCAAAACATCGATTTCACTGTTAATATCTAAATCATCAATATTGCGAAATTCTTCCATGGCCACAAAACCTTCGGATTTAAACCCGATGTCAACCACCGCCTCCTTTTCACTCAAACTAACGATCGTACCCTTCACGATCTCCCCTTCTTTGATATCATGAAAGGTTTCGTTGTACAACTCTGCCATTAATGATTGTTTTTCCTGATTCATAAGTTTACTTCCTCTTTTCTTTTTTGAATTTTTGAACGGCCATTATGCCAAATTTTATTTTTTTGTCAATTAAATTATTCGTCAAAATGTTTTAACTAGAAATTTTCCAGAAATCCCCAATGAATAAGCATCTAGTTTTAATCCTGATCAATACATTTTTAGCATGACCAGGCTCAAAAGGCTTTGAGATAACTTCTAAATAATACGTGATTTTTTAAAAATCTTTGACATAATGTCCCCATGCTTTCAAAAAAGAATTGGCCATTTGAAATTTATTTCTTGCTTATTTTATTTTTCACTTTGAATAGAGTGTTTGATTTTTTCTCACCGCAATCCCACGTTTACCTTTTTTTTTCCATCTTATGTTCATTTAGTAAAGCCCATTACTTTTTTTACTTTGTCAATTTTACACAGCTCCTCATGAGTTTATTGCATTGCCTATTATTAGGAATGTATGTCTACCGCTGGCGAGTATTTCCCACAAAATTTTGGAAATATTTCCTTCTTCTAAAAATATTTTTTGATATGACCGGACACGGCTATGAATGGAACTCGTTCATCGCCATGATGTATTCGTCCCCCAAGATTGCCTTCATTGGATTATTCGGCGTGCTGTCCCTCTATGTCCCAGCTTATGTGGCTGGATACCGGTATGTCTTTGAAAAAAAATAAAAGCAGCCATCTTGTTTCACACCAATCATAAACACCTCACAGCGTTCCACTCATCCGCATTGCATTCTACTGGGCTCCGAGAACATTGACCTCCACCTTGATCACAAGCACGAAAAGTACAGCTTGGGATGCTACTAATACCTTGCCACCCACCTCCTGTTGTACAACTAAAATCTGCGCGAATTTCACCAGACCTTGATCCCTCCGAACATCGAGAAGGACAATCCATCATCGTGCGCCCAAATCGATCTTTATCCTGATTACTACATATTTTTGAAATCCAATTACGTTGAATTTCAATAGTACCCGTAGGACAAGTAGGGTTATTTCCTGTAATCTCAGTAGAATTACCACTACTCATCGTCAAAGATGTCCAACTTGTTCCCGTGTAACCTTCAAAATCACTCCCATTAAATCGAATAGCACCTGCAACAGGATTCGTGACATTCCCCACGACTACGCCTTCAGTAGCAGTCACTCGTCTACCTTTTATGCCCCCATCCACTTCCATTTTTTCAGTAGGATCATCTACACCAACTCCAACATTCCCATTATCGGTCACACGCATTAACTCTTTAAAAGTCCCATTTGTTGTGTAAGAATCTTTACCAATAATTAACCCGCCATTACCGGAATAATCATTATTTGCATCAACTATTAAATGTAAATCGCCTTCAGATACAATCGAAGCAGAACCCATAAACTCAATATCCGGATCTTTGGTAGGATCGTCAACATTACTAAATTTTATGGCCTCACCTACTTGTAAAGTCGTCTCAGGATTTACCGTTCCAATACCAACTTTCGTATCAAAAGCACTTAATGTCAGAGTCTTATTACTACTGTTAAAATCCCAACTCGCCATGGCAAACCAATTCAGATTTCCTGTCCCATCATCCTGACAGACCCTAAGGATGTTGTCGGCATCATTAACATACATCATCCCCAAAGTATGCGTAACACACCCTGCTGATGGCACACCTGTACGCGGAACAAGCATAAGCTGGTCATACGCACCATAAGGGGCCGGGTAATATGTTTGCAGCGTAAAAGAATTGGATCCGGCTAAAAGCAAATTCGTCGGCTGTAACATTAAAATAAATCCTATTGTTAATAGCAACTTTCCTATTTTTTTCATTGTCTTTTCCCCACAAAAAAATCCCATTTCATATTCACGAAATGGGATCATTAATTTAACGCATTGTTGCGGCAGTCTGGCCGTCTTAAACCTTGCCGGGTTTAGGATCCATGACTTTGTGTCCCATTCTCACAAATGGTTTACCTTTAATTATGTACATCACAAAACGAGGCATCGCCTCATTTCTGTACTTAAAGTATGGCATACAATTAATCCTTCTGCCAAGAATTCTTTTTGACCATGGAACGATGAAAAAATAAGGTTGTAATGTCATCCAAGATAGCGTAAATGCAGGGGATCGCAATAAGCGTGATGCCTGTCGCGAACAAAAGACCCCAGACAATAGCCAAAGCCATAGGTTTAAGGAAAGGGTCGCCACCACCAATACCGTAAGCTACGGAAACCAACCCTCCAATAGTCGTGACCGTGGTCATGATGACTGGACGCAGACGAATCTGACCGGCTTCAATAAGGGAGTCCCGACGCTCCTTACCCTGGATACGCAGACGATTAATAAAATCCACCAGCACAATCGAATCATTGACCACAATCCCGGTCAACCCTACCAGCCCCATGAAAGCAAAGAAACTCAAAGGACGTCCATGCGCATAAAAAGCAAAAATAACACCGACAACACCAAAAGGAATCGCCATCATCACAATAAACGGCTGAATCAAAGAACGAAACATGGCTACTAAAATAATAAAAATGGCCGCCAAAGCAAATAAAAATGATGTCTGTAAATTCTTAATCGATTTTTGCTGATCTTCGAATTCACCACTGTATTTAACTGTGTACCCTAAATATTGCTGGCCGATATCCTGAAATTCTTTTTGTAATTGCAAATTCACCCCAAGCGAAGTGGCCTTCTTGTTGTCAACCTGTGCTGTTACATAAATAACGCGTTTGCCATCCAGATGTGTAATCTTGTAAACGCCTTCGCTCTCTTCAATCTGTGCCACAGAACTCAACGGCACTAAATTATCGAACTGATTAGGAATTAGAATTTTGTCAAAGGCCTTAAGGTCTTCACGCAAGGCCTTCGGAAAACGCACCAACACATTAATTTCCTCTTCCGCCTTCGTCGGTTTAATGGTTGTCGCCACGCCACCCCGAAACGTATTGCGCACCGCTGCTGCAATCTTGCCGACGGTTAGAAAATATCTCTTCGCCTTGGCTTCATCCACAACCACGCGTAGCTGCTTCTTACCAAAATCGTAACTCGTGTTCACATCCGAAACCCCTTCAACCGGCTCTAAATATTTCACAAAACGGTCTGCAATTTTTTGCAAGACACCAAAATCTTCCCCCTTAACCGCTACCTCAACAGGATTCCCTGTCGGAGGCCCTTCCTTCGGCAAAAAGAAGTACAATTTCTCAAACCCCTTAATCTTTTCCAATCCCGGCCGTAAAGCATCAATGATTTCCTGCGGAGTTCGTTTGCGCTTCTGTAATGGCGTCAAAAACACCGTGAGTTGCCCCAAATGACTACCCCGTTTGACATTCGGATCAAACCCGCCCTCCTGCTCAATGCTTCCTAAATACGTCCGAAAAGAATCCAGTTCATGATCATCTAACGTAGCAATCAAATCCTCCACGGGCGCAATCAATTTATTCAATGTTTCAAGCGGCGTTCCCTTCTGCGACTCAGCGCGCACATAAAAATACTCAATGCCCTCACCGGCAAACATGACAATCTGCATCTTATTTTTTACGATCCACATGGCCATAGCCAGACATAAAACAAGCCACAATAAAACCAAATACCTAAACCGCAACGCAACATTTAATGTCTTCGTGTAAAAATTAACCAACCCTTTCAGCCATTTTTTTTCCGATTTCACTTTTCCCGAAGCATTCTTAGCCTTAACCCTTACAAAATCTGAAAGATGCGCCGGTAAAATCACAAAGGCCTCAAACAAAGACGCCGCCAAGGCGACCATCACCACAATCGGAATGTACCGGATAAATTTACCAATGATGTCGGTCATAAACAAAAGCGGTGAGAATGCGGCAAAGGTCGTCAGAATCGTTACCGTCACCGGAATCATGACCTCACTCGTCCCACGCAAGGCCGCCTCCCTGGGTGACATGCCACTTTCCACATACCTGTACACATTTTCCGACACAATAATCCCATCGTCCACCAGCATCCCAAGCACAATAATCAATCCCAGCATGGTTACAAGATTAATACTCACCCCCATGATGGACATGACAATAAAGGTAAGGAAAAAAGCAATCGGCAACCCAAGCGCTGTGGCAACAGCCGGAATAGGATCTAAAAAGATAAACAAAATTAACAAAACAAGAATGATGCCAATGATACCATTATTTTTTAATACACTCAGTCGCCGCTTAATGTAATACGAAAGATCATTGGTAATGGTCACATCCATGCCCTCAGGAAGCTTTTGCTTAAACGCATCAATCGTGAGATGCACCTCGCGCACTAAACTGATGGCATCCGCCAACTCACGTTTGACAACCACCATGGCCGTGGCCCGCTCCCCTCGAACTTTGGCAATCCGTGTTTCATCCTCAAAAGTATCCTTCACATGAGCGACATCTTTAACTTTAAGCCAATTACCCGCATCATTCGCCCGGATGATGACATCTTCGATTTCTTCAGAAGTCGTAAATTCTCCGGTGGTGCGAATGTTAAATTCCGCCGTCGGGGTCGTCAGCTGCCCTCCGGGAATAGTCCGGTTGCGCGTCCGCAGAGCATCCATGATTTCCTGAATCGAAACATGATTCTGTTTTAATTTATCCGGATCTGCCTCCACCCAAAATTCTTTGTCGCGCCAACCAATACGGTTAACAGAAGCCACCCCATCAATCTCCAAAATTTTGTCTTCTAATGATTCCGCATACAGCCGCCGTTCAGACTCAGAAACATCCCCACTAAGCGAAATCTCCAAAATCGGCAACTCGCGTGTGTCCAGCTCAAAGACCACAGGATCTTCCGCGCCTTCCGGTAAATTACGCACTTGATCAACCGCACGCTGAATGTCATTAACCACTTTGATTTTATTTTTTACAGAAGGGTCTAAAATAATTCCAATAGAGGAAATACCTTCTTCAGATGTAGAATTAATCTTGTCAATCCCGCTGATGCCGCGAATTTCTTCTTCCAAAGGCAGTGTGACTAATTTTTCTACATCTTCGGTAGGGGCTCCAGAATAGATGGTATTAATGGTAACAATGTCGTAATTAACCTGCGGAAACGCCTCACGCCGCATCTTCATCATGCTGTAAAACCCAGCCACAAGAATAAACAACGACAAGACATTGATGAGTAAAGAATTTCTAACAGAAAATTGAGCGAGTTTCATGCACTAAAGCCTTACTGTGTTCAGCTAATTTTTAGGGAAAGGGGTAAAAAAGAATTACCTCTTACCACTTAGCACTTAAGTCAAAATACTTCCCCAAAAGCACCCCGCTTCTGGTTTCTAAATCCACCATCGCGGCATGGTAACGGTGCTTGGCTGCGGCCGCTTCGGCTCTTGCCTGAACAACATCTTTCTGAAAACGAATGAGGGTATCTGTGTCGGAACGGCCCTGACGGAATCGCTTACCTTCCTCTTCCAACTTCTGCGCTTGCAGATTGGCGATGTGTTCGCTGTTGTCGGCCAGCTCAGCAAACACATTACTGTCACGGACTTGATCGACAACCTCAAGGGTAATTTTGCGTTCAAGCAATTTTAAAGCCACCAAAGTCTTGGCTTTTTCTAATTCAGCCGCTTTCTTTGCTCCGCGCGCCGCACGATTTTCTAATGGAATGTTAATGGTCAGCCCAGCAAATAAATTTGGATTGTCTTCCCTCGTAATATTTTCAACCGCCGGTTTAAAATGATCTCCGAGGCCGTTACGCTCTAAAGAAGCCGTTAAATTAATTTCCGGCCACAAATTATTTTTTTTAACGGTTAGCTGAATGTCCTTCGACTTCACATCATTAACCGCCCGCTTGTAATCACGACGGTTTTCAAAAGCTTTCTTAAGGGTAGGCGCTAATGGCCTTTGGAGTTCAGGAAGCGCAAAGGTGTCTGTCGGAAGAATACGGATGTGATCATCGGAAATGTTTAAAAGCAATCGCAGCACATTTTCTTTGGCATGCACTTGATTCTCTGCAAAGATCAAATCATTTTTACTCTTTTCGTAATTTGCTTGCGACGCCAAAACATCCGGCATCTCCACCAGACCATCCTTCAATTTTTCCTGATGCAAATCGTACAAACGTTTGGCTTGATCCACCATGTCTTGTTCAATTTTAACACGTTCAATCTGAAGCACTAAATCCCAATACGCCTTCTGTACATCAGAAATTTCTTCTTCAATTTTCTCAAGTGACGTGTACTCACTATTTTCAATATCCACCAACGCAATCTTAATACCCCAACGATCACGAAGGCCAAAAAAATTCTTTCCTAATTCCTGCGTAATTGTCATCCCTAAGGTCGAATCATGCGTTAAGGGTGACGTAGTAAATACTGAATCTGTAAAGTTACGACTGTTCATTAGATCAACTTCAAGTGTTGTCCCGGTAGGTAATTTTTTTGAAAGTCCAATATTGTAATCATTGTCCAAGGCCTGCGTACCAATGATTGTCGAGGTGCGTTTTTTCTGATTGTCACGGTATTGGACTTCGGCCTCAAAAATAGTGTCGTAAATAGACTCCGCTACTTTTTTGTCCGTCCGGGCAATCCAAGCATCGTATTTCGCGAGTTGAATGTCAAAATTATTTTGAAGGGCCAGCTGCGTTGTTTTTTCCAGGGAGAGAGTGTAATCCGCACATTCCCCTTCAACCCATCCCCCTAAAAAAATGATGCTAAAAATAATTAATACAATTAAATTTTTAGTAAAAAACATGCCTTCATCTTAATTACATGCAATTTAATGTCAAGTGTAAACTAACCGTAAACAGACCCCCGGGGTGTGTTTACGGTTTCAATAAATCTCAATAAAATCCTAGTTGTAAAGTTGCCCCACGGGGCAATTTCATAACTTTCCACCCCATATTCCCGACAATAAAGTACGTACGCGCGTACGTACTTATTAATTCTAATGAAAATAATCTTAAAAATACCGACGAATAAATGTACAAATCAAGATTTTAGCAACATAAAGACACATCATTATTCAAAGAATAATTAAACCTAACCTACCCCACCTTTAACACAAAAAATTTAATTTTAACAGACTTGTGAAGTTGCCCCGCAGGGCAATTTCACAACTAGGCCCACTCAAATTACCCCTGACTGTAAGAATTTTGGTTGTACTTTTAAGAAAAACTGCTATTCTATTTTTAAATCATTAAAGAAATTAAATAATGAGGCCATTTCTGAATGAAACTTTCCTTAAACTTCCAAATCCTGACTGGCGCCGTAATTGGCATTTTCGGTGGGCTAATTTTAAGCCGCTTGGGAGCTGAACATGCGGTCTACTCCCCCACGCTTTACGGCTGCACAATTGCAGGCGGTATTTTCATTGATCTTTTAAAAATGATTTTGATTCCGCTCGTCTTTACCTCTATTACCGTGGGTATTGCTAACCTGCGGGCACACGCGCAAATGGATCGTGTTTGGAAGCTATCCCTTGTGTATTTTATTTCCACAACAGCCCTTTCTGTCCTCCTGGGCTTGATTGTCGTTAACGTATTTAAACCCGGCGTTGGCCTTGAAGTTGCTTTATTTCAGGATGCAATGGCCTCATTTTCTGCTGACTCTGTTACGCTCTCTCAATTCATTCAAACATTTTTTTCTAATCTCTTTATGAATCCTTTTGCAGCCATGGCTCAAGGAAAAGTTTTACCCACCGTTTTATTTGCCTTACTTTTAGGTATTGCCCTTGTCATGGCTGGTCAAAAAGCTAAAAATATCCTTAACATTCTCAATGAATTTTTTGAGCTCATCATGATGATGGTCGGCTGGATCATGCGTATTGCCCCCATCGGCATCATGGCCCTTTTGATAAAATTAATTGCGACACAAGACGTCACACTCCTGTCTGCTCTAGGTAAATTCATGGCCGTCGTGATTGGGGCTACACTATTTCATGGCATTGTAACTCTACCAACAATCTTGTTTGCCGTCACACAATTCAGCCCTTTAAAATTCTTAGGCGGAATTCGTGAAGCTCTCGTAACAGCGTTCTCAACAAGTTCAAGTTCTGCGACACTGCCGATTACCATGCGTTGTGTCGAAAACAATTTAAAAGTCGACAAAGATGTGGCTGGATTTGTTCTGCCCTTAGGGGCCACCATTAACATGGACGGCACCGCTCTTTACGAAGCCGTGGCTGCTCTTTTTGTGGCCAACATCATGGGTATTGATCTTAATATTGTTCAACAACTCGTTGTCTTTTTCACCGCCATCATTGCCGCCATTGGTGCACCAGGCATTCCAAGTGCCGGCATGGTAACGATGGTGATGGTCCTGCAATCCGTCGGCCTCCCGGCTGAAGCGATTGCCATCCTTCTCCCCATCGACCGCATCCTTGATGCTATCCGCACCACCGTCAATGTCGAAGGCGACACCATCGGCAGCATGGTCGTGCAAAAACTTGTAAACCACAAACAAACCAAGTAGTACCTGGTTCGTTTACGGTTAGCCCCAACATTTTAGCCTCGACAATCCCCTTATTTTATGGATAATACAGGCATGAATAAAACATCACATTTGCATTCAACGCACCCGATGCCTCAACTGATTGAAAGCATCCAAAATAAACAAGCTGAAATCCTTCGCTTCCTGGAATCGTACGAAGAAGCCAAAGAACTCCCTCTCTATTCTTCCGTGGACATTCGTAATGCTGGATTTAAGATGGCCGTCGTGGATACCAATATTTTTCCCGCCGGATTTAACAATCTCTGTGAACACGGTCTGACTGACTCCGTCGAATTTCTCCGTAAAGCAGTCCTTAATCGTATGCCGCAATGTAAGAATATTCTCATTATTGCCGAAGAGCACACACGTAATGCCTGGTATTTGGAAAACGTCCGCATCCTACAGCAAATCATTGAACGTGCTGGATTCAATGTCAAAATCGCAACCTTTCTAACCGTTCAACCAAGCTTTTGTGAAAAGGCTCATGCGATTGAATTGGAGACCGCCACAGGTCATCCCGTTAAAATCCACTGTTTCAAAAAAATCTTAGCGGATTACGAAGCAGGACATCAACAATTTGATTTGATGATCATGAATAATGATTTGACGACTGGAATTCCGGATGTTTTAAAAAATGCTAAAGTGCCGATCTACCCTTCTATTCAGGCGGGTTGGCATTCGCGCCTTAAGTCGCATCATTTCGATCACACCAAAGATCTCATCGAAGAGTTTGCCAAAATTCTTAACGTTGACCCTTGGATTTTTTCCTGCTTATTCTCTGTTGTAAACAACGTTAACATTAATCAAGAAAATGACCGCACCCTTTTAGCTGATACGGCTACCGATTTACTGAACAATATTAAAGCCAAATACAAAGAGCACAACATTAGTGAAAAGCCTTACCTTGTTTTAAAATCAAATTCCGGAACATACGGCATGGGCGTGCTTCCCATCGAGGATGCCAAAGATATTCTCACGCTCAACCGAAAAAATCGTAACAAGATGTACAAAGGTAAAAGCGCACAAATCATTGACCGATTCCTTCTGCAGGAAGGGGTGTCCACCATTTACAATATCGAACAAGAAGTCAGTGAAGCGTGCATTTACCAAATTGAAAATAATCTTGTCGGTGGATTTTACCGTTCGCATGCCGGTAAAGGTCAGCGCGACAATTTGAATGCCCAAGGCATGGTCTTTAAAAAAATGTGTCCGCATCTCAGTAAATACGGTGACTGCGGAGTTCATCATGATGTCAATGTTTTTGACGTCTACCGCATTTTAGCCCGTATTGCCGCCATTGCCGCGCATCGAGAAATTATTCGCCTGGAAGAAAATGTAAAATGAATTTTGTATTCCTCATGGACCCTCTCCATACCGTCATCATGGAGAAAGACACATCGTTTATTCTAATGCTCGGCGCCCATCGCAAAGGGCACAAGGTGTATGCCTGCCACAATGGTGGACTGACACAAAAAAATGGGAAACTTCATTTTACTTGCACGGAAGTCACACCCCAGCAAGTCGCTGAACAGCCCTTTATTCAACATGAAATGGCTACCTTAACGGAAGACAGCATTGATGCCGTATTCATCCGCAATGATCCACCTTTTGATGCTCAATATTTATTTAATACCTGGCTCTTGGATTTATTGCCTGAACGCATTCTTGTCATGAACAGCCCCAATGGTATTCGTACGACGAATGAGAAAATTTGGGTGACACAATTTTCTTCGCTCATTCCCCGAACCCTGATCACACGCAATAAAGCAGACATCCTTGCCTTTTTATCTGAAGAAAAAGAAATCGTCACCAAGCCCATCAATGGCTACGGTGGCCAAGGTATCTTTCGTATCCGTGAAGGCGACACAAATATTGGCGTCATCATCGAAACCTTAACACACAATGGCGCTCAGGATATTATCCTGCAACAATGTTTACCTGAAGCCAGCCAAGGCGATAAACGCATCCTTCTTCTTAATGGCGACCCTCTCGGAGCGGTATTGCGTGTGCACGCAAAAGATGAACACCGTAACAATTTTTTTGCCGGCGGCAAACCCATGCCCGCCGAAATAACCAAGCGGGATGAGGCAATCATTCAAATTCTCAAACCGCATTTACAAAAACTGGGGTTGCACTTTGTAGGCATCGACGTAATCGGTGATCATCTCATCGAAGTCAATGTCACCTCCCCTACCTGTTTACAAGAAATCAACCGGCTGAACAACGGCCGTTTAGAAGATACTGTTATTGACTTTGTAACCAGACACAAACCTCGGGGGTCTGCATGAGGTTTGTGTACGGTTCACTCGAAA
This sequence comes from Candidatus Omnitrophota bacterium, assembly GCA_029261055.1. GTDB lineage: Bacteria > Omnitrophota > Gorgyraeia > Zapsychrales > Zapsychraceae > JAJDCA01. The sequence continues at coordinate 199,436 of JAJDCA010000014.1, read as the reverse complement.
GGAATATTTTATGATGTCAGAAGACCTCAAACAAATGATTGAATCCTCCGTTACAGGTGCCACGGCCCATGTGATGGAACCCAAAGACGACGGCCAGCATTTTGAAGCCATTGTCATCAGCCCCAACTTTGAAGGCCTGCCTCTTGTTAAGCAGCATCAAATGGTCATGAAACCTTTAAAGGAAGAATTCAAACAATCCGTCCATGCCCTAGGGTTAAGGACGTTTACCCCCAATAAATGGAATGAAGTAAAAACACAATATGGATTCTAGTGTTAAGAAACAAGAAGCAAAGGCGCAAGAAGCAGAGAAAAGCTTCATCAACATGATTTTTTCTCTACCTCTTACCTCTTTACATCTTTGCTTCTTTTAAAAAAGGAGACACAATGACCGATGAACTTAAACAAAAAATAGAAGACCAAATCAAATCCAATGCCATCTTTCTCTACATGAAAGGCACACCCGACTTTCCTCAATGTGGATTTTCGGCAACGGCGGTGGATATCCTTGACCAATACAAAGTTAAATTTGAAACATTCAACATCTTTGATGACCAAGACATTCGTGAAGGTATTAAAGAATACTCCGACTGGCCTACCATCCCCCAACTCTACGCCAACGGCGAATTTGTCGGCGGTTGTGACATCCTCATAGAACTGCACAATAGCGGGGAATTGACAAAAGTATTAGAAAAGAAATCATAAAGACAGATCTGGGATGGTTGGTCGTTGCACTGAAATGCCCAACCATCCCGACACACTATTCACCGGCACAATTTCAAAAAACTCCGGCCGAAATCCCGTGATGGACATAGTAGCAAGCCCTTCTACATCAATACGGTCACAGGTACCGTCGTTGTCATCATCGAAACAAGGAATATTACTGTTAGAAGGAAACTTAAACTCAATTCCCTCTCCACGTGCCTGCAAAGGCAAACTATCCGCAGTCAAATCAATCCCGCCAAATTTCTCATTAAGCCCGTCTGCAAGAAGTGCCGAATCATAAAAAGCAGTTTGGTTGCTTTCATCAATAAATGACGGGCGTTCTAACTTTTCATATTCAATTTCAAGAGGATTATTTTCTCTTAATGAGGAAAATACATTTTTTGACAAATTGAAATGACGAACTGATTGATTAATATTTCTCGGATATCTTGGATGCTGATCCTTAATAATTCGGTAAGAATACCTATCTAAAAACTGTTTTTGTTTAAACTTAACAAAAAAGTCTACCCCAATAGGAAAAGGCACTTTTTTTAATTTCTCAAACATATCTTCAAACTTCTTATTTTTCAAATCAGCCAACATGTCTTCTTTAGAATAAAAAAAACCAAATAATACTTCAAAATAGTGGAATGTTTGAAGTGTTGAACCTTTCACCAAATAACTTCTATTAATTAAGAATTTCTCAATATCTTCCGAGGAATTAAGAGCATTCTTAAATAATTTTTTAAGCACCCCCTTACTAACATCTTTTCTTAATACTTTTGCATCCATTTGTTTATCAAATTTAAAAGAATTTGTTTTAAGAACAATTTTAATAACCTCTAAAAAAGAGCGAAATCCTTCCGCATCAGCGCTCGTAAACATTTCTTCAAAGGTTCTAAATCGAAGATCCTCAGCCTCTGCAACTCGTAATGACAAAGAACCATTTGTATTAATCTGTAAAACAAAATTTTCGCCTTCAGTACGATCATCTAACCCTCTTTGTGTACTTTTATTAATGCCTCTAATAATATCTTCCTTAACACCTAACTCTTTTAAAAATGATACAGCATCACTTTCCCAAACCATATCATAAGTAAAACGAATGCCACTTGTAAATTCAAAATCATGCTTTACAGGAATATATTTTCCTGTTTTTTCAAAAACAATTTTACCGACATCTTCCCAAATTTTATTTTGCACAGATTGCATTTCTTTGACAACAGATAGCGCAAACTGCAAACCAGCCCCTTCCAAAATTTTCTCGACTTTTTTACCATAAAAAAGATCTCTTATGTCTACTTCAACCTGTGGAATAAGCTCTACTAATAATGAAGCAAAATTATCCACATATGGCTTTACAAGTTTTTGCCTAACTTCATCATCCTCCGCAGCATCTATTTCACCATTCACCTTTTTGATTGCATACCTTTTTACATTCGCATAATAAGCATTTAAACTAAATTCGAGCCCCCACAAGGATGGAGGAAACCTTTTTACAATTTCTCGCATATTCTCTTCCCCTAAAACACCTGTATCCCCATGCGTTATTGTAGAAAGATAATACCCTAGTGGAATTAAGTGCCTAGCAACATCACCATACGTGGCATTAATGACCTTGTCATGATAATGCAAAGGGTCGCTCTTCCGATATAAACTTACATTAGATTGCCCTTCTCGACGAATCCGCTTTGCTATTTTGATGGCAAGAGAAAATGGCATATGCCGTGGGGCCCCTTGTATCGTATTCTTTGAAACATTACAAAACAGACATTGATGCACACAATTTTTACTTAATTGTAAATCCAGAAAATCCCCTGAATTTGCTAGTATCTTTATCTGTTCATCCGTAAAACCTGCAAAAACATCAATAAATAAGTCCTCATTAGGATTTTCGATGGTTGGGATAAAATTGGCTAAAACTTGCAATCTATGCAGCATATCTTTTGTCCAATTAAAGTCAGATTCCTGGATGTCAATTTCCAATGTATTAAGCTCATTCAGCTTAATACGGGCTAAATCATTAAGGTATGGCTGGTACAATTCATGCGAAAGAATGGATATTCCGGTTATTAAAACGCGGCTGTATTTGGAATAATTTCTTTCCTTTGGGATATTATCCTTTTTTATTTGCTCAATAATGCGGACTAAATCTTCCGCTGTTTTTACTTTTTTAGGATTAATAATATTTCTAAATTTCTTTTGTTTTTTTGCTGTAAAAATTCCTAAATTTGTCCCTTTTGTGTCCTTCCCCGATTCTGGAAGAATCTTTACAGGTACTTTAAAACTTGCTGTTTTCCCTGTTATTTCTTTTAACAACTGATCCGAAATTTCTTTCGTAACCTGCATGGCCGCATCTAATGCCTCAAAAACTTTTTTTCCTGAAGAAAGCATCGCCAACTCAATCCCTCCTGAAAAATACTTCCTGGGTACGATTTGCTGAGTAACCGGGTCGTAATCTTCTTTGATGTAGTTGTATGCCCCCTTCTGAAAGGCCTTTAAATATTGATGGTAAAGTTTATCTTTCGCTTGTTTGTCATGGATATCTACACCTGTAATTTTATTTTGACCCACATAGATCTGACTCAAAATAGACTTCTTAAGATTGCGCTTAAACCATGTGGCAAGAATCAAGGAATGGTAAATTTGGCGTAATTTAGAAAATCCCTGTCCATGATTAACTTCGCGTTCAATGGCGGGAATAATAATTTTACGGATGACTGCGGTGGAAATCTTATTAGAATTACTGTAGGGGCGGGCCTTGCGTCTGCCCGTAATACGGGAGGGGGCAAGCCCCTCCCCTACATAATCTTCTTCCAGCATAACACGCAACCGTGATTCCAGCACAAATGCCGTGTTCATTTCTACATTCTCGTAGACAACGGCTTTCTCCGGCACAATCCAAACTTTGTTAAGCATATCAATCGGAATATTCATTGTTCCATATTCTTGATACACCTGCTCATACACCTGATCCCAAAATTCTTCCCCTAACTCATCTTCCGGATACATCAATGATGCTGTGATTTGTTTCAGCCTGTAGTCCTGTGCCAACAGGTCACGTCCCATTTCGGTTTGACCAAATTGCTCGGGAATAATCCGATCTGGTTCGTCTGGAGAAAGATTAACCCACAAATCTGCATCCGGGACTGTAAGGGATGTTAAAAAGTATTTAACAAGCCGGGATGATTCTTTTTTGAGTAAATCACCCTGCACAACCGTATTGCCCGCACCCACCATAAACTCAAACTGAAATGGATTACTCGGGAAAATTTTAATCCCTTTAAGCAAAACAGGTGTAAACATTGGTGTTAACCCCAAACGTAAACCTTGCACACCAGAACCTTCGATAGGCATAGATGTCTGAGCATGGGACAATGGCAAAGGCCCTATCCCTTGAACCATAAAGATAAAAAAGATTAACCACACAAAAACACGAAAAATGATTATTTTACACATTTTTTTCATAAAAATTAGACTATTAGTAATATTAAAAGATTTAAGAAAAGTGTAACATATTCAGCCTAGAACGGCCACTTGGTGGGATTTCCAAATATTTTATGTAAAAAATATGACGTACAGCAAGCCGCTGGCGAAGACGGCGGAGAGTAGGTAAAAGTCGTTAAAATAGAAAAAGTCTTTTATTTTTTCGGAGGAGGTGTATGCGTGAGCCATGGTTTCGGTGGCGATGTTGCCGGAATTACGCAAAAACAATACATCGGCTTTTTTGAGACGTAAAAATTTATTGGCAATGCGGTAGGCTTGCAACTTTCGGTCGGCAATAATTTCCATCACTTTCTTCTCAGATACAGAAAGTATTTGGGCTGTTTCTCTTACGGATATGAATTGGGATGCCGTCATTTTTTTTAGAGAAGCAGAGGAATAAGAAACAAGAAGCAAAGATTTAAAATCTCTACTGACTTTTTTGTCTCTGCATCTTGCCTCTTTACACCTTTGCTTCTTTTATTCTATTATTTCAATTTTCCCGAAGAAGCCCAATTGTCGATTTGATTGCGTTCAAATTTCCAATCTTCTCCCTTTTTTAACCCAGGGATACGACCAGATTTTGCGAGCTCTTCAATTTCATTAATGTCAATTTCAAGATATCTCGACACTTCATCAATCCCTAATAAATCATCCACCATTTGACAATTGCCATGAAAAATGGCGCCTTCAACAATATTCAACTTGGGTGTCGAAATGTCTCCTTTTAAGACAGCTGTTGGCATAAGCACCAACATTTTGCTCGCCTTAATATTGCCTGTAATCTTTCCCGCAATGACAATATTGTCTGCACTGACATCAGCCTCAACGCTAGATGTTTCTCCAATCGTAACCGTCCCTCTGGCTTCCAGGCTCCCATCAAAATTGCCATTTATCTTCAAATCAATCGGATCTTTAAATACCAGTGACCCCTGCATCTGAGCACTAATTTCAATCGTCTTATCTTCTTCAGTTTCACGTGACTGTTTTCGATGTCTTAATCCCATAGTTTACCCTCCTGCTCAATGACGATGTCTAACTTTCTTAGCAATTTTTATTTCAAGACTCCTAACAATAATTAAAACAAGACAAACAATGCTGGAAACAACGGTGGCAGCACTGTAATGCCCTGCCCCAACAGCTATTCCAACACCGGAAACGATCCAAAGTGTTGCTGCAGTCGTTAATCCTTTCACCTGATCTCCAGAACGAATAATGGTCCCTGCACACAAAAAACCAATCCCAGTAACAATTCCTGTAATCATGCGCGTAGGATCGACAATGGTTACGTCCTTGTACATATCAAACAGATGTAATGACGTCAAAACAATAAGGGTTGAACCGACACCTACAAGGATATGCGTCCGTAATCCTGCCCCCTTCTGACGAAGCTCCCGTTCCAAACCAATAAGGCCACTTAATACAATAGCCAAAATAATTTTAATAAATATTTCTGTAGTGCCTGTAAACATATCTCCTCCTCGCTTTAAAGAAACAGAGTAGCAAAGAAATAAGATGCAGAGAAAAACCAAAAAATCAAATTTATTTTTTTACCTCTTTGCCTCTTGCTTCTTACAACTTTGCTTCTTGCTTTTCCCTACTCCAATACCCTAATCCCGCAATCATCGCAGCATTATCCATACATAAAGACATTGATGGAAAAAATACCTTTATGCCCTGCAACTTTGCTTCGTGCATGAGTTGTTTGCGAAGAAGCGAATTGGCCGCAACACCGCCACCAACGACAAGTGATTTGGTCTTTAATTCTTGACATGCATAAATACTCTTCTTAACCAAAACAGAAACAACAATTTGTTGAAATGCTTGGACAACGGCAGCCACATCAAAATCCTTCTGTGTTTTGTGATCACGAGCGTAATAAAGAACGGCCGTCTTTATGCCGCTAAAACTAAAATCATACGTCTTGGGTAAATCAGCACATTTAAACCGTATCTGCCCGGTAGGTTGAACACCTTTCGCCAAACGGTCAATGGCCGGTCCACCAGGATACCCCAAGTCTAAAATCCGTGCGACTTTGTCAAAAGATTCTCCCACCGCATCATCGCGTGTCTGCCCTAAAAGTTTAAATTGATCAAAATTCTTGATATGGTACAAAGATGTATGCCCGCCAGAAACAACCAACCCCACAACCGGTAATTGTGGGTACTCTTCCGCAGATGATTGCCTTAAAAAATTTGCATACAAATGGGCTTTGATGTGATCGACGTTAATGAGCGGTTTGTTCAAAGAAAAACTTAAAGCTCTACTGAATGAAATACCCACTAAAAGAGATCCGATCAGCCCCGGCCGTGATGTCACGGCAACAGCATCAATATCGTCTAATGTAAGGTCTGCTACTTTTAGGGCCCGTTTAACAACCGTCTGAATCCATTCAAGCTGCCTCCGAGACGCCAACTCTGGAATAATCCCGCCAAATTTCTTATGTTCTTTCAGGCTGGACATGACTACATTGGAGAAAACTTCTTTTCCATCTTTGACAACGGCCGCTGCTGTTTCATCACAAGATGTTTCTATGCCAAGGATCACCATCGATCGTCACTTTGCCTATTACCCCTCATCTTCATCCAATCCTAACTCAATATTTTCAAACCGTTCAAACACCTTGATTCCTTTTAAAACACTAATCGCGCTTTGGACTTGATTGTCACTTAACAATCGCTCGTGAACTTCTCTTGTCTTTTTTGTAATATCATCTTCCCCATTTTCTTTCTTTTTCTTTTCTTTTTTCTCACGCGATTCAAGATCTTCAAAAATTTCATCGATCTTTTTCTCTTTTTCATCTTTTTCGTCTTTTTTAGGAATAATTCTTTCCACAACAATATCCGGCTCAATCCCTTTGCCATGAATAGACTCTCCGGACGGTGTAAAATATTTACTGGTTGTAAGCCTCAAGCCGGACCCATCCGGCAAAGGAATCACAGACTGCACCGATCCTTTTCCAAAAGACTTTGATCCCAACGTAATCGCACGATGGTTATCTTTTAAAGCCCCAGCTAAAATTTCACTTCCCGAAGCGCTGCCTTCATTGATCAAAACAACCATCGGCCAATCAATAAGATGATTCCGATTTTTGGATAGCGTCACTGTATTTTGTGTTTGATGACGACCCCTGGTTGAAACAATTGTCTTTCCCTCTCCAAGAAATTCCTCTGTAATACGAATAGCGACATTTAGAAGTCCCCCAGGATTATTCCGCAAATCCAAAATAAGACTATCGGCTCCAAGATCATCTAATTCATCTAAAGCCTTGCGAAATTCTTTAGCTGAATCTTCACGAAACTCAGCTAAACGAACGTATCCCACATTGTCTTTCAGAATTTGTGTATGCTTAACATCTTGAATATGAATGACCTCACGGGTAATTGTGATATCTAAGATTTCCCCCTCCGACTCTCGCAAAACAGTGATGGTTATTTCTGTGCCCGGCTTACCACGCATTTTTTTAACAGCGTCGCCTAAGGTAATATCTTTTGTCAGCTCGCCCTCAATTTTAACAATACGATCCATGGATTGCATCCCTGCGCGCCAAGCTGGCGTATCTTCAATAGGGGTAATAACCGTAAGCAGTCCGTCACGAATAGAAATTTCAATCCCTAACCCTCCAAACTTACCGCGTGTCTCTGTTTTTAACTCTTTGTATTCGTCTGGATCAAGAAACTGGCTATGCGGATCTAACGTGGCCAACATTCCTTTTAAAGATCCATAAATAAGATCTTTCGGAGATAGCTCCTCCACATAATCAGATTGAATCGTTGTAAGCGTGTAACTAAAAAGCTCTATTTGAGAATACAGATCATCTTTTGTCTTGCGATCAATTTGAGATACAGCCAGCGTTGTTAAAGAAAAAAGAACAATGACGGTTGCAATACCTGTAAAAAATTTCTTAGTCATTAAGAATCCCCCTTTAAAATTTGTCGTATCAATTCACCCACTTTTTTGGGATTTGCTTTGCCTTTGGATTTTTTCATGGCTTGACCGACTAAAAAGCCAGCAGCGCTATCTTTTCCCTCTTTGATTTGTTGAACGACTTTTTCGTTTTCACTAATAACCTGCTGAATAATTTCTTTTAAAGCTCCGTCGTCAGAGACTTGAGCTAATCCTTTTTCTTCAATAAGAACATCGGCAGATTTTCCGGTGTCCAGCATAAATTTCAAAACATCTTTGCCGGCTAAATTACTAATAAGCCCCTCCTCAACTTTTTTAATCAAAAGCGAAAAGTCTTCAGGTTTTAATGTTATGTCTGTAATGGTGGTTTTGCGGCTATTGATTTCCTGAAGCAATGCTCCATTCATCCAATTACAGATTTTCTTTGTATCCTTGTAATACTTGGTGCAATTTTCAAAAAAACCAGCCAAACACGCATCCTGAATAATGATCTTTGCATCATATTCTGAAATTTGGTATTCCTTAATAACCCGTTCTAATTTTTGCGCAGGAAGTTCAGGAATGGATTGGCGAATTTCTTCAATAATTTTTTCATCTTGAATAAACGGCACTAAGTCCGGCTCTGGAAAATAACGGTAATCATGGGCTTCTTCTTTGCTACGCATGACCAATGTCATATTTTTAGCATCGTCCCATAACCGTGTTTCCTGAACAACACGATCACCAGCTTCGACAACTTGCCGCTGGCGATTTTCTTCGTATTCCAAGGCTACTTTAACCGCCTTAAAAGAATTCATATTTTTTAATTCTGTTTTAGTTCCTAATTTGGTATCGCCTTGTTCGCGGATAGAAATATTAGCATCACATCGCAGACTCCCTTTTTCCATATCACAATCAGAGACATTTAAATATTGCAGTGTTAATTTTAAAACCTGCAAATAATCGTAAGCCTCTTGAGGCGACCGGAGATCTGGATCTGAAACAATTTCCACCAAAGGCGTTCCCGTTCGATTGTAATCCACTAAGCTACAATTGGCTTGCGCATCATGAATAAGCTTTCCAGCATCTTCTTCTAAATGCGCACGATGAATAGTTATTTTTTTCTCTCCATTGTCATCCATTGGAATAGTAACAAAGCCATCATAGGCAATAGGAAAATCAAATTGAGAAATTTGGTAATCTTTAGGACAATCCGGATAAAAATAATTCTTACGATCAAATTTTACAAAAGAATTAATTTTACAATTTAAAGCAGAACCTATCTTGATACCGTACTCTAGAACTTTTTTATTAACGACGGGAAGACTTCCCGGAAGCCCCAAACAAACTGGACACGTCAATGTATTGGGCGCTTCACCAAACTTATTTGCACAACCACAAAAAATCTTTGTATTTGTACTCAACTGCAAATGAACTTCAAGACCGATGACTGTTTCGTATTTCATAAAATTAAATGGCGTTAAAGGGCATGATGAATCATGCCCCTACAAATGACACCCCCCCGTACGGGCATGATTTATCATGCCCGTAATTAAAACCCAACTTTCTTTTTATGCCACTCCGTGTTCTGCTCAAACGTGTATGCAATACGGAACAACATTTCTTCATCAAAAGGTTTGGCTAAAATCTGCAACCCAATTGGTAAGCCTTCTTTAGAAAATCCGCAAGGAATAGATATGCCTGGAATGCCACTCAAATTAGCCGAAATGGTGTAGATATCTGAAAGATACATATCTAAAGGATTTTTTGCACGGGCCCCTATCTTAAAAGCTGTTGTCGGTGAGGTCGGCGTAATAATCGCATCTACGCTTTCAAACGCTTTATCAAAATCATTCTTGATCAATGTCCTGACTTTAAGCCCTTTTAAATAATACGCATCGTAATATCCTGAAGAAAGTGAATAGGTTCCTAACATAATTCGCCGTTTAGCTTCTTCGCCAAATCCAACACTGCGCGACTCTTCATACATATCCACAAGAGTCGTCTTGCGTTTTTGGGCCGGATTCTGGCGCAAACCATATTGCACACTATCAAAGCGCGCTAAATTAGAACTGGCCTCAGCCGTAGCAATAATGTAATACGTCGCTACCGCATATTCTGTATGCGGCAAAGAAACATCTACAAATTGAGCGCCACATTGTTTAAGGACTTCAATGGATTGCATCACAGAGGCTTTGACTTCTGCATCCATTCCCTCAACAAAATATTCTTTAGGCACCCCGATTTTAAGATTTTTAACATCCTTTGTCAGTGCCTTTGTGTAATCCGGCACAGGTTGATCAACCGATGTAGAATCCTTAGAATCATGACCGGCAAGAATATTTAATAACAAAGCGGAATCCGTCACATCCTTAGTGAGCGGACCGATTTGATCTAAACTTGAAGCAAAGGCAATAAGGCCGTAACGCGATACACGACCATACGTTGGTTTTAATCCAACAACACCACAAAAAGAGGCCGGTTGACGAATCGATCCTCCAGTATCTGATCCAATCGCCCAAATAGCTTCATTCGCCGCAACAGCAGCAGCCGACCCACCACTGGAACCACCAGGGACACATTCCAAATTCCATGGATTATGCGTCACACCGTAAAAAGAATTTTCCGTCGAAGAACCAAAAGCAAATTCATCCATGTTTGTATGTCCGACAAACATCGCCCCCGAAGCCTTTAACTTTTCAATCACCGTGGCATTGTAAGGGGGTTTAAACCCTGTCAAAAGTTTTGAACAACATGTCGTTTCTTCGCCCTTAATACAAATATTATCTTTAATACCAATGGGAATTGGAATAGCATTCTGATCTACGGAGACGTCAGAAATATTAGAATTTTTGGCAAGCCGCACATACGCATGAACATCTTTGTCAGACTGTTTAATATGTTGCTGGACTTCATCCAAAACAGCTTGCGGAGTCGTTTGTTTATCCTTGATAAGATCTAAAATTTCGTGGGCTGTTAATGCGTTAAGCTTCATTCAATAACCTTGGGTACTTTAAAAGATCCATCTCGTTGTTCCACAGAAAATTTTAAAACCTCTTCTTGAGATAAGGAAGGTTTCACTTCATCTTCACGGTAAACATTCTTAAGAGGTAATACATGACTGGTCGGATCAACTTGGGTCACATCTAATTTATTCAGTTTTTCAATGTAATGCAGAATACCTTCCAAATCCTTTGTCAAATGCGTTACTTGATCATCTTCCAAATGAATTCTGGCTAACCCTGCAATGTACTTAACATCCTTGTCGCTAATCATGCCTTTTTTCCTTAATATTCTATTTCAAAAAATTTGCGCTATGATACCATTATTATGGTGCACACTCAAGCTTAATATGTTGAATATGTTGATTCTTGATTAATTATTTTTTCTAATGTCCCGAAGTAATCGCTCGTCATCAGGAAAAATTTTTACGGCTAATTCACGTACTTTAACAAGACTTCCGACATCATTGTATTTTAAACTCATATCCTTCACCCTCAATAAAGCAGCCTTCACAACTCCTTTATTTTCTGTTGTATTATTTTGTGCCCCTGAAACGATAATTTCAAAATATTTTTCTAACGATTTTTCATATTCATGCTGATCTGCAAAAAAATCTGCTAGCTGAAGGATCAACTCATATTTATGCTCATGATATGTATTTACCCCCTCAAGAATTAATTGTTCAATTTCTTGATACATCTCCTCATTCTTGAAAAAAATTGAACGGCGCACTAAATATTCATGTTGCAATCCCTTACGGTAAGCCTGAAAAGTTGCATACGAATTGGGGTTTTCCGTTTTTAATTCTTTAAGCCTTTCTAACATTTGAATACGACTTTGTTGTTCATTTTTCTTTATTTCAAGAAATAATTTTTCTGAAATTTTATCTTCTGACATTGAAAGTAATGTATCTAAATAATGTTCAAGAAAAGGGTTCACAAGTGAAACCCTCGATGTCTTCATAAAATGATACACATCCATAATGTCTTGATTATTTAATTCTTTTTGGGAAAGAAACTGCGACAAAATAAGACTGTTAGCCTTGTCAAAATGAATACGTTCATCTGCTTCCTGCAAAAGAGTCACTCTCTTACGAAGAAAAAAAGCTCGAGGCGCATTAAATTCGATAATCGGGTAACGGTCTTCATTTAATAATGCCTTCCGGTAAAACAATTCATATGTTTTTTGAGCAGATAAAACCTGTGTACTTAAGATGCTGTAAATATTGTCTGCATGGATTTGTCTTAAACTTTGCTTAACCTCATCATTTTGTTGAATAGCTGTTTGCATCCTAAAAGGGTTCCCGTCGATTCCTTCCATGCTTCCGATGAAAAAACAATCCCCATTAGCCGGCTGCCAAACACTTACTTTTGGAAAAACATGTGTAAAACTCGCTCCAATGCTTCGAAATAAATCATTACTCATTTCATAGGTATGAAACCATTGCAGAATAATTCCACCTTCCTTTAAAGATTTTTTAATGCGTTTAAATGATTCAACCGTCAGTAAAGAAGCCGTCCCTGCGGTCCAAGGATTTGTTGGTTCACTAATTATAAGATCATATTTTTCTTTATTTATGGAAAGAAAATTCTTTGCGTCATCAATAATAACATTAACTTTTTTATTATTCAGACAATCATTATTAACCTCTTTAAAAAATTTTCCAGCTCCGATCACTGCAGGAGAAATTTCTAAAACATCAATTTGTTCAATAGAAGAATGCCGCGTCAATGCGCCAACCGTTACACCACTTCCAAAACCAATGACAAGAACCTTACGCGGATTTTTATGCAATAATGCGGGAAGATGTCCTGACAATAATTGTGTTGGCATATCCCCAGTTGATGAAGCATCTGGTTTGCCATTAATAAACAAAGTCTTCTGATCTCCCATCTTTGTAACAGCAACGTTGCCATTTAGCCCTTCTTTATAATAAAGAATTTTCCTTTTATTCGTTATCAAATTAAAATATTCTGAAAAGTTAATTTGCCCGTTTGCTTTGTAACGAAAAAGGCTTGTCAACATCAAGTTATTATCTAAACTTAACGGCTGAAATATTAATAGGCTGATGAAAACAACGAAAACACCCAAAGCATTTCGCAACGATTTCTTTTGCCGCAAACTCAGAAAAAGGATTAGCGCCAAAATTAAATTAATCAATATCCCGATATAAAAACTATTAAGAATGCCAATATTGGGCAATAAAATAAGCCCGGCTATGGCGGTGCCAAATAGAGCCCCCAAAGTATTGATCGAAAACACATTACCTACGTCCCGTCCTAGAATTTTTAGACTTTTCGCACATATGGACCCTGCCAAAGGCAATGTGATCCCAATAAAAAATGTCGGCAACAATAATATCAAAAATACGAGAAAAAACTTTGCAAAGAGAAATATGGGATAAACAAACTCTCTTGTATTAAAAGTCTGGTACAAAAACCAAACCCATTCAGTAAAATGATTAATGCTCAACACACAAAAACACATTGTGATGGCAATTAAAGCTTGCACGACCCCAAAGAAATAATATTTTTCTTTTATTTTTATTGCATTTTTAGCTAACCACCAGCTACCCAAACTTATTCCAGCAATAAAAGCGGCCACAACAAGAGAAAAGGAATAGACTGACGAACCGAAAAGCTGTGTCAATGTCCTGATCCACATAACCTCGTAAAGCATGGATACAAAACCACTCATCCCAATCGCAAAAATAATAATTTTTCGAAAAGACGGTTTATATTCTTCCAATGCTACATCTCTTTCGGATGAAGTTTGTTCGGTTACATCCGATGCGCCTAAAACCCTCCCGCCCCTCTTAGAAATACCGATACTCAAAAACCCTATTAAAACATTAATACTCGCAGCAACGGAAATACTTGTATCTAACCCCCATAGTCGAATGAGAAAAAAACCGCAAAGAAGGCTCCCAAAAACAGCACCTACACTATTAATAAAATAAAGGATAGAAATTTTATTGAGAATTTCCGTCTTCTTGTGTGTAATAAATTTCGCCATAATCGGGAGGGTCCCTCCCATCAACATAGTTGGAATAAAAATATTCACACTATTAAAAAAGAATTGTAACGCCAATAGACTTTTGCTGGTTGATGAAAGATGAAAATGCCAAGCAATATTCTGATAGACGGTCTCCAGTAAATTTGCAATATTAGGATAAAACATACAATAAATGCCAATAATCAATTCAATCACCCCATACAAATACAATAAATTCCCTTTAAAACGATCTGCAATTCTACCAAGCAAATAATTTCCATACGCCAATCCTCCCATAAACACGGCTAACACAATTGTATGGGCATACGCTGTACTTCCAAAAATGTTAGATAAATATTTGGCCCAGATGACCTGATATACAAGTCCTGTAGCTCCAGACAAAAAGAAAAATAAAAAAATAAAAAAATAGAATTTCTTGGATTGCGTATTAGTCATAGAGTTTTCTGCCTTTATTTATGTAGTTTCAATTTTATTTCCGCAGGAATAGGTATGGGTTTAAATTCCCGAGACAAACTAACGAGGGTTACTTCCGCCTCAACGAGGAGACGTTTACTATTTTTTTCATAAACTTTCTGATCAAAGATAAACTGTGCTGCTGTTATTTTTTTTAACTGTGCCTCACAAATAATAACATCACCATACCTTGCCGGACTCTTGTAAACAATGGAACATTTCCGAACAGCATAATGAAAACCTGCTTGGGCTAATGCAGTAATATCTAAACCTTTTTGTTCAAGAAATTCTGTGCGGGATTCTTCTAGAAATTTTAAATAATTCCCGTAATAAACCACCCCGCCAGCATCGGTATCATGATAATAAATTCTTTTCTCCATAATAAGACTTTTTTATCATCCTCGTCAGGACATGTCAAGATTCTTTAAATTTCATTTACACAAGAAAATTTATTAAATAGACCTTGCATTCAATAATTTAATATGCTATTTTAAAAATAGCCACGGAACGTTATAAAAGTTTTGTGGCTTTTTTTTATTTCTTATTAACTATTCATACAATCATCAAACCTTTTCCAGAAAGGGGGGAATATATGTCTTCACATAAAACAGATGAAAATGCCGCAACTGATTCTGATCAAAGGTATTTTCCACGATGGGAAGTTAAAAATGCTGTCTCCTATCAATTAGACAAAACCAAAGAAACGTACGAAGGTTATACCCAAGACCTAAGTTGTGCTGGGGCTTGTATTACTTCAGATACTAAGTTTGCCCCCAACCAAAAAATTAAATTAACCGTTTACCTATCACCAAAAACAACCGTTAATCTTAATGGAAATATTCTCTGGGCCAAAAAAGAAGGCAAAGAAAACCAAATTGGCGTTTCTTTCTACAACACCGGGGAGGAAACCCAAGAATTAATTTTACAACATGCCTTCAACCTACATAAAGAAAAATTTCTTAAACACCTATTTGATGGGTGGAAGGAATAAACTACCTCGAAGCAAGCCCTCGAGGTATTGAACTACGCCTTTACAAACGAGGCAAGCCTCGGGGAATTAAACCCGCTTTGGAGATTGGCAGAATAACTTTTAGGCCAAGCTCTTAATTAAACAAGAGCATTCGCGAGATGTACAAATTTTTCCAGACTTAAATTTTCGGCTCTTAATGTCGGATGAATTTGTAATTTACCCAACACAGGCTTCATCGTTTTCTTATCTACAATACTCGACAAAGAGTTCAAAATTGTTTTTCGACGTTGACTAAAACATGTTCGAATCAAACGAAAAAGAAACTCCTCATTCTCAGCCTTCCATTGCGGCTCTCGAGGAGTAAGTTTGAGAAAACAAGACTCAACTTTAGGAACAGGATGAAAAGCCGTATTTTTAATTTTAAATAACATTTTCACATCTGCATAATACTGCACAAAACAACTAAATGCGCCATACACCTTTGCCTTTTTTGCATTCGGTTTAGCGGCCATGCGTTGTCCGTATTCAAGCTGAACCGTCATGTAAAATGCAGAAAATCGTTTTCGATGCTTTAAAAATTTTTCAATAATAGGTGTGGCAATATTGTAGGGTAAATTACCAATAATTTTTGTCTTGGGTTGTAAACTTTCAAAAGGATATGCAAGAATATCTGCATGAACAATTTCGATGCTCTTTCCTTCCATTTGCCCGCAGAGGTGATCAACACACCGTTTATCTTTTTCAATAGCTAATACTAGCTTAACCTGTTCAATAATTTTTTGTGTTAACGCCCCCTTACCCGGCCCAATTTCTAATACAGTTTCATCCGTTTGCAAATCACATGCCGCAATAATACGTTCTTGTATTCTAGAATTTACGAGAAAATTTTGTCCTAAACTTTTCTTTGGAGTAATAGGTTTCATGAAGCGGATAATTCAACAGCTAATTTAATGGCCTCGCACATAGAAGACGAATCAGCTTTTTCTGTTCCAGCAATATTAAATGCTGTTCCATGAGCCGGAGATGTACGGACAAAAGGCAATCCAATTGTCAAATTGACAAGTTTTGTAAAAGCTTGTGTTTTTACACCGATAAGACCTTGGTCATGATACATAGCCACAATAGCATCATACGAACAACCTGCTTCCGGAGAAAATAATGTATCTGCAGCAAAGGGGCCCTCTACCCTCATCTTATTTTTATGTGCTTTTTTTATGGCTGGAATAATATGCGTTATTTCTTCTTTTCCGATAGTTCCCCCTTCCCCTGCATGTGGATTTAACCCACACACGGCAACAACTGGCTTTTGAATACCAAAATAAGACCTAAGGGCGTGGTCTGTCAGTGCAATCGTTTCATACACCTTTGAAGATGTCACAGCCTTACTGACTTGGTTAAGCGGGATATGACGTGTTACAAGAATAGTCCTTAAACCTTGACTCACAAACATCATACCCACATGAGGCGTATGAAAAGCCTGCGCTAAAAATTCTGTGTGCCCTTGAAAACCCGAATCCAAAACACAAATAGATTCTTTACAAACAGGCGCAGTGACCAAGGCAGAAACAGTTTTATTTTTCAAAAGCTCAATGGCTTTATTAAGATAATCTAATGAAGCACGCGCCCCAACACGTGTTGGGCGTCCGATTTTCCAAGATTTCACCGAAAGACTTTTACAATCTACAAAGGAACAATTCTTAAATTGTGAAGAAAAATAACGCCGATAAGGAGCTTCGTCACCGATAATTTGAAAATGTGCCAAACGGCGGAGCGATGGTTTTGCGAGAGCCTTAGCTACAACTTCAGGCCCAATACCACCAGGATCACCAAGAGTTATGGCTATTGTTTTTTTAGTGCTTAATTTCAATATACGCTTGCTTTTTTAATTTATCTAACCAATTGGTGAAACGCTGGCGGAACTTATTTTTGTAAAGCAGATTAAAAACAGTGTCGTTCACTTCTCTGAGGCTGGCAATACTAGCAGGAATCTTTCCGATGGGTTTAAAAATGTAATATCCTGACTCAACTTCAACCAAAGAAGATATTTGCCCTTCCTCCAAAGCAAATATCACATCTTCAATCTCCGGTAAAAATTGTCCCTTCTCCACGATTCCAACTGACGGAGTATCAGAATACTGTTCAGAAATAGTTTTAAAGTCTTTTCCTTCTTGAAGAAAACTTAACGCCTCTTTAGCCTTTTTTTCAGCGCCGGCTTTATCGTTATCCGTCATAATATAAATAGAATCTACATTCACACGTTCTTTTCTCAAAAAATCTTTTTTATTTTGTTCATAAAAATCCGTAACTTCTTGAGGGTTAACAAAAATTTTAGCCTTAACTTCATGATCAATGACATATTTTATTTTTAATTGCTCTAAAATTTTATTACGTAGATCTGTTACCGTGGCCCCATGCTCAATAAGCGAATTCAAAAAATCCTGCTCTGACGCATACCGGCTTTTAACGCGTGCAACACGCTGATCAATCAATTTATCCCGCACCTCCATGCCTATTTCATTAGCCTTCGTTAATATGATCTTATCTTCAATCAGCTTGTTTATGCCATTTTTTTCCAAATCAAGCATAATGTCTTTCAATTGTGGACCTCTAACACCTTCCGCAACTAGACCAATGTATGTCTGACGAATGTAATCATGCAAATCTTTAAGCGTAATGACTTCATCATTGACAACGGCAATGATACCATCATCCATGGCCAAGCCATGTGGAGACAATACCCCTAAAAAAAGAGAGGTAAAAAGAAAGATAGATAATCCTATTTTTTTAATTTTTTTCATAATCATCTCCTACTTTATACTTAGTTTTCTTCAAATTTTCAACTGATTCTTTTAATAATCGGCAATACAGGTCAAAGCCGATAGCGGAGACATATCCATGTTGTTCTTGACCTAAAAGATTTCCTGCCCCTCTAAGCTGCATATCTTCAAAAGCAATTTGAAAACCCGAGCCTAACTCACTGTATTTTTCAATGGCCTCAATACGCGCCTTTGCCTGATCTGATAAAACTTTTCGTGGCGGCACTATGAAGTAAGCATACGCTTCTTTTTCAGAACGTCCCACACGTCCACGTAATTGATGTAGATCCGCCAACCCAAAATGATCGGCACGATTAATAATCAATGTATTCGCATTAGGAATATCAATACCTGACCCGATGATCGTTGTGCATACCAAAACCTCTATTTCCCCTTTTAAAAATTTTATCATAATCTCTTCTAATAATTTTGCTGGCATCTGCCCATGAGCCGTCGCAACCCGTGCATTGGGCACCAAACGATGGATTGTATTCGCAATCACTGTAATATCCTCCACGCGATTATGCAAAAAAAACACCTGCCCCCTTCGATCTAATTCTCTTTGAATCACCTCCTGAATCAAATCCTCATCAAATTCAACAACATGTGTCTTAACGGCTGTACGATTTTGAGGGGCTGTAGAAATAACGGACATATCTCGAGACCCAGACAAAGCCATGTAAAGCGTCCGAGGAATCGGCGTTGCAGTTAATGTCAAAATATCCGCCAATAAACGTAAATGCTTGAGACGTTCTTTTGCTGTAACACCAAAACGCTGTTCCTCATCAATAATGATTAACCCCAAATCTTTAAACGCAATATCTTTGGATAATAAGCGATGCGTTCCAATGACAATATCAACACGCCCTTCACAACATTCTTTAATAGTAGCGGACTGCTCTTGCTTAGTCCGAAAACGACTCAACATGGCCACATTTACAGGATATTTCTTCATACGATTTGAAAAATTCAAATAATGTTGCTCCGCAAGGATTGTGGTGGGTACCAAAACCACAACCTGCTTATTATCCATCACCGCTTTAAAAGCAGCTCTTAAAGCAACTTCTGTTTTACCATAACCAACATCCCCACATAAAAGACGGTCCATTGGTCGTGCAGACTCCATATCGAATTTCATTTCAAGTGTGGAGGTCAACTGATCCGGAGTTTCCTTAAAAGGAAATCCTTTTTCAAATTCTTTTTGCCAATCATTATCTTTGGAAAAACTAAACCCTTTTAAACTCGCTCGTACCGCCTGAATATGCAAAAGTTCAGATGCTATTTTTTGTAAACGTTTTTGAATTTGTGTCCGTATGCGCTTCCATTCCTTACTTCCTAACTTAAACAGTCGTGGCGGCCTTTTGCTAAGACCAATATATTTCTGAACCAACCGGATATCATGCTTTGGGACAAAAAGCTTATCCCCGCCCTTGTATTCAATAACCAAATGTTCTTTCGCAGCATCCCCGACATCAACATGTTCAATGCCAAGAAATCGCCCTATACCGTGATTATTATGCACAACATAATCACCTTCTTGAATATTGACAAAATTATTTAGAGGAACATCGGCAGAAAAAACCTCTTTCTTTTCCGCCTTATTAGGAAGGATAATAACAATCTTGTGCTGCCAAATCGACGTGCCGGTAGCAATGTTGACACTCGCAATCGCCCGAATTTTGTCATCGTCAAAATCAATACGTACCGGCGAATCAAACTTCGTGGGATAAACTTCTAGAACTCCCCCACGCTGACTAAAGTCCCCAGACCGAATCGCCTTGCGAACCTTACGATACCGAAAAGCCGCTAAATTATTCAATACATCATCAAGCGAAACCGTCTGCCCAACAAAAAGTTCGAGAGATTTAAAAGTTTGAGATATCGCACCAGGCATGTCATTTTAAATTGATCTTGGCTAAATTGATTTTACCATTTTAAGGACAATTTATAAAATTAACGATTTAATAATATAAATAATCCAACAGTAATCACCATCAGAGCGCATCATTCAAAAAAAAATAGCCACCTATTAAGGTGGCCATTTTGTTTGGAATACTTAATAATGAAATTCTATTTATTACTTTCTTATTTTCTTCTTCTCCCACGCCAAAACGAGTGGGGATGCGATGAAAATGGTGGAATAGGTTCCAGCAATAAAGCCGATCATAAGACACAGGGCAAAGGTATTTAAGACTTCGCCACCGCGTAAAAATAAAGTAACAACCACTAAAAGTGTGGTGATGGTGGTAAGCAATGTCCGTCCTAGCGTTTGATTAATACTTAAGTTAATCAAATCAGCCAAGCCCATCTTTTTGTCTTTGGCTAAATTTTCACGTACACGGTCATAAATAATGATCGTATCATTAATCGAGTACCCCGCAATGGTCAAAAGCGCCGTCACAACCAAAAGATCAATTTGACGGCCCATCATAATCAAAATTCCGAGTGTCACAAATACATCATGCAACAAAGCAATGATGCCGGCGGTTGCAAAATCAAAATGTTTAAACCGAAAACCGACAAAAATAAAAATACCTCCAAGAGCAAAGACAATCGCTAATATAGCAGCCTTACGCAAAGACTTTCCGACTACAGGACCAACTTTCTCGATTCTTAGTATCTCAAAACTATTGTCTGGAAAATCTTGCTTAAAGGCCCCCACGACTTTATCGTACGTATCGTTAGAAGTACGAATAATCACATCCCCAGGAGATTGATCAAACTGCTGAATGACCGCATCATCAAGCCCCACTTGCTTAAGGGCTTCCCTCAAATTATCAGCCTGAATAGGATTTTGGAACCGATATTCCTGAATTTGACCCCCAACAAAATCAATTCCAAAAGCCTTATCTTTTTTTTGCATTAATGCATAAATGCTACCTACAATAAGTAGCGCAGAAATAACATAGCAAACATAACGCTTGGAAACAAAATTAATTTTAAACCCGGAAAACAATCCCATCATCGGAAGACTTTTTAATAACTTCCAATCCAAAAGGACATTAAATAATGTCCGCGTGACAAACAAGGAGGTAAAAAGACTGACAATAAGACCAAGAGATAAAGTCACTGCAAAGCCTTTAATAGGTCCAGAACCAAACTGAAACAGCATAAACGCGGCAATAAGTGTTGTTGTGTTGGAATCCACAATGGCTTTAAGGGCTTTATTAAACCCATTATTAATCGCGGCCTTAAGCGGACGCCCATTATCAATTTCCTCCCGAATACGCTCATTAATAAGAACATTGGCATCAACCGCCATCCCTAAAGTTAAAATAATCCCCGCAATACCCGGTAAGGTTAAGGTTAATTGCGCCTCTGGAAGCATAAGATTCAAAAACCCCATAGCTCCAAAAAGGAAAAGAAGATTCAGCATTAACGCTACATTCGAAACCATACCGGCTTTTAGATAATAAATAAGCATGAAACTAAAGACTAATGCTATTCCAATAAGTGTGGCATTAATTCCAGCGTTAATAGAATCTTTCCCTAGAAGAGGACCAATGGTTCTCTCTTCTTCAATATGCATAGGCGCCGGTAATGCACCAGAACGAAGTGCCAACGCTAATACAGAAGCTTCTTCAAAAGAAAATTGACCTGTAATTTGAGCCTTCCCGCCTAAAATAGCTTCATTAATGTTTGGGGCTGAAAGAACTTCATCATCCATAATAATAGCTAATCGTCGACCTACATTGTGTTTTGTAATCACACCAAAGGCACTGCTCCCCTGCGTATTAAATTTTAATGAAATTTGAGGTTGTCCAAAACCGGTGGAATCAAAATCTACACTGGCATCCGCAATGGTTTCCCCGCTCAACGCAACCTGATCCTTAAGAAGAATAGGTTCTTTATCATCCTTGGTATATTTTAAAATAAATCCCTTAGGAATGTCACCTTCAAGAGCTTGTTTTAAATTATTCGGATCATCATCCACAACACGAAATTCCAATTGAGCTACGCGCCCAATCAAATCAATAGCCTGATCACGATTTGTCACACCTGGAAGTTGAACAAGAATCTCATTTTCACCCTGACGTTGAATCACAGTCTCACCCACACCAATGCTATCAATACGATTTCGTAGAATTTCTATGGCCCGCAATACCGCATCACTTTTAGCATCATCCTCTAACTCCTCTGTATCGACTTTAAGGACAAGATGCATCCCCCCCTTTAAATCAAGGCCAAGGTTGATACGCTTCTGAATGGGAAAAGTTAAATAAATAGCCGCTACAATAACACCTAAAATAATGAGGGCTCTATTTCTAAGATTCTTGGTCATAATACCTCCGACTTATTTAATAACAGTTGAGATAGATTCTTTATCTAACTCTAGTTTTACATTATCATCGACACGAACCATAACCGATTTTTCTTTAAGACTAACAACTGTCCCATGAATGCCTCCGGAGGTTACAACACGGTCATTTTTCTTTAAATTACTTTTCATATCCTCACGTTCTTTTTTCTTCTTTTTTTCCGGCTTAAAAACCAAAAAATAGAAAATGAAAAAAATAAGAACAAAAGGGATATATTGAAAAAATGGAGATTGCGCAGATGCTGCGGCAGCTTGTTCTGTAGGCATGCTTAACTCCTTTAGTTTTTATTCAAATTCTTTACCAATGATCGGACAGTGTTGCTCATTCGAGCTCCTTTTTGAATCCATTGGTCAAGCTTTTCTTGATTAATAGAAACAGCCGCTGGCTTTTGAGCCGCATCATAATGTCCTAAAATTTCTAAATGACGGCCATCTCGTGCTGTAGAGCGGCTAATAGCTACCACACGGTAATTGTAACGCTTCTTTGCTGCTTTTGATCTTTGTAATCGTATTCTAACTTCCATAATTACTCCTTTTTAATTAAATATTTGATAACTATTTTTAGATTATCAAATTATGTGCCAATTGAATTGCATGAAGCTGCGCCTTGGCTTTATTGATTGTTTCCTGATATTCTTTTTTAGGCTGAGAATCGGCGACAATTCCTGCCCCAGCCTGAACATAAGCTTTTTTATTACTTGCCACAATAGTACGAATCGTAATGCATGTATCTAAATTTCCGGAAAAACTGAAGTACCCGATACAGCCAGCATAAGGCCCTCTCTGCACCGATTCTAATCCTTCAATAATTTCCATGGCACGAATCTTAGGGGCTCCGGATACTGTCCCAGCTGGAAAAGCAGCACTTAATACGTCAAATGCATCCTTACCGGAATTTAACTTCCCTTTAACATTACTAACAATATGCATCACATGGGAATATTTTTCAACTTGCATAAATTCAGATAATTTTACAGTCCCTTTACGGCAAACCCGCCCCAAATCATTTCGGCCTAAATCCACTAGCATAATATGTTCGGCCTTTTCTTTTGGATCATTAAGAAGATCCTTAGCTAAAAAATCATCCTCTTTTTCATCCTTGCCCCGTGGTCGCGTTCCGGCAATAGGACGTGTATCCACAACACCATCTTCACATCGCACAAGGAGTTCCGGCGAAGAACCGATAATCTGTAAACCGTCGAAATTCAAATAGTACATATACGGTGAAGGATTCAACACACGTAAGGTTCGATACAAATTTAACGGGTCTGTTTTTAAATCAATACAAAATCGCTGAGAAAGAACTACCTGAATAATTTCACCGGCCCGAATCTGCTTTTTGGCCTCACGGACAATATTTTCAAATTCTCGCTGGGTCAGGTTAGATTTGACCGATAATTCTAACGATTTTGAGGCATTTCGTCCATCTTTATTTTTAGAAATACTCAAAGGTCGATTTAGTTGCTCAACCAGCTGATCAATATCCTTTAGGGCCTTTTTATACTCTTTTGCATGTATTTTTTGAGAACTTTTAGAATCAATATGAACACAACTCACCACTTTTATCTTATGATTACGATGATCGAATATAATAAGATTCTTAGCTAAAACTAATAAGGTATCCGGCAATTTAAGATCATCAACTGTTTTTTTCGGCAATTTTTCAAAGAAACGGACCACATCATAACTTAAATAACCCACCATACCACCACAAAACCTGGGTAAGCCGTCAATATTGACAAAGCGATATTGCTGCATAATTTCACGTATGAACGAAAGCGGGGTATCTTTCATGGGATATTTTTGAGTAACAGCTTTCCCATTTTGAAAACGTGTAATCTCAACAGCCCCTTCTTTTGTTCTCAAAATCAAATCTGGATTGCGAGCCAAAAAAGAAAACTGAGATATTTTTTCTTCTCCCTCAACAGACTCCAGCAAAAAAGAATACTTAGCCTTCTTGGCTATCTTCATATATGCAGAAACAGGCGTTTCCAGGTCGCCAAGGATTTCCTTGTAAACTGGAATAAGGTTACCTTTTTTTGTTAATTTCAAAAATTCATTTTGAGAAGGATAATACATTATGTTTTAATTTTCCTGTAAAAACATGTTTTCTTGAATGTATGACACGGAAAACCCACTTGCCGCACTTTAATCAAAAGGGTATCACAATCGCAGTCATAATACACGCCCTTAACAAATTGAAAATGCCCTGAAGTCATACCTTTGACCCAATATTCTTTACGAGAACGAGACCAAAAACACGTCTTTCCACCTTTCAGCGTTTCTTTTAAAGAATCTAAATTCATGTACGCCATCATCAAAACATCTTTGGTTTTGTAATCTTGTACGATAGTTGGAATGAGGCCATCTTTGTTAAACGTTAACTTCTTTATCGTCCGCGGTGTAATTTGAATTTTCTCGATTTCTTTCATATTCTGACCTCCACTTCCTTTTTGCTTAAATGCTGTTTAACATCACTAATTAAAAATTCACCATAATGAAACACAGAAGCTGCAAGAGCTGCATCAGCCTGCGTTTGAGCAAATACATTGTAAAAATCATCTAACTTTCCGGCCCCACCTGAAGCAATAACGGGAATATTAACAGCCTGGCAAACCGCATCTGTCAAGGCAACATCATAACCGTTCTTTGTACCGTCAAAGTCCATACTCGTCAGCAAAATTTCCCCAGCGCCTAAAGATTCAACCTGACGAACCCATTCAATAGCATCTTTACCCGTTGGAGTTCGACCCCCATGAATAAAAACTTCCCAATTATCATTAACCTTTTTACCGTCAACAGCAATGACAATACATTGGCTCCCAAACTTCTCGGCTGCCTCTCGAATAAGCTCAGGATTTTGAACGGCCGACGTATTCATCGATATTTTATCAGCTCCTGCTTTGAGCAAGTCCCGGATATCATCCAAATTCCGAATCCCTCCTCCAACGGTTAAAGGCATAAAAACTTTTTCGGCTGTTTGCTTAACGATATCCAGCATAATACCACGTTTTTCATGACTGGCCGTAATATCCAAGAATACAATCTCATCAGCCTTTTGCTTGTCGTACATCTCCGCAATCGCTACCGGATCACCGGCATCACGTAAATCGACAAAATTAACACCCTTAACGACACGGCCGTCTTTAACATCTAAGCAAGGAATTATACGTTTAGTTAGCATTGTTCAGTAGTTGAAGGGCTTCTTCCAAATCTAACTTCCCTTCATAAATAGCCTTACCTGTAATCGCACCAATGAGACCATCGGATTCTAAAGATGATAATTTCTTAATATCCTCTAAATTAGCAACTCCACCGGATGCAATAATAGGAATTTGGACTGTTTCTAATAACTCTTTCAAACTTTCAAAATTCGGACCGGACAGCATGCCATCGCGCGCAATGTCTGTATAAATTAAGCATGTCAATCCAAGCCCCTGAAGCTCTTTAGCAAATTCTGTGGCCTTCAAATTTGATGTGGATGTCCAACCTCTTTGAGCAACCATACCATTATGGCAATCCAAACTGACGGCTATTTTTTCCTTCCAAATATCCAAAATTTCTTTCAAAAAGTTTCGATCTTCTACAATTTTTGTTCCTAAAATAACACGGGAAACACCCCCATTGATTAACTTTTCAATATCTTCTTTTGTACGGATGCCTCCCCCCATTTGAACCGGAATATTCACAGTTTTAGCAATATTGACGATTACATCTAAATTTCTAATTTCACCAGTTTGAGCCCCATCAAGGTCAACGAGATGTAACCATTGTGCGCCTTTGGATTCCCAATGCCTGGCCATGTCAACAGGATCTTCACCGTATTGGGTAACTTCATCAAATTTGCCCTGTAGCAAACGGACCACTTTACCTTCTTTAATATCTATAGCGGGAAAAATTATCATATTTGAGTAAAATTCCTTAATATTTTTAAACCGATTTCTTGACTTTTCTCTGGATGGAACTGCACGGCAAAAATATTATCTTTATGAACAGCCGAAGCAAACTTAATTCCATAGTCAGTTAAAGTTAAAATGATATCTTCATTATCTGAATTAACAAAATAAGAATGACAAAAATAAACATTGGCTAAATTATCAATTCCAGATAAAAGAGGACAATCTTTTTCCTGAATATCCAACTGGTTCCATCCCATGTGCGGCACTTTTAGAGCAGTAAATCGTTTAATACTGCCTTTTAATATCCCTAAGCCTTGCACATTGCCGCCTTCGTCACTCGTCTCAAAAAGAAGTTGAAAACCTAAACAAATACCCAAGAAAGGTGTTCCGTCTGAAATAGATTGTTTTATTGGCTCAATGAGTCCAAGAGATTCAAGTTTGGCCATGGCCGGTTGCATAGCCCCAACGCCGGGCAAGACAACTTTATCTGCTCTTTGAATATCCTCAACTTTTTCTGTAATCAGCGTTTGTGCCCCGACTTTTTCCAAAGCCTTTTGCACACTGCGGAGATTGCCCATGCCGTAATCAATGATAGCAATCATCTAATCAATAATCCCCTTTGTCGATGGGACAACCCCTTCTCGACGGGTATCAATTTGTGTCGCTTGGTCCATAGCTAATCCAAGAGATTTAAAAACAGTCTCAATATTTGTATGCAGATCTTCATTAGGCTGGCTAATTTGAACATTAATAGTCGCACCCAAACCATGCGCAAAAGATTCCAGAAAATGCTCTAAATAATTCATTGAATAGTCTTCCTGATCTTTAATCGTAGGAACATCTTCACCAGGAACACCAATTTGAAGCGTTAAATATCCTCGCCCACTAATATCCACAACAGATCGTCCCAGCGTATTTTCCATAGGAGAAAAAGCAGTTCCAAACCGTCGAATCCCCTCTTTTTCATCTAAGGCCTTCTTAAATACTTTTCCAAGAACGATTCCAATATCTTCATTCGTATGATGAATATCAATTTCCAAATCTGCCTTTTGCACATCTAAATTTAAATCAAAATGCCCATGAAAACTAAAAAGTTCCAGCATATGATCTAAGATCCCGATGTTAGTCTTAATTTTGGTTTGACCTGTCCCGTCAACATTAAGCTCTGCCTTAATTTCAGTTTCTTTACTTTTACGTTCTAATGTACCTTTACGTTGACTCATTTTCCTCTCCCCTTAACTGGTAAACACACCTTCAAGGCATGTTACTATTTAAATCGTATATTTACCGATTCATAATGTTTCTTAAGCCCTTCAAGAGCGGCTATCTTTTCAATCGGGCCTCTCACTTTCTCAAGAGCGCGTTTTGAATAACTGATAATATGACTTTTTTTCATAAAGTCAGACAAACAAAGCCCGGAAAAAAATCGAGCACTTCCCATAGTTGGCAACACATGACTTGGCCCAGCGGCATAATCACCTAAGGCTGTCGGACTGTATGGCCCCAAGAAAATAGCCCCGGCATGACGAATTTTATTCGCTACAGCCGATGGATTGTTCGTCAAAATTTGTAAATGTTCCGGTGCAATTTTATTCACGACACTAATCGCCTCATCAATATTTTTCGCATAAATCAAATACGCATTAGGTACCTTTTTACGTATCTGTCGAATAATCTTCTTAGAGGTCGTTACCAAAACAGCTAATCCACCCAAATGCTCAATTTGGGCCTCAAGATCAGCCACAATATAATTTGGATTGCTGTATCGATTGGCAATAATAGCCAATTCCGATGGGCCAGCTAACATATCAATATCGACAAAACCAAAAAGTTGCCGCTTGGCCTCTGTAACATACATATTCCCGGGACCAACAATTTTATCTACTTTTGGAATATGTTTGGTTCCAAATCCTAATGCTGCAATAGCCTGAGCCCCTCCGACTTTATAAATTTCATTAACTTTTAACAAATTTGCTACCGCTAAAATGTATGGATTAATGCGTCCATTTTTATCCGGCGGCGTCACAATAACAATCCGTTTGACACCCGCCACCTTAGCGGGAACGACCGTCATATAGACCGTGGATATTAAAGGAGCGCTTCCTGCTGGAATATAAATGCCTACTGTTTCTAGGGGTAAAATATTTTCCTTCAAAATAATGCCATCATCTTGGCGAAGGCGACACGGTTTTTGTTTTTGCTTTTTATAAAACAAAGTCACATTTTGAATAATCATCTTTAAATCTGCAATAAAATCACTCGTGATATTTTGGAACGCTCCGCTGATTTCATTCTCAGGAACTTTTAATTCTTTGGCTGTGAGTTTTACATTATCAAATTTTTTTGTATATTTAATGACAGCTTCATCACCATGAAGACGGACATCTTCGACAATCTTACGAACCCTCTCATCAACATGTTTCTTATGGGCAAATAAATTTCGATTGTATAATTTCTGAATACCTGGGCCTGTTTGAGTAAGAATTTTCATAAGTGATATTAAGTTTTTATTTAACAGTTTCGATTTTTTCTTTAATAATACGTTTTGATTCTTCCACGGCATCGCTCACCTTTTGAACTTCCCGACTTCCTGCTTGAGCTAATTGTGGTCGGCCACCTCCGCTACCATTGATCAATGGCGCAACATCATTAATCAATTCATTGGCCTGAATCCCTTTTTGAATCATATCCTTCGATACAGAAACTAATATAGCGGCATTTTCTTTGGAACGCGCACCTAAAATAATGACAGACGATTCAACCTTTTTTCGTATGATATCTGAAACCCGTCGTAAAAGGCCCATCTCAATATCATAAAAAACATGACTGACAATTTTAATCCCGTTTAGCTCCTCTGCATCCGTAACGATCGTGTCTAGAGAATCCTTGATAACTTCAAAACGAATATTTTCTACTTCCGTTTCTAACTGTTTCATTTTCTTTGTCTGTGCATGAATGCGCTCCACAACTTCAGTCACCGGCGATTTTAATACTCTGGCAGCTTCCATCAGTTGACGTTCTTGTTCAGTAAAAAGCTCTAACGCAAACACACCTGTCTTTGCCTCTAAACGTCGAATTCCTTGAGCCACAGCGCCTTCAGTTGTTATTTTAAAAAGCCCTAATTGCCCTGTCGACTTCAGATGGGTTCCCCCACAAAATTCTTTGGAATAACCCCCAACGGAAACAACACGAACAACATTGCCATATTTTTCTGCAAAGAAGGCTAATGCGCCACTCTTTTTTGCTTCTTTTATGGGTAAATTTTCAATGCCTACAGTATCGCAGGCTAAAATTAATTGATTCACATATTGTTCAATTTTTACAAGCTGATCATTTGTTATTTGCTTATGGTGTGTAAAATCAAAACGTAAACGATCCTCGGCCACTAACGAACCCTGCTGCTGAATATGGCTTCCTAAAACATTTCTAAGAGCTTCCTGAAGAAGATGCGTCGCTGTGTGGTTACGCATAATGGATAACCGACGGGCCTCATCAACAGAAGCGGTAACTTCACGCCCTATTTTAAACACACCTTTTTCAACAATAGCCTCGTGGACAAAAACATCATTTATTTTTTGTGTATCTGAAATCTGTATACGGTTCTCCCCGGCAACCAATTCGCCCGTATCACCAACCTGCCCACCGGATTCTGCGTAAAATGGTGTCTTGTCCAAAATAACTTTGACGTGATCTCCTTCATTGACCTCATCCACACTTTTGTCATTCTTAAAAAATCTTAAAACCTTACCGACACATTGCATTTTTTCATAACCACAAAATTCTGTTTTTGGAACCTCCAGGTCTAATATATTATTAACAAAAACGTCCCCTGTCATTTTACTAGCAGATCTGGATTGATTTTGCTGTTCCGTCATTAATTTCTGAAATTCATCTTCAGCCTTTTTAAGAAGGGCTTTATTTATGCTCACAGATTCTACGACCGCCTTAATAGTTGGTATCGTCAAACCGTAGGTGTCTCGATACATAAACATGGTTTGTCCTAAAATTATTGCAGCTTGATCTTCCGGTAAACTTGAAATATCTTTAATTCTTTTTTCTAATTCCGGAATTCTTTCCTTACGCACCTTAATGTAAGAAGCCTCAATATTCTGAATGATCCCTGCAATGTCTTTCGCTTTTTCTTTAATCTCTGGATAAGCTTGCCCCATGGCCTCGACAACCGCATCAACGAGTCGAAAAACGGTTGGTTGCGTTATCCCTGCCTGAAGAGCTTTGTCTGTAATATCGACAATCAATCGTTTCATCACGTAACCCCGACCTTCATTAGAGGGCACGACACCATCGGAAATACCAAAGACAACAGCTCGGATATGATCTGCCATAATCCGTTCGTCTTTAAGACTTATTTTGTATTTACCGTTTTCTTTTATTTTATGAATCGCATTTAGAATTGGATCAAAAACATCTATTTCAAAATTATTTGTTTTCCCCTGAATAACAGATACAAGACGTTCCAACCCCATTCCGGTATCAATATTTTTATTCGGCAAAGGCTCCAAAAGACCGCCTTCTTTCCGCTCATATTGGGTAAACACTAAATTCCAGACTTCGGAAAAACGCCCACAACCACAGTCAGGATCACACACATTTGATGAGCAGTCTTTATTTTCGCCGTAATCATAGAATATTTCCGAGCATGGTCCACAAGGACCATTAGGCCCTTTCTCTTTCGCATCAGCCGGCCAAAAATTACTATGATCCCCAAGTTTGACCAATTTTTCTTTTGAAATACCAATTTCATTAAGCCAAATAGCTTCAGCTTCATCATCCTCTTTGTACACCGAGACCCAAAGTTTTTCCGCCGGAATTTTTAATTCTTTCGTCAAAAATTCCCAAGCCCAATCAATAGCCTCTTTCTTAAAGTAATCCCCAAAAGAAAAATTTCCAAGCATTTCAAAAAAAGTATGATGAAAGTTCGTTTGCCCCACTTCATCCAAGTCATCAGTCCGCAAACATTTTTGAGATGTAGCCGCCCGAGTGTATTCATCAATATGCCCTAAAAACTGAGGCTTAAACTGCTGCATTCCAGCTGTAGTAAACAGGACGGTAGGATCATCTTTAGGAACCAAGGAATCACTCACAACAACGGCATGCCCTTTGGAAGCAAAAAAGTCTAAAAACTTTTGTCTAATTTCGTTTGTAGTCATAATTCTATTAAACTCACTACTTCTTTCACCACCTCTGGACTGAACCCACGCTGGGATAAATAACCATATATTCTTTGCTTAGCTTTCATGGGATCAAGCCCTTTGTACATCACTGCGCGCTGTTGGGCCAAATCCTGCACAATGGAGACCTCTGAATAATCGCTCAAAGCCTCATGGAGCTCGGCTTTGAGCAGACCATCATCAATACCTTTTAACTTAAGCTCATGCTGGATACGATGAAATCCGAAAGGTTTATTAAGACGTGCAGAAATCCATTCTTTCGTGAATTGACGATCATCGATTAATTCTAATTCTTTAAAGTACTTAAGCGTCTCTTCAATCGTTTGATCCGAAAAGCTTTTTCGTTTTAACTTTGTGTATACTTCTTTTTCACTGTGTACACGATATTTCAACAAACGGTAAACGACAGCCTTAGATTTTCGAAGACTGAGTACAGCCTCCTTATTTTCCTGCATTATCGTTTTCTTTTATGTTCTTTAAAATATCTTTTTCAATTTTACTTAAAATCTTAGGAGATTCCTTTAAGAACTTACGAACATTCTCTTTACCTTGACCAATCTTTTCATTATCCATAGAAAACCATGACCCAGCTCTTTGAATAATCCCCTGCTCAACCGCGAGGTCTAAAACATCAGACGTACGCGAAATACCTTCATTAAAATAAATTTCAAATTCAGCTTGCCTAAATGGTGCGGCAACCTTATTTTTGACGACCTTTGCCCGGACGCGATTACCGATAAAAGTATCGCCTTTTTTAAGAGTTTCAATTTTCCGTAAATCAATGCGTACCGATGAATAAAACTTTAGCGCGCGTCCCCCTGTTGTTGTTTCTGGAGAACCAAACATCACGCCAATTTTCATACGGATTTGATTAATAAAAATAATACAAGTATTCGATTTGCTAATCGCTGCGGTTAATTTACGTAAGGCTTGTGACATCAATCTAGCCTGAACCCCCATTTGGGCATCCCCCATATCTCCTTCAATTTCTGATCGTGGGGTTAAAGCGGCCACAGAATCAACGACAATAAGGTCTACAGCATTGGACCGAGTTAAAGTTTCGGCAATTTCCATCGCTTGCTCACCGGTATCCGGTTGTGACATCAAAAGATCATCCAATGTGATTCCAATCTTTTTTGCATACATCGCATCAAAAGCATGTTCAGCGTCAATAAAAGCTGCGGTACCACCCATTTTTTGAATCTGTGAAATAATGCTTAATGTAAGGGTTGTTTTACCTGAGGATTCCGGACCGTAAATTTCAATGACACGTCCACGTGGAACTCCGCCTATCCCTAAAGCCAAATCTAAAGCCATACTCCCGGTTGGAATAGCATCTATACTCACCGCAGCATTGCCATCAAGCTTCATAATGGCCCCTTTACCAAACTGCTTTTCAATTTGCGTTAAAGCTAATTCTAATGCTTTTTTGCGCTGATCAAGATCAACCGCTTTCTTTTGCTCTACCATAACACCCTCCCTTAACTATTATTAATACAATTCATTTTCCATGGGGAAATCATTTTGTGTGGGGTTCCTTTAAAAGAAAAAAATTATACCTGAGCCCGAATACATTGTCAATGTATTATCAAGGACTTACCGGACTTGTCAGACTATTTTCGAGTAAAGCCTTTCCCTGTCTAATATGATCTTGCAAAACCTTATCTCCTGGGGTAATCCTAAGCCCTTTTTCCCATACAGATATCGCTTCGGAAAAACGCCCTCTATTGCCTAATAATTTACCTAATTCAAGATATACACTTTTGTAACCGGAATCCTTTTTTAAGGCTTTCGTATACAATTCATACGCCATAGAATGCTGCTGATTTTGTGCAAATATGCTCCCGGTATTTGTTAGTATGCTTACATCATTCACATTTTTTAAAATCAAATGCCCTATTTGTAGAGCTTCCGTTGAATATTTTTCATCAAAATATAAATTAACTAAGGCAAATAAACTTTCCGTATCATCAGGATAATTCCTGATAACTTTTTTATACATTTCAATGGCTTTTTGCTTTTTCCCCTGACTAACATAAATATTTGCTAAATAATAATATGGTTTTCGATAGCCAAATTCTTCCTCAATGGCACGCAAAAATGCTTGTTCAGCCTTATCAAGATCCCCCTTCATCAAATAACACACCCCCACATTATTATTTACGAAAACTAAATCTGGATTAATGGACAAAGCCTTTTTAAAATTACTTAAAGCTTCGTCATATTGTTTATTTTTCAAATCAATTAACCCAAGATTATTGTAAGAAGCATCATCATTTGGATGTAGTTCTATGGCTTTATTAAAGTGGGTCACTGCTTGCATATCATCTCCTTGCCTCATATAGGCTTCTCCCAAGCTCATATGCGCCCTTGATTTATGTGGAGATTTCTTGACCACATCTTGCCATAAGGTCATATCATTTTCCCAAACCTTATTACGTTGATAGGTTAGTAAAGAAAAAACACCTACAATTAGACTCAAAAAAACAATACGTATTTTATAATTACCTATTAAGCGATGGCATCCAACACAAAATGCTAAGAAAAACCCAACCGATGGTAAATAAAGACGGTGCTCATACATTAAATTATCAATACGAAAAATACTTGATTCTAGAGAAAGGGTTATAAAAAACCAAAAAATTCCAACAGAAACCAAAGGGTAGCGTTGGAATATTTTTAAAGCATAGATAATAATCCCTAAAAGAATAAAAAAACAGCCTAAGACAGGCCATTCAAAAAAACTATGGGAAGCCGCAATATCATAATCAAAATTTTGCCCGATGGGAAAAAATAAAAGTTTTAAATAGGCGACTATTACACGAAATTGCGTAAAGAAATACGTCCAATTTGTAATAATTTCATTATCATGGGATTCTGAAAGCCCTTTAGAATTAAATAAAATATGATACCACCAATCAAAGGGAAAAAGTGATTGCAGGATCAAAACAAACAACAAAGCGCACAGAACGAACACCCCGCACAATTTCATATTTACTTTCTTTGTGTGTATTTTTTGTCGCAACAAACAAAATTCAATCATCAAAATAGCAAAAGGCAATGTAAAAGCATTTTCTTTTGTAAACATAGCTAACATGCCAGCCACGATAGCACCACAAAAATGTAACGATGCGATTAATCGTGTTTCTGAACATCGACCTTTCACATACAAACACACACACAGCAAATAGAATAATGCCACTAACGAAGCAAATCTCTGTGTAATATATGTCACAGCCCCTGTTTGAACAGGGTGAGCAACAAATAACAAAGCTGTAAAAATAGCAATCGTAGAGGCATATGGTCGTAACTTCTCACATCGGAAGGTGGACAATAGCAACCTCACGAACCACCACACCAAAACTGATGTAATTAAATGAATCATAAAATTTATCATATGATATCCAAAAACATCAAGCTTATGAAAATGATAATTCAAAGCAAATGTGCGAAAAGCAATAAAACGATTTTTTTCACCAAAGGCTAGTATATCTAATATTTTTGAAGGAAAAAGGGTTCGGATCGACGGGTTGTTAACAATAAAAATTTGATCATCAAAGTGAAAGCTACTGTTAAATGTATTGGAGTAAATAATCCATCCCAAGAGAAAAATAAAAAGAAAAAAAATCTTTTCAAGTTTTACTGTTTTTAAAAACTGTTTCACAATATTATCTTTCTCTTGGCCAATAGGTATTAACACAGGCCATGCTACACATAGCGGCTGTCTCTACCTTTAAAACTGTTTTACCCAGGCTGATAGGAATACATCCCATTTGATGCGCATGTTTGTATTCTTCCGGTGTAAAATCTCCCTCAGGACCAATGCAAATAGAAATAATTTTTGGAGATTTAATAACCTCCATGGTCTCATAAAAATTCCGGCGATTCCCTAACAGGCTTGGCATTAACACGACTGTCTCCTTTGTTAAATATTCAATCGCTGAAGAAAAATCAGATATATCGTGGATCGTCGGAACTGAAACTCTTTGAGCTTGCTTTGCGGCATTAATGGCTACTGTTTGATAACGACATTTTTTATGGGCCACGGCCTCTTTTTTTAGCTTAAATTCTGTTCTTTGTGTTTTAAGCGGAATAATAGCATCAACGCCTAACTCCGTTGCCTTTTCAATAATAACTTCAAATTTACTTTTTTTAGGTATCGCGCAAGCCAGAATAATAGATGGACTTTCTTTTTTAATTTCCTTAATAGAATTAATCTTCACAACAACAGCTAGAGGTGTGATGTTTAATATTACCCCCTCTGCCTCTTTAGAAATACCATCAAAAATGACAACATTATCCCCTGGCGTAAGCCGCACAACATGGCATAAATGATGAATCTCATCCTTTTGGGTAATTTTAATTTGGAAAGATGAAAAATCTGAATCAGGGCAGTAAAAACGGTGCATAAAATAAAATTCTAATAATATGATCGGATATCGGTACTTAATTGAAACTCTGGATTCTTTGTGGGATGAAAAGGTTTATTCGGGTCATTGCGTGTGGTGACAGCAACAGTAAACAAACCTGTCGTAGCATCAAAAGCTGGCGTAAAGGCAACGACTTTGTTGATAATAAATTGAGCATTCGCAGGCGAACATTCATTGCCAAAGTCAGGATCTGAGTTGGGGGCATTCTGTTGGCATCTATGGATCGTTTGAGGGTTCCCATCACTGCCATCCGTATAAATAACCCAAATGGCATCGGCCTGGGTTAAAAGGTCACTATCCTGGTCCTGACGAAAAGAAACACTATTGCTACCCGCATCAATAATCGTCCCTGGTGAGTTAGGATAATTGACGGCAATAGAAGCGTCTCTGGCAATACGTTTGAGTGCTCCTGTTATTTGCATCGCAGAAATATTCATGTCTGCCCCTGAAAGTTGAAATTGTTTGATTGCGGTAGTTACAGCAATAACGCCTAACATAACAATGCCTATTAAAGTTGTAGCCAGAAGAAGTTCAACAAGCGTCATTGCTTTTTTATGATTAGTATTCATCTATACCAATTCCATTAAATAATACCGATTTTAATTTCGTATTTCTCGACGCTTTAACGAGAAATGCACCATTCAAATAGGATACTTTAATAAATGGATTTGGTATTACCATATCACATTCATACTCACCTGACGAAGGTCTGAACCGGGAACATCTGTAACAGTATACTCGACTGTAACGTCACCTCTTGTTTTTGAATGAACACCGCCACCCGGCAATAAATCATTTGGTCCTGTTAACCATGTACGGGCATCCACGCTTCCACGAAGCTCATCAAGGATGCTCTTAGCGGCATACATGGCCTCTAATTTTTTAGCAGAAGCATCTCCCTTTGGTTTGAGTTTGGAAACCATAGAAAACATTCCAACCGCAGCAATAGCAAAAACAACGGCTGAAATCATAATTTCTACAAAGGATGAAAACC
Source organism: Candidatus Omnitrophota bacterium (assembly GCA_029261055.1). Taxonomy (GTDB): domain Bacteria; phylum Omnitrophota; class Gorgyraeia; order Zapsychrales; family Zapsychraceae; genus JAJDCA01. Next base: position 162,279 of record JAJDCA010000014.1, on the reverse strand, counting down.
CATCTTTTTTTAAATTTTTTAACATATTTTCTTTCTTCCTTCAAAAATCACTATAAACAGTTTGTCGTACATTGAGGATTCGGAGGAACAGATGTTGTTGAAATAGGTCTTTGGTCTACTTGAAAAGTTACTGGGCCAGTTGAAAAATTCCAAATTGCTGTGGCTGTAAAATTAGTTCCATCACTTGTGTACGAATAATTTGTCCCATCTGTAGAAATAATATTAATGCCCAAATCGTTATTAATAGATGGTGTTCCATTTAATGGCAAACTAGTCTCTACAAGAAATGTTCCATTCTGAGATTGATAAATCATACTCGCTGCATGCAAGGCCGTGAGCTGCATAGACATATCTTGTTGATGAGCACGCCGCACTGACCGTAAATAATCAGGTATCGCAAATCCAGCAATAACCCCAATAATGATGACTGAAACCATAAGTTCTGTAATTGTAAAGGCTTTCTTTCTTTTCACAAAATTTATTATCATAATCTTAACATTCCCTTCAATATTTTTAGCTTAATTACAGACACCTGCAGAACAGCCCAATCTTGTACAAGTGGTCATTGCACCTCCATCGTTACAGGAAACAATCCCTGTTGAACTAATCGTAAGCGCATAATTTGGAGTCGGATTTTGAGTACCATTTCGTGCAATACTAACAATTGGATTAGCACTAGCGATAGTAGGCGCATTAAAATAGCTTCCAGCACCTGTTGGCAAAATTATATCTAATTGATTAATTTGAAGGTTTGTGGCATAAGTCCCACCATTTCTTAGCCGAAAACTCTCTTGAGCGTGTAAATAGGAGGTTAGAATCTGAATCCCCTCAGCTGCCCTCATCCTTTCAATGGCTGCACCATATTGTGGTACGGCGATGGACACAAGGACGCCCACAATCACCACCACCACCATTAATTCTCCCAAGGTGAATCCTTTTTTCGAAATCTTTAATTTATTATTTGTCATAAAATTTATATAAGGGATCGATGGATAGTCCACCGACCCCTTACCTTTTTTATCTTACACCATAAATTGTTGTACTGGTTCGAAAAATACCCGTACCATCCACCTTAAGCTGAATCCAATCTGTGGCAACACCACCATCCACATTAGCAAGACGTGTAGCTTTTACTGTCACAGTGTTCGGCAAAGCTACATTAGCAATAGTGTACGTAAAATGCGCCCCTGGGATTGCCCCTGGATCAGGAAGATCTAAATTAGTCATATTCCCACAGAAAGCGGCATTATTTTGATAGAGACATCTTTCAACTGATTTACGAATTACGCCTATTGATGTAAATGCTTCTGTCGATCGAGCTCGTTCAATGGTATTAAATAATCGCGGTAAAGCTAAACTAGCTAAAACACCAACAATGATAATAACCACGATGATTTCCAGTAATGTAAAACCACTTTTTTTAGATTTTAATTTTCTCAATTCCATTGTTACTTCCCTCCTAATTTGTGTTTATGTTTATTTGTGTTTTTATTACTTTTCACGTCCTCTTTTTCTTCCCTTCCAAAAAATAAACCTATTCCACCTCTTTCGTAGAATAGGTCCACATGATTCACACCGATACTTATCGGTAGCAACTTGGCTATCCCAACACTAATCTTGGGACCCTATAGTTTTGTGCCCCACCCTCACAGGTAGTTTACCTTTGTTTATCCCTTATTACTCTACTTGAAGTATGCCATATGCATATTGCGATGTCAAAATTAATTTCTAAACTTTATTACCCTCCTATCTGAGAAAGATTGAACATTGGCATAAACATAGCTACAACAATAGTTCCGATTATGGCCCCCATAAAAACCAGCATAAGCGGTTCAATAATGGTGGCAAAACGCTTCATAAATGTCGAAACGGTATCTTGATAGTATGCAGCTACATGCTTAAACATTTTACTCAATTCTCCTGTTTCTTCCCCCACCATAATCATCTGGACACACATAGGAGGAAAAAATCCACTCCGCTCCATCGGGGCCATGAGAAGCTCACCTTCCCGGACCTTTTCTTTCACATTATTAATAATAAGAGCACAAACATTATTATCTACTAGTCTTTCCGCAATATCTAACGCATAAAGAATAGGCACCCCCGCATCAATCAAAAGAGACATTTGAGAAGCAAACCTCTCAACAATAATTTGTTTATACACTTCCCCTATTGCAGGCAAACGAAATACAAGTTTCTCAAAAAGAAGCCTTCCGCGATATGTCCGTATATAAAACTTTAACGCCATAACAAACCCAATAACCACCCCAGTAATCACCAATAAATTTGACCTTAAGAATCTAAAGAGTCCCAATAAAACCTTTGTAACTATAGGTAGCTCGGTTTTCATAGAAATAAAAATTTCTTCAAATTTTGGGCCAACAAAAAGAGCAAAAAAACTGATAGCCCCCATAGAAACAGCAAACAAAATAGCGGGATAAATAATAGCAGAAATAACTGTAGATTTAAATGCTGCCTGCTGCTCCATATAAAAAGCCAATTTTCCTAATACACTCGGAATGGTTCCTGAAGCTTCACCGACTTCTATGAGACTAACCCAAAATTGGTTAAAAACTGTAGGATGTTTTCCCAAGGCCTGACTTAATGATCCCCCCTCCTCAATACTTGCATGCACCTCATTTAAAACGTTATATAATTTCTGACTTTCAACTTGAGCTTTAATAACGCCTAAACTGCGGCTTAATGTAACCCCAGATTCAAGCATAGTCGCCATCTGACGGGAAAAAGTTAACAAATCCTCTAACTTAACTTTCGTATGACCAAATTTCTTTTTAACATTTGCCTGAACTGGTTTTTGCGGCCTTGCTGATATACCATGCTCTTTAATATTAACAATAAAATAGCCTTGTTTCTGAAGTTTATCAACGAGTTCAGCCTGACTCCCAGCTTCGACAATATTTTTGTAAGCTTTCCCCTCTTGATCCTTAACTACAAAAGAAAATTTCGGCATTTTTTGTTCCCTTTTTAAGTACTAGCTTATTGTCCATCAACACTAACACGACAGGCCTCTTCATAACTGCTGATACCTTTTTCAACCAACTTAAGCGCTGATTCAAAAATTGTCACCATCCCATTTTTCCTGGCGGCATCTTTAATAGCTCCTGACGTTGCTTCTTGCGATATTAATGTCCGGATGTCATCATTGACCAAAAGAACTTCTGCAACAACAAGTCTTCCCTTGTATCCAGATTGTTTACATTTGTCGCATCCCTTGGCACGATAGACTAAGTCACTCTTAAATTTAATCCCTCCATGCTGTTCTTCTGTAGGCTCATAAGCCTCCTTGCATTCCGGACAAAGTTTGCGAACCAAACGCTGAGCCATAATCATCACTAAAGACGGGGTTAATAAATAATTAGGGACGCCAATATCAATAAGGCGCGATATGGCTGAGGCTGCATCATTCGTATGCAAGGTACTCAAAACAAAATGTCCTGTCAAAGCTGCTCGCACACAAATAGAAGCTGTTTCCAAGTCTCGCGTTTCCCCAACCATAATAACATCCGGATCCTGACGCAAAAACGCCTTAAGCGCCGTTGCAAAGGTTAACCCAATGTCTGGCTTAACATTTACCTGATTAATCCCTTCAATTTTATATTCAACAGGATCCTCTACCGTAATAATATTTTTCCGAGGATCAATCGTTTCATTAACAGCCGCATACAAAGAAGTTGATTTCCCACTCCCTGTCGGTCCTGTGACAAAAAACAATCCATACGGTGCACTCAATGACTTGCGCAATATATCTATTTGTTTTTGGTCAAACCCTAAACCGGTTAATTCTAACGGCACAGCTCCCTTGTCTAAAATACGCATAACCACTTTTTCACCCCAAACTGTGGGAATCGTAGAAACACGGAGGTCAACCAATCGCTCCTCCAATTTAGCCGTAATAGCCCCATCTTGTGGAAGGCGTTTTTCTGCAATATCGAGTTTGGCTAAAATTTTTATTCGTGACACAATAGGTAAATGCAAATGCGCTGCTGGCGGAGGAATATTGTAAAGATGCCCATCAATCCTGTACCGCAAGAAAATTTTATCTTCAAAAGGTTCAATATGAATATCACTAGCCCCTTCATCAATAGCCTGACGGATGATTAAATCAACCAGCTTAATAACAGGCGCTTCGCCTGCCTGGGCAATAAGCTTATCTAAGCTAAGCTCTGCAGTAGCCTGAGTTTTTCTTTGCGGTGTAAGAATTTCCGCCGTCTTTTTTTCTGAATGCGATCTCTCAACAGCCCTATCCAGCATTGTCGGCATTCCTGAATCTGACGATTTTGAAAAGTAAAAATCCCTGGTTGCTTCTTGAATAGCTGAGCGTGTAGCAATGACAGGGTTAATTTCACAACCTGTAATTATTTTTAAATTATCCAACATAAGAAGATCTAATGGATCGACAACGGCACACGTTAAAGAATTCAATTGCTTAGATAAAGGTAAAATTCCATTCTTTGTGGCAAAATCCGGTGGAACAATTTTTTCTAAACCTTGATCTGGTTGAGGCGTGAGCAGTTCAGGTTTATCCGAAGTGTAATATGGCATCCCTAACTGTGTCCCTAAAGCTGCATTCATATTTTCTTCACTGATAATCCCCTGCTTAATTAAAATTTCCCCAATACGCCCTTTATCTTTTTTCTGGATCTCTATGGCCTCTTCAAGCTGATTTTCGGTTATGAGTCCTTGCTTAATTAAAATCTCGCCTAATTTTAAATGTGCCATTTTTGCTCCTTAGAGAATTGCGTAAAAATTATTATTACGTAATTCCTATTAATATCTATTTTTTTCAATATACGACAAATCTTTGTTTATTTGATCAAGTTTTTTATTTGGAATATCCTGCTCACGAACAATCTTCTGAAAACTGTCAGAAGATTGAGAATGCAAAGCAACTGCCTCATCAAGAATATGCGGTGTGATAAAAATAATCAACTCACGTTGTATTTCTGTCTTATTTTTATGCCGAAAAGCCATCCCCAAAATAGGGACTCTACTTACGAGAGGAACTTTTGTTTTTGTTTGATTAATATCGGTTCGTAACAAACCTCCGATAACAATAGTATCTCCATCCCTGACACGTAGTATAGCCTTGGCTCCGCGCTCTTCAGGATCTTTAAAAGCCCCAAATACTTCAAATTCACTTGATACTGCTCTAGCCTGAATAACCTTTGGCTCAATAGCCATGATGATTTCCCTCGTTTCAATATTCGCCTGAGGCGTGACTTTTAAAGTAACACCTGTTTCCGCACGTTCGGCTTCCACAGTCTCAAGAGAGCTGGTTCCATCACCAGAAGAATCTGCTGTAGTCGTCACACCTATGGTCTCATCTGTTTTAATATTAATTTCTGCTGTTTCGTTATTTAATGTTAATATACGCGGTCGGGCTAAATTTCTCGTATCCGTTTGCTTTCGTAAAAACTCTACAACAAAATTAAGATTTTCGAAAGATATTTTACTGGCTGTATACTTGGGCGTTGCAAAATCATGTGACCGAAGGACACTTCCACTATCAAAAGGGAATACCGATTGCTTAGAAGCTCCATGAAAATTTACAGCCTCTTTCCCAAATTTAGCGCCTAATTCATCTGTGGCATTCTTAGAAATATCCAACATCTCTGCTTCAATAAGGATTTGAGGATTTCGGGTATCTAACCGAGCTATGGTCTGTTCAATCATCGGAAACATCGAAGGAATATCTGTAATAATTAAACTGTTTGTCCTGGGGTCCTCAACAATCTTGCCGTCTCCCGTTAAAATGGCACTAACGGCATCGACAAGACCTCCTCCGGAAGATCCACCGGAGGAACCTCCACTTTCTCCTTCAGCTCCACCAGATTCCCCCCCACCAGATTCCCCACCTTCTTCTCCGCCACCACCTGAGTCTGATCCACCACCACTGTCAAATCCTGACAATGTTGAATTTAATTTTGAAGACGGGACGGTGGCATGTTTTAAATGATAAACACGCGTCATAAGGTGTTTGGCCGGTTTGTCTAAAGCCTTAACAACAAATACATTGCTTCCAGCCTTTATCTCATAAGTTAAATCATTTGCAGATAAAATACGCTCTAACGCCTCCTCAACCGGGACTTGATCAAGATACAAATTAACCGTCTTTTCAGAAATATCATTAGTCGCAATAAAATTTAATCCCGACTGTTGAGAAAAAATTTTTAAAACATCATTTAATAAAGCATTTTTAAAATCCATGGAAATCTTTTTAGAATTATCTACTTCATAAATCAGATCATCCAAATACAAAGCAGACGCATTTGAAAAGGTTAAAAAAGATAAAAATATTGCAGGCAATAAAAGCTTTATCATTTTCTTTATTTTCATAAAATCCCTCCAGATAAACTTTATTAGGTCACACATTATGACTTTTTCATTTCAAGAATGCCAAATTTATGACCTAAAAAAGTGTAAAAAATTGCAAATAATTTACAGCCCTAACATTTATGGACTTATTGTTATTGTTCTGCCATCAAAAGAAACAGCAACACCTTTTTTATTAATGGATATAATTTCCACTTCTGAAACAATATCTCCTATGCCTACAACTTCTGCATTAATAATCGCTTGCGGACGATCCGAATTCCAAATGAGCCCTGTAATCGTTAGCTCCGGCATTAGCTTTGGTTCCAGTTCGGGTTGCGGTTGTGGTGGAACCGGAATCAAATTCTTAGTATTATCAGGTCCCTGAGGACGAAAATCATTCTGATGAGGCCTAGACGTAGTATCCAACCCTTTTTTGGGTAGTATTTTGATTGCCGGCAACCTTGATTTAAACGGATTTAAATATTTCTCTGCACGGACATCCCCTGTTGAAATAAACAATACCACACATAGAATCAAAAATTGAAAGATTATTTTATTCATCAATTAATTGGACAGCCTCGATTGAAAAATTTGCCCAGATAGTTTTTTCACCTGTTGTTTGTTGCCTCCGGCGAGTACTCTGTACTGTCCTCATCCCGCCAGACCAATGGGTAAGCCTAAGAGCCTCCGAAATATTTCCAACAGCTTCCATAAAACTTACTAAATCATCGTAATTTTTTGTAGTAACATTCATTGTTACTTGTGTCATCCTGATGAATTCATTATCTTCGCGTTTAGCTGGAGAAAATGACGTAATTTGAACGCGGTGCTTAGCCGCTATCTTAGAAAATAAATTGATAATTTTATCGTAAACAACAAAAGATGGAAAACTATTTACAAAGCCCTCATATTCTTTTTTAATTTTCTTATGATGTTCAACCACCTCTAATTTTTCAATAAGAAGAGGTATTTGCTGATTTAAATGTGCCTTTTCTGATTTATATTTATTGTAAACTGTTAAAGTCAAAAATAATGCGACAATAAGGATTGTTCCGCCAATAGCATAGTCTGGCCGGCTAAGAAAACGCTCCTTAATTTCTTCAAAATCAATATTTTTAAAATCTTTAACGTCAAATTGGCTTAGTTCTTTAATATTCATTAGACTCTCATGCTTCGATTCACATATTTATATTTTATGTTACGCAGTGTCACTGGCATTGCACCTTAAAAAAGGTTACCTCATGATTATGTAGCCTTTCAGAATTCATTTTCTTAAGATCAATATTCTCAAAGTATTCAGAAAAACCTTTATTCGCTTTCAAGCTTTCCAATAATTTATTAACCACCCTAAACTGCTCATTAATATTTTCTGAATAAACATATCCAGAAAAATTTAAGGCCAGCCTTTTTTCTGATGTTTTAGGAAAAACCAAATTAAAATCCTTAATCCATGTCCCTTCCGGAAGCAACCCTGGGATAATTTTTAAAAAAGAGGCCACTTCATTTCTCATCTGAACATTTTTAAAACCCGTTAATTTTAAACTTATTTCTTGATTTTGTTTTTTTAAGCTTTCTGTAGAAAAATCTTTAAAACTTCCTAATTCTTGATTCAATCCCTCTATTTTGCTTTTAGGCTCTGCCAAGACTTTGTTAGAAAAAATAAAAACACCGGCAATAACTAAGATAAAAATAATCACAGAGATGATCGAAACTTTAAAGTTAGCTATATTTTTAATACTTACATCGGCTAAGCTAAGCGGTTTTATTTTTTTTTGAGAAAGAGAAAACGCCACCTGTGAATTCACATCATCATTTAGCCCAACGCCATAAGCATTAAGAAAGTCTATTTCACTAAAATTTTCATCCCCCAAAATAGATTGTGCACTAAATGCAACAACAGGTATGGCAAGGTCACTTTCTAGATATTTGGATAAACTTTCTGGGGGATTCTCTGTGATTAAAATAATTTTTTTAACTTCCAGGTGTTTATCCTGACGGTTAAAATAATCTAAAGATATTCGTATTTCTTTAAGAAAATTGAAGGCAAGATCATCTGAATTTTCCTCCCCAAGATCCGAAGAACTGGATTTTAACAAAACCTCTCTTACAAATTGGGGAACGCCTTGATCAACGATAGTAATTCTTCCCGCGACTTCACTTTTTTCTAAAATAGCTACCGTTTGATCTTGAGGAATTAAATTCTTGAGTGTTAACGCGCGCATAAGACTTAAAGAAGCGGGCTCGGTAAGATCAACCTCCAAAGAGGCCTGTTCCAACACTTTTATGTATTCCTCTAATGTATCTTTTTTTATGGCGACAAAAATAATCCGTATGCGTTTTGTCCCATCGTCTATAAATGTGCTGGCATGGTACGAATAGGAAAGTTCTTCCAAAGCAAACGGAACATATTTGCTTCCCTCAAATTCCACCACGGCTCTAATTTCACTGGATGACATCCATGGAATGACAAAAGAACGAAAAATAATATCCTTCGTAGATAAAGATAAATTAACAGTGCACGGCGAAATTTTATTCGTACGTAAAGACTCTTGTATCAAAACTGCAAACGATGAGCCTGCCACACCCAAAATATCAGCCCCCATAGGCTCTTGATCACCTTGGAAAAAAGGAACAGAAAATATTTTCTGAGGGTTTTCCTGAGAGGATTCGACCAAATAGATAGATTTATGGCCCCAAAATACGCCTAAATGTTTTTCACTCTTTTTCATTTTTTAAAAAAACCTTACTCTTGCTACAGGTTGAATGCTTGCTGTAAAAACATCATGCTGCCACGTCTCAGATGAAGCTCCGCCTTGTCTCTACAATACCATTACAATTAGACAATACCAGGAGTACTCTGTCAATAACATCCTCTATTATTTTAATAAAATTAAACCAAATTTAAGAAGGGCTTTAAGGAAGATCAATAATCTACTGTAACACTTAACATGTCAGTACCACTAATTCCGCCACCAGAAGTATCTCTAGTAATAATAATATCAAATGTTTTTTGGCCAATCATCTGATTGTAGGTGATTAAATTGGCGGGGGTCGCAGACATTTGGCTTACTAAGGCTCTTCCAAGGGCTCCTAAACCAACGATTTCTGCTTGAATACTATCAATTTCTTTTTCTGTAATCATAACTTGACTCACGTTTAAACTCATAAAACCTACAAGTAAAATCATTAACCCAAGAATTACTGTAAGAATTGTAATAAAAACTACCCCTTGCTTATTACGTTTTAACTGTCTTAACATTATCACAATCTCCTTTACCTACTTTTTTGTACTACCGTAATCCTTCTCCATAGTTATGTAACTCTTACATCTTGGACAAATCAGTACATTCTTTTTTTTATACTCAAAAAAAACATACGTACAATAAACACATTGCTTCAAATAGTTACTTTCTCCCATAACACTCTTTGCATTACAAGTATAAAATATCCAGAAAATAAAAACAAGCGCCAATGTAAAAGATAAATATATCGATATGGCTACAACGATGTCAATTTTAATCATGGCGAATTAAATTTTAGAGGATGATAGGGCGTTGTATCCATATCTACACCGATATCCTTTAAATCTGATTTCCTGTTATCTTTTAAAGAATGTTGTGTTTGTCCGTTCATCCCAAAAAATGACTTTAAGGATCTTTTAGGGGGATCAATAAATTCCTTAGATGCCTGTGCCCATTTCTTGTCTACACCCATTACAGAAAAAGCACGTTTTTCCTGAACCCCATAAACAAACTTTCGTAGACTGACATTTATTTTGGCCTTCTTTCCTTTTGCCCCTAGCCCAACAATATTTTGACTTTTTAAAATTGGCCCTAAAAAAACAAACATAGGTTTAGGGAAATTAAAACGGGCGGGAAGGACAAAAATAAAAGCACTAAAAATAATAAGATGCAAAAAAAATGAAACGATGAAAGATCGGCCTATCATCACCTCTCCTGGTTCGTTGCAATGTTAATCTTTTCAATTTCTAAATTCCGACACAAATCCCATATGTCAACAATACGCCCAACAGATGCCCGTCGATCAGCCTTAATAAGAAGCGGTCTTTTTTTAATATTAGGCCGATCTAACTTTTGTTTCAATTCTTTTAACGTGGAAATCACGCCGTTGAAGTAAACAACATTTTCACCGGTAATGGTAATAATAAAATTTTCTTCTTTGATAATATCACTTGTTACGGCTTTGGGCAGCTTTACGCTAATTCCGGATTGAAACGTAAAAGAAGATGAAAGCATAAAAAATATTAAAAGCTGAAAAATAACATCAATCAACGGGGCAATATCAATCTGCTTTAATCCATGTTCTAATTTCGCATGCCTTTTAAATTTCATTTTACCTCCGCGGTCTGGCTCATAAAATTCACCAATTCCGTTGCCCCTCTCTCCATTTCCAAAACAAAATAATTAATACGGTTGATACAATAATTGTAGGCAACAAATGTCGGAATGGCGACCATAAGGCCTGCCACAGTCGTCAAAAGGGCCTCGCCGATTCCACCGGCTAAATCGCCTGGGGTGACAGGGTTCAGAGATGCCGCCCTCATCTGAATCGTATGAAAACTTGCCGCCATACCTGTCACCGTCCCCAAAAGCCCCAACAAAGGAGAAATATGCGCAATGGTCGCCAGTGCCCCTAAGCGACTTTCCAATTTAGGAATTTCAAATAAACTAACATCTTCCATATTCTCTTTAATTGATTCTCGAGAAGACCCAAATTTCACAACTCCGGCCTTAAGAATTTTAGCTACAGGCGAACGGTTGGCATCACATAATTCCACAGCTTCCGGAATCTTATTATTTTTTAAATAGTCAAATACCTGCTGCTTAAGTTGAAGAACATTTGTTTTAATTAAGAAAAAATACCAAAACTTTTCAACAATAATCGTCAGCGCAAATAACGAACACAATAAAATCGGAACCATAATCGGCCCCCCTGCTTTGATCAACTTCCATGCGCTCATTTCCCAAATAGTATCCATTGCTTCTCCTCACCTTTAAGAAATAGAGAAGTAAAGCAATAAGATGCAAAGAAAAAACAAAAACTAAATTAATTTATTTGCTTAATTCTTTGCTTCTTGCTTCTCTGCCTCTTGCTTCTTTAATAATAAATTTTTACTCCACGGTATTTTTTTCAATCCATTCAAGGCGTTCCTGAGCAAATTTTAACTCATCCGTCTGAAATTGAACAATTTTATTGTAAATAATTTTTGCATCTTCCCATTGTTCATCATCTTCAAAAATCCTTCCAACACGTAAATAAGCCCTCACAACCCATGGAACATCTTCGGGATAAAGGTAAGGAATTTTAAGATATTCGTCAACACTAGCCTTTCGTTGATTCAAACGTTCATACATATCTGCAATATTAAATTGCAATTGAGCTTTTATGAATTTACTTTCCCCTTTATCTGAATGAAGTGCATTTTGATAAGCAACAATAGTCTTAGCATAATCTTTCGCTGCCATCCAAACTTCAGCAATTTTTACATAGGCATCTCGTTTAAATTCCGGCGATGTCAAAATAATATCCTGATATGTTTTTAATGCTTTTTCATGATCTAACTCTTTTGTAAAAATACTTGCAATCGCAAGCTGAGCCTGTGCAAAAAGAGAAGAATCTTTTTCAGCGTTAATCTTTTTAAAAGCCTTGATGGCTTGATCATATTCTTGTTGGGCTTCATAAACTTGACCTAATTTGTAATAAACCGTTCCTAATTTTTCACTACCCGGAAAATCTGCAATAAATTTTTCGTAATACCCGAGAGACTGACTCAATTCTTCGCTTTCTTCATAATGTTCTCCCAACCACATTAAAGCCTCTTGTGTGGCTTCTGATTGTGGATATTTGTAAATAAAAATTTTAAACCTTTTTAAAGCAGTCTTAACATCGCCTAACTTGTAAATACATTTGGCAATACTGACCTCAGCCTTCTTAAGCATAGCGGATTGACTGGGGTAGTTTCGAATAATTTTCTGAAAAATCTTTTGTGCTTCATTGTATTCTTCAAGATTGAAATACGACAAAGCTAAAATGTAATTCGCTTCAGCTAAAAGTTCACTCCCTCCGGATCCGCCATTAATAAAATCTACAATTTGTTTTTTCGCTGTGGCCCAATCTTCCTTTGTAAAATAGGCCACCGCTAAATAATATTTCACATCCGCAAGATATTGACTCTCTGGAAAATTTGTCTGCAAACTCTGAAACGACAATGTGGCCGCATCTATCCTTTCCATTTTTAAAAGGGCAATACCTTGACGGTATTGCACATAATCAACATAAATACTTTCCGGATACTCTCTTAAGATTTTATCATAAATTTCAATGGCATTTTCAAATTGACCAACATCCTGATAAGCATCCCCAATTTGAGTCAAGGCACTGATTTTCACTGTCTTACTTTGTGTTTTATCTTTAATTGTTTCAAATGTTTTAATAGAAGAATCAATATTGCCGGCTTTTAAATAGGCCCAGGCTAAACCAAAGTAGGCTTTTTCCATAATTTCAGGACGCCCCTTATCTTCAGACAATTTTTCAATAAGTATTTTGTACGATTTAATCGCCGCAGCATATTTTCCCAATAAATAGTAAGTATTGGCATACCCCAAATAGGCCTCTGCAATTCTTGAACTATTCACAAACTGCTCAATCAATTCTCCATAAGAAGCAATAGCTTTTTTGTGCTGGCCCATTTCAACATAAAGACTAGCCTGCCCCAAAAGAACATCATCCGTCAGAATACCTTTTTCAGTCGAAAATTGATAGGCACTATCAAAATGCCCCTGCGCTAAGTTGAGCTTCCCAAGCTTAAGATAACTCCACCCTAAGCTGACTCTTGCCATAAGAATTAAATTATTGTCGTAAGCCATTTCGGCGGCCTTGGCGTAATATGTGACCGCCGTTAAAACATCCTGCAAATAGTAATACGCCTCCGCGATGTAAAAATAACATTGGGCATGACGTCTTGACTGAGGATAGCGCATAACATAATTGGTAAAATATTGAATGGTCGTTTCGTAAGACTGCAGATTGTATTCAGACTCACCTAATTTAAAAAGCGCATCTTCGGTAAGTTGATGGATAGGAAAATTCTTAATTAACTTAAGAAATAATTCCTTGGCTTCGACAAATTCATTTCGCTCAAAAAATACCCATCCCAATGAATAATAAGCTTGCGGCGCGTATTCTGAATGTGGATAAACATCAATCACCTGACGGTAATGTTGTTCTGCTTGTTTGTAATCGGCTCCTTTTAAATATGTTTCCCCAAGCCAAAAAATCGTAGCATCTTTTAATTTTGCATATTGCAACGTATCCTGAAAAATATCATAGGCCTTAAGATATTGACTCTTAAAAAAATAACACTGCCCCAATAATAGATTGGTCTCCACACGTTTTTCTGTTTGAGGATATTGTTCCAAAAGTTGATTAATGTAGCGCATCGCCACGTCGTAAAACCCATCCTCAAACGCCTTTTGCGCAACCAAGAATAATTCTTGTTCATTTTCTTGAGCCTGTAACAGGCCAACAGATCCACACAAAAAAGAAAGCATCAAAATAACTATGCTAAACTTTTGCAATAAATTATTTTTGAAAATTAAAAAATTCATTATTTTTTAAGCGCCTCCAGCAAATACTTCCCGGTGTAAGAAGTTTTATGTTGACTGAGAGCCTCCGGTGAGCCGGCAAAAATGACTTGACCACCTCGATCGCCTCCTTCGGGACCCAAATCAATAACATAATCCGCATTCTTAATCACTTCCAAATTATGTTCAATTATCAAAACCGTATTCCCTTTATCCACCAACCGTTGTAAAACAACCAATAACTTCTCCACATCAGCAAAATGCAATCCTGTCGTCGGCTCATCCAAAATGTACAATGTCCGTCCTGTTGCCATTTTACATAATTCACTCGCCAACTTCACCCGTTGCGCCTCTCCACCGGAAAGTGTCGTTGCCGGTTGGCCAAGTTTAATGTACCCAAGCCCTACATCATTTAAGGTCTGCAATATTTTCTTAACACGTGGAATATTTTGAAAAAGATCCAAAGCGTCCACCACAGACAAGCCTAAAATGTCCGTGATATTTTTCCCGTGAAATTCAACTTCCAACGTCTGTTCCGTAAACCTCGCCCCATGGCATACTTCACATTCCACATACACATCCGGCAAAAAATGCATTTCAATTTTTAAAATTCCATCTCCTTTGCAAGCCTCACACCGTCCACCCTTCACATTAAAACTAAAACGTCCGGGTTTGTATCCCCGCATTTTAGATTCCGGCAACCGGCTGAATAAATCACGAATATGGCTAAAAATCCCTGTGTACGTCGCTGGATTAGACCGCGGCGTACGACCGATCGGCGATTGGTCAACTTCAATCACTTTATCAATATGCTCAACCCCGGTAACCTTACGATGTTTTCCAGGTTTTTCTTTGGAATGATAAATTTTCTGCGCTAAAACTTTGTACAAAATTTCATCCACCAAAGTCGACTTTCCTGAACCTGAAACACCGGTGATACATGTAAAGGTGCCCAAAGGCACACTCACCGTAATATTTTTAAGATTATTTTCTTTAGCCCCAAAAACTTTAATTTGATTCGCCTTAACACTCTCGCGCCGTGTCGTTGGTTTGGAAATTTTTAACCGGCCGCTCAAATATTGCCCCGTCAAGGAACCCTTAGATTTAAGTGCCCCCGCCACAGTGCCTTTGTAAGTCACCTCACCCCCATGAACGCCTGCTCCGGGACCAAGGTCGATGATGTAATCTGATCGGCGAATCGTTTCTTCATCGTGCTCAACCACAATCAACGTATTCCCCATATCCCGCAAAGCATGCAGCGTAGATAAAAGCCGCTCATTGTCTTTGGCATGCAAACCAATACTGGGTTCATCTAAAATGTAAATCACCCCCACCAGTCCGGACCCTACCTGAGTCGCCAGACGAATACGCTCCGCCTCCCCGCCGGAAAGCGTGGAACTTTTACGATCTAACGTCAAATACCCTAATCCCACATTCAAACAAAAATCCAGGCGCCGATTAATTTCTTTAAAAATCGCCTCGCTAATAATGGCCTTATCTTTAGACAACTTTAAATTAGAAAAAAACTCTTTGGCTTTCTCAATCGAAAATAAAGTCACTTCCGCAATATTCTTTCCTGCAACCTTTACTGCCAACGATTCCTTTCTAAACCGTGAACCTTTACACACAAGACAGGGCAAAACCGACATGTAGCGTGAAATTTCGTCTTTAAGCCAACTGCTGTCCGTCTCAATAAATAGTCGCTCCAAATAATTAGCCACCCCCTCGTACGGCTTGCCAAAAATCACGTCTTCGGAACCATAAAAAATAACATTTTTCATTTCTGAATTCAACTCTTCAAATGGCGCATACGCATCCATTTTATGAAGTTTAGCTAATTCCCTCATCACAGCCCGGTAATACATCAAATATCCCCGCCGTCCTTTTTTAGCAGGAGCAATCGCATTCACCCACGCCTTAGAAATATCCGGCACCAACAGCTCCGGATCAATTTCCATCTTGGTCCCCAGCCCCTTACAT
Source organism: Candidatus Omnitrophota bacterium (assembly GCA_029261055.1). GTDB lineage: Bacteria > Omnitrophota > Gorgyraeia > Zapsychrales > Zapsychraceae > JAJDCA01. The sequence continues at coordinate 146,359 of JAJDCA010000014.1, read as the reverse complement.
TCCGGACACGCCCCATAGGGAGAATTAAAAGAAAACGTGCGCGGTTCCACCTCCGTAATACTGACACCACAATCTACACAGGCATATTTTTCACTAAAAAGTTTTTCAGGAAACTTGCCATCAAAATCTACCATCATGATGCCCTGACCTGTCTGAAGCGCTGTTTCAATAGAATCGGTAAGCCGCTTTTTTATGCCCGGTTTAATCTTAAGACGATCCACCACAACTTCAATATGATGCACTTTGTATTTGTCCAATTGAATCGTATCTTCGACGGCATAAATCTGACCATCCACTCTTAAACGCGCAAAACCAGCCTTAGCGACTTGATTGGCAATATTGCGATACTCCCCTTTGCGCCCTCGAATAAGCGGAGCTAAAAGCAATAAAGCGGTGCCTTCTTTGTAAACCAAAATCTGCTTAACGATTTCCTGAATCGTTTGACGATCAATAACCTTGCCACATTTGTAACAATACGGCGTGCCGATACGGGCAAACAATAAACGTAAATAATCATTAATTTCTGTCTGAGTAGCCACCGTTGAACGAGGATTGCGACTGGTAGTTTTTTGTTCGATGGAAATGGTGGGCGAAAGACCTTCAATGGATTCCACATCCGGCTTCTTCAACTGCTCTAAAAACTGGCGGGCATACGCCGAAAGGCTTTCAACATACCGCCGCTGCCCCTCAGCATAAATGGTATCAAACGCCAAAGAAGATTTGCCTGAACCGCTTAACCCCGTCACAACCACAAACTTATTGCGTGGTATGACGAGGTCAATATTTTTTAAATTATGTTCCTTAGCTCCACGAATGATGAGAGAATCAGATTTCATAAAAACCGTTTATTGCGCCTTACCTGCCCCTTGCAACTGTTCGTAGAATTCATTGTCTGTCGTGAGCATAAGCGTGGTGTCTTTATTGATGGTGTATTTGTAACTTTCTAACGTTTTAAGAAACGCATAAAAGTCCGGATCTTTGTTGTAGGCACTGGCGTAAATTTTAATAGCCTTGGCGTCAGCATCCCCTTTAACGACCTGTGCTGTTTTGTAAGCCTCGGCCTGAATACGCTTGAGTTCCTTCCCCATCTGCCCTTCAATTTCCGCTTTTTTTCCTTGTCCTTCGGAGCGGTAACGGGCGGCTGCTGCATTACGCTCGGAAATCATCCGGTCATACACCTTGGTGCGGACATCCTGAATGTAATTAATACGTTTAATCCTGACATCGACAAGTTCAATCCCGAATTCCGAGATGGCTTTGGAGGATTGTTTCAAAATCATACGGCTCAATCCTTCCCTCCCATATTTGATTGCCTCAAATGCGGTTTGCTGTACCTCAAAATCAACATCATTTATTTTTCCTTTTTTAAATTCTTCAACCAGCCGGTTGGTATCACGCAAGGACTCGATCTGTTTGTGACTGGCAATCACATCGCGCGTGGCTCCGTCAATAATGTCATCCAACCGTGCCTGAGCACTAACCTCAGATCGCACTGTTTGCATAAACTTTAGAGCATCGACAATACGCCAGCGGGCGGTGGTATCGACCCAGATGTATCTCTTTCCCAGCGTCTGAATCTCATTCGGGTCACCGTCCCATTGAAGAAGTCGTTTTTCAAAATACGTCGCCTTTTCAACAAACGGCATTTTAAAATGTAATCCAGCTTCTGTAATCGCTTGGCCCATTGGCTCACCAAAACGAGTCACAATAACCTGTTGCGTTTCATCCACGGTGTACAAAGCCCCACTGAAAAATAAGGAGCCAATCAAAACAAAAATAATGACAATCAGAGGTAATATTTTATTTATTTTATTCATTGTTGAACTCCTTCATTTAATTTCAATAAGGGTAAAATATTATTTGCCCCTGGTTCAAAGACATAAATTTTACCGGCTTTAGGAATAACCTTTTGAAGTGTCTCTAAATACATACGCTTACGCGTAATATCTTTAGAAAATTTGTAGGCCTCCCAGGTCGCTAAAAATTTTGCCGCATCCCCTTCCGCATTTTTAACACGTACCAATGCGTAGGCTTCGGATTCCCTGATGGTTTTCTCAGCCTTTCCCTTAGCTTCGGGGATAACCTTATTCTCGGCTTCCCTCGCCTGGTTGATGACTTTCTCTTTTTCCTGCTTAGCCTCATTTACCTCATTAAACGAACGTTGCACTTTTTCCGGTGGGTCAACGTCCTGTAATTTGACATGTTCAATCTGAATTCCGCTTTCGTACCCATCCAAAATAGCCTGCAATTTTTCTTCGGCTTTTTGATTAATGACCACACGACGCGTCGTCAGAGCTTCAGAAACAGAACTGTCACCGATGACTTGCCGCATCACAGACTCAGACAAATCCCGTACGGTCTCACGAGGATTACGCACATTAAATAAAAGCTTCATTGGATCCTTCACTTTAAACTGAACGATCCATGTCACATCCAAAATATTTAAATCGCCCGTCAGCATAAGAGATTCATCATCAAATGATTGCTTAGAGTATCGTGTTTTAATCCCGGCTTCGAGCGTGCGAAAACCAAATTCTTCTTTAAAATTCCGCTTCACTTTTACCTTATCTAATTTTTCCACACCTAAAGGCATTTTCCAATGGAGCCCCGGATTTGTTGTACGATCATATTTTCCAAAACGTCGAATAACACCAACCTCATCGGTTTCCACGGTGTAAAAACTTGTTAAGGCCGTAGCCAAAACCACAAACACAAAAATAATAAACGGAACCCATTTATTTATGTTCATTTTAGAAATTTGCTGACTTCCCTGACGAAACAATTCTTCGGGTGTATCTGGAATTTTAAAATCCATAATGCATTTTCTCCTTTACAAAATCACAATTTGATTACGTCCGGCCTTCTTAGCTTTGTACATAGCCTTGTCGGCCTTTCCGATTAAGTCTTTAACAGTTTTAACATCTTTGGCAGGAAACCCACTGATGCCGATACTGGGGGTAACAATAAAAGTAGGTTTTTTCTTATTTTCAACTTCCGAGGTAAAAACATTTTTAAGCCGCAGAGCGGCTATGCGCGCATTATCCGGCGGTGTCTCAGGAAGAATGACAAAAAATTCATCGCCTCCGAAACGCCCAATAATATCCACATCTCTCAAATATTTTTTGATCAACTTAGCACACCGTTTTAAAACCTGATTACCTTTTTCATGACCAAAACGATCGTTAACTTGCTTGAAAAAATCCAAATCAATCATCATGCACGACAAGTCCAAACGGTAACGCTTAGCTCGATTGAATTCCTCCTCAAGCCTGGCCCGTATTGTGGAATGATTTAACAGGCTCGTTAAACCATCCGTCTGAGCCTGACGTCTTAAATGCCGTTCAAGTTTTTTTGGAACAGAGATATCCTGAATTGTCACAATGACACGTTTAAATGATTTTCGATACACTTCAGGAACAGAAACTTTCAGGGATACATCTGTTTTTTTCCCAGCAAGAGTCTTACTTTTAAATTCTGTTTCAAAAACATTCTGTCCTTCCAAAAGCGAGGCAAACTCATCAATAAGAACAGCAACCCCCTCTTTATGAAACTTCTTTCCTAAATTTGCCTTTAAATGTTCCTTATCCTTTGCTCCATACAATTCAATTGCCGCTTGATTAACATCAAGAATCTTTAACTTACGAAAAGTTTTTTTAACCAGCGGAATGTTCGCATGTAAATACTGCCGAATATTTGTTACTTTTTTTTGATCAAGAATTTTCTTAAGTTCACCCAAAGCCGAAAAATCTTCTTCCCAAATCGCAATAGGAGAATACTCAAAAATAATCCTCAGTCGTTCCTGCTCATAAGAATTTTGCGCAGTGATTTTATTTTTTTTAGGAGCTTTAGGCATGGATTAATCTCCAAATTGAATTAAGGAAGGATCATATTCTTCCGGCTTGGCGTAACCTAACAAATTGAGCAGCGTAGCGGCAATATTCGTCAACCCTTGTTGCTCAAGTTGAGCCATGGTGTATTCATTGTTGTACCCGGCATCCACAATAGCGCAAGGAACAGGATTAAGAGAATGCGCCGTGCTCAGCACATTTTTTCCTTTTTTAACCGTGTACATTTCGTCTGCATTACCATGATCCGCTAGAATAACGGCAACCCCATTAAGCTCCTTAATGACTTCAAGCAATTTAGCCGTACATTCATCAGCCGCTTCCACCGACGTAATAATGGCATCACGCACACCGGTGTGGCCAATCATGTCCCCATTAGGAAAATTAATACGCCCAAATTTGTATTCGCCGCTTTTTAAAAGTTCAATCGTTTTTTCTGTAATCTCAAACGCCTTCATCTTTGGGGCTTGTTCAAACGGAATTTTGTCGGAAGGAATTTCTATGTAGGTCTCTAAATCTTCATTGACGTAACCAGATTTATTACCATTCCAAAAATAAGTAACATGTCCATATTTTTGCGTTTCAGAAATGGCAAAGGCCTTGATGCCTTCGTCACACATGTATTCACTGATCGCGCCATCAATTTGCGGTGGATCAACCAAATAATTTTTCGGAATGTGTAAATCTCCATCATACTCCATCATCCCAGCATACAAAACATCGGGAACACGTTTGCGGTCAAATTTGTCGAATTCTTCACCTTGGTCAAAGGCCATGGAAAGCTCAATGGCGCGGTCACCGCGAAAATTAAAAAAGACTACGGAATCTCCGTCTTCAATAGTCCCCACAGGTTTACCATCTTCTTCAATGACAAACGGTGGTAAAAACTGATCATTCACTTTTGGATCTTCTGCATAAAGGGTTTGTACTGCTTCCGTAGCTGATTTAAACTTACGCCCTTCCCCCAGAACATGTGTATTCCAACCACGCTCAACAATCGTCCAATCGGCATTGTAACGATCCATGGTCGTAATCATGCGCCCGCCACCCGATGCAATGCGGTAATCCCGACCACTGCCTTGGTTCAATTCAGCCATTAATTTTTCTACTGTTTCAATGTAATCTCCGGCTGACTTTTCGTACACATCCCGACCGTCACACAAGGCATGAATCCTCACCTTTTTAACATTTTCCTTGGCACACTGACTTAAAAGCGCGCACACATGATCAATATGTGAATGAACATTTCCATCAGAAAGCAAACCAATAAAGTGAAACGTCGCATCATTGTTTTTGACGCTGCCCACCAACTTCTCCCATTTCGACGTCTGAAAAATACGGCCGTCGGCAATCGCATTTTTTACCAAAGATGCACCTTGATCAAAAACGCGCCCAGCACCTAAGGCATTGTGCCCCACCTCACTATTACCCATGTCATCATCGGTAGGCATACCCACCGCTTTACCATGAGCCTTAAGTGTCGTGTAGAGCTTGCTCTGCATGAGCTCATCTAAACACGGGGTCTTGGCCAGATACACGCCATCTGAATCGTCGCGCTTACCTAAACCGACACCATCTAAAATAATAAGTAAAACCGGTCCCGGCCGGCCCGAAAAATGTTCTAATTTGGTCAATGTCTTTGGCATGAATTTTTTCCTTTTGCTTTGCTGATGTAGAGACGTAGTGTGCTGCGTCTAATATTAGTTTGGTTATTTTACACAAAAATTAAAAAAATCAAAGGATTACTTTATTCTACTTCGCCAAAGGCGAAAGTAGAACCCTTCGAAGCTCAAACACACAACGAAGTGAAATTTTTGAGCGTAGTAGGGTTGATATTTGGCTTCGAAGAATGAACCCCACAGTTTCTGCAAAGAGGTTCATTTCTGAGTGGGCGTCTTTTTGGTAGGGGTTTTGCGTTTGGGCATGTGGTAATCCATCCAGGCTTTGGAAAAACGTTTGAGCCAATCCTCGGCGGCCTTTTCAAAACCAAGGTTTTCGCCGGCTTTTTCGCTCTCAATCCATTGATGCCGCTGGATTTCCTCAACAACTTTTTTATTTTTTAAAAGTTCTTTTTTCATATCTTTTGTCATGGGTAGCCCTCACGATTTCTTTAATGTACCATGAATACCAAAAACTTTCAAACAAAATGTCGGAATCTTAAAAAATACGCGCTAACTCACGGTCTACGAGTTCCTGATTTAAATAGATGCCCGACGTAAATATTTTTACCTTGGAAGAAAATTTTAAAGAATAAAATACATCGCCCACATACCGGCCGTAAACATCAATTTTATTCGTCTTAACCATCACAAAATCTACAGCACACGTAATTCTTTCATATTACTCCCCTTTTATTTTTATAATCCCACGGGTTGCGCATGACCATATCCTCATCCGCCTGAATCGATGCTGCTGGTGTATCCGGCAACGTATTGCCCCGCCCCAAAAACTCCATCATATTCACCGGCGCCATAAACAGAATATGCGGCTCAAACCCCGGCACTTGCATGGCTGCATCCAAATCCTGCAACTCCAACGGCAGAGGTATTCCATTACCATCATGTTGAATGTGTAAGTTGAGCATGGAAGAATCAAAGTCGATCCCACCGACTTCTCTTTTCAGATTAACTAGCTCAGCGCTATCTCTCTCGCTTTGTCGTCTATCTAATTTTATTTTATGTTTTTCTACATCCGATAAACTTTGATTTAATTGTGGTAATTTTTTTGCCTTTACATTCATATTATGTTTTTTAAATCTTTGAACTCTTTTTTTCTTTTCTCGTAAATTTCGGTTCTTTTTCTCCATACTTACTCTTTCTTCAATCAAATAATCTGAATTCTTGGGTTCTTTTATTTTTTTAATACCTTTTTTTTGCTTTCGATTTTTATCATTATCATCGTAATCATTGTAATCATCTACATCAATCCTGGCATATCTCTCTAAAACATTTCCTTGAATATATTCATGACTTCCTTCCAGATTAAATTTTTTTGCTAAAGGAACCTTTTTTTTATCACCTTTATCTACGACAGCTTCATTCTTTTTATTTTTCCACATAAAAATCCCGGATATGACTCCGCCCACAATCCCTAAATACGCTAAACTTGCCACTGTATTGTACCCCTCTGATTTTTCCAAAAAATAGTCGCCGAAAGGGGAATACACATCCGGACGGAAAATAGCTAAAACAGCACTTGCAATTAAACTAGGGATATCTAAAAAAAGAAGCCATCGCTCTTTTTTTTCAATATTTTTTGATTTATCTCTGGATGCTTTTGTTTGTTTATCTGAATTAAAGGATTCCTTTAACTCTTTCGCATGCGGTCCATAATGAATGATCCCTTCTGTAAATTCAAAGCCAAAAATAGAAAGTAACCAAAAAAACCAGCCATGGCTTAATGAAATATCCGTCTGATTGGCCAAATACAGTCCTGTCCCAAGAATAAACGGTGCCGCAAAAGGCGCAATCCGATTAACAACCGTTGAGCGCCATCGGTAATAGGAGGATTTCTTCTCTTTATTCTTGCTCGTTAAACCTAATATCTGCGTAACTTGCCCAAAAAGCAAAACCGCTCCCAAAGTAACAACACCTACGTAATGTGCCCCCTTCATTAAAGAAAACACATCTAGCCCACCCAGCATGGCCCCATCCGAGCCTTCCACTTTTGATTTCCCATCTACTTTCCCATATTCAACCACCATAGCTGAATCCTCAGGCTCTCCTATCTTCTTCACCTCAGGCAACCCATATTCCCATGCTCTGATGATACGTCGGTATTCATTTTTCTCTTCAGAACTAATTTTCATTTTCTCAATTAAAACATGAATTGTTTTATTTTTAAGTGAGTTCATCCACTCTAATAAATCGATATTCTTTAAAAGATATGAAGCATTGGGATATTGCCCCCTCAACACAATTTGCTCATTTTTTTCCATCGGGTTTAAAATTTCTTCATCCTCAATCATCGCCCGCACCAGACGAATGATTTTAATGTACACCTGATGATCATCCTGAAAATCCTTAATCACCCCATACAGAACAGAGTAAAGATCCCTTTTTTTATTACTCCCGCCTTCAGTAATCCTTTGCAATTCCATAGCAAACCGTTTTAAAGAAGCTTTAAAAGCGACTTCACCATCCGGCACATATTTAAGCTGTTCATCAACTCTATTTTTTTTAACAAATTTAACATAATTTGCTAATAATTTACGATCTTGCAATTTTTCATTTCCGTAGTCATTCTTAAATGTTTGTTTATCCATTGCACTCATACCACCAGTAGTCAATTTTAAATCTTGAAGGTTTGATTGAAAACGTACAACTTTTTTCATAAATCTGATGTACGTCAAAAACAGATCTTCGTCATACTCATTAACTTCACGTAAATACGCATGCAAATGGTCAATTTCTTGTTTAAACACCCTTACGACCATAGACTCATCCGTAAAATTTGGAGACCTAATATTTGTTTGCATTTCTTCTTCACCCTGATTCATCATGGCAACATCAGCTTTTGTCTTCCGCCCATTTACTTCATTTTCATTATTAACAAAATAATCGGGATTTTCTTCCATAAGTTTTTGAATATTTTTTATTGAGCTCTCATCCGGAAGATGAAAAATTTCTGCAACTTTCTTAGCTATGCTTTCCACAGTCACATCTGTCTGGTCCGCCTTGGATTGTATCAACCAATTTCGTACAGACCATCTCACGTGATCAAGAATTCTGACATCATTTTCTGGCTTACTCCAGTCTTCAAAAAACAAATCCCGTTTTTCTGTAATTAATTTGTCAATGATGATCTTGGGTAAAGAATCCCTCTTTGTTAAAATATCGCTACTTTTTTTCCTCGCCTCCTCTTCAAAATATTTTAAATAAGGGTTAGCGTGATTCCGTGCAATAATTTGAATGGCATAGATTTGCATCACTAGAAATTCACTGTACAAAGCGGTTATGATATGTGCTTCTATTTGATGTTTTACATCCGTAGAATTATCGATGTCTAAAACTCCATTTTCCAACCACTGTTCAAAATAGGTCAAAATAAATCCCATCATACGTAGATTCTTCTCGTCGGGTAACTCTGCATTAAAATTGTAAAACTGTTCACTTAAAAGAAAACGGTTAACCTCTTCTAGAATAAATTCCTCCGGAGAAAGTGTATTATATTTAAATTTTAAATTCTGGATAAACTCATTATTTAAATTATCTAAATTTTCCATAATTGCTTCAAACATATTAATATCACCTTTTGAAGTCCAGTCTTTCAATTCCTTACTGATCCTCGGTTTATGTTCCGGCCGATACTCTTCAAATGCTGGATGCGTTAATAAAATCGAAACTTTGTAACCTCTCCATTTCAATTTCTCAATAATAGTTTTCTTAGCTTCTTCATGCATTTTCTGATTAAAAATTTTGCTCTGAGGATGCGTCAAAATAATTTCCGCATCTTTACCAATCAGATCCCCTTCAAATGGATTCGGGTACTCATTTTTCTTCCACCGCGTTTTAACCCTTTCCAAAGCTTCTTTTTTGCCGAAAATAACTTTATCGATTTCATTTTCAAGGCCGTCATTCTTCGCCATTGCCTGATCAATTACCCCGACCATCTCAGATTCTGTAACAGGAGCAATCATAGACTTATCTTTATCGTTTTTAACTACATCATTTATCATTTTTATCTCATCATTGGACAAACCTAATCTTGCCAAGCCTTCCATATTTAAAGTGTGTTGCCCAGATAATATTACAGAACGAATCGAATCCGCTTCATAGGTAAAATACATATTTTTAATGAGCGTCTTTATGGCTGGCTGTACATACGTAGGATGCTTCGTTACAATTCTTTTAATCTTCCATGAACGATAGGGTATTTTTCCTACCGCATTTGCCACTCGTTTATTTATCTGCTTTTCGTATGTCACCCCATCTAAATCATTTGTGTGTTGAATTAACCCATCCCGCGCTTTATCTTTAATTTTATGATTTAATTCTCCATCATAATTCATAACTTTGATATAAAATTGAATCATTTGTATAGAACTTGCCTCAAGAAAAAGAATATCTTTCAAAATTTTAACAACCTCATCAAACTTATTAATGTCCTGGTCTTTTTTTGAGTCCCCTAGTGAAATTATCGCGACATTTTTGATAATGGTTTCCGTCGCATCAATAATAGGATCGACAACTCCTGTATCTTTAATATTTCCCAAAGCTTCAAGCGCCAAAAAAGGAACATGAGCACTTGGTAAAAAAGATATCGTTTCATGCATAAGCATTTTGATTAATACATCAACAGCCTCTTGGTCAAACTCTAATTCATTCAAACGTACAGCCCCTCTCATACGAATAAAAGGATCTGTATGATAAAGTGACTCTTTATTAACAACCGTTTCTATCTCAATAACATCTTCTCTTGAAAGCCCCTTCTCATAAAAAAAATCTATAGCCTCCTGATACAAATTTATATTTTTAAAATTCTCTCCCAGTTTGTAACGATTACTGTCTATTGAAACATTTAGCAATTGTGTTAAATACTTTGGATTTAATCGATTTGGATAAGTAATTTTACCCATAAAATCAATGACCTTCATAAATTTATCTTGTTCCCCCTGCGAAATCTTTTCTAAAGCTTTACCTATTATCTTAGACTTTCTCTGAGAAATTCTTTTTTTTCTTTCATTTAGTGTTTCTTGAGCATACGTATATTTTCTAAAAAAGTTTATCATAGCCTGATCGGTCGGCTGCGTGATTCCATGTTCTGTCACGAGGGTTTGTATTTTTATATTTTTTCCGGAAACCCATTCATCCTGCCCCAACATGCTAGAATCGATCCAGAATTTGGAAGACAATGTATTTCTACCATTATCTGCTGAAAATCCCCCGGAAAAATATTTCCGCGGCACAATCTCTTGCGTGCTTGGGTCGTAATCTTCTTTGATGTAGTCGTAGACGCCTTTTTTAAAGGATGCGATGTATTGATCGTAAATTTTCTGATTGATGTGTTTGTCTTGTGTATCCACGCCTTTGGTTTTGTTTTGGTCGACGTAGACTTGGCCGAGGAGGGTGTTTTTGAGTTTAAGTTTGTACCATGTCGCTAGGATCATGGTGTGGTAAATTTGGCGGAGGTTGGCGAAGGTTTGGCCAACGTTTACTTCGTGTTCGATCTCGGGGAGGATGATTTCGCGGATAATATCCGTAGGGGCATGATTTATCATGCCCTTGTCTTGGGTTTGATGAATCAAACCCCTACGATCCACCGCCAAATAATCCTCTTCCAACATCACCTTCAACCGTGACTCCGTCACAAACGCGCTGCGACTCTCTTCATGTTCATACACCGTCGCGGCCTCTGGAACGATCCATACCTTGTGAAATGTATCCACGGGAATGTCTGTCACGCCATATTCCTCATAAGCCCGTTCGTAAATTCGTTCCCAAAATTCTGCCCCCAATTCTTCTTCTGGATACATCAAAGACGCGGTCAGTTGTTTTAACAAATAATCTTGTGCTAACATGTCTCGGCCCATTTCCGTATCCCCGAGACCTTCGGGAATAATCCGATCCGGCTCATCCGGCGAAAGATTTACCCACATCTCTTTCTCTGGCACCGTCAACGCTGCCAAGAAATATTTAATCATCTTATTAGCTTCGGCTTTCAGCACATCACCTTCTAAATCACTATCCCCAGCATTCACAATAAAATCAAACAATAACGGATTCTCCGGATAAATCGTCAGCCCTTTAATTAATGCCGGCTGAAAACTATTCGTTATGTCCATCATGCTGCCTGCCGGAGGCAAAAATCTTAAACTAACCGCCGCAGCTGGCGTTGATTGCGCCAACCCAGACGGCACAATCGTAACCGTCAAAAAAATAACGGCCATTAAAAAAGATAAACTGCGGTAAACTATGTCTGTAAAAAATTTCATACTATGTCCTTTCATTTCATAAAATAAATAATTATGTTTTCATATCCATCGGATCACGTGCGACAAGCCCATCGTGCCCCGTTTCGTTCGGAAAATCCGGAGGTGTATCCACTCTCCCCAAAAACTCCATCATATTCACCGGCGCCATAAACAAAATATGCGGCTCAAATCCCGGTACTTGCATTGCGGCATCCAGATCTTGCAATTCCAAAGGCAGCGCTATGCCGTTGCCATCGTGCTGAATATGCAAATTAAGCATCGAAGAATCAAAATCAATCCCACCCGTAGTTTCTGGTCTTGCTTTTAAAGCTTTACCTTCGACAGCCTTCATCCCATAATCCTTTAAACCCTCCTGAATAACCGTATCATCTATTGAACCCATAGCTTGATCAAGTTTTGTCTTCAGCCCATTTTCTTCAGCAAAATAAAGTGCTTTGCGAATACTTGATTTAGCGCTAAATTTTTGTCCAGAAGTATGTCTCACACGTTCTTTTAATAACTCCCTTGTCATGTCAAGTCTTAGCTGGCGTTCTTTTCTATCCTTCAATCCTTCATTAAGAACCTGATCATAAAGATAAAATGTATTAATATTGATCGTTGTGTTCAAGTGAAGATTAAACTCTTCCTTTATTTCCTTATGTGATTTCTCTACAAAATCTCCCTTTTTTGCCTTTATGCCTTCAATAAAATCAGGGACTCCCTTGACAACAAAAACTTCTGCATAAATTTTAGCTAAACCATCAAAAAAAATATCGCTCTCCTGTGTCCCAGAACTATTAAAAGATTCATTAAATTCTCTAAAAACCTTCTTCTTTTTCTCATCTATCTCCCTTAATTTTGTAGACAATTTTTGAGAGGCTTTGCTAAAACCTTTTTGCACCTCCCATACAGCTCCTTCCTGATCTACCAAAACAGCTGTTCCTTTTTGCCGCCGATAAACAACTGAATTTACCTTTAATTCTTTAATGGATATTGCTGCAGGAACAAAATTAATCACTTGATCGCCACTTAACACAATAACCGGCTGATCTACAGGAGCCTCATGAATCGCAGTGATCCTTTCATCTGCTCCCCCCTTATTCAGCTTAATTGGCTTTCTCCACATATCGTGATTGTTAAGATAGGCCAACACCCCTTCTTTTGAAATTTCCTCTTGAATATTTTTTGTATTTTCATTGTTAAAAAAATAATAAAGAGCTTCTCCTGGTTCATCACTATCAAAAGTACGCATCTTAAGATTTTTCTTCATAAATATTTTTACGCCTTTTATTGGGGGAATATTCGAAAGATGAAAAATTTTTACAATTTCATTGGCGACACTTTCCACACTCACACCTGTATGAGCCAACCCGGATTCTATCAACCAACTCCGTACAGCCCACTCTGCATGATTCCAAAACTCAACATTAATATCCGGCCTTACCCAGTCTTCAAAAAACAAATCCCGTTCTTCTGTAATTAATTTATCAATAATACTCTCGAATGAAGAACCGTCCCCTTTTAAAATATCACTACTTTTTTCCCTCGCCTCCGCTTCAAAAAATTTCAAATACGGATTATCCGGATGCTGTGCAATAATTTCAATAGCATAAGTGCGCATCACCGGATTATTAACATCGTACAAAGCCGTTATGACATGCTCCTCTATTTGATGCTTTACATGCTCTGGATTATCTATGTCTAAACGCCCATTTTCCAACCATCGATCAAAATAAGTTAAAATAAATCCCATCATCCGCAAATCATTAGCTCTCCATTCCTTTATCGTGAAATTGTAAAACTCTTTACTTTTAAGAAAACTATTCACCTTTTCTAGAATAAATTCCTCAAAAAAAATACTATTATTTTTAAAGCGTGTCTTCCGGACAAAATCATCTTCTAAATTTTCCATAATTGTTCCAAACATAACAACATCACCTTGTTCAGCCCAAGATTTCAGCTCTTTTCTGATTCTCGGCTGATGTTCTTTCCGAAAATTTTCAAATGCTGGATGCGTTAAGAGAATCGAAATTTTGTAACTCCCTCGGTTTAAATTAGTCATAAAAAACTTCTTCGCCTCTTCGACCATTTGTTGATTAAAAATTCTTCTATTAGCATTATTCAAAATAGTTTCCGCATCTCTACCAATCATACTTTGCTCGTACGTGTCAAGGTACGAACCTTTCTTCCACCTTTCTTTCACCCTTTCCAAAGCTTCTTTTTTACCGAAAATAATTTCATCGACCTTATTCTTAACTTTAATATCCTCTTCCTTCATCATCGCCTGATCTTTTGCTGTCACCTGATCAAAAATCCAACTGGCTAAAGCGGACAACTTCTTGTTTCCCTCAAGATCTCTCTTCGCACCCAAGACCGTAAAAATATGCTCTTGCTCATATTTTCCTTTATCAATAATTTTCGCCTTCTTATTCTTCAAATCCACATCTATGCTGACTTCTAATTGTTTTAAGAATGCATTCTCTGAATCTATGTACGCCTGTGAAATTTCATGACTTAACTGATGACGCGTCTTCTCATTAAGATCTGTACTCAAAATAAGTAACTTCAAAGCTCCATCAATATTAACCCCCTGTTGAAGAAGATTGCGCACATCAACGACCAGCTTTCTCCGTTTATTTTCTTCATCGACAATAACAATTTTCAAATCTTCATCTGTTTGTGTTATTTCAACGGAAGGTTCAATTTTCTCTTTTGAAACCACACGAATTCCCAAATTAGGAAAAGCATCATCGGGATGGATTTTCATATCTAAAGCGGCCTGTCCAAGCAAAAAAATATGTCCACGGGTAGGCACCACTACATCCGCATCTGGGGACCAATACCGCAATGAAACAGGATCTTCATATGTCCTGGCATCACGTATCCTACGAGGCAATCCTGTTTTCAAATCAATATCATCCGGATGAATCAAACCTGGCTTCCCTTCTAAAACTTTGAATCTTCTTTTTTCACCTTGATATTCATAACCCTGGCCGGTCTTATTAACTTTCGGATGCTCAAAAACTAAATTATTATTTTCAATAATCGTATCCAAAAACTCAACAAATTCCGGGTGATGGAGATGTTGCTTCATTTGCTCATCATTAATATCATGGGCATCTTTCAAGGCTAACCAACCTTCCCGAAGGCTCAGGCTCTCCACCCCCATAAAATCTAATAAACGCTTGGCATCGTAATACGTAATATTGTTTATCCATCCCTTTTCATTCCATGACAGTTTAAAGCCCAATGCTCTGGCGGCTTCATGGAGGGTATCGTCCTCTTTTAAGAAATTTCTTTGAACATGTAACCCGGTCGAAGGTGAATAAAAACTTTGGTTAAATGCCGCAACCACAGGTTCAAAAAGAGGCGCTATTTTTTTTCGAGAGATTTGATCTCCGGCCCCCCAAAACTCTACAAAATCTTCTACCCTTGAAATTTTATGTTGATATTCGGCATACTTTCGGTATGAAAAATTAAGGGTGCTTGACATCACATCAAACATAGTATCTTTAAACTTGTCGGTAGATGTCTCATTAAAAATAAGATACAGACGTTCCCGGTTAACTGTTTCATTATCTTGTTCGTAATCCACGACTTTCACAATCGTTAAGGGTAAATTTTTGCTCGCATTATTTTCTTTTGCATGAAAAACTAATTTATCAAATAAACCTTCCTTCAAAATAGATCCATTTTTATCAAAAACCTCCTTCACCTTGACAACCGCATACCCAAAACCCCAATCCTCTTTGTAATCACGTCCAAACAAAAATTCTGCATCATTTGTAGATAATAAACGATCCATCAAACCCTGAAATAAATCCGTATCACTCTTTACACCTGAACTTGTTTTTAAAGAATTCATAATAAGCCGGTCTTTTTCAGTCATCTTAGGCTCTGACCTATTTTCGGTATCCATAAGCGTCGCGCCATAAAGGATTCGCGACAGATCACTCGAAATATCTATTCCTAAACTAAATAATCGCTGCGTAACGAGCGCCGTTGTTGAACCGACAATTTCAATAGTCTTGCTCACATCTTGTTTTTTGGCAACGTCGGAAACATCATGATGATCGACAATTGTTGTCACAAATTTCTGCACCTCCGGTGCTTTATTGTGATCCATTAAAATCCAGCGTGCCTGGCCGGATTTAAACGCCGTTTGATAATCAGCTTCATTGGTAAGCAAAATAGAATTTGACACATTTGAATTATTTAAAAGGTGTTCAACCTCTGCAGGAATGTACTTACTTTCAACGACAGGTATGTATTCAACATTTTCGCCATTAATCAAATAATTCCGGTAAGCTTCTAGGAGTGAACTAATGACAGTGTCTGTATCAGGATTTTTATGCCCCTTAACAAAACCAATAGGTTTCTTATTATCCAGGGCCTCCTTCAGGCGTGCTCGACTGCTCATAATAAAAGAATTCAGCCCTTCAAGCGACAACTCTGCCATTTCAACACCAAATAATTTTCTAGATGTAGCATTAATCTGCTCAATAGCCTGCGCATCATTTTTGCTTTGTGCAATAAAACGCATTAGCCCCAGAATATTGGTAATATTATCCCTAACTTTGATCATCTTCTTTTCTTGGGATTCTGTAAAAATCGCTCCGGCTTTTTCAAAAAATTCACCATCCAGATAAGCCAAAATCTCATCTAAATCATCATAAAACTCTTCATAATTGATTTCTCCAGAGACCAAATTATTGTAACGCAACGCAAACTGATCAATGGTTTGCGTAACGTTTACATCTAAAGTAGGCTGCGGTAATTCTTTGTAAACCGCACGCAGGCCCAAAACAGGAAATTTGGCATCGTGTGGGATTCCTAAATCCCAGGAAGGCGTGCCGGATGAAATAACATACCCACGGATAGCCCCCAATCCATTCTTAGCAAACTCCGTGTAGAAATCCCAATATTTCCAAGTTGTCTCTTCTTCAGAAAATACCGGCATAACACTTTTGGGCATTCCCTTCTCATCAATATTACCCTTTGGATCAAACCATCCCGGCCGGAATCTAGGTACTTCCATTTCTACCTTTTCACCAATAAATTTAACGCTGCCATCATCATTCTTAATAACCTTGGGATGTTCGACCATAAAATGCTTTCCGTCTTCTTCGATAAAATGAACATCCAACCAATCCACAAACTTTTTTGATGTCAAAGATTTGATCGTTTCCTCATCACCAGCTTGCACAGCTTCATGAAAAACCTGCCAGTATTCCGTTGGACTTAAAGCCGTGGCTCCAAGCTCTTGCAAAAGTAATATACCGTCACTTTGTGAAATGTAATTAATCCGACCTTCATTATCCCAAGACCATTTAATACCTAGCTTCTCTGCCGCTTTACTGACGTTGGCATCAACTTTCAAAGGTTCTTTGGCAATATGCCGATTAAGCGCAGTTGAATAAAAATATTCACTGCTTTCCCCTCCTACTTTCTCTTGCCATGAATCAAAGGCTTTGTTAAATAAAGTAACATCCCCCTCTGTTAATGTATCAAACTCCAAGTTTAATTCGTCCTGATCAGACGGACTATGCACGCCATTGAATACCGAAGAAAGATATCTTTCTGCTTCATAACCCTTTTGATCGTAAACCTCTAAGGACTCTTCTAAAATAGGCCTCAGCGCCCCGTCCTTCTGTAACTCTCCCCTTATGATGTGCCGCAACTGTCCCGGTTTTGCATCATAGGCAAACGTCGCGCCTACGATTTCCTTTTTAACATATTCCTGAAGAGACATTCCGTTCAAATCTAAATTGGCATTCGGCTTGAGTTTTAAAAGCACTTGCTGAGCTTCACCTGAATAGTATTTGTACACCTGTAAGGGCAATCGTAATTGCTTATTTTCCTCGGCAAGTCCTTCTAATTGCTTTAATAATTCGTTAAATGTTTTTTCATCTCTTCCTTTAATACTTGCCGCCATCTGTTGAGCCAAATTAGAATCGACCTCCTGATTGTCTTCTATTACTTTTATAAACCGATGCTTCAAATATCCATCCCCCCATCGATCCACCATCTCTTTAAATGAAACAGCATGTTTTTCCCCTTTAGTTACTTCAAACCACTGACTCAAATGTTTAAGAATTTTAAACCTAAGTGAAAATGGCATTTGCCCTTTCAAAGCAATCAAAGCCACGTTGTCGTTTTCTTTAAAATTTTGCAAAAGCTGCTCTTTCGCATTAAGCGTTGCGATCATCGCGGGGTCCATAAGATCAAAATAAGATTTCTTGATAATCTTTTTTTCAGAAAAACCTAACTCCTGAATCACCTTCATCACGTTTTCCTTTTCTTTAATATCAGTAGCCGATACCTCAACAAATTGTCCCAATGCTTCCACATTATCCAGCCGAATCTCTACCTCTCCATGTTGATAAACTTTACGTTTCTTTTTCACTTGAAAAAGCTCTTTGTAATCTTCTTTAATTAAACCTAACCAGTCTGCGTCAAAATAAAATGGAAAACTTGCTCTATGCCGCAACTCATCCGGGATTAACGGCCCCTTGTACACACCACTCCAAACACCATCCTGCTCTCTCATTCGCAGCAACTCATCCTTTCCAATCGTATCACGATCCTTGGATGTGTAATATGTGTCTGTCTGCTCCGTTTCTGAAACTTGCCTTGCCCCTAAGGTTAATAATGAATCCTCATTAAAATTATCCACTTTTACTTTTGCCTGCACTTCAAATTTACCTAAGTCCAAGGCTTCTTCTGCTGCTTTGTAGTCATTATTAAAAATTAAATCTGCATTCTTCGCCGTCGGGTCAATGTATTTTCTTTGCGTTGGGACTACCTGTGTAAGAAGTTGATTTAAAGCCTGTTTAAATGTCTGTTTTGTCCTTCCTTGCACCACATCCCGATTAAGCCGGCGCAATAACTGCCCTAACGGTCCAACCTTCACAAAAATACGATAATCCCCTTCATCCACAATAGAATCATGCAAAGGATAAAGGCCTTCCACAATAATCACATTGGATGGATTAAATTGTTCGTACCCTTCTCTTGCGGACGTTTTAAAAGAATACTTCGGCTTAAGAATTATCTCCCCTTTTTTTAATTGTTTAATATGATACTTAAGCAATTTCCAATCAAAAGCCTCTGGAATATCCCAATTATCGTATCCTGCTCCATTCATAAATGAGAGACCACGGTAATACTCATCCATGGATAAAATATTGGCATTAAATCGTTCGGCTAATTTTGTAGAAACCATACTCGTCTTCCCCGAAGCAGACCCCCCTGCCACAAAAATAAAATATGGCTCATTTGAGCGCTTTTTCTTTGCATCAATCCTATTTTGAATATCTTCAAAAGTTTCTCCTATGTTCGACGCTTCTTTCTGTATTATTTTGAACATGGCTGCATCGCTTAATGATTTTATTAATGTGTTATTTTTAACGCCTAATTCCGTCACAAGTGTTGGAAACACAAACGAATTGCTGTCAAAGAGATCATCTGAAACCATACTCGAATCAATTTTTAATAATTGGGATATTTCTCCTGCATACCCCCCGGAGAAATATTTACGCGGAACGATTTCTTGCGTGACGGGGTCGTAATCTTCTTTGATGTAATTGTAGACACCTTTTTTGAAGGATTGGATGTATTGATCATAGATTTTTTGGTTGATGTGTTTGTCTTGTGTATCCACGCCTTTGGTTTTGTTTTGGTCAACGTAAACTTGACCGAGGAGGGAATTTTTTAGTTTCAGCTTGTACCATGTCGCTAGGATCATGGTGTGGTAGATTTGGCGGAGGTTGGCGAAGGTTTGGCCAACGTTTACTTCGCGTTCGATCTCGGGGAGGATGATTTCGCGAATAATATCCGTAGGGGCATGATTTATCATGCCCTTGTCTTGGGTTTGATGAATCAAACCCCTACGATCCACCGCCAAATAATCCTCTTCCAACATCACCTTCAACCGTGATTCTGTCACAAACGCACTACGACTCTCTTCATGCTCGTAGACCGTCGCGGTCTCTGGAACGATCCATACCTTGTGAAATGTATCCACGGGAATGTCTGTCACGCCATATTCCTCATAAGCCCGTTCGTAAATTCGTTCCCAAAACTTTTCGCCTAACTCTTCTTCCGGATACATCAACGATGCCGTCAACTGTTTCAATAAATAATCCTGCGCGAGGAGATCTCGACCCATTTCCGTATCACCGAGGCCATTGGGGATAATACGATCTGGTTCATCCGGCGACAGATTAACCCACATCTCCTTCTCCGGCACCGTGAGCGACGCCAGAAAATATTTAATCATCTTATTTGCTTCAGCCTTCAACGCCTCCCCTTCCAAATCCGTATCCCCGGCATTCACAATAAAATCAAACAACAACGGATTCTCCGGATGAATCGTCAGCCCTTTGACCAATGCCGGCCGAAACCCATCCGTCATGCCCACCATCGTCCCCGGCACCGGTAAATACGGCATACTGCTTACCGGCGATAAAACCACCGACTGCGCAAAACCTTGCGGAACAACGACCGTCGTTAAAAAGACAGCCGTAATCGTCGAACAAATAATTCGAAAAATTGTATTTTTCTGAGTATTTTTAAATGAAAAATTCATTACGTCCTACTATCTATTGGATCACGTGTGATCATTTCCTCTGGCCATTCCAGCAAATTCTCTTCTGGCAACGAGTTGGCAAACCCTAATAACAACGGCAAACTCACTGGGGATACATTAAGAATAATAGGCAGAAATCCTTCAATCCGCATATCTCCGATCGGTTGAAACTCCATGGGCAACGGTATTCCGCGCCCGTCACGCTTAATCTGCAAATCCAGCAAAGCCGGATTCAAATTAATACCCCCCGTCTTTTTTGTACGCCCAACTCTCTCTGCTACAACGTCCATACCTTCGCCACCCTGATCCAATGTAAAATCCACCAACATCGCCTCATCAACTTTGTAAATTGCATCATAAACGACTTTAAATAAAGTCTCCTTCTTTACGAATTCAGCAAACTGTTTTTCAATGTCGTACAAATTAATAGCATTGGGGTCTTTCTTCAAAGCAACTTCTTTTAATTCTTTCACTTCATTTTTTAAGTCTTTAAAATATCTTTTTATTATGGCTCTATTGATTGCATCAGGAGATTTACCTTGGTTTTCCATTTTCGTTCTAATGCGGGGATATTTCGTAAAATCAATTTTAGCGTCACTTATTTTTTGTAAATCTTCTATGGGTTGAAAACTCTTATTTAATAAATCTAAAAGTTTAGATTTTAATTTTGTAAAATAAGGATTAATTTCTTTATTAATTTCCGCGTTGATGTAATCCTTCATTTCAAGATCACCTTTCTCTTTGTATCCAATTTCCACAAGAAAGATTGTTTTGTAATAAGCCGCCATAATTTCTTTAACCTTCCTATTTAACTGCTCCCTCTCTTTTGGCTTCACCTTCCTCTTTTCAGAACTCTTTGCTGCTCGCACCTTCTTGTCTAGTTCATTCTTAATATCATTAAGTTTATTTATGTTTGTCATCGCATGTACAGATTCTACCTTTTTCTTTAATTCTTCAAAGAAATCCGCGGCGTTAACTTTACTAATATCTTTTTCAGTAAGAATATCCAGCACATCAGCTACTTCGCTTTCTAACTCTTTAATATGTGGTTCTATTCTCTTACCCACTATTTCAACCTCATTCTTGACCTTTTCTTCAAAATTTTTCCGCCATCGTTCACTATCTTCAAAAAAAGCGTTAATTACCATTTCAATATCATTTTCTCCCCATTCATCAAAAATATCTTTCTGGAGCAATGTCTTCTGTAACTCTGGACGTTTAAGATTTCCAGTTTTGATAAAAAAATCATCATTTTCATATCCTATGAGCAGCCCTTCAGATTCATATCTTTTATATGCTTTGTGCTGAAAAGCGTAATAACGATCACGCTCAGAATAAATAATTTGTTGCACATCAGGAGAGTCATAATGTTCTTTTATGATTTCTTTATGCCTTTCTAAAGCAAATTTTAGGCGCTCTTTTAGTAACTGTTGCCTTCTTCCACGCTCATAAAGAATCAAAAATTTACCCCATGAATCATCTTCCTTTACGTATGCCCAGGCAGCATAAGATAAATTAACAACTACGTTTATCATATCCTCTGTTTTTCTTTTTACATATTTTGCAGGATTACTAAAAAAAATTTTCATCATATCTCTTCCCAACATCGAGTAATCACTATCACTAATCTCACCAAAGAAGTAAGAGCCTTCTTCAAGATGCAATTGCGCAGCATCGACTTTTTGACTTATTTCTGTGGCTTTCCATTGAACAAGTACTACTTCGTCATTGCGTATCATGGCTTGGTCATCGGCGGTGAGGCTAAAGTCTACTTCTAAAACTGTGCTGGGATTGATAATTTTTCCACCGGAAAAATATTTGCGGGGAATGATTTGCTGCGTGACTGGGTCATAGTCTTCTCTGATGAAATCATAAACACCTTTTTTGAAGGACTCGACGTATTGATCATAGATTTTTTGATTAATTTGTGTATCTAGCATATCAATCCCCTTGGTCTTGTTTTGATCCACATACACCTGACCAAGCAGGCCATCTTTAAGGCGGCTCTTGTACCATGAGGCCAATATGGCCGAATGATAAATTTGACGTAAGTTAGAAAAAATTTCGCCTTGATTGATTTCTTTTTCGATCTCAGGAATCAAGATTTCACGCACAACCTCTGACGACACACCACTGATCACTTCCGCTTCATTATCCGCTAACGAATCCAAACCATATTCATCGACCCCCAGGTTCTTCTGCAAAGCCACGTAATCTTCTTCCAACATAACTTTCAAATGGCTCTCCAGGACATAAACACTCGAAGTCTCTTCATGCTCGTAAACAACAGCCTTCTCGGGGACAATCCAAATTTTGTTAAACGTATTCATCGGAATATCGGTCGAACCAAATCGGGCATACGCCTTTTCGTAAACCCGCGCCCAAAATTCTTCCCCTAAATCTTCTTCCGGATACATTAATGACGCCGTCAATTGTTTCAACATGTAATCCTGCGCTAGCATATCCCGCCCCATTTCCGTCTCGCGCAAACCTTCCCCAATAACACGATCTTTCTCATAAGGCGAAAGGTTCACCCACACCTGATCTTCCGGTACGGTCAAAGACGCCAGAAAATATTTGATCAGCTTATTCGACTCAACCTTTAAATCATCACCTTGCAACCCCGTATCCCCTGTATTCACAATAAAATCAAACAACAACGGATTCTCCGGATGAATCGTAAGTCCTTTGACCAAGGCCGGCTGAAAATTATCACTTTGAAACACAAAAGTTCCTGGAACCGGCAAATTCAAAACAGAGCACCCCGTACAGACCTCGGAGGTCTGTGTAAGGTTCATTTGCGCATAACTGCGCGGAATAATCGTGGTTGTCAAAAATGCCACAACAACGCAAGTGGCTACGGCACGAAATACTATGTTTTTTGAATATTTCATTTTAAATTTGAAATTCCTTTTCCATTCGACCCCACCAACGGGCTTCTTGTGATAAAAGCTCTGTATCGTCAACATCACCTGGAAGGCTGTCCGTCATCCCCAAAAATTCCATCATATTCACCGGCGCCATAAACAGAATATGAGGCTCAAACCCCGGCACCTGCATGGCCGTGTCCAAATCCTGCATTTCAATTGATAAAGGCACGCCATGACCATCGCGTTTAATTTTCAAATCCATCATAGAAGAATCAAAGTTAATACCACCATACCCATCTGTATTTATGACCATGGCCTCGTCAGACTTCCTTTTCAACTCTTCCATTACCTTCGTAATATCTTCAACTTGTTGCACATCAGAAATCTCAACCTTGGTAAAATCAACTCCCATATCAATAACCTTTGTGATACTTTCTATGGGTACGTTTTCCGCTCCCATAAAAAGAGGAACGTACGGTAGGTATCTCAATGTCTCGATCAGAGCAACCTTACCCCATTGAATTATGGACCTTTTTTGTACCGTCTCCTGTTCCATCATGGCCTTATCTCTTTCTTTCAAAATCCTTGCAACTATAGTCATGGCTTCAACAGCAAAAGATATTTTACGAAACTCTTTATCATTAAATGCTACCTTCTTAAAATTTGCAGAAACTTCCATGGCAACCTGATTCGCAGCCTTTTCTAACTTTGATGCTTCATCTTCCAAAACAAAGTTTTCTCTTTGTTTTGCTTGCTCATAAATATTGAATACGTCATCATCACCGTCTCCCTCCAAAATGTCATCAGCTATTTTTTGAAAAAATATTTGAATTTTTTTTGCAGACACTGCGTTATTTTCAACATTTAATCTCTCAGCAATTTTATCGGCAATGGCCGCAGGTAAAATGTGAATAATATCTTCTTTATAGTCACTCATATTCCAATTTTTATTTCCATCGCCTCTCGTCCTTTCCGAAATAGGCACATCCAACAAAAATAAAATCTCCCGATTTTGAAGCTCATCTGACTCAATTTTCCACTCATTCTTCAAACCATTTTTTAATAATTCATCTAGATCCTTATTATCTGAGAAATATACTGAAAAATTTTGATGAATAACATTTTCAAACTCCGCCTTAAACTTTTCCATCCCAAAACTTTCAATTGAATCTATTACACCCACCTCAATTTCCGGGGCTAATCGGACTCCTAAAGAATACAAATTCTTATTTAAATTCACCAACTTCATACGTAGCTCATCTACAACTAAAACGTACATTTCCTCATCATCTTCTACCTTCTCAGGTTTTTCATCGAAAGCCTTTAATTCACCGCCGGAATTCTTAATTAAAAATAACAATCCGCTTTCCATCAAATCATAATCAAATGCATTAATAGGATTCATTCCCTTAAATTCATCTGTAGCAATAAGTTTTTTTAATAAATCTTCCAAGGCCTCTTCTGTGGCTCCCAGAAAACTAGTTGTTTCTTCTCCCAAAAAAGAAATCACCTTAATATCCAATAATACCTTATCTATGCGTGTTATTATTTCTGTATGTTCTTTTAAAGGATCTATCACTCGCCGCTTTTTATCCATAAAGCTTTTAATCTTACCCTCAGCTTTTACTTTTGCTTCTTTATTAGAATATGCAACTAACTCATCTAACATAGTTTGAGGAGACTCACCATTTGTGACTAAATCATGAATAACGCTTTCCTTACCAATTACAACTTCACCTCTTTTTCTTCCCTCAATGTACTTTGGAATATCATTAAACATTTCAACAAAAAGACTTAATGAACTAATTAAAAACTCGAATTTTGTACTTTTTCTATCTGATAAAATTTTAATAACCCCCTCTAAAAAAGGAATAATGTCATCAAAAACAAGGGATAGCACATTAACTTGATTTTCTGGAAGTTTGAGTTTCTTATGCGTGTCTTGTAGCATTTTTATGATACTTTGAAGAATCTGCTTATCAGTTGTATTCCATTCTTCATCAATAGACTCCTTTTCAAAATCCTTTAATGTATTCCCAAAAGCTTCCAACATCTTCTCAACAATACCTTCTGCCACCTTTCGATATTCATTTAAAAAAATTGAAGTGTCATTCCCCTCCACATCATCCTCTCGCAGATCTCTAAACATCGATTGATCAGCTAATACAAGCGCTGTTTGGGTCATCTCAGTTGTATCCGATTCAATCGCTAAAGTCCGCATGGAAAAATCTTTACCTGTCTTATTCCTAAACCATTCTTTCATCATTGCATGATCCGAAATTCCTTCGGAATAAATAATATCCATTTTTCCTTTCATCAAGAAATCAGACTGAATTCCTCCGGAAAAATATTTGCGCGGAATGATTTGTTGCGTGGCAAGGTCGTAGTCTTCTTTCATCAAGTCGTAGACCCCTGTGCGAAAGGCTTCGAGGTATTGATTGTAAATTTTTTGTGTGATTTCTTTATCCTGTGTATCTACGCCCTTCGTTTTATTTTGATCGACATACACATGCCCCAAGAGGCTTTTTTTGAGATTTTGTTTGTACCATGCCGCCAGGATCATGGAATGAAATATTTGCCGCAAATTGGCAAATGTTGCGCCTTCGTTGACTTCGCGTTCGATTTCGGGGAGGATGATTTCGCGGATAATATCCGTAGGGGCATGATTTATCATGCCCTTGTCTTGGGTTTGATGAATCAAACCCCTACGATCCACCACCAAATAATCCTCTTCCAACATCACCTTCAAATGATTATTGATCACATAAACACTGGCACTTTTTTCATGTTCATAGACGGTTGCCTTCTCAGGAACAATCCAAATTTTGTGAAACATATCGGTGGGAATGTCGATCCTGCCATACTCAGCATATGCACGCTCGTAAATCCGTCCCCAAAATGCCTCGCCCAATTCTTCTTCCGGATACATCATCGATGCCGTGAGCTGCTTCAAAAGGTAATCCTGCGCCAACATATCCCGTCCCATGGCCGTATCACCAAGACCTTCCGGAATAATCCGATCAGGCTCATCCGGCGAAAGATTCACCCACATTTGATCCTCCGGAATCGTAAGGGCGGCCATAAAATATTTAATCAATTTATTAGCCTCAACTTTAAGGTTCTCACCTTCCAACCCCGTATCCCCTGTATTCACAATAAAATCAAACAACAACGGATTTTCCGGATGAATCGTAAGCCCCTTGACCAATACCGGCATAAAATCATCACTTTGCAACACAAAAGTCCCCGGAACCGGCAAATTCAAAACAGAGCAACTGGTACACACCCCGGGGGTCTGTGTGAGGTTCACCTGTGCATAACTGCGCGGAATAATCGTGGTTGTCAAAAGTGTAACCATAACGCAAGTTGCTACGGCACGAAATACTATGTTTTTTGAATATTTCACTTTAATTAGCTTCCTTACATAATAACATTAGGAAAAAACAGTTTTCTTAGCTTATTTAAAAAGTGTAACATATTAAATTAGCCAACGGCAAGATGCCGAGCCTGCTGTAACATATTGATATTAAACAAGTTAATATTTTAATGGAAGGTTTTTTCTTAATTTTCCCCAAAATAAGGAAAAATCAGGTATGTTCACGCGCTTCGAGGATACGGCGGGTCATTTCTTCTTCGTAAAGTTGACGAATTTTGGTGAGTTCTTTGGGGCCAAAAAAATGAATAATGGATTTTTCAATGGCAAAAAAACGATTTTTAAGATATTGATACTCTGGATGAAACGTTGCTTTGGTAGAATTCAGAAATTTCTTCTTTAGAATATTCATTTCTTTTTTCCCCATGTACAAAGAAAAATCATCGACTTTTTTTCGATAGGCTGTTTGGCCTTTTACCCCTTTGTATTCTTTAAATGATTTCAATTTCTTAAGGATAAAATCATCCACCGGTAATTGTGTAAAATAACGGTCCACCTTGTCTAATTCCTCTTTGGTTGTTTTGTAACACCAAATAAGATATCGGCGGGTCAATTGCTTTTCGTTTGTCGTCATGGTTCTAGCTTATGTTCAATTTTAACTACTGTCAATAAAATTTCAAGAAAAAGGTCCTTATTTAATTTGACAATACAGCCTCCGGCCTTTACTTTATGTGTATGCGTTCAATCAAAATTGTCTCCTACAACATTAAATTATCTAAAAATAGCGATAAAGCCGTAAAACTTATTAAAAGTAACAGCAATTTACGGGAAGCGGATGTGTACTGTTTACAGGAAATGACGGAAAAAGCTGTGGCGGACATCGCTGCAAAGCTGCAGTACAATTATGTCTTTTATCTGACCAAAAGACGACACAATTGCCGTATTGAAATTGGTAATGCGGTTTTATCTCAGCACCCCATTATTGACGACTGCCATATCAAACTTCCATCGTTTAAACAAAACACCCTCTTTCGCAATGCCGTAGGCGCAACAATTGTCATTGATGGGGTCAAAATTATGGTTTTCTCTGTTCATAAAGAAGTCTTTCTTAAAACAGCGCATCGAAAAACCCAGGTCAAAATGATCACCAATGCGATTGCCTCCTCCATTCCCCATGCCATTATTGCCGGAGACTTCAACACCTTCACCAAAAAAAACCTCAAAGCAGTTCTGGAAACTTTTGAGGAAGCCGGCTTTGATTTGGCCTCCTCCAATATCGCATGGACATACAAACACTGGTACTTCATCAATAAAAAAAGCCGACTGGATCATATCTTTACCAAAGGTCTAGATACCATCCAAGCCGGCCATATCGTTAACCGCCAACCCAGCGACCACCTCCCTATCTGGGCAGAGCTGGTCACCCAATAATAAACACCTTCACTGAAAAAACATCTTTTTTAATCTTCGACGTCCAGTTGTTGATTTGTAAAACCTCTCTCTTTGTCGAGCCTCGCTTAATGTTTCAAATGGCTCAGTATGTATTATTTTATAAGGACGATATGGTTGTGAAGATTTAACTCGACCAGCATTATGCCTGAGCAAGCGCTCGTTAACATCATCTGCTACGCCAGTATAGGTTCGTGTTTTTGCTTCGTTGAGAAGAATATAGACATAATACATGTAGGTTTTCGTACTTGTGGCGGATCCGCCATTTTTTGCATTGCCTAATATTAGCGGATCCGCCTCACCAAAATTGTTTTATAATTTTGGTGGGCGAGATCTCGCCATTTTTTGCTCCGCAAAAAATGGCGGAGAGGCAGGGATTCGAACCCTGGGTCCTTGTGAGACAACGGTTTTCAAGACCGCCGCATTCAACCGCTCTGCCACCTCTCCGAAATTTTTGAAAAAAATTTCGGAGAAGTCTCACCAATTTCGCTTTGCGAAATTGGTGGACTCTCCAAAATTAAAATCTTTTATGTCAACGCATGAGCTGCACGATGAATTAATTCAGAAATGTAACTCTGATAAGGAATACCTTTTTTTGATACCATTTTCTTAATACACTCAATATCTTTACTATTAACTCTAATCGTCAATGTCGCGTCTTTTTTTCTGGCCGCAATGGATGATGCTATCTCCTCTAGCGCTTTGCCTGTCACAGGTAAAAATTCATCGCGCTCGACAGCCATCATAATTTCTTTTTCTTCAGCATTTAATTTAATTTTCTTCATTTTATTCGCCTCCTAAGTATTTCCTCGTATGCTTACGACTAGGAAAGGCTGTTTTTAGAAAATAATGATCTTTATCTTCCACATAGGGCACAAGCCACACATACTTTTTATATTCAAATAACATCAGACGCTGTCGTTGCCTTTTTGGATGTTCTTCAATACCAATAAAACACGAATTTAATAACTGTTCAAACGTAACATCACGTGTCTTCTTTAAATAAGCATTTTTATCAAGACTCCAGAAAATGTCCTTCATTTCTTCAATGGTAACATATTACTTATGTAATTACAAATGTAAATTTAATTTCGTCAAAATAAGCTCGGCAAGGCTTTCAGCGATGAGTTTGTTGCCTTTGGTTGTACCATGGCCAAAGTTTTGGCCACCGTGGCGGTCAAAAAAATAGTCGTCATAAGCTTCTTTGGAAAGGGCTAATTCAAAGTTTTCTTTGTTATCGACAAAGAAAATTTCTTCAGGTGAACCAAACATTTTTCTTAAAAAATGTGTATCTTTCCGAGGATATCCAACAACAACCAGTTGAATATCTCTCTTTTTAATAGCCGTTTTAATCTGGTTGTAATAATCAAAAATGTGTGTTTTTTGACTCTGACTGTTTAATACCGTTTTTAATTCTTCGGCCTTTTGGGCTTGCCCTTGCGCTTCATACACCTTTATCAAATATCGATAAATTTCATTCTTGGTTCCATCTTTATCATCTACTATATTAGACACCCTGGTCAAAACTTTTTTAGCCGCTTGATATTGCTTATCGTCAACAAGTACTTTACCCAAACAAATCAATAATCGTGGATTCTGTGGCATATTATTAAGCGCATGCCTTAACAAGGCTTGGGCACGATCTAATTTCTGCTGCTGAATATAAAAATTAGCAAACTGAAGATACGAATCCACATCTTTCCTATTGAAATTTAATTGCATCTTAAATAAATTTTCGTCATCGTCATAACGTTTTTCGCTGGATAATTGTTGATGCAATTTATCATACAATTCCATTGATGCAGGGTTTTGCTGTATGCCATGCATCAATAATTTTTCTGCGACAAATGGGAGACCTTTTAATTGATACAATTCTGCAATTTTTAAATACCCCGTTGTATCTTGCGGAAAATCCTCAATCGCTTTTTTGTAAACACTTTCAGCCCGATCATATTGTTTTAACCCGATATAAGTCTCTGCTAGACCTTTATAAGCAAGCATTTTATATTCCCTGTCTTGCCGAGGACAAAATATTACCGTTTTTTGTAATGCCTGTAAGGCCTTATCATACAGTTTCATATTTAAATATCGACCACCGACATGATACTGCGCCTTGTAATTTCGTGGTTCCAATTCAGCGGCTTTTAAATACGCCTGAAACGATTTTTCCCCATCATGTTCAACCGCCGAATAAATGACAGCTAATTCTTGATATGTTTGTGAAGTAGGATTACGACGCACACGCTCTTCGGCTGTGGCGATAAAGGCGCTTAAATTATCATTTTGTGCCTCATCTTCAAATATTTCTACAGGATCATTCTTTTTCCATGCATGTTTCCATAATCCCTTAAGCAATTTATAACTAAGAATTTTATCAACAGAATATTTTGTAATTTTTTTAGGTAAATTCTCCGAAAGAACAGAACGTCCTTCGTCCGCCATACCTGTCATCACGGTTACCATATGCGGTTTATAATCTTCGATATACTCTTCAATGTTATCGGCAATAAACTTTGCTTTATTATTTCCGGGTTTACCTTTATTAATAACTTTAAATCGTACCTTTGATTGCTTTTGATTTAAAATATTTTCCAGCTGGCTTGGATAAGAATTAATGCCGCCTTGTGTCGTCATAGACCCACCCAAACTCAAAATACGATAATCCACCACATCATTTAAATTCAATTTATTATGATAATCCTGCACAGATAAAAACCACACCCCTCCAAGACGCAAAAACCCTTCAAAAAACACCACAAATAAAGCAATGCGAAACCCTCTAAAAATTATTTTTTTATTCATCATAACTTAAAATTGAAAGTAAATAAATTCCTCGGAACCCATCACCCCCCACCCTACAAGGAGATATGTCATAAGAGAATAGGCAAAGGTTTTAATCAGCCAATGCCTTCGATATAAAAAGAAAAGATCCCCCGTTTTAAACTGACCCCATTGAATAAACAAAAGCGGCACAACAAATATCAGAAATTTTTGCAACATATGAATAACCTGATCATCAATGGCAAAATGAAATAAAATCATCCCGAACATATCAAAAACCTGCCCGACAGATTGAGAACGAAAGATTAGCATTCCTGCAGAAATCAACTGAAACATAAAAACAATTCTTATCAAAAACCAAATTTTCTCACCCATTTGTGTTTTAGGCTCCACCCAGCTGTGACATTTGGCACGAAAAATCGTATACAATACGAGCAACAACCCATGATAAACCCCAAATAAAACAAACGTCCACGCCGCTCCATGCCATAGCCCAATCACCGTCATAGCAACGACAATCGTAATGTAAACACGCCACAAACTTTTCATTTTACCCAAAGCACGAAAAAGCGGTATGTACAAATAATCCCGTATCCATCCGCTCAAACTGATATGCCATCGATTCCAAAACTCCTGAACATTCGTTGCAAAAAACGGCAGATTAAAATTAACAACAATATCAAATCCCATAACCCGACCAAGGCCACGTGCGATGTTGCTATACCCGGCAAAATCACAAAACACTTGAAACGTAAAGGCATAGGCTGCCATAAGTGCCGCCCCCCCGTTCGGGGCTAATTTTGCGGCAAAAATAGGGTTAACAATCTTGCCTAAGTTATCTGCAATTAAAATTTTAAGAAACAGCCCCCAGAATATCAGATAACTCCCCTCACAAAATTTATCCCATGTCACCTTTCGCGAAGATAAAACCTGTGGCAAAAGATGCTTAGCGCGTTCAATAGGACCGGCCACCAATTGAGGGAAAAAAGAAACAAAAAGGGCAAAATCCAGAAATCGTTTTGTTGGAGCCATTTCCTTACGATAAATATCAATCGTGTAACTCATCGTCTGGAACGTATAAAAGGATATACCCATGGGCAGGATGATATTTAAAAAATGTGGTTCAATATTAATATGCGCCAAACTAAAAAGGGCCTGAAGATTTTCAGCAAAAAAATTAAAATATTTAAAAAAACCTAAAATAGATAAATTCCCAAGAACACTTAACGCAACAAAAAACTTTCGGGACTTCTCCTCTGATGTATTATGAATCTTTAATCCAAGAAAATAATCCAAAATAGTAGAAAGCCAAATCAACGACAAAAACCGCCAATCCCAAGCCCCATAAAACACATAACTCGCCACCAAAAGCATTCTATTCTGCCATCGATGATTAAAAACAAGATACAGGCTGTAAACTATCGGAAAGAAAATTGCGAATTGTAGAGAATTAAATAACATTGAATTTCGAGAAGTCCTCCGGACTCATTGAAGGCGCATCAAAACATGAAAGTCCGAGTAATGTCTTTTTATAAAGCATTTGATCTTGAGGTAAATTGACAACTAAAACCTCTGGCAACGCCTCTTGTATTTGAACACACACATCAGCCTTATTATGCAAAAAAACGACTGATGCCAAATCACATTTTAATTCTGCCGCCAGATCTTTAATATTTTTTACCTTATCTTCTCTATTAATACGCCAACCAGAAAAATCCTCCCGGTGCAGTGCCATTTCAGGGTGTTTATCCATAACCTCTAATGCAACGGTTTCTTCATTATCGCTAATAATACCTAATAATATTCCACGATGCTTAAGAGACTTCAAAGTAAGCTGAAAATCCAACAAAGCTTCCCCTATCGGATCGTGACCTCCAAGGGTAAGATTTTCCCAACCGACTTCTTCCACACGACCAGCCCACAATGTTTCATCCAAATCAAGCATGACAACTTTCTTTGCGTCTCCAGCCAAAGCCCGCAAAGCTGATTTAATATCGTACGCTGCATGAGCAAATACAGATGTATCTAATGGAATTTTACCCATATACCAAAGTTTGGGATTAAAAGCTTGGGGACCGACTAACTCAACCCATTTTTGCGTATTCAGCAGATACATATTAAGTGTTTTGCTCAAATGTTCTGCAAGCCGTAAATTCATACGCATCAAAAGATGGTTTAATCCCACGCCCTCTTTCATATCTTCCAACGTGTATGTTTTATAATGCGTCGGCACGACCCATGATGGAATAAAAATGATATGCGGCTGCCCCCCTAAATTTGTTAGAGCTCGACCAAAGTCATCAACTTGTGAAAGAATTTTTTCAACAGGGACAGATTTAAAATCAAGAACATCATGGAAGGATGGAATAATTTTTTCCGGCTGGGTCCAAATAACAGCAAAGTCATATGGTCCTTGCCAGCAAGGATGCGTCTTATCGAGCAACGCCCCCATGACTTGGCCAAAAGGTGCGGTTGTCGCTGTTATCTGCGGTGAGGTATCGTCATTACTCAAATACCCCTGCAAAACCTCAATATTAAAATCTGAAATCAATAATGCGTTGTAATTTTTTGACATGGATTAATGCAAACCATCAGACGTCTGATGACTTAAAAGCCTGGAAATATATTGCGCCAAAACATCCACCGTCCTAAACGGACTATTCTCATCAGAAGTTATTTGGGCATTGGTTAAGGTAAGTGCTGTTCCAAATTTCTGAACAATTTTTTGTTCCAGCCCGACTACAAAAATCGTTAATGCCAGAGAATCCAAACCATTTGAAGAATCAAATATAATCGTATCCGGTGTTTTAGTAAGACGTTTAGCCTTAGGCAACGTGGCATTAACATCGTCTATGGCTTGAAATATTGTATCAACGATTTTATCCATATTATTCTCTAAAACGATATTTTATCAAACGAAAACACATAGGCAAGCTTAGCATTCTCGACTACATGTTCTAAAAAAGTTAAAAAAGTCCACTTTTGGGCGACAAGATTCAACAAAAGAACCATGATGCAAATATTAGAAATAACTATTAAGCTCATCTTAAAAAGATAGGCTGACTTAATCGCCGTTCTTTCTTTATCCTGCAAATCCTGCGCCGTCAAGAAAACATGCATGGCCAAGGCAAACCCCGTAAAAAACATAAAATATAATTCACTATTTTGAGCCCTAAAAACATGTAACACCACATAAAACAAAAGCATTGTCAACGTCGGGTAAAATGGGATCATGCAGGCCACAGTGTCATTAAAAGGCTCTATAAACTTAAGCATTCCCTGCATAGCCTTCTGCCCAAATTCATACACCCCCCAAAATTGATAAACAAAAATAAAAATCAAAAGAAAAAATAAAATACCCCAGAAGAAAAATTCTGCGTAGGTGGATGGATAAAACTTAAGCTGATGTTGAAAACTCACCCCACATGCAAAAACAACAGGCAAAAGTAAAACAGCAAGAACTAATTTGATAATGGTAAAAAAGAAATTATTCATTGGCTTCGCCTCCCTGAATTAGACGATTGCCATTCTACCAAATATCGATAAATACACAATGGAAATAATACCAATTCCATTAAATAAATGTACAAGATAAATTGGTGTGTATACTGCGAAGCCAGACGTAAAACATCTGGCGAAGTATCCAAAAAATAAATAATTATTTTTTGGACTTGGTATAACTACAAAACTACCTCTTCTTCCGGCTTGATCGAAATCAGAGCGCGGTCGCAATCCATACTCTCGCTATCCGAAGGACAGCCTGTCACTGGCGCTTCCGTATCCACAAATCCCAAAAGACCAGGAATACTCACCGGCGTCACATTAATAATAATCGGCAAAACCCCTTCAATACGCATCATCGAAAAATCCTGCTCCGAAACCGGCAACGGCACCCCATTCCCATCCCGCTTAATCTGCAAGTCCAACATCGCTGGATCAAGGTTGATACCACCAAGAGGTTTTTCATTTGAAGCCATTGATTTATCATCATTTTCAAAAAACCCATGATCTGATAACCTTAATAAATTTTTATTAAAAATCCGATCAATTTTTTCATCTGGAAACTCAATGTCTAGTCTTGTAAATTGATTTTTAAGTTTTTCTTTTTCCTCAGCAATGTTATCACTTAAAATCTCAGAAAACTTTGGTAGTAAGTTCTCATATTCTGAAAAATCTTCTTTAAATTGATCTGTTAAACCATTAAATTTTCCTGTATCAAGAACGTTGCCACGATCAATGTAAACATAGCCCTTTTTTTCCATTTCATCAAAAAAAGCATTTACAATATTTCCATCAATTCCCTCGTCTATAATAAATTTCGATTTTTTAATAAAAGCCGATTCTACTATGATGCTATTACTAATTAAAATAAATGGTATTTCAGAAAAAGCTTCTTCTTTTTGCATTTCTTGGGCTAAGGCAATACCATCCATACCAGGCATTTCCCAATCACTGATAACTTTACCAATGTCCTTTCCATATTTTCGTAAAATCTCAAGAGCTTCGTTTCCATCCTTTGCTTCAAGAATATCTTCATATCCTCCAGATCGTAATTTCTCTATTAATTTTTTTTTATCCGATGCATCATTATCTACAACAAGAACTTTTCCTGCCATCATAGACTCATCACCTTCTTCAATCTCTATCTCCTTCACCGCCCTGGCGGCATCTTCTTTTTTCTCCGTCATCATGGCAAAGTTATGCTTTTTAAGATCTTCCATGAAGGATATTATATTTCCAAAATCATCCGTTAAAGTCTTGAAATCCAAATCAAATTTTCTTAATTTTTCTAGAATCTGATCAATATTACTCCCTCTAATCTTAAATCCGCCTACAGCCTCCTCAAAATTCTTTTTATGTAAATTTAATAACGCCTTCTTCAAATCTTCCGTAACCCCATCACTACTCACAATAACCATATCTTGGTCTTCATACCTTCTTTTCTTATATTGATCTTTTGTCATTACGTACCTATCTAAAGTTTCCTCGTCACTATCATTGTAATAGAGACCAGCTATCATGTTCTTAAGATTATTTTTTGCAATAAAATAATCAATTCCGCTGTTTTCATTCAACTGAAATTTATTTTTCTTTTGTAAATCCTTTACTCTAGAAAGAATCTTTAAAAAAAATGAATTCAATATGTCTTCAATTATTTCATCATTCAAGGAATCAATACCTACAGAAAAATAACCTTCTTCGGCAACAAAAGCCAATTGATTAGATTTAGAAGACAAAAGCTTCTCAACTCCTTTCCGAAAATCTCTCATAAAATCTTCATCTAATTGAATTGACCCAAAATTTAATGTCACATACCGTGGATAAACAAACCCTTCTCCATAATTTACACGGAGAGCCTCAATAAACGAAACCAAGAAATAACCAATATCCTCAGCATTGTGTTTAAGATCATAGACTTTAAC
The DNA here is from genome assembly GCA_029261055.1 of Candidatus Omnitrophota bacterium. Lineage (GTDB taxonomy): Bacteria > Omnitrophota > Gorgyraeia > Zapsychrales > Zapsychraceae > JAJDCA01. The sequence continues at coordinate 110,116 of JAJDCA010000014.1, read as the reverse complement.
ATCAGATTGAAAAAATTTCTTAACACGTCTAAAACTTTTCTTACTAAATAACATTTCATACTTCTGCAAGGCTTGCAAAATTTCTCCTGATTCAAGACGCCGTACTATTTCTTTAATTTCTTTTTGTTCAGCCTGATGTTCCAAAGAAAAAAACTCAGCCCCTTTCTTCAGCACAATGTCTTTAGTAAGCTCTTTTCCTTCATACCATATTTTCGGTTCTTTTATCATCGGGTCGATAAATACCAACATTGATTGTTTTTGAGATATTTTTACAATGCCGCTTTTCACAAAAAAACTATCTTTTCCCTGATAAATAATTAACCCCTCATGAAATCCTTCCTCGATTTTCTTTTTCCTCACAAGCCCAACATAAGAGGGATTAGAAGATGATACAGAAACAACTTCCCATTCATCCCATGAATTCTCACCTTTCACTTCATCTAAAGCTTCCTTAAATTCCAATAATTTCCCTTCTGCCTTTTTAAATAGAGCCTTTTTTTCTTTACCCACCTTATCTACCATCATAGAGCTGTCAGGCTCTTTTTCTGCCTGCCCACTCAGGAGTTTCTGCGCATTCCCATCAATTTCAGTTACACTAGATTTTTCTATTATTGTTTCTCCAAAAAACGCATTTATTTTTTCAGGATTTTTTTTAACCATGCCATTTTTTATCATATCAATCAAGGGTTCTAAACGCCTGAAAGGATACTCATACTCTTCTATAAAATTCTCATAAGGTCTCTCAAAACCTTTTTGTCCACCATCAACAACATAAGAGGTTTTCTTATTAAGCTCCGGCTTAAGACTCCAAGTTTCCATTGGCTGCCCATACTCTTTTGTCTCACCTGTATCAATATAATGAACATATTTTCTTTCAAAATTTTTTGCTCCAAAATAAGGAGGTTCAGGACGATCTGTTGGTATTAAGCGGTATTGATTATTAATGAATTTCTTAATCAAATCTATCGTTATGATTTTCCCAACACCTGCTTTGGCAATAGCTTCCTCTAAATTAACCCAAACTTTCATAACTCTTACAGCCTCTTCGGTGGATTCAATTCCCCACCAAAAAGATAAAAAATAGGCATGATTCATAACAAGCTCTGCCATTTCTAAATCCTGACGAATGATTCCTTTGTTTGCTTTTTTTATAATTTTGTTTAAAAGTGACTTCATCAATCTTTTAGCTTTTAATGCCCTTTTATAATCATCTTTAAGCCCATTATATTTATAACCTTGAAAACCCTCTGCATGCTTCTCTTGAGAAGCTTCAATCGCCCGCCAAAAACCCCATATCCGTTCATTATAAGTAGTCTTTTCAGCATCATACTTGTCTACACTCTTAACATCATTCTCCATTATAGAACCACCATTTTTACCATCTCTACGCAAAACAAGATTCAATCCCTTCTTAATAATTGACATCTGAGCAGAATCTGCCCCTAATTCTGCAAAATCAAACATGGCACTGAATTGTGGGTTATCACTAAACACGCTCTTATCTATATCACTCCGATCTTTTAAAACAACCATCGAAAAATCTTTATTCATTACAGCACCTAATATTCCTCCTGAGAAATATTTTCTTGGGATAATTTCCTGTGTGTTTGAATCGTATTCTTCTCTGATGTAATCGTAAACGCCTTTTTTGAACGAGGCAATGTATTGGTCGTAGATTTTTTGTGTGATTTGTTTGTCTTCTATATCGATCCCCTTGGTTTTGTTTTGGTCCATGTAGATTTTGCCTAACAAGCTTTCTTTGAGATTTTGTTTGTACCATGTGGCCAGGATCATGGAATTGTAGATTTGGCGGAGGTTGGCGAAGGTTTTTCCTTCGTTGACTTCGCGTTCGATTTCGGGCAATAAAATATCCCGAATGATAGGGGTAGAAATATTATTCGAATTATTGTAGGGGAGGGGCTTGCCTCCTCCCTCATTATTACGGGCGGACGCAAGGCCCGCCCCTACATTATTGGACACATCAACATAATCTTCCTCCAACATAACTTTCAAATGACTCTCCAACACATACGTACTCGATGTTTTTTCATCTTCAAAGACGACCGCCTTCTCAGGTACGATCCATATTTTGTTAAACGTGTTCATCGGGATATCGGTTGTTCCAAATTCTTCCTGTGCCCGCGCGTACACACGTTCCCAAAAAACAGCTCCCAATTCATCTTCCGGATACATCAATGATGATGTCAGTTGCTTAAGCAAATAATCCTGAGCCAACATATCGCGTCCCATTTCAGTATTGCCTAGACCATCTGCAATAATACGATTTTCTTCGTACGGACTTAAGTTGACCCACATTTCATTCTCGGGAACAGTGAGCGATGCCAAAAAATATTTCACCAATTTGGTAGCTTCATTCTCTAACACTCTACCTTGCTGCATTCCCGTATCTCCTGTATCTACAATAAAATTAAATTGTAATGGATTCTCCGGATGGATGGTCATCCCCTTGATCATAGTTGGTGTAAAATTTTCACTCAGGCCGACCATCGTTCCCGGCACAGGCAAGCTGAGTACCGTTTGTGGAGCAACAGATTGTCCATAGGCTTCGACTACGCTCAGCCCAAGCCCGCGCGGCACAATCGTAGTGGTTAGGAATGCCACAGCAATAAACGCTGATATAGACCTGTAAAACAAACAAAATCGTTGCTTTTTACTGAAAATATTCATTTTTCATCCAATTTCACTTCTTTTTAAACTTTTTAACCAAAAAATTTGCTACAGATATAAATTGTGTGACAACAAACTCCGCTTCTGAATAATCAAGTACAACGCCTTCCCGAACATGCCTTGCTTTATCCGAAGCATATCCCCAGGCTTTCTCAATTGATATATTTAATGGCGGGGGAATAATATCTTTTCGTTTCTTAAGTATTTGTCCTAAAGTCGCGTTATGATCACCTGTAATATTACGCAGCACGCATTCCACCGCAGCCGTAGCATGCTGGATAGCTCCTGTTATGTCTGGTTTTGATTTACGGTTAAGATCGTTTAATGCCTCTTGTATTTCCTGATTGACAACAGTTAGATTTGTTTTCGACAAAGTAAAAATCGTATGCTTCTCAGGAGAAATTAATTGATTCATTGCCTTAAAGATAATTTTAATGTCTTTTTTATTCTCCAAAACTCCTTGTTTTAGACTGGATATTTCTATGACGCTTTCTTTATTAGAAATCATTAATTCTTTAATCTTTACAAATACACGCATGATTTGAATATTAACCTGAATTGCTCTTTTGCTGTTAAGAATTCCAGAAAGCATGGCAACACCTTCTTGGGTGAAAACATGCGGTAAATATTTACGATGTTGCCCTCTCTTTAAGGTTTCAAATTGAAACCTTAAAGAATCTTTTTCATCTTTTGTTAGCTGAAACATAAAGTCGTGCGGAAACCGTTCCAAATTACGCTTAACAGCTAAATTAAGTGATTTTGTAGGCACTCCGTAAAGCTCTGCTAGATCACGATCAAGCATAACTCTTTTTTCTCTTATCAGAAAAATTTTGCTTTCTATCGAATTTTGAACACTCATCACTTTATCACTCATACTTCTTTCTCCGACTTAGAATTTAAATTTAACCAATCCGTGGCGAGACTGACTGTGGGTAGACAGACTTTATTGATGTATTTTCGTAGAATAAAACGTTTTCTTAGTAATATACTGAAAAGATAACATATTTTAGGGAAGTGTCAAGGAGGGCACAATGGAGATTAATACAAGTGTAACATGTTGCAAATAATCATGTTATGAAGTATTTTTAAAACCCGGAATTTTTATAGATGCTGTAACCTATTGCATCAGAAAAGGATATAATTCTTTTTATCGTGTAATTCTTTCCATCCCCCCCATATAAGGCCGCAGGGCTTTAGGGATGATCACATCGCCTTCTTCCGTTTGATAATTCTCTAAAATTGCAATCACAGTCCGCGCTAAAGCTAAACCCGAACCGTTAAGTGTGTGCACTAACACCGGTTTCTTGGTCTCTTTCCCTTTAAACCGAATATTGGCACGTCTGGCTTGAAAATCTTCAAAATTTGAACAACTGGAAACTTCCAACCATCGTTTACAGCCGGATGCATAAGCTTCAATGTCATAACATTTCGCAGCCGCAAAACTCAAATCACCGCTGGCTAAAAGCAAAACGCGATACGGCAATTCCAAACGTTGAAAAATATTTTCGGCATTGGCCGTCAAAGCCTCCAACTCTTCATAAGAATTTTCCGGCCGTACAAATTTTACTAATTCAACTTTATCAAATTGGTGCACACGCATCAAGCCTTTCGTGTCTTTTCCATAAGCCCCTGCCTCCCGGCGAAAACAGGCTGTATAAGCCGTGTAATAAACCGGAAGATCTTCCTCTTTTAGTATTTCATCACGATGCATATTTGTCACCGGCACCTCGGCCGTAGGAATTAAGAAAAGCTCATCATCCTTTAATTGATACATGTCTTCTGCCATTTTCGGAAGTTGCCCCGTTCCTATCATTGAGGCACGATTTACAAGATACGGTGGAAAAATCTCGGTATACCCATGCTCTTGCGTATGAATATCGAGCATAAAATTATACAAGGCCCGCTCTAAACGAGCCCCTTCTCTTTTAAACAAAATAAAATGCGCACCTGAAATCTTTCCGGCACGCTTAAAATCAATAATATCTAAATTTTCTGCAATCTCAACATGTGTTTTGGGCGTAAATGAAAATTCCCGTGGTTCCCCCCACGATCTGACTTCTTTATTATTTTCCACACCACCAATAGGAACGGAGTCATGCGGTAAATTTGGAATACCGATTAATATGGCATTGATCTCTGATTGAATCTCTTTTACACGAGGTTCCAGTTTCCCGATCTTTGCTGAAATACCCTTCATAGCTGCAATTTTTTCTTGAGGATCCTTCTTTTCCTTAAGCCATTGACTAATTTCATCGTTGGCTGTATTTTTTTGACTCCGCAGCTCATCTAATTCGTTAGAAAGATTTCGTCGTATTTGATCTTTTTCCAGAATATCTTCCGGACTAATTTTAATATTTTTAGCCTGTAAACCTTTACGAACGGCTTCGCTATTTTCTCGTATTAATTTAATATCAAACATTTAATCTTTTCCTTTTTTAGAATCATTTTTCTTCTGCGAAAATACTTTTAATTTGAGAAAGAAGTGTTTTTGCATACACTGGTTTTTGGAGAAAATTAGCCGCATCTAACTCAAAACACTTAACGACATTCATAGGCGTTTCGGACCCTGTTAAAAATAATACTGGTATCTCACGCGTTTTCTCGTCCGCTTTAACCTGGGTACACATATCAATACCATTCATAACCGGCATATCGCAATCTAATACAATCACATCCGGCGACTCTTCTCGAACAATATTTAATCCTATCTTCCCATTCTCAGCAAGCAGGACACGATACCCAGCCTTGTTAAGAATATTTTGAATAATTTTACGATCAACCTCATTATCATCCACGACCAAAATACACCGACGCATTTTCTCGGTCCCGTTGTCCTTACCTCCAAAAAACATATTTTTAATTTTATTAATCATAAAAGCCCTTTTTTATTATTCCCCTAGTTTATTTCCTATTAATGTAAAAATGTCATTCTCTTTTTTTAACTCTTTAATATGCGGAAACGCAGACGCATCCGGCAATCCTATGCCACAGCTATAATCCCCATCTAATGAGGCCCACCCAAAGTCAACAATTCCCAACTTGCCATTATTAACTAAAATTTCCGTTTCTTTTAAATCTGCATTCTTAACTTTATGATTCTTGAGAATGGTAATAATATTTTCTAACTGCTTGCGCCAATCTTCCGGCACATTCGCCCTATTAATTCTCTTCCCCATATAGGACGTTATGATAATTTTTTCTTCGGAATCAACATGCTCTAGCCGGGGGACAAAATCAAGAGATTCTAATTCTTTCAACCAAAAAATTTCTCTATCAAATACGCCATATTCTAAATAACATTTGCACTTTTTCATAATCAAGTTCTGCTCAGGACAAAAATAAATTTTACTCGCCCCCTCATCTAAAAGGTTGCAAGGCTGAACATACTGAAATTGTAATGGGCGTCCATTAACTTCATAGGTAATTGTAGAATTAACATTATCCAGGAAATCTTTAAATGCGATATAAACTTTCCGCGTGCCGGATTGATAATGCCCGACACATGTATACGAATTAAAATATTTACTTAAACTTTTTAAAAAATTCTTTTCAGAATATTCTTCTTTTATCTTACGTTTATTAAAATTAAGATGTTTAAAATCTTTAACAGCCGCATCTTCTGCATCGACCCATTCAATAATAAGCACATTATTTGTCATCTCTGATAACAATTTTATAATAGGATCAAACTTACCATACACAGACGTACAGCTATACACCCAATGAATAAGCGCTAAAAAAAGAACCGTATCATATTTTCCAAAATTTTTTCCAAATTTGTCGGTTAAAATGTCTATGTTTGTTAAATTGAATTTCTCTTTTATTTTCTTTGAAATTTCTGTGTAGTCATGGTCATGATCGAGTAGACATAATTTCTTAAATCCTAATAAATTCGATAAAAAAACAAAATAGCCATTACTTGCGCCGATATCCATTAAAGAGGACAAATGGCTGTACTGCTTTAAGATCGGCAGCATAAAATCACTTTTTAATTTTAGCTGTTCATCTAAAGGGACTATTTTATCTCGCGACACCAAAAAACGTTGATACCCTTGAACTTCAACCTCATTAGGTTTCTCCACCATGTTAACTTCTTCACTTTGACTGGAATATTTACCGACTCTCTTTTTATCACTATAAATAGCTTGCCCACCATTCACCGTAGCCAGCTTATTTTTAATTTTTTCTAAAATAGACAATGGTTCCTCCTCTAGATTCTAAACTCATTAAATTTCCCACCAAATTTAAACGCCATATAATTAAACATTTTTTGTAGCATATGAATATACGTAAAATTATTTATAATTCTTTCATGCCCTGCTTTGGCAATAGCTTCGCGTTCATCATCATTTTTTAGATAATATTCAATTTTTTCCACCAAATCGTTGTCGTTGGTGTACGTTACAAAATGCTTACCTTCTTCAAATATTTCATACAAGCCGCCATTATCAATCCGATTGGTTAATAAAAAACAGCCACTCGCGGGGATTTCAAACATACGCATGTTGATATCATTTTGAATCGAAGAATTGAAACCAATCTTGGACGCGCTATAAACTTTAGAAATATCCTCAAAATTGGCCTGCCCGATATGGCTGTTAGGATACTTTTCTTTAAGCAAGGGTAAATGCCGCCCCCGGTCGAATTTATTGGCACTTCGCCCGACAAATCCGATATCATATTTCTTAGGCAAATCATGCTTCTTATGCTGAAGGTCACTCCCAAGCGGAACCCATTGGGCATCGACTTTGGCATCCTTACGCAAACGCGCTACCGCCGTGTGCTGAGCACAAAACATAATATCATAATGCTGTGCTTGTCGTCTAATTTTCTTGTATGGCTTTTTCAGATGGGTATCTACCACATGCCAAACCGTTGGATGCATATCTTCAGGAACATCATCTTTATAGTCCCCATGATCAAACCGAAAATACAAATCAAAATCTCTGGGAATATTATGCGCGTCACTGCACCAAAAATGCTGAAAATGGATCCCTTTATCCCGCATAATTTTCATAAAATAATGCATGGTGGCTCCATATCCTATAGGATCATTAAATATAACGGCAATTTTCATCAATACAGTATTTCTCCACAAAAAATATTACAAATTTTCCCAAACGCGGTATAGTATATATATCTAAATTTTTTCGTCAAATGATTATTTTATAATATTCCATTATGGAAAGTTTAAAAATTATACTCGTCGATTGGGAAGGTTTCCCCTTATATCGTGAACGCCAATTAGGAAATCATACCATATCCTGCGGGCTCGGATATATTTTAAAAAACATGCATACATATGATGCCGGAATGAAATTTGAAGTCATTCTTATCATTAATACTCTGGCTGCCGCTGATCGAGAAACCACCTTTTTTTATGAACATATCGCATCCCGCTACCCTTTTATCAAAAAATTATGCTTTCGTGATAATAATGGCCAAGACCTTGGGGCTTACAACTATGGCTACGATCACCTTAAAAGCATTTCTTATCAAGACGATGTCATTTTTATGAATACCACGCTACAAGGCCCTGCACAGAATGACTGGCTAAAAAAATACCATCAATTATTTCATAAAACGCCCGACACAGGCCTATGTGGCATATCCCTAAACTCGCACAACACAAACCTCAAAGAAAATCCCTTCATGCCCCATGTAGAATCTTTTTTTCTCTACTCTAATATGCTCATCTTACAAAAAGTCTTCCCTGAAAATCTTTGTGATGTAAATTTAGGACAGGATAAAAATCGTATCATTTCCGAGGGAGAAATCCAACTCAGCCAAAAAATCCTACAAGCCGGTTACAGCATTGGCTGCAAAACCCACGATAATTTCTTCTTTAAACAAGGTGATGAATGGACAATACCGTCTGGTGATCAGGGATGTAAACGAATAGTTTAATAATAAAGATAGATATTAACTTTGCCTTTATTATTTCATCCATAAAACACAACTCCTACCCGATTAATATGTTCGATTAAATCAGAGTTGGAAATTTGGTGAAAAATGGAAATATCAAAGGTATATGGGGTTAATAAATCATCAAGCTCACGGCGAATTTTATTGATGACAGACAAATCAAGGTCTTCACCTTTCAGGGTAAAGTCTATATCAGAACCTTTTTTATAATTGCCTTTTGCCCGCGAACCGTACAATATTGCCTGTTTTACTTGCGAATAACGAGAAAAAATGCCTTTAATTTGCTTTATTACGGTTTCAGTAAGTCCAAATTCCATGCTTTATTTTTCTTCCTCTTTTGATAACTCTTCAAACTTTTGCTGTAGTTTAACAAATTCCTGATAATAACTATCCAGAATAGCCGTTGAAATTTCTTCTGTTATTTTCTCATTATATGTATGCGATGTTTGGTTGCGACTTTCAATCATTTTCATCCATGTTTCACCGTTTTCGATCAGCCCTCTTTTAAACGCGAGACGGACCGCGTCCCTGCTTCCCTGAATACCTGTTTCCGCTTGATGCTCATAAAAATCTTTAATCGTATTCCAGGCCAATTCGTAATTATATTCAAAAGATTTAATCAAACCCTGAAGTTCAAATTCATTCAGGTTCTCTTTTTTTGCAAATCTTGAAAGCTGCATTAACGCCTTGGTAAAATTATTAAACCGTTGAACCCATCTAATATCTTTGCTCTCCATTATTGTACCTCCTGGTAGTGTTTTACCTCTGCTTTATGGATAGAATTGAACATCTTAAAAATACGCTTGGTGGGCTTGGTTAATACATGGATTTCATCAAATTTCTTTTTTTGACGCGATAAAATACGTATAATTGCCTTAAGCATAAAAAATAAATTGGGATAAATAAACGGCCGGATGTGACTGTGGGGGGTGAGATCAAGAGGTGGCAATGATTTTTTTCGGATAATCCATACCCAATTAGCCCTACTAGCTAACCGAACTACTTCTTCTTTGATTTTTGAATATTGTGCCGGATCATTTTGATTAATCACAATGACAATGCGTTTGGGTTGACCGTACATGCGATGATAAATTTTCTTATTACGATTAAAAAGCTCATCCCGCATTTTATTTTTCTTAAAGGAGCCTCCCTCCCGATGATAGACATACGCGCCCTTGGCTCCTAGCAGTTTAAACCCGGCATCAGCGGCCCGTCGACAATATTCGGTATCGTCAAAATAACCTGGGCTAAAAATTTCATCCCACAGACCAATTTCCTTAATCATCGTACGGGTAAACAAAGCACAATAGCAATCTACGGTGGCCATTTCTAAATATTCTCCACGACGCTTTGATGCCTCCTGGCCGCATTGTTCAATATCGGCAAAGGCATCACTTGATGGGGGCAATCCTCCCCGCCCTTCTGGGGCCACAATACCGACACGCGGATCTGTTTCTGTTGCCGCCACCATCTCCGTCAGCCACCCTTCTGTCACATACGTATCATTATCTAAGTTACAGACATACTCTGCATCCGTGGCGACTAAGCCTTGGTTCACCGCTTTTGTATTGCCTAAATTTTCTTCATTACGGATCACCATAACTTCAAGACGGGAATCTTTTTTAAGGGATTCTAAGTATGTTTGGGTAGGCTCATCACTCGCATTGTCGATTAAGACAAGACGATATGGGAAACGGGTATTTTTGCAGATACTTTCAATGCAGTCTTTAGTAATATCTTTTTGATTCCAGATGCATATGACAATGTCACATTTCATTATAAATTAATCATCACTTCAGAACGATTTAATCCTTTTAACTTCTGGATAGTTTCTCGAATACTTGTTTGAACATTGCCGGTATATTGAAAACCTTTGGTAACAGATTTTTGATTCGACACATTGTAAGACAACTGATTCATAATCGGTGAATCAACTAGTTTGATATGCAAGTCCGGTACAAACTGTTTGATCGTTTCAACAATATCGCCGACAGTGTAATTTTCCGTCACAATATTATACAAATCTGCATCAAAATCTTGATTGGCAATAACATAATGAAAGGCATTAACGGCATCGGCCAAATCACAATAAGGGCGTTTCTGATCCAACGCCGTACGCCAAACTGTGATGTCTTCACCCAGAGCCGCCTGCCAGATAAATTTATTCACGGCTGTATGAAAACGCATACCAATCGAATATCCGAATATGGTGCCCAATCGAAAAATAACATACTTCAACCCTTTGTCTTTAGATAATTGCCGCAGAAAGTTTTCTCCATGAAGTTTTGATTCTGCATACGGGCTTTGAGGTTTTAAGTCTTGCTCCGTGCATGTCTCATCCACTTCCCCTTCACTTACCCCATAAACACTGGTGGTGGATGGAAAAATTAATGAACAGTCATGTTCCGCGCACAAATTAGCCACATGCTCTAACCCACCTTTATTAATCTTCTCGACCAATTCAGCATTATCAAAACTGGCTTCGGCATTTGTGACAGCCGCCAAATGAATCAGGATATCGCTCTTTTGAATAATTGGAACGATAGCATCCGAACAAATATCGATTTCATGAAAGCTGTATTGAATATTATCCGGGAGGTCAAAAAGCGAAGCATACCGTTGTGTCAGAAAATTATCAACCAGGTAAACCTTATCAATGCCTGAAGCCGGCAAATGTCGAATTAAAGCTGAACCGATATGCCCCAAAGCGCCTGTAATGCACACATTCATGACGAAACCTCCTCTTTAGCACATTTTTTCCCCATATTTTCTTTCCAAATGGCCATCGTCTTTTCAAGCCCTTCACGTAAATTATATTTCGGTTCGTATTGTATTTTGTAATAAAGTCGGGCGGCCGAAATAACCACATTATCAATCTCAATTTTCTTTCGGACTTCAGGCCACTCAATCTGCGTTAATTTTCCGCACTCAAAAACGTCCACAATCGTCTCCGCAATAGCTTTCACTGAATAATGCTCGCGATGAACAGCAAAATATGTATCCCCAAAAACTTCTTTATGTCCTGCGCATATGTACAACAACTCCGCAGCATCTTCCACATACATCACATTCCGATTCTGCTGACCATCACCATAAATTTTAATTTCCTCATCCTTTTGGGCCAATGAAATAAAATAATTGATAAACCCAAATTCCGGATAACCTTTACCATAAGGCCCATACAAATTTGCAAAACGCAAAGATAAAGTATTCAAATTATGCACACGATTGTAAATACGATAATACTTTTCGGCTACGCCTTTATTGGCGGAATAAATATCCAATGGCAGTTCCCCATGACTTTCATCCACCACCTCTCCTTGCGCCTTACCGATAACCGTGCTGCTGGACGTATAAATCACCAAAGCCTCTTTATTATATTTCCTGATCGATTCTAAAAGTATAAGGTTTCCACGACAATTAACTTCAACGTCATAAAAAGGATCACTCAGTGATAATGGATGCGACGTCTGACCAGCGCAGTTAAATATCACATCTTTCCCTTGCACAACCTCATCCATAAACACGGAATCTCCCATGTCGCCTTGAATAAATTCAATCTGTGATAAAACCGCTTTCAAATGCTCTGTCGTACTTTTAAGCCGTGGATCAAGGGCATCAACAACGGTTACCTTGTTTGACGCATCCTGCAAACATCTCCTTACCAGATTCGATCCCAAAAATCCTGCTCCACCAAGAATTAAAATATTCATACTCATTTCTCCTCAAGGAAATAGTCAATTGTCCGATTAATGCCTTCTCTTAAATTAACTTCCGCGTACCATCCTGTCTTTTCTTTAAAGCTTAAAGAGTCCGCCACAAAATTCCGGGATTCAATCGGCGAAAGATTTTCAGGGGCGGGAACATGGCCAACCTCAACTTCAGATCCTCTTTTATTTTTCACTTCTTCCGCGACCATGTGTACCATCTTTTTAATAGAATGTCCTTCGCCCGTGCCAAGGACATAATAATTCCCATTCACCTGATCTATTTTAGCACCGGCCATTAAAAATGCATTCACCACATCATCCATATAAATATAATCGCGAAGAAAATCACCGTCTCCGTAAATCGACAAAGCCTCGCCCTTCAGAGCCTTACGTACCATCATATTAAGAATACCTCTATCAGCACTGCGACTGGTTCGGCCACCGCCGGGACCATAAAGATTGGCAAGTCGTAAAATTACAGAACGCCGCCCCATTTGACGACTATAATACTGCACATATTTCTCCGCCGTCAACTTATTTATATCATAAACCGTCACCGGTTGATCTTTCACATGTTCATTCACGGGGAGTTGCGTTGTTAATCCAGCCTCTGTTACTGTACCTGAAAAAATAATATCCGGTTTCCAATTATGTTTTTGACATGTTTCAATAAGCGCAACAAGCGGCTGAACATTAATGGCTAAATCTGCTACAAGATTTTCATTAGCGACATACGTACTTGTCTGTGCCGCACAATGAAAAATAATATCAACTTCTTTGAGCACCTTTGCCCAAATGCCACCATCACGAATATCGGCACATTGCATGCTCATTTCAGCTAATTGTCCTGGCAGAGGAGCCCATGCATCCTTCTCTTTATCTAAAACAATAATTTTACAAGAAACCTGACTTAGCGCTTTAACAATTAAAGCGCCCAAGTTACCGGTGCCACCGGTAATCAGAATGGTTTTATCTTTGTAATAGGAAAGCATATCAATCACTCAACAACGACCTCAGGAAAATACGTAATAAACTTCCCACCTTTTTCCCGATAACTTTTTTCTTTAGCAAAAATTTCTTTTTTATGGTTCCAAGCAAGCAATAAGGTATTGCGGGCATCATCGGCCAGAAAGGCATCATAGGATTTTATTGGAATATGCGTCCCCGGCGTGTATTTATTAATTTTATTAGGGGTTGTATCACAAATGTATTCAATTAAGTCCGGCCCGATCTGAGCATAATTTAATAATGTCGTACTTTTTGATGTTGCCCCGTAAGCGACGATCCGATTCTTCTGTTGTTTGATATCCTTTAAAGTCTGCTTCAAGTCTTTACATATTTGATCGACCTTGGTCTTGAAAGCCTCATATCCTTCTGTTTGATGCAATTGCCATTCTTTTTCAGCTGCGATACCATCGTTAACATTTTGCGAAATATTTTTATCGGAACCTTTCTGAATATAATACCTCATCGAACCGCCATGCACATCCTGATGCACCATATCAACTAACTGCAAGCCATGTCGTTGAGCTAAAGCTTGCACAGACAAGCCTGAATAATAATACACATGTTCATCATAAATTTGATCAAAAGAAGATTTTTGAACAATATCTAATAAATACGGGTCTTCAAAAAATAAAACGCCGTCATCCTTTAATAAAATACTCGCCCCTTCAAATACGGAATTAATGTCTTCAATATGACAAAACACATTGGAGCCACAAAGCACATCCGCCTGACCATGTTCTTGAACAATTTCCTGAGCTGTGGCCGCATTAAAAAATTTCTCCGTTACCTCTACCTTGTTCTTACGTGCCATGGCCGCCACATTACTCGACGGTTCAATACCTAAATGATGAATACCCTTCGCCGCAATATGTTTGAGCATAATGCCATCATTGCATCCCAATTCTACAATAAACGGATCCTGCTTATCCGCCACCTTTCCAGCTATCTCTTGGGCAATCCCTTCAAAATGAATAGCCATGGCATTGGATGTTGACGACACAAATTGATAATTATCATTAAACATCATCTCCGGCTTAACTGTTTCTTCCAATTGCACCATAAAACACTGCGGACAAAATGCCACGGACATATCAAATAAAAACTCTTTCTCGTCTAATTCCCGTAAAAATCCATTGGCAATCGGCATCTTACCAAAATGAATAACCTGATGTGTTGTCTGATTACAAATACGACATTGACTCATAACGCCCCCTTAAATTTATGAATTCCTTCGACTACTTTCTTTAATTCTTCGTCTTTTAACTCCGGATACATCGGTAGTGATAAAATTTCTTTTGCAGCCTTTTCTGTCTCAGTTAGATTTCCTTGTATTTTAATACGTCCCTTGTACGCTGATTGCAAATGAACCGGCACAGGGTAATGAATGCCACTTAAAATATCTTGTGTCTTCAAAAAATCCTTGAGTTCATCCCGTTGATCAAGACGCACAACGTAAAGATGATACACATGGCTAGCGTTATCCCGCTTGGCAGGTAATGTCAAACCTGTGTCACGCAGCGCATGTTCATATTGAGCGGCTAATCGGGCGCGGGCCGCATTATCTTGATCAAGGTAACGTAGCTTAACACGTAAAATCGCGGCTTGTATTTCATCCAAACGAGAATTTACCCCCGGCACGCAACTATTGCGCTGTTCATTCCAACCATATTCACGCAAAGACCTGGCTTTATCCGCCAAATTTTTATCATTCGTCACAATCATACCACCATCACCGATCGCCCCCAAATTTTTTGTCGGATAAAAACTAAAACATGCCATGTCTCCCCAGGCTCCGACACGTTTATTTTCATACATCGCCCCCGTCGCCTGCGCACAATCTTCAATCACTTTAATGTCATGCCGACGGGCAATATCAAGAATAGCGGACATGTCAGCTGCATGCCCATAAATATGCACGGGGATGATGGCTTTGGTTTTAGGCGTAATGGCCGCCTCTAATTGCCTGACATCCAGTGTAAAAAACTCAGGCTCAATATCTACCAGAACCGGCGGGGCCCCACCAGGCTCATGTGCCGCCACAGTGGCCACGGCGGTGTGGGACACCGTAATCACTTCATCTCCTGCCCCTACGCCACACGCCTTCAGAGCAATCTGCAAAGCATCTGTCCCATTGCCAACACCGACACCATGCTGCACACCGATGTATTGTGCAAACTCATTTTCAAAATCCTTAACCTGCTGCCCAAGGACATACCACCCACTGTCCAAAACAGCCGCTACAGCTTCATCAATTTCTGCTTTATGGGCTAAATATTGTGCGTGAGGATTACTGCAAAGGATCATTATGTATCTCTATTTAAGTATAAATATTTATCGTCAACTTACATTAAAGAATAGATGCTGTAAAGGACTCTTTTTCCAGATTTCTGTAGAATTCATCCCTGTCCTCTCCCCAAAGACTCATTTCGTTTGTTTCATTAGGAGTTCCGTTTTCGCCTGGGAGTAAATCGGTGAGGCCGAGATGCTGGATCATATTAATCGGCATCATGCGGAGGATAATAGGTAGGAACCCTTGAATACGCATCTGATCAAGCGGCTGCAAATGGACAGGCAACGGCACCCCATTGCCATCACGCAAAAGCTGAAGATCAAGCAGCTTCGCATCAAGGTTGATACCTCCATGAATTTTCTTTGGTGCTATTTCTTTGGTAGGCCATTCGTTGACCTGTTTTTCCAACGTTTCAAAAATATCCTTTCCAACCTCTGTAATCATAGAATTATCTGCAGCTTTCAGCAGTTCACCTTTATGCTCACTGATAATTTTTTCAACAATCTCTTTTTCCGAAAAAATATCCCTTGTGGCATCAACAATATAGGCTGGCCTTTCTTTAGCAATGTAAGAAATAACTTTCCAGGACAATCCGCCTTCCTTTAACTGCATTGCTAAAGGTTGCGATTTCATATTGCCCGAGGACCACAATATCCGTTCTGCCATCCCCTCTATGATCGTCTCTGATAAATGTACGACGTTTATCATTTTAGGCGCATCTTCCAAAAATTTCTTCATGCCATATTGTTCTGCATTATCAATAAACTCTTTTCTTAAAACCTTCAATCTCTTACGTAATTCCTGAATAGAGGGACTATTCGCATTTTTAGGTCTAACACTAAACGAAATCGTCATGGCCTTTTTTCCAGAATGACTCACCTGATTCGTAAAGTGTTCAATTTGATACGGCACATGCCCATTAAGAATGTACATCTCTTTGCCTTTAAAATTTACTTTTGCGATATACACTTCTGATTTTAATGGTATTACTTCCGCGTTAATCAAAGCATCCTTTATGTCTTTAGCTAAATATCCCTCTCTTTGAAGTTCCAAACCACCTTTGATAACAACACTTTCATACGCATCTTGACTCTTTAATCCAGACTCCTCAATAAACTTCTTCTTTAAGTCAAGATTTTCCTCTAAGAATTTTTTTCCTTTTCTAGAGGCTTCTACGCCGTTTTTATAGTGCCCCTCCATAATATTTTCATCTTTTAGGGCCTGCTCCGACCATAATATAATGTCGTCAATAACATAACCATTCTCCTGAACAAAAGAAAAAACTTTCTCTATGGCTGCATTGTTGTAGGATTGTTCCGGTTTAATCAACATCTGTGATGGTTGCCTATTTTTATCGTATGCCTCGGTCTTCCCCCTACTTATACTTACTTTGCCCGTACCTAATCTATCCCTTTCTTTAGTTATATCTCTCACTACTTCTTTTACATTCATAAACATTGATTCATCTGTATCGCTTTGTATCTTTCTTTTAATCTCATCATCCGCCTGCATGGCATTATCTTCTTGGATAACACCTTGAGCATCAACGGAAAACCCGAGTCTGCCTAGATACAAGATTGCTTCACCAGAAGTCATATCAGATGCCATATGCTTACCAAAAAACCGGGATTGTTTTTTAAAATCATTTAAAGTGAACCCTTGTTTGGATCTTACTATTTTCCTAATATTAGTTTTCAATACCATATCTTTTGCTTCAGCCAGTTTGACAGAACTGCTACCGACAATGTTATCAACGCCTCCATCTTCATATCCCGGGTTAGCTGAAAAAGGCTCTGGAAAAAAACTTTTATCATCGAGTGGAAAAAATATTGGGGCTACGATAGCAACGATAAAAATTATAGCACCCGTTTGTATTAAACGAGTATCGAAATCATTAAAACCCTCTTCCTTGGACAACACCCCTTTTATTTGCTTAATAGATTTATTGATAATTCTTTTTACATCATTCAACGAAACCATGGAGAAATCTTGTTTATTAAGATTTTTTTGTACTTCATTATAAAATTCCACCCTATTTCCACCCTGCTGTAGCGCGATAACTTCTGACATAATATTATTGAGAATTTTTGTTGGTGATTTTCTATTACTCAACGGGTCTCTGTTAATCCATGCTTGCAAATCCTCTAATAAAGTTAAAAACTTATAAAGTCGCTCTTTTTGAACACCAAATTCTGTAAGTTGAATAATTTTCCTTTCAGAAATACCTGCATTATTTTTTTCGATGAGCACCGATTCCATCAACACGTCATTCTCATTACCTGCAGAATAATACGCCTTCATGACCTCCTCTAACATAGCTCCATCTGTATTAATTCGTTTCTCAAGAATCTCGCCTGCACGAAAAAGTTCTTGTATCTTAATCCCTCCCGAAAAATATTTGCGTGGGATGACTTGTTGATTCGTCGGGTCATACTCTTCCTTAATATAGTCATACACACCTTTGCGGAAGGATTCGATGTATTGGTTATAAATTTTTTGAGTGATTTGCTTGTCTGTAGTATCAATACCCTTTGTTTTGTTTTTATCCATATACACCTGGCCAAGCAAACTTTCTTTCAAATTTTGTTTATACCACGCCGCCAGGATCATGGAATTGTAAATTTGACGGAGATTGGCAAACGTCGTTCCGGCGTTGACTTCGCGTTCGATTTCGGGAAGAATAATTTCTCGAATAATTTGGGTAGAAATATTATCAGAATTATTGTAGGGGAGGGGCTTGCCCCCTCCCTCATTATGGGAGGACGCAAGGCCCGCCCCTACGTTATGTTCCATCGCTAAATAATCCTCCTCCAACATCACCTTCAAGTGACTCTCCAAAACATACGCACTCGCCTCTTCCTCATGTTCATAAACTACAGCCTTCTCCGGAACAATCCAGATCTTATGAAACGTATCCATAGGAATATCGGTTGTTCCAAATTGTTCATAGGACTGTTCATAAACACGCGCCCAAAATTCTTCTCCCAACTCTTCTTCCGGATACATGAGAGAAGCTGTCAGCTGCTTTAAAAGATAATCCTGCGATAAAAGATCACGTCCCATCTCCGTATCCCCTAAACCATCGGCAATAATCCTGTCTTTTTCATACGGTGAAAGGTTCACCCACATCTCTTCTTCCGGGACAGTCAGTGCAGCCAAAAAATATTTAATAAGCTTTCTTCCTTCTTCTTTTAAAGCCTCGCCTTCCAAACCGGAGTTTCCTTTATTAACAATAAAATCAAACATCAAAGCATTGTCCGGATGAATGGCTATGCCTTTTATCAAAGCCGGTGCAAACGCATCTGTTGTGGGCACCATTGTTCCTGGAACCGGTAAATTAAGAATGGTATTTGCAGTTCTGACAGGAACAGACTGCGCCAGGCTTGGTTGATAAATAGTTGTGGTCAGAAATGCCACAAGGATCAAAACGGATAAAATGCGGTAAGCTAAACTAAAGCGTTGTTTTTGAATATACGTATTCATAAAAATTTCCTCTCCATATAATAAATCTTAAAATCTGAACCAATCCGTGGCAGGTACAGGAATTGGAAACATCCGGTTTATTGGTATTATCTTTGATTAGACTTTGAAAACGATTTCTTGTGCCTTTAACTGAAGGATACCATATGTAATACAAACGTCAAGGGCATGCAAAAATTACAAAAATTACATAACGTATTTTACTGCATATAGTTATAAGTATAACAAAAAAATATTCTTATAGATTCACATAAAACACCCCTACAGCACAAAAAAAGCATATTTTTTAGGAAATATCGGTCAAAATGCAAGCCCATCAATATCTTGCGGTTTGCGAATATTGTGGACTTTGAGCTGGGGATTGATTTTACGGATGAGGCCTTTGAGAACGTTGCCGGGGCCGATTTCGATAAAATTTTCAATACCCTGTGCGGCGATATGATTGATGGAGTCTACCCATTGCACAGAGGCGGTGATCTGATGGGCTAAATTATTTCGAATTTCTACAGAATCAATTGAAGGCTGTCCGTCTACATTGCTGACGATGGGAAAATCAGGCGCATGAAAATGAACCTTATTAAGCTCCTCCTCAAAATGTTGCACAGCGGATCGCATCAAACCAGAATGAAAAGCGCCACTTACATCTAAAGGAATCACGCGCTTTGCCCCTGCTTCCTTAATTAGTTCGGAAGCTTTTTCAACACATGCAGCCTTTCCTGTAATAACGATTTGATCGGGAGAATTAAAATTAGCGACCTCAGCCCCTGCCTGTTGACAGAGATCAATGAGTTTATCTTTATCAAACCCAATTACCGCCGCCATCTTCCCTTCTTGTACCTTTGTAGCTTGATCCATAAAAAAAGAACGCCGTTCGACTAACTTCAGGGTATCCTCAAAAGATAAAGCTCCAGAAGCAGCAATCGCTGAATATTCGCCTAAACTTAATCCACACGCATACTGAGGTGAAATATCTTCAAATTTTGGATGGCTGCTAAAAGCTTTAAGCGCGGCTACACTGTACGTTAAAATGGCAGGTTGGCAATAAGCGGTTAATGTTAATTTTTCCTGGGGACCGTTAAAAATAATATCAGAAAGCCCTTCAATCATGCCATCGGCTTGATCAAAAATTTGTTTGGCCTCAGCAGAGGAATCATAAAACTCTTTCCCCATCCCTACGCTCTGCGCCCCTTGCCCTGGAAATATAAACGCCACTTTTTTCATAAATATCTAAACCCTTTCACCATCTCACTACATTCGCCGCGGAAACTAATCCAGCACCAAACGTCACCAAAACCACGTGATGACCTTTTTGAATCCGCTTTTGCTCGACGGCTTCATAAAGCGCCACGGCAATTGAGGCTGCCGACATGTTGCCATACTTATCAATATTAATAAAAATCTTATCCTTAGCTAAATTCAATTTTTTGGCCACAGCAGAAATAATCCGATCATTGGCCTGATGAGGTACAACACAATCAATATCCGCCAATTTCAAACCTGCTTTTTCCACAGCAATCTCTACCGCCTCAGCCATGGAATTAACAGCAATTTTAAAAAGCTCTTTGCCTTGCATGACCACATATGGTTTTCTAAGCATATTGCTTTCTTTATCGAGTGGTTCACCTTCATCTGCTTGCACAGACATTAATCCGCCAAACTGCCCTTGGGCATGCAGATAATCTGAAATGATCGCATGATCGCCATTTCCAGGCCCTAGGACACAGGCTCCTGCACCATCACCAAATAAAACACACGTAGTGCGGTCATTCCAATCAATCAGGTTGGTAATTTTTTCCGCGGCAATGACTAAAGCATTTTTATACATCCCATTTTGAAGAAATTGTTTGGCGGTGGTTACGCCGAAGAGAAATCCTGAACAAGCAGCACTAATATCAAAAGCAGTGGCCTTCTTGGCATGAATAGCTTTTTGCACAAGACACGCCACGGATGGAAAATTACTATCCGGACTTATGGTGGTGACAATAATTAAATCTAAATCTTCTGCCTTTATCTGTGCATTCTTAAGCGCTTCAAGGGCTGCTTTGATGGCTAAGTCACTTGTTTTTTCTTCTTTGCCAGCCAAACGTCTTTCGCGGATACCGGTTCTTGTAAATATCCAATCATCCGACGTATCCACTATTTTTTCTAAATCCGCATTCGTAAGCCGTCGTTGCGGTAAATAATGCCCTAAACCTAGAATACCAACATTCTTCATAAAAAATCCTCAGGAGCTGCGCGCAAATAAGCGCTTTAGTTTTAAAACCAGCTGACTTGTAAAATAAGAATCATAAATATCGTATTTATGCGCAGTCTCTTATTTAGATATTTCTTTGATCATCGCTGATAAAATATCATGTTCCACTTCTTTAACAGTCGCCTTAATCGCATTCGTAATTGCTTTAGGACTGGATCGTCCATGACTGATCATCACAACGCCGTTCACACCTAATAAAGGCGCACCGCCGTATTCTGTATAATCCGCGTAACGCTTGATATGCTTTAATTTCGATTTCATAATCCAAGCCCCTAACATCGCTAAAGGACTTTTTTTAATTTCTCGTTTCATTAATGCCCCAGCGGACTCCATTAAGCCTTCAGAAACTTTAATAACCACATTACCTACAAACCCATCACAAATAATACAACTACTTTTACCGGAAAAAACTTCATTGGCCTCAACATTGCCTACAAAATTTGACAAACGCCCTTCCATTAATTTATGTATTTCTTTGGCAAATCCACCGCCTTTACCCGCCTCTTCCCCAATATTCAATAAACCAACCGTTGGATTTTCAACACCTAAAACTTCCCGCGCATACACATTCGCCATAAGCGCAGATTGAACTAAATGCTGAGGTTTTGGATCTGTGTTTGCCCCCACATCAATAAGAAAGGAAAACTTTTCTAAGGTAGGAATGACAAGGCCGATGGCGGGTCTTTCGACCCCTTCCAGCATGCCTAAATTAATGGTGGATGCTGCCACAACAGCGCCGGTGTTGCCCGCGCTGATAAAAGCATTGTAGGCAGAATCTTTAAGCAGATTAATACCGATAGCAATAGAAGACTTTTTCTTTTTACGAATACTTGTCGTGGCAGGTTCATGCATCCCTACAACTTCTGGGGCATGAACAATACTGATATGCGTTTTATCAAAATCGAACTTTTCTAACTCTTTGTCAATTTGTTCTTGAATACCAACAAGTGTGATATGGACGCCCATATCATTAACCGCATCAACGACCCCCTCAACGATTGCAGCTGGAGCATGATCACCCCCCATAGCATCAACAACTATGTTCAAAATTGACTCCTATAAGTCGACTCATTTGTATTAATTAGGAATTTCTAGCTTTAAAGAAATTCCAAAAGGGTCTAATTCCCCAAGGCTTGCCCCGAGGAGATTCATTAAATTATGCCGAAAAACTATTGTTCTTTTGCTTCTGCCTTAACTTTTATCTCGACAATCTGAACGCCTTTATAGTAACCGCAAAACGGGCACACTCGATGAGAAAGAGTGGGCTTAGAGCATTGCGGACACGCACTAAAGTTCGGGGCCACTGCTTTATAGTGCGTCCGACGCTTACGTTGTCTTTGACGAGAATGTTGTCTTTTTGGATGTGCCATGATGACTCCTCTTTTAAGAGGCAGAGAAGCAAAGAATCAAGATGCAAAGAAAAAAACAAATTAATTTATTTTCTTATTTCTCTGCTTCTTGTTTCTCTACTTCTTGCTTCTTTGATAGCAATTTTAAATTACATTTGCATTTTTTTTCATTTAAATTTATACCACATTTACTACAAATCCCTTTACACTGACCACCACACAATACACGCATGGGCAAGTTTAAAATAATCTCCTGCCGTAAATCTTCGTCCATATCAATATATTCAGCATTTCGTGCAATTGGAAAATCCAGCGTAAAATCCTTAATCCAATCTTTCTCAACATCGCAAAGGCATCGACTACAAATGGAAGAAATTTTTCCTTCAAGGTGTGTTTCAACAATAACCGTATCTTCGAACCTCTGAGCTTTAGCCGTAATATTCAATGGCGCAACAAAATACAAACTATCTTTTTCTGTCAGGCCCGTGGCTTGAGGTTCAAGTGTCGCGTCAAGCTCTAACCCTTCCGGTCGAATATCTTTAATATGAATTTTCATATTACTTGCAACTTTTCTTGGATGCGCTTAGCCACAATTTCCGGTACAAAAGAAGAAACATCTGCGCCTAACGACGCTGCTTCTTTGATTAATGTGGACGATAAAAAAGAATACCTTTCCGAAGGCATTAAAAACACGGTTTCAATATGTTCATCTAATCGCCGGTTTGTTAAGGCCATCTGAAATTCATATTCAAAATCAGATATCATCCTCAGCCCCCGGATCAACATATTCGATTTTTTCTTTTTGGCAAAATCAATAATCAGACCTTGAAACACCTCGATATGAATATTTTTGATATCCTGCGTCGTCTCCTGCAGCATAGCCACACGCTCATCCGCATTAAATAATGTCTCATTGGCCGCATTATTAACCACAGCCACAACCACTTCATCAAAAATACGCGTTGCCCTTTTAATTAAATCAATATGTCCATAGGTTACAGGATCAAAACTACCGGGATAGATTGCTAATTGACTCATTGGGACTCCGCAACATCATACATAGAAAAAATTGAACTACCATACTTTTTACGCCTAAAAAGACGAAATCTACCTTCATTATCCGGTAGATTCTCCTCTTTTTCGTGTTGAATAACCACGATGCAATTGGGCTGAACTATATCATAGGCTTCTAGCGTTTTCAAGGCTTTTTTTGCTAATCCCCGTCCAAAAGGCGGGTCACAAAAAACAACATCAAATTTCTTTTCTTGCCGGAACAAAACTTTAATCACCGCAAAGGCATCACTATTAATGACCTCATAGAACAAGGGACTTTCTTTATCCCCCCTGACATCAAAAAACGCCAAATTTTCTCTAATAATTTCAGCACATTTAGCATCCTTTTCCACAAATACAACCTTTTGCACGCCTCTGGACAAAGCCTCCAGTCCTACAGCCCCACTTCCGGCAAAGAGATCAAGAAACACAACTCCTTCTAACTCATGGCCTAACATATCAAATAAAGCCTTACGCGCAATATTCTGCGTAGGCCGAATATCTTCCGGCCTATAAAAATTCCGCCCCCTAAATTTTCCACCGATTATTTTCATTTTACCCTGCCTCTATATTAGCCAAATACGTTGGATACCGCTTATGAATAGTTTTTTTGATATTTTGATTAAATCCGTTTTCCAGCTTGGGATCTTGGCTGGTTAAATCTATGGCCTCTTTTCTGGCGAGTTTAAGAATATCTAATTGGGTCACAGGATTGGCGACTTTTAATTCGTTGAGGCCATGCTGATGGCGTCCGAAGAAATGGCCCGGACCACGAATTTCTAAATCATGCTGGGCAATTTTAAAACCGTCCGTTGTGGAAAGGATGGCATCCAATCTAGCCACGCCTTCTTGCGTCTGTGGTTCTCCGATAAGAAGACACAGCCCTTCATGTTTTCCCCGTCCAATACGCCCCCGCAATTGATGGAGTTGGGCCAGACCAAATCGTTCGGCATGTTCGATCACCATCACACTGGCATTGGCGACATCAACGCCTACTTCCAAAACAGTAGTGGCTACCAAAATATCGATTTCTCCTGCTTTAAACGCATCCATAATTTCCTGACTTTCCTTCTGCTTCATCTGCCCATGTACAAGGCCGGTACGTAATCCCTTAAACTCATTCTTTTGAAAATGATGAAACATATCTTGCGCTGCTTTGAGGTCTAACTTTTCTGATTCCTCAATGATCGGATAAACAATATACGCCTGCCGGCCTTCTTTGACCTTTTCTTTAACAAGATTATAAACCTCACTTGATCGCTCCATCGTGTACAGCATAGTCTTAACTTCACCACGCCCCGGCGGTAATTCATCAATGACTGAGACATCTAAATCGCCGTACAACGTTAAACAAAGCGACCGTGGAATAGGGGTGGCTGTCATAATCAAAACATCCGGATTACTTCCCTTCTCCGCTAAAAGTGCGCGTTGCCGTACACCAAATTTATGTTGTTCATCAACCACCGCAAAGCTGAGATGTTTAAATGCCAAATTTTCTGTAATCAAAGCATGTGTCCCGACAACCATATGCACATGCCCTTCTTTAATATCATTGTATATTTTTTCTTTCTCTTGTTTTTTCAAACCACTTACAAGGAGGGCTACATTCATCGATTTAAAAGGCCCGCTCGCCGTCATTTTTTGAATATTGGTATAATGTTGCCGCGCTAGAATTTCGGTTGGCGCCATGACACACGATTGATACCCATTTTCAAAGGCCGTGATACATCCAAACAACGCCACTATGGTTTTACCCGATCCCACATCCCCTTGCAAAAGACGTAGCATGGGAACCGGATTTTGCATATCCAAGCGAATTTCCCGAATAACTTTTTTCTGAGCCCCGGTCAATTCAAAAGGAAACGCACTTAAAAAATCCAACACTTTGGCATCACTTATCGTATGTACAATACCCTGCCTACGTTTAATGCTTAACCGTCGTAAAATAACAGAAACTTGAAAGAAATAAAATTCATCAAACGAAATACGTCTTAAAGATTCTTGCTGTTCCTCAGGAGTTTCCGGAAAATGAATACTGTCAATACTGCGATGAATATTAGCCAGATGGTATTTATTTCGTAAAAGCACAGGCAACTCATCTTGAAGCTCGCTGCCATACTTATCGATACACCCTTTAATAACCCTACGTAAAAACCGTTGCGTGATACCGCGTGTTAAAGGATAAATGGGCACAATGCGTTTTAAACTAAGACTTTCATCTTCCGGCCCCAAAATAATTTCATATTCCGGGGCAATCATCTGAAGACGATTTTTGTACATATCCACCTTGCCATAACACACCACTTTTGTACCGGCTCTAAGCTGTTTTTCCAGATAAGGCTGATTGAACCACGTGCAGCTCATACGCCCTCCCCCATCATCAACGAGCACTTCAAACACATGCTTCTTTGTATACCAACTCCGCCGCCCCCCTTGCGTTAAGACCTTCCCGCTGATCGTCTGCCATTCTCCAACCTTGGCCTGTGCAATCGGCGTCAAATGCCGACGGTCTTCATAACGACGAGGGAAAAAATACAAAAGTTCTTCCACCGTTTCAATACCAAGCTGCTCAAACAGCTTCTTTTTCGCCGGCCCAACACCTTTGACATATTGAATAGAAATATCGGAAAGTTGACGCATGAATGAATTACCTCGGAGCAAGCCCACGAGGTATCGACTTAAATATTTTAAAACGAGGCAAGCCTCGGAAAATTAAACCCTTTTGGAATTTCTTTAAAGCTAGAAATTCCTTATTAAAGAAAACTAACACATAATCCACTATATTTCAATGCCGATTCTGTCCTAACACCATAGGGACACTCACGACAGGCGCGACATTAATAATCCTGGGAGAAAATCCATCAATCGACATGTTTTGCAGCATGGCCGAATCAAAGTCAAATTGCAAAGCTTCGCCTTCATTTTGAACCTGAAAATCCAAACCGGCGGGGTCAAGGCTAATACCACCAAGCTGGGCATGGTCAACATCATATGCTTCTCTTCGGGCAGAATCACTTAAAACGCCAAAAGCTTCTGTTATTAATTTTATTTTTATGTCTGCTAACTTACTATCTGGGGTCTTATCTGGATGATATTTTAGGGCTAGATTTCTACGAGACTGTTTAATATCATCCTCACTAGCGGTCTTATCTAAATTAAGAATCCCATAATAATCACGTTGAGCACTCGGCAAAGCCCATATATTCTCTGTATTGATTGCATCAGCATACTTGTCCCATGCCGCCTTTCGTTCTTTAAATTCCAGAAATCCCTGCACCTTCCCAAGCTTTTGAACTGCATTAGTTAACTGCATATCCTGAATATCTTTATCAAAATCTTTATCCCAGTTATGCAATAATTCTGCCGTCTCTAATACATTTTTTTTATAACGAATATCTGCCTGTTGCATGGTATTCATTTTATCAAAATACACAAGCGCATCATTCAGAATTCTTTGAGCGTCTTTAAACTTGTTTTCTCTAATGTAATCTCTCAAATTCTGATTCAATGTATTTAAAACCTCTTCTACCTTTTCAAACAAAGAAATCCTTTCCTCCATCAAATTTTCTAACTCACTTAAATTTCTAAAAAATAACATATACGCCAATTTCTCTTTTTCATTTGTCACATCAATATCTTCTAACCACTCCTTCAAACTTTTTTTAGAATCTTCAAATTTCTGAAATATTTTTTTAAAAAGATCTTTTTTTTCGATAACTTTCTGTGCCGTATATTGATTTGTAGAATCCGACTTTAACTGCAACAAAAAATTATATAATGTAATTACATCATAAAATGTCGACTCTCCTTGATCTTCTGCCTCCTCTATTTCATCCTCTTCGATTTGAATTTCCTCCTTGAACCCTAACCAATGATCAGAATGAAGATTTTCAATCATAAACCCACCCTCAATATTACTCACTCTAACCCAAAAATCAGATCTTTGATTACCATATTCTCTTTTGGTACCTGGAAGAATTAACATTTCCCTCTTATTTTCTTCAGAAAAAGTTAATTGCCCCTTACTATCTTTTGTAAAATAAAATGGTGTTGGTGTTAAAGAATTTTTAAGATCAATCAAATCTACATGTGCTTTCTCTCCATTCGATAAATTAAATATGCTTTGCTCAGAAAACTGAAACAAATCATTCCCATTAAATTTAACCTCGTTGCCCGAAAAACTAATCTCAAAAGCATATCCATCAACACTTATTTTTGAAGTATGATTTTGAACAATTATCAATTGATTCTTACTGCCACCTCTGTTTTGATATCGCAAATTCTTCGTTGATGATTTAATGTACAAATTACCATTTTCATCTCTTTTCAAATTAAAGGAACCGATCTGCTTGGTGCCTATGAGTGAATTAATCATAATTATATTCTTTTGCTCACTCGGAAAAAGCCGAAAAGTTTGTTCATCCAATTCCATACCAGGTCCAGAAATAACTGACCTTTCTATAACTTGACTCTGCATGGCATTATCTATGGGATCAATGATCGAAGAAATTATGTAATCCTCTTTATCGACAGCAACCGCATCCATTCGACCGTTTGTATTCAAAACGACCATGCCAAAATCTTCGTGCACTATAAATCCACCTGAAAAATATTTACGAGGAATGATCTGTTGTGTCGTCGGATCATAATCTTCTTTGATATAGTCATAAATGCCGGTTTTGAAGGCTTCCATGTATTGGGCGTAAATTTTTTCTTTAACGGCCTTATCTTCTATATCTACACCACTGACCTTATTTTGATTAACATAATACGCACTCAAAAGGCTGGACTTTATTTTTTCTTTGTACCATATAGCGAGGATCATGGACTGGTAAATCTGTCTGAGAGGAGCAAAGTTCTTACCCTCGTTGACTTCTTGTTCGATGGCGGGGAGAATGATTTCGCGGATGATGGATGTTGTAATATTTGAATATGTAGGGGCAGCCCCCTGTGGCGGCCCTTCCACCGGGCGGGCACGGGGGCCCGCCCCTACATTATTGGACACGGCAATGTAATCTTCTTCTAACATTACCTTGAGACGACTCTCCACCACAAACGCCCGGTCTACATTCTCATACACCACTGCTTTTTCCGGCATAATCCAAACTTTATTGAATGTATCTACTGGAATATCCGCCCAGTCAAATTCACCTTGTGAATTTGACGAGGTCTCGCCCCCTTGGGGGCGGATCGTGCCATATTTTTCATAGGCCTGTTCATGAACGCGACTCCAAAATTCCTCCCCTAATTCCTCTTCCGGATACATCAATGAGGCCGTAAGCTGTTTTAAAACATAATCCTGAGCCAAAAGATCTCGCCCCATTTCTGTGACACCAAACTTCTCTGGAATAATCCGATCCTTTTCGTACGGACTAAGATTCACCCACATATCTTTTTCAGGAACCGTTAATGAAGCCAGAAAGTATTTGATAAGCTTTGTAGATTCTTTTTCAAATGCTAAACCTTCCAAACCAGAATCGCCTGCATCTACAATAAAATCAAACCTTAAAGGATTATCCGGGAACACCCTAACCCCTTTAATCCTGACTGGCGTAAAAGCCGGACTTGACAGCACCATCTCCCCCACAGCCGGCAACCCAAGACGCGTTGTCGGCACCGCTTGAGTGTGAGCTGTTGTGGGAAAAATAATTAAACCTGAGATAAATATACCTACAATAAAAGATATTCCACGTTTAAAAGCCCTATATCGAATTTTGTTATAACTAATACTCATATAGTAAGTATACTTGATAGGCCCCCTATAATTCAAGGGCATGAAATTTTCTAGGAATAGTTATGCAGAACGCATGCGGCTGATTTTTTTGGCGAGTTTTTGGCGGTAGCCATGGGTGAATACTTCTTCTAAATCGTAACCATTACGAAAAATGTGAATATTGTCTTCTTCTGTTTTACTCAAGACCTTATTATGCACAAGGTTAAAAATAATATTTCCAAAATCTTCCGTAGTCTTTATTCCCCAATGAGTTAAAACTCTCATGGTCATGGGGCCAAACTGATGCATCAAAAAATCTTTGATTCCCTCTAAAAGCTCTTCTCCTGAAACATGCCGATCGCGTTTCAATTTCTTTTGCGTATAAGACAATGCTTGCATGATAAAGGCATAGGCCTCTTTTCGATATCGCAAATCCTGATCACAAATCTTATCTACTTTTTTGTTAAATTGCTCGCTCATTAATCTTTCTTAAAATATCGATCTAAGCTTAACCATCCCGCCTTATCAACATTCTTTATTAAAATAGCTATTAAAAGAAAAAGACTGCTATCCAATATTAAAACACCATGTAATGGCAGCGTTATTAACTCTCCAAAACATCCACATTCACCAATAGGTAACTGGCGCCATAAAGCTTGGCCTACCACACATAAAAAAATAAAGACCAAGGCCAACGATCCTTGTAAAGATTGCTTTAACCATAATCCAAGAACAAGAAAAACACCTAAAAATAATTCCATCCACGGCATCATCCTAGCCGTGAGGTCTTCCAAAACCGGAGGCAAAATACTATAACTTTGAACAACATAAAGAAAATTCTGATACGGCTCAATAAGTTTTTGCCCAGCTGAAATAATAAATAGGATTCCAAAACCTACGCGAAAAAAGAACAAAAGATTCACTTTTTTTCCTCAAGATGTTTATTAAGTACCTCTTTTAATGATTTAAGCCCTACCACCATTTCTCCATTAATAAAATATGTCGGCGTACTTTTAATCCCGTACGATTCCCCTTCATTTTTATCTTTTATAATCAAAGCATCAATAGATTCATCTTTTAAACAGGCATTTAACTGCGTACGGTCTATCTCAACATTATCCGCCATGACATCAAAAGCGGGCATGGCACTTATAAGGTTTTTCCATTGATGCTGCTTCTCAACTAGTGCGTCATGAAAAGGCCAAAATTTCCCCTGCTGGGAAGCACATTCTGCATAACGGGAACTCATAACAGCATGACGATGCATTCCCAAAGGAAAATATTTCATCTCCAAATAAACAACATCCGGATGATCTGTCATAAATGTCTTTAAATATTGTGCCCCCTTTGCACACGCCGGACATTGAAAATCAATAAACTCCACAATCTGTAAAGGAGCGTTTAGATTTCCCTTAGCCCTCAAATTTTGCCCCTGATCGGGTGCCCCGCTGTAATCTAACACCATCTTTATCACTAAAACAAACGCTGCACATATAATAAGAATAAAAATGGCAGCTAAATTCTTAGAAACTTTTTGTCCTGGATTTGGTTGTTTAGCCATCTAATGTCCTCCTTTGATCCTCTTCTAAAAATTCACGAATAACAGAAATACTGGCTTCTAAAAAAGTCTGTCCTTCGCGTATTTGACCCTCATACTGGTCACCGTAAAACCCATCTAACTGAAATAATAATTTCATCCTTTCTTCTTCCGTGATGCCAATCATCGTTAAATCACCTCGCCAGTCTTGTTTATTACTAATCAACATTTTTGTAACTAACATTGAGGCTTCCAATAATTTTTTAAATGATTGCCGTCTTTGCGAAAATAAGTCCTCTTGCGTTTTTGCAAAGTTTAATTTATTAAATTTCTTTTGATCTCGCTTCTTTTGAACTTCATATAACGCATCAATTAACTTCCGTTCGCGCATATTAAAATCAATTTGTTCATTGCAAAACTTTTCAAATAAATCTGTTATTTTCAGGATCAAACCGTTTTCAGGCGTTCGGTATTGTTTAAGAAAATTTCTGGCTACTCGTAAATTAGTATTGTCTAAGATAAGATCTGCCCTTAAAGCCAGCGTTTTTTCTAATTCTTCTCCGCCAAAATCATAAGTGACCTCCAAAAGCGATTCTTGTGTTCGTTGACTATTTAATTTAAGGTAACTTAAACCCTTGATATAATTTTTCACAAACTCATATTTCTTTCCGTCAGGATTGTGTTTTATCAAATTTTCTATGTCTTCATTTTCAGAAAACGCTCTATTGATAAACAAAACATTACAACTCAAACCCAACATAATCAAGAAAATCGCCTTCGTCGTTACCCTGAGGCGTATTTTTGGTGCCAATAGGAAATTATATAATTTCCTATATGGTAAACATATAATATACTTTTTCATAAATCTACCCTCGATTATGAAGACCAATCTATCGTATTTGGCCCTAAACATTTTTCAATATTTTCAACTAATTTAGAAATATCAACAGGTTTCACAAAATAGCCCTTAACGCCCTCCAGCTTAAAAATATCTTGCATGGTTTCATTCGCTGTGAGCATGATCACAGGGGTTGTTTCTATGCCCTGCCGCTGTTTTAATTCTCCCATAAACTCGTACCCGCTCATATTAGGCATTTGAACATCTAAAACAATCAAATCAGGATTTTCAGCTTCAACTTTCGTAAGGGCTTCTTGCCCATCATTAGCCGTTATCACCTCATAGCCTTGTCCTGCTAAACCAAATTTAACCAAAGCCACCGTGGTTCTCTCATCATCAACTATAAGAATTTTATGTGTCATAAAATTTGCCGTTTCCCAAAAAGTCAGGTAAACTTACAAGGAGAGTTATACAAACCCCTTAATGGAGATAAAAAATGTCTTATAATGACTTTATGAATAAAATACGCTACTGGGATAATCGTTCTGCTAAATGGCTTATGCGTCATTTTTATTTTATGTTTTTTCAAATGATCCTGATTGTAATATTTATTTTTTGGTTGATCAACTCATTTAATGTTATTGATAGTAACATTCAACACTCCAAAGACGATATCCTTCAACGTCTCCTCATGACTCAATCAATTAATACAACCATTATTGTTTTCCTCATGTTGCTTAATTCTTTCTGGATGCTCTATATCTTTAATGGCATACAACGCTTGGGAATTCTCCTTAAGGATGTCAGTTATCATATCAGCCGACTCCGTAAAAGCGATAGTCATTCTAAAAGAAATTAAAAATACTCTTGATATAATTCCTTAATTCTATTAACTGTCCGCTCAGCCCAATGCGTATGGCCATTCGACGAAACAGTATAACGAAAACTTTTTTTATATCCTTGATGGGCCACACCGATCACACTGGAAAATAAAGCTGCGTGTGTAGAAATATTTTGCGACATAAGATGAATCTTGCCTAACCTGACAGGAATATCTGTCTGCTGCGCTATTCTCTCAACCAACCCCGGTAGAAGAGCCCCTCCGCCAATCATCACAATCCCAGCCTTTAACTCATGATTAAATCCAGAATTTTCTATTTTCTCTTGAATATCTTCTACCGCGGCCGTTATTTCCAGCTCAATGGATTGATCAATCACTTCTCTTTTGATTGGAATATAAGAATTTTCTCTTTTGACTAAAATTTCTTCTTCCTGATGCCGATCAGACTCCAAAGCGTTCGCATAAGATTTCTTTATGTCCTCGGCTAAATCAAAAGGTAGGTTTAACCGCTCGGCAATTTTCATAGTAATATGATCACCACCCCAATTTATTTTATCTAAAAATTTTAATATTTTATCTTTAAAAATAAGAATACTTGTTCCTTTTGCTCCAATGTCAATAAGCGTACATCCCTGCTGTTTTTCTTCATCGATGAGCGAAATTTCCGAAGCCGCATAGCTGTTAAAGAAAAGGTGCGACACATCATAACCCGCCTGGTGAACCGCTTTAACAATATTATTTACCTTATTCGCCCCCGTCATAATAATGAGCGACTGCATATTAAGTTTGCGCCCATAAAGTCCTTGTGGATTTAAGGCAATATTTTCATCGTCAATCTCATAATATTGAGGGACATCATGCAAAATCTTTTCTTCGGCTTTTGTGTGAAGCAACCTGGCCTGATTATTTAAATGAGCGACATCCTTACGTGATATCATCTTACTCCCATTATCTATCAAAGGAATAACTGTATTTGTTTCGATATGGTCAATCAACGCCCCTCCGACACCTAAATAAATATTTCTTAGTTTTATGCCATGCTTTTTTGAAAGCTCATTAATTGTATGATGAATGCATTCCGTTAATTCGGACAAATCCGTAACCGATGCATCTTTAAACCCCTGTATCGGATTTTCAATGACTCCAATTAATTCAACATGTTCAGAATCTTTTACTTTAAGAATGCCTGCTTTAATCCGTTGTGAACCTATATCTAATCCACAATATATTTTTTCACGAAACATTTTATTTTTTTCCAATAATCGGCTCTTTAAACCGAAGATCAATATATTTTGTCTGCTTCAAATCTAATTTTCCTTGCGACAAAATTAAACCTAATATTTGCATTTTTTTATCAGGTTCATCCTGGTCAACATACACAATAAGTTGATTTAATAAATCAAACTGAATCTTAGATAAATTTTTTACACTAATTTCTTTAATAGGCTGAAATGATAAAGCCTTTTGTTTTTTGTAGGCTCTGACCATTCTTAGGGCTGTGTGCATATCTTTCCCCCGTAGCGGTGCCCCTAAAATAATTTTCTTACTTCCTGGTTTTAACCCCGATATAAACGGAAGCTTATTATCCGGTTTATCATCAACTGAAAGTATAATGCCTCTCTGATCCATCGTTAATATCCTGTTTTTTATGCGTGTCTGGACAAAAGGTAACCGTTGTCTGGCTTCGATAGATATTTGATTTGGAAACTGCTTAATAATTTTTATGTTGGATACTTGAGGATATTTGCCCTCGAGCTTACGCTGAATGGCCTTTAAATTAAGTCTAAAAAGATTTTGCCCCTTCAAGCCAGCTAAGTCACGTTTATTAATAAACTGCAACGAAGGATCTATCGTAATTATTTTAATTTTAAAATAATCGGCATGATGAAAGTAATGTAAGGCTCTGCTGACGATAATCAAACAGACGATTACTGTTAAAAAAAGAATGCCGATTATTTTAAAGAACGCCGGCGGTATTTTGCTTTTTTTCTTTCTTGCCATACACTAACTCCATTAATTTGAGACATAATTGATTAAAACTTAACCCAATGGCTTGAGCCGCTTGTGGCAACAGACTTGTTGCCGTAAACCCAGGAATCGTATTCACTTCTAAAATGTAGGGTTTACCTTCTTGCCACATAAAATCAACGCGAGAAAAGTCTTCACACCCTAAAATCCTATGCGCCTTTAACGCCATATTTTGTAACTCCGCCGTATTCTCAGTCGAGAGTTCAGCTGGCACAATATAATCCGTCATGCCTTTATTATATTTCGCTTTAAAATCAAAAAAATGCCGATGTGAACAAATTTCAATAACCGGCAATGCCTGCTGATCTAAAATACCACCCGTCAATTCTCTACCATCAATATATTGCTCACATAGAATTTCATCGCCATACTGCCAAGATAACTCTAAAGCTACGGATAGCTCTTGGCGGTCTTTTACAATGCTAATCCCAATACTAGACCCCTCACAACTTGGTTTTACAACCATGGGAAAACATTTTAACTGATTAATAATCATATCCAAATCAACACTATCTTTTTTCGAAAGCACCACATAATCCGGCACATTTAGGCCTTCAGCCTGAAACAAATCTAAAGTCGTAATTTTATTAAAAGCACGTTGACTGGCTACAACACCTGATCCTGTATACGGAATGTTTAAATTTTCTAAAATGGATTGTATGACGCCATCTTCACCTAAAACTCCATGTAAAACAATAAAAGCCATATTAATATTCGCTTGCTGAATAAATGCAGCAATTTTCTCTTCTTTTATTTCAACAATATCTAAAGCAATTGCATCACAACCCTCATCACATAAAGCTTCATAGACGGCTTGCCCTGATTTTAAAGAAATTTCTCTTTCAGAGGAGCATCCTCCCATTAAAACACCAACACGACCGTATTTTCTAATTATGGAATCCATAGATTATAAAATAGAGAAGTAAGATGTAAAAAATCAAGAAGCAAAGAAAAAGCTAAATAATTTCAATCTTTACTTCTCTGCCTCTTGCATATCTACTTCTTGCTTCTTTGATTCTTTGACCCTCAACTCATCAACAAGCGCATTAGCTATTTGATTAATATCCCCGGCTCCCAGCGTAAGAATAAGATCGCCTTCTTGGGCTATCTTCAAAACGCTGTCTACGACATCTTCTTTCTTCACGTATCTCACAGGCTTGTCGGAAACCTTCTGAATTTTCGAACATAAAATTTCCGCCGATACACCTTCAATAGGTTTTTCGGAAGCAGCATAAATATCTGTAATAATTAAATAATCTGTGTTGGTCAAACTTGCGACAAAATTTTCCATAAAAGCTTCCACTCTTGAAAAACGGTGCGGCTGAAATATCGTTACAATCCGATTCCTTCCTGAATTCGACTGTTTAAATGATTGTGCCGCCTGAAGTGTCTTTTGTATTTCTGTCGGATGATGCGCGTAATCATCCACCACCCAAATATCGTCGACCTGACCTTTTAATTGAAACCGACGTTGAACGCCAAGATAATTTTTTAAACTATTTTTAATAGTAGCAAAATCTATCCCCAGATGTAACCCAAGACTGATGCTGGCCAGAGCATTCGCAACATTATGTTGTCCCGGAACTGACAATACGACTTCCCCCTTATGCTCTCCTTCAACCACACAGTCAAACTTTGAACAAAAATGATCAAATCGTAAATTCTTAGCCACAATATTATTATGCGAAGAAAATCCGTATGTTTGAAATGGGCGGCCACTTTCTGTTACTAATTGAAGCAACCTCTCATCTTCCCCATAAGCTAAAATAAAACCATCGCTACGCGTTTGCCCAATAAATGTACGATAAGCTTCAACAATATCATCCCAGTGACGATAATAATCCGGATGTTCAAAATCAATATTCGTAATAACCGAAAGATCTGGAGAAAAATATAAAAAAGAACCATCGCTTTCGTCAACTTCTGCAACAAAATATTTCCCACTACCTAAGCAGGCATTAGAAGAAAGGCTATTCACAATGCCTCCTACGGCTGTCGTCGGAGAAAAATCAGCATCCATCAATAAACGAGAAATCATGGAAGTCGTTGTTGTTTTGCCATGCGCACCGGCTACCGTAATGCCGATTTGACCTTCCATTAATTCAGCCAGAAGTTTAGCGCGTGGGCGTACAGGAATTTGTTTTTCCTGAGCGGCGACCCATTCAGGATTTTGCGGCGTGATGGCTGATGAATAAATAATAACATCCGCCCCTGCAATATTTTCAGCGGCATGCCCTAAAGAAATACGGGCCCCCTTTTGCTTAAGACGATCCGTAACTTGATTCTCACGCATGTCTGAGCCACTGACATGGAACCCTTTGTCTAACAATAATGACGCCAAGGCCCCCATCCCTATGCCACCTATACCAATAAAATGATAATGATTATTCATTTTTTAAATAATAAACCCACGCCTTATTTAATTTTTTAAAATTCTTAAATCGAACATATATCGAACTAAACGTTTCCTCAAAATCATCCCCATCTTGAAGTTTCCGGGATAATCGAACAAACCGTTGCTTGCCTAATTCACTAATAAGATAATACACAACACTGGCTGATTCGGCATAAAAAAGCTGAACCTTTGCTGTAGGCGTCTTCCGGGTCAAACGGGTATGTGTTAATTCATCTAAAGGAATAAAAGTTCCCGCATCCATAGCTTTTAATACATCCGTATTAGACCCCCAACGTTTAGCTTTTTCCTGATACATGGCCACGCCCTCTTCAAACCACCTTGGTATCCTAGCCTTAAATCCTATAAATTCCCGAAAAATAATATGCCCTAATTCATGCGGCAACGTCGAATCAAAAAAACCATGCGCCGCAGGGTATGTGCGGATAATTTTATCCTTCGGGGAAGCTACCCCATGAGACCATTGCGCCGCCTTAGATGAGGCCACATAATCATCAGCATCATTATAAATATAAATCTTCGCCCGTTCCTCCCATGTCCAATTATCATAACGCCTAAACCCTAAATTTCGTGTAATTTCATCATAATACTGCTCTGCAGCCTCCTCAACATTCTCAACAAAGTCTTGTGGGGCTTTATTATAATAAATAACAAAGTGACGTTTTTTATATTCCTCCCAGTCTCTAGCCTGCACATCCGTAGGAAAAACAAAAAATGCCAAATAAAAAGTCCAAAAAAATAAAAACCGAATTCTCATAACTAAATCAACTTTATTATTTCATCAGCTAAACGTTTAGCCGCATGCAAAGAAAAATCCTTATTTAAATTATCAAATTTTCCAGGTGCCTGGAAATTTGCCAATACATCTAACATATTTTCTTTCAAACCAACAGCGGAAAGGTATTGATCTCTCAACATTTTGGCCACTTCAGCTCGGCAAAGGGTTAAAGCATTGGCTTCCTGATGCCCTTTGGCGTGCGGATAAGGAATTAAGATCGCAGGTTTTTGAAACAAGGCAAGTTCTGTCACCGTAAGAGCGCCTGCCCGACAAATTACCAAATCTGCTGCTGTATACGCTAACTCTATTTTATCGAAGAAGGGAAAAAGAGCAAATGGTATTCCCAAATTTTTGTACCGAACTTTAAGTTTATCATAATTTTTTGGCCCGGAAATATGAATAACTTGAACATTCATGTTCTTTTTGAATTGTTCTAGCATATCGACAAAAACAGTATTTATCTTTTCACTCCCCTGACTCCCGCCAAAAACAAAAACTGTTTTCAAAGATTCCTGCAAACCCAATTCTTTACGGGCCGTTGCCTTATCTAAGGAAGGCGTTGGCTCATGACTTGGGCAACCCGTCAATACCGTTTTATCCGCAGGAAAATATCTTTTGCTTTCACGAAAGCTAATAGCAATTTTTTTTACATATTTAGCCAAAAAAGCATTAGCTCTCCCGGGAAGGACATTTTGTTCATGAATCAAGGTGGGCAAAGACAAACAACGTGCCGCAAGCACCCCAGGAAAAGCCCCATACCCCCCAAAACCACATACCACATCAGGACGATATTGTTTTAAAAAACGATGCGCTACAAACCCAGCACGCAAAAGCGAAATCCCTGCGGACGCATTATCCACTAATGATTTATTCTGCAATCCCCGAGCCTGCAAATTCTCAAAAGAAAACCCATTTTTTTGAACCTGTTCACCACCATCTTTAAATACCCCTAGAAAAAAAACATCATGCCCACCCTCCCGCAACACCTCTGCAACACGCAAAGCCGGCACCAAATGCCCCCCGCTTCCTCCTGTAGCTATGATAATCTTTTTCATGGGTTTAAACTGTACCATATTTCCCGGAATAATTCACAGAAAAATGGCAAAAAAATGTGGAGAAAAAATGAATTGGACTAGCTATCCTGCCACTTGCGGAAGTAATTTTTAACCTATTTTTTTGATAAAAATGCCACAAAAGCTTTATTAATCCGCTTCAGCGCCATAGTTAAATCAAAGTTCTTACGCTCATCAAGGGTTAATACGTCAAACAGCTCCATTTCAATGCGGGAATTCATATCTTTGATTTCTTCATCTGAGCGGCCGAGGTTGTTGCGGTATTTGCGTAAATCTGTATCGCCCCCATCTTCTTGAAGTTTCTTTTGAAAAAGTGCAAAGATTTCTTTATCGGATAAATTAAAACCATGGCGGAGAATAAAGTCCAGATCATAAAAATCCCGGGGCGCGATGGTTTTTCGGATGGCCGCGGCACGCAACTTTTCTGATATCAATTCATTGAGCGATAAACAATTAACGTGACCACCATCAAAAAGTGGTTCGCCTGTAAATGGGTGTAAAAAAACGTGTTGCACCGGGTGCTTCTTGATCGTTTCAAACGGATTAAATCTAAGACTAATCTCAAACTTAATTTTTGCCTCTACCTCACGCAGAGCTGATCGATACACAAAGTAATAAACATATTGCTTTGATTCATTACGTCCGGGATTGCCTGCCTCCTCATCTAGCCTCATACCAAATTGTTCAACAAAACTTTTAATTTTGTCCTTAATTGGTTGCATACACTTGCGTCTTTGACCACGTGTTGCTTCATATTGTGGCAAGACCATGCTAAAATCAAGATCTTCACTTAAACGATAATATGTATAATATACTTTGTTTAAACAAGTCCCTCCTTTAAAAATAAGGTTTTCAGAAAGTTCATTAACGCATGAAAGAATCAAAGTTAAATAATAATCTTTTTCGACGAGCGGTAACAAGAAACCTTTTTTCTTAGCTGCTCTTCCTAATGTTTTGACGAATTCTTCTTTATTCTCATGAATCATTGACGATAACTCTCCATCTTTGATTAAGTGTCCCTTTGCGTGAAGTTCCCAGCGAACTAATGGATGTTTTTTTGATGCTTTTTATAAGGGGCTTCAAAATATTTTCAGAGATGCCAGATGCATCAAGTATCAGGCCAATACGTTTTCGTGTTGTAATATTTGGAAAATAAGCCGCACACTCAACCAGCTTTTTTAAATGACATTTATTATTCACGACAAATTCCGTTAATATCCTGGAGGCCTCCGTAATGCCGCCAACAGGCTTATTAAAATAGATAAGATCAACAAGTGTTTTTTCTTTTGAGCTAATATTTATCTGTTCATCTTTTACTATGATTTTCTCAACCCCATACATACGCGTTTCCGGTATTTTAATGAATTTAAAAGATAACCCACAAATCACCTTTTCCATGTGCTTTGCGGTATTAAGAACATACACAGTCTGAAATAGCTGATCTGTGAATCCGTAATAATTGAACATGGTTGAATATCCAATATAATAATTCTTCTTTGGGAAAAATAGTGGTGGAATAAGCAGTTCATCTATCCCCATACCATTTGGACCTGCCTCAAGAGGTGAAAAAATATACACACCTGACTTTATGGGCTGAAGGATTTTTTTCCTCTTCAGCCGAAAAACAATTTGCTTTCTATCTCGGGGGGAAAGATTAAATAAACAGTCGATTTCACCCGCCGTAATGATAGACTTTTTTTCATACGTCAAACGTGCCACAATTTGTGTCTCTATTGGGCCTAAAATTTTGTATGTATTTTTATTATCCATAGGTTATCTTATAAATAACTTATTAGTAATTATTCTACATTTATAGTTTACCATAATGAACTACCTTAAAGCAAGCCCCGAGGAATTAAACCCGTCAACTAAAGATAGGAAAGGATCACAAATCCTCTGTACGTGAAATGTTAAGCAGTAACCCTACCGCCATCATATTAAAGATGAGCGCAGAGCCGCCATAGCTGATAAAGGGTAATGGAAGGCCTTTGGTTGGTAAAGCACCTATGCTAACGCCAATATTAACAACAGCTTGCAAGCCTAGCATGGCCACAATCCCGATACTTAAGTAATACCCAAACGGATCCTGCGTACGTTTGGCTATGCGGGCGCCCTGGCAAATAAAAGCTCCAAATAAAATAATAACGGCCAGTGTCCCCAGCAAGCCTAGCTCAGCCCCAATAATCGCAAAAATAAAGTCTGTGTGTGCAGCAGGCAAATAAAAAAGCTTTTGCATGCTTTTTCCAAGTCCTACACCAAAAATCCCTCCGGATCCTAAAGCAATTTGTGATTGAAATAATTGAAATCCTACCCCATGCACATCCTGTCCGGGATTTAAAAACGACATAATTCTTTTAAGACGATAAGAAACTTTAACAACCAAAAGAAATACTACAGGTGCCGACGCCAATATCAAAAGCCCCATATGTAAAAGCCGTGCCCCTGCAACAAACATCATAATCAAGACAATGCTCGCGATAAGAATTGAATTCCCTAAATCCGGCTGTCTAACAACCAAAAGACAATTAATCCCCACCACACAAATAAGAGGCAAAAACCCTTCCACAAAATCCTTAATCGCATCCCGTTTTCTAGCTAAAAAGTCTGCAGCATATATCAACATGACAAACTTCGCCAACTCCGAAGGCTGAAAATGAAAAACGCCGACTTTAAACCAACGTCTGGCTCCAAAACTGGACTGTCCTATCATAGGAATCAAAACTAAAACAAGTAAAACAATGGTCCCTATCATCATCGGCTTAGCCGCGGGTCGTAAACGGCGATAATCCACAAACATCATCCCACAGGCCGCTAATATACTCATAAACAAAAATAACACATGCCGTTTAAGAAAATACGCCCGGTCCCCCAATTCCTGCATGGCATACACACCACTGGAGCTGTAAATAAAAACTATGCCTATGCTGATTAAAATTGTTACTATCGCGACTATGGATATACGAAGGGATTTCATTTTAAATTATTAACAATCTCCTTAAAAACCTTTCCTCTTTCCTCATAATTCTTAAACATATCAAAACTCGCACACATAGGGCTTAAGAGAACGCAGTCCCCTTCAATAGCTGTCGCCTGTGCCCGCACGACAGCTTCTTTCATACTGGCACATGTTTCAATATCCACATAATTTTCAAAAGTGTTCTGAATTTTATCGATCGCCTCACCAAACACAAACATCCTTTTGACTTTATCCGTGACCATTTTTGTTAGCGGTGTAAAATCAAGATTTTTATCCTTGCCTCCACACAGCATCAAAATAGGCTGCTGAACTCGATTGAACGCCCAAATAGTAGATTGCGTTGTGGTAGCCTTTGAATCATTAATAAAATCAATACCGTTGATATTACGCACCCATTCCAGACGATGCTCAATACCTTTAAATGCCTGAAATGTTTGATCACAAATATCGGAATCTACATCAAGAATCTTAGCCACCTCTCTAACCGCCGCATAATTAGGATTCTCATCACTATTATTAAAAGAACAAACCTTAGCCTTAACTTGCTCAACTAAATCTTTTGTTAAAGCATCATTTTGATTCACTACCGCAAAATTTGTGGATGTTTGATTCAAAAAAATGCTGGTTTTCGCGGCCTTATATTCTTCAAAATCTTTATGCCGATCCAGATGATTAGGACTCAGGTTTAATAAAACAGAAATCTGCGGCTGAAAGCCTTTTACATCATATTTCTGACAATCTTCCGAGGACAACAACGTTTCCAATTGAAAAGAGCTTACTTCTAAAACAACATAATCTTTGTCCGCGGTTGCCAATACTTGCTCTGAAAATGGCATCCCGATATTCCCGCACAAGCTTACCTTATGTCCTGCGGCCTGAAGAACATCACTGATCAGCGTGACAACCGTTGTCTTGCCGCAACTGCCCGTAACAGCAATAACAGGCTTAGAGCAAAATTGAAATGCAAATTCAACCTCCCCCAAAACAGGAATTCCTTTCGCTCTGGCCCACTGCACCGGTTGCGCATCAAAGGGAACGCCGGGACTGACAATAACAAAATCACTTTCTTCGATAAACTCTTGTGTATGCCCATCAAACTCAACAGAAATATGGTTTTGTTCGAACCACTTCCTATCCTCAGGTGTTACCGAATCCTCAGAGCCGTATTCTGAAATTCTTACCCGAGCTTCAAGACGAACAGCCAACTTAGCCAAAGCCATCCCGCTGCGTTTACAGCCGATAATTGTTATTTTTTTATTGGTTAAATTCATTACCTTATCTTCAACATCGTCAAAGTAATCATCGCCAAAATAATGGCCAAAATCCAAAAACGTATGATGATTTTCGATTCCTTCCAACCGGATAGCTGCAGATGATGATGCAGTGGAGAAACTTTAAAAATCCGTTTTCCGCGAAATTTAACAGAAGCCACTTGCAAAATCACGGATAATGCCTCGATCACAAAAACACCGCCTAAGATCACAAGCATCAGCTCTTGTTTGATCAAAACGGCAATCACGCCCAATGTCCCGCCCAACGACAAGGAGCCGACATCCCCCATAAACACAGAGGCTGGATGACAATTAAACCATAAAAACCCCAAACTGGCGCCAACCATCGCCGTACAAAAAACGGCTAATTCCCCGGCACCGGAAACAAAAGGGATAAAAAGATACTGACTAAAAAGAAAATGCCCCGTAATGTAACTCACAATCGCTAGCGTCAAACTGACAATCAAGACACACCCTATGGCCAATCCATCTAAACCGTCAGTTAAATTCACGGCATTAGACGTTCCGATCACAATGAGGGCCACAAAAGGAATATATAAAATTCCTAAATTCAAAATAAAACTCTTAACGAATGGAAAAGTTAACTGCGTTGAGGTATCCGGATTAAAGAAAACATACGTCCCAATAAAACATCCCAAAAGGATTTGCCAAATCAATTTGGTTTTCATGCTTAACCCCCGGCGGGCTGTTCGTGTTAATTTTACATAGTCATCGACCCAACCCAAAATAGCTAACCAAAAACATGTTCCCATTGTAAGCAACACATAACGATTACTTAAATCTGCCCATAAAAGAACCGACAAAAGAAT
The DNA here is from genome assembly GCA_029261055.1 of Candidatus Omnitrophota bacterium. GTDB lineage: Bacteria > Omnitrophota > Gorgyraeia > Zapsychrales > Zapsychraceae > JAJDCA01. The sequence continues at coordinate 66,060 of JAJDCA010000014.1, read as the reverse complement.
ACTGCCTACAATAAACACCCCCCCCATTGTCGGCGTACCTTCTTTGGCATTCTGAAATTGATCCAAGTCCGGACAATCTTCGCGTTTGGCAATTTCCCGAATTTTCATTTTCTTAAGTTTATTAATAAAATATGGACCAAACACAACACACAATAAAAATGTTGTCACACCAGCCATACCGGCACGAAAAGTAATGTATCGAAAAATATTTAAACTGGAAAAAATGTCACGAAATTCAGCTAAGTAATAGAACATAAAAAATCAACAACCCTTTCCATTTTCATGCTGCGGGAACCTTTAATAAGGATAACATCACCCTTTTGACAAAAATGCTGTAAATGCTGCTGCAATTTGTTTTGAGTCTTACAATGCCTTGCTTGCATAGCCTTTGAATTTTTTGTAATTTCTTTAGTTATCTGATCAGAATATTGACCAAATGTAAAAATAGCATCAATGCTTGACTGTCTAATCAATTTTCCCATCCGCTGATGTAAATCCTGCGCTTGCGAACCTAATTCCATCATATCTCCAAACACTAAAATTTTCCTTCCTTTTGTTTCAAAAGAACTCAAGGTCTTTAAAGCACTTTTAAAAGATACAGGATTAGAATTGTACGTATCATCAATCAACCAAAAATTCTTACACTTTTTAACAATTTGACGCCCATCAGCCCCCTTAAATCTAGAAATCCTACCCTTAATATCATCAAAACTAATTTTAAAGAACCGGCCACAACACATTGCGGCTAATGCATTATAAATATTATGCTCAGCCGGACTGACTATAGAAAAAATATTCCGGTACGTTTGAAAACATAACTTATAATTACCGCTCTTTTTGATTTTCATAGCCTGGTAATCAGATTTTTCTTGAATACTAAACGTTATTTTTGTCTGCGATAATTTTTTATTTGTAATAGTTTTTAAATAAATGTCATCGCCATTAAAAATTACCGTACCATCTTCAGCCGTATGCTTAATTAACTGATATTTCTCACGAAACACCCCCTGCGGCGTCTTGAGCCCTTGAAGATGTGATTCCCCGATATTTGTAAAAACAGCCACGGTGGGCTGGGCAACATAGGCAAGCCACGGAATATCGCCCGGCTGGTTCGTCCCTAATTCCAACACAACCACATCATAAGAGGCATTCAGCTTCAGAAGCGTTAACGGAACCCCGAACTGATTATTTTCTGTTTTGATATTCTTTAATACTTTAAACTTAACTTTAAGGACCGCCGCAATCATATCCTTTGTGGTGGTTTTACCAGTACTCCCGGTAATAGCAATAAGCGGAATCGAAAACCGACACCGATGAAATCGCGCCACTTCACCCAAAGCTTGCGTTGTATCATTGACCAAAATAGTGGGAACGTCACAAGGCACGACCTTTCGCTTTGAAACAATAATCGCCGCCGCCCCTTTTTTAATCGCTTGCGCAACAAACCGATGACCGTCAAAGTTCACTCCTTTGATCGCAATAAAAAGGTTCCCCTTCTTTACAGTCCGCGAATCAATGGATACACCTCTAACCTGGACCTCCTCATTCCCCTTAACAAGCTTCCCTTTAGTGCATTTTACAATGTCATTAATGTGTGCGTGTATCATTATTTTTGATTTTCCAGTTCTAATTGATCATCTTTATCTACAAAATTCTGTTTCGAAACAACGCTTCTGCCAACTCTTTTTTGGTTTCTTTTCTGGCATTTCTATCTGGGGACAATTTGTCCCTATCTAGAAAAATGCCGAACTTGTTTGGTTATCAATTCGAGTCATATATCATTTCTAACCCACCACCTTCACAAACTCCGCAACAACGTGAAATTCATCTTCCCTAGTTTCTTCGGGTAATATAATATCCGGAAATTCTTTATTATCCGGCTTTAATATAATTTTTGTATGCCGGAAGCTGTCTTCATCCTCGCCGTCCGTCTTTTTACTAAAATATCGCTTAATCGTATAATTCTTCATTGTTTCAGAATCAGTAATATACTCCGACTCAACCAAAACGATTTTATTATTTCGGGATCCCCCCTGATCCGGACGAAATAAACACCAACTGCCATCTTTAAGTGTCGGTTCCATAGATTTGCCGACAACTTGAGCAATAAACATATCTTTATTTAACTTAAAAACACCCTTCATTTCTTTCCAACCAATAACCTCAGGTCTTCGCTGTTCCTGAAACGATGTCGCCATCGCTTCAAGAGAACAAACACGAACATGCGTTTTACGCTGTGCAGGTGTTATTGCCTCATCTGAAACCAAGTCCCGCAAAAATGACTCAGCTTCTTCAACGACCCCACTACGCACATTTAATCTTTGATACACCTTCTTTAGCAAATAATCTTTCACAACAGCAGCGAAGGCTTTGTCCTCCATGATCTTATTAAAAAGATCCTCGTTCTGATCCATCCGATCGACAAGCTTGCTAACAAAAATATCCTCAAATCCATACTTAAAATTCTCAATCGTATTGTTTTTAGCCTGCAGTCCCAACTTTTCATCTAAAACAAGCTCCTCCTCAATTTGGTCAAAAAATAATTTATCGGCCTCCGTAAAATCGGTTCCAAAGTGATCATTAATAATTTTAATAATTTCTGATAAGCGCTTATATTCTTCTTTATCTTTTTTTGTCCCCGCTTCATTAACAGGCTTAAGCCCGGCATCTACGCCTTTTTGTAATTCAATCTTTCCCTCTGCAATTTTTTGTAATCGATAATATTCCAAAGCAACCTCATCATCGAGTGTAAAGCGACCATCATTCGTTCTTTTAGGAAGTTTCTTAAGAAATAATCGTATGTATGCGTAAAACTTCTCAAGTTCAACATCACTAAACGGCATAATCTGTGCTAAAAAGGCATACAAACGAGTAAAGACTCGGCAAGTATTAGCCAGATCCTCTCTGTCTTCTTCTTTCTCAATCGCTTCGTAGCGTTCAACAGCTTTATCGACCAAGGCATTTAACTGGGCGTGCTCGGTCTTGTTGTGCAATTTTTTATCTTTAAAAAACACAGAAGAAAACACATCAACGTCCCCGTAGTCGATGACTTTAAACGTATCAATTTTATTTTTAAGGTCGTACAATTTATTAGGGTCGGTTGTATCGACCAATGTTGTTCGTTCATAATAGGGTTGAAACGCGTTAAGAATATCTTCTCGCTGGTTCACAAAATCAAGCACAAAAGTATCGTCTTTTCCCGGATGCATTCTATTTAAACGGCTCAAGGCCTGAACAGCTTTAACACCATCAAGCCGTTTGTCGACATACATTGTATGCAGTAAAGGTTGGTCAAACCCGGTTTGATACTTTTCCGCCACCAGCAATAACTGATATTCAGATGTGCTAAACTTCTCAGGGAGCTCCTTTTCCCCACAATTATTCATCTTTACCTCTGTATATTCTGGTGGGATCCCATCTAATAGCACTTTCCCAGAAAACGCAACTAATGCTTTAATGCCTGAATATCCCTTTTCCTTAAGATATCTATCAAATCCCTGTTTATAACGCACAACATGCTCCCGCGAAGCAGTAACCACCATTGCCTTGGCTTTACCTCCAATTTTTCTCATGGTCACTTGCCTAAAATGTTCAATAATGATCTCTGTTTTTTGTGCAAGATTATGCGGATGAAGCGTTAAAAATCGCGCAATCGCCTGGGCGGCTTTTTTCTTATTGACGGCAGGGTCTTCCTCAATTTTCTTGGATAACTGAAAGAATATTTTATAGGACATATAATTCTGCAAGACATCTAAAATAAATCCTTCCTCAATTGCCTGCCGCATCGAATAAAGATGAAAAGGTTGTGGCTTACCATCATCGTCTTTTTGTCCAAACATCTCAATCGTTTTTGCTTTAGGTGTGGCCGTAAACGCAAAATAACTTACATTCGATTGAGGACCACGAGCATGCATCATTTCCCTAAGACCATCTTCAACATCTTCTTCATCTCTAAGCATCAAAATTTTTTTAAGGTCACTAGCCATTTCTCCTCCCTGAGAGCTATGCGCCTCATCCACAATAACAGCATAATTCCGCTTAGGGAGTTCTTTAACTTTATCGAGGACAAACGGAAATTTCTGAAGTGTCGTGATAATAATATTTGTTCCGCCGGATAATGCATCTGCCAATTGTTGAGAATCCTTATCAATTCTTTCAACTACGCCCCGTTTATGTTCAAATTGATAAATCGTATCCTGAAGCTGCTGATCAAGCACAAGCCGGTCTGTCACAACAATCACTGAATCAAATACTCTTTCGTCCGTCTTACCATGAAGACTGGCTAAATGATAGGAAAGCCAAGCAATAGAGTTACTTTTACCGCTTCCGGCACTATGCTGAATGAGATAATTTTCTCCAGCTCCATTCGCTAAAGAATGACTCGCAATCTTTCTTACAACATCCAGCTGATGGTACCGCGGGAATATCATCTTTTCCTTTTTAACTTTTTTACCCTCAATCAAGAAATCTTCAATCTGAAGATGAACAAATCTCGCCAAAATATCCATCCAACTATCTTTAACAAAAACTTCCTCCCATAAATAATGGGTCTTATGCTTCCCCTCAATAATAGGATTACCAGCCCCTTTATTGACACCACGGTTAAAAGGCAAATACCGTGTTTTGCTTCCCTGCAGCCGGGTGGTCATATAAACCTCATCCGTATCCACCGCAAAATGGACAAGCGCACGCTTCTTGAATTGGAATAAAAGCTCTTGCGCATTCCTGTCATATTTATATTGCTGCTTGGCATTATTAACATTTTGTCCGGTAAAAGCATTCTTAAGTTCAATAGTGGCCATAGGAAGACCGTTAAGGCTAAGAAGCATATCAATTGAACTTTCATCCTTTGTGGAATAACGCACTTGCCTTGTCACCGTAAGAACATTCTTGCCATATAATTCCTGCGTTTCAGGGTTAAGCCCGCTGACTGGCTTAAAAAAGGCCAATTTAAATTTCTTACCGTAATCAATGATTCCGTTGCGCAAACAATCTAACATACCTCTCGTTTCAAGTTCCTGATTAAGTCGATAAAGAAACTTTGGTTCAGCATCTATTCCGTGAATTTTTACAAGCTCATCCCAAACATTTTTCTGTGTGGCCTGAATAAACTGAAGAAGCACAACCGTATCCATAGCCAATCCACGATTGAACTTCGCAGGATCTCCTTTTACATAACCGCCACTCTTCAAAAGGCACTGCTCAATTAATTCTTCAAAGGCTTTTTCATTGGTTATTGATCTCATTTTAGCTCGATTTTTACCCACACAAAAGGTATAGCTTTCTAGTTGATAAATGTCAACCTATAGCATATACTTACATTAGATATAAAAAGGACTGGGGATTCCCGGTCGATCTAGATAAGTAAGTCCTCATCCGTGGGGTTCCGCAGGGTTCCTCGTAAATAGCGAATGAGGCTTTATCATTCTTAGGGAAACAAAGGGTTTTCTTCAATGATCTTTTCCCTGATGGTATTGTAATACGTATCATCCCTATACTCCAGTTTCCTGAATATGGCCCAGCTTACACAATCCACAGCCTGCAAGGACTTTTCCTCCGCAGGTGTTTTTATTTCAATCTTAACGCTTTGATTGTGGTTAGATTCTATCATTTATTTTTTGAACTAATTTTCCTTTGTTTTTCATAATTTTGTATGTTATATTTTAAATAGCTCATCTACCATGTGTAGAAGGAGTAACGGGGTCGTCAGAAATGGCGTCCCCAGCTTTTTTATACGCCTCATATTCCTTCCACAATTTTCTTTTCGTATGTTCTTTTATCACCGGATAAGCAGTCCAAAGCAAGAAATACTTTTTTCTCTTTCGTAAAACAACTAAATATTCTTTATTTTTAAACCAAAAACATACATTATTCTCAATTCCAGCCTTATTGTGCCTTGTATTTTCCCAAACTAACACCCTTGAATTTTTTACATTTTCGATAATTGGTTTCGGCCATCGTATTCTTTCACATCTTCGCAAATCAGGAATACGATCTTCTTCCTCCTTAGTCTGGTAACTCTCTTGAATCAAATGCCAAAAATTAGATTCTTTTCCCTCATACATAGGGAGTCTTTTAACACCAACATCCTTATTTTTATATTTAGGCTTATTGTCCAAAAAATCAATTTTGTAAAATCCATACAAAGCTTCTAAGTATTTATTCCAATTGTTATCATAGCTTTCAAAAATTACTAGCTCTGGCAGCCAATCAATTTCACTCGCCATTATCTAAACCTTTCTTAGGCTCCCAAAAAAATAAATTCATTTTTTCCTCTTTTAAAAGAGTCGTTGCTAATAAACTATACCCTGAACGTTCCCGGATGTACGAAATTAATTTAGACTTTGCCTCGCTAGTATTAATCCCTCTATTGACATATCCAACTGCTCCTATTAAAAGATCGGCCACTTGAAGAAGTTCTATCTCATGAGAATGAACTGACTGCACATTCTGAATTATTTCTTTTGAAAAATCATATCGATGGTTACACAAAACATCATGTAATTTGATAATTTTATCAGCACCCCTAGTGTCTTTTTTATCAAGATAAATTTTATAACAAGCATGCGGCTCTAAAATAACATTCAATAAACAAAAAAACATTTTGTAGTACCAAACGTCATGATCCTGCCCTGCAAACTTTGTATGATCTAGATGCTCTTTGTTTTTGATAATCACCGCCCTAAAATGCAAATCTGATTCGTCAAAAAAAGTCTTTAAAATATCAATATAAAAATCTATCTTTGCAGGAGATACCTTCGTCCATTTGATCTCAAAATGATTTGGTAAGCCATGTTCTCGCTTTATCTCTCTTATCTTAGAAAACATATCCCTTTTAACATCATTAAGACACCAAAGTGCGCCAAGGGTCATTACTTTCTGATGATCATTCTCTAAATGACAGCTTTCATCACAATAAATATTATAAAATCTATTTTCGCTAAACATTTAACTTCCTCCCCGAACATCAATCTTCCCCGTCACCACTTCAGAAATAAGTGAGGTGCGGTATTCTTGGAATAATTCTATTTCACTATACAGTTTTTGAATTATCCTTTTCGACTTTAAAAGTTCCCTATCAAGTTGTTGAGTAATTCGTTTTTGCTCTTCCTTCTCTTTTGGATACCAAATAACTGTATTTGATAAATCTGATGCATTAATCGCAGGATAACTTACCCCCACAGAAATGGCACAAATGCGATCAATAATTTTCTCACTTCTTAAAACATAATAAAGAAATTCCGATTCTATTTCACTACCAGGACACACTACTGCAAAACCTGTTGAAACTATCATATCTCTAACATCATTCTCGATATATGCAATTGCTTTTAAATATGTCCTAACAGTGGATATGATTGTATCCCCCTTGCTAACAATCCGCCTGGCTCTTGAGGGTGCATCGACAAAATTAATTTTCTCCCCCAGATTAAACCCTTCCTCTAAGTCAACACTACCAATGTCAATGTAATTAAACGCATAATTTTCTCTAACTGTTTCTGATAATGAGTCTTTGTTTATCCTAACCACATATTTAAGTTTCTTTAATTTCCAATGCTTCGGAATTTTGCCAAGCCATTCAATTCCGGAATCCTTCATCTCGACGTTTGGATCAAGCCCCTTTGTCACCGCCTGATTGATTACAGCCATCCGCTCCTCTTTAAGCAGCTCAATCATCCGTTTTTTTTTGGCGATCAAGTCATCAATCTGCGCCGTCTTACAATCCAAGTAATCGGTAATAATTTTTTGTTCATCAACCGAAGGAACTGCCACAACATAATTTTCAACAAAATCATTTGTTACTCGCTTTTGTCCAGCTACTCCCTGCATGAAAGCTTCACCGATTCGCCGAAATTGCCCTGATATTGTAATATAATAAAGAAATGCTGATAATGTCCATCCTTTTCCAGGTCGTAATACATGAAATTCTGTCGAACCAAACCCAATTTCACTTTCCAAATTAGCTAGCAAAGCCCCTTTACCATTTTCAAAACACGGGGTTATTTTTGCAAAGATAACATCATCTTTAACAAAATACGTAAAACCACTTTTGAGTTTTGATAGCGGATGGCGCTCAGATTGATCAAAATTTCCATCAGTATTCATCGCCGCCATTGGGATAAAGGCACACTGAGTATTTTCTGAAATATTTAATGATCTCGAAGGATTAATCTTAGAAACAAACTTGAGACGTTTCAATGCCCAATCCTTTGGAATTTTACCAACCCATTCTATCCCTGAATCTTTATATTCTAAATATCTATTCATACTTTCATTTAAATTCAGATTGATTTTCTAAATATTGTCTCAAAGCACCCGAATCCCACTGAGAATCAGGAATAATTGTCTGAGAAATCTGATACATTACATCACGATACAATGGATCCAAACGATATTCCGAATGCGATAATAAACGCCCATTATCTACAAAATAATATTCCCTTCTTGAATATTCATCCATATCTTGTTTACGAAAATAAATTAAATCAAATTGATAAATTACAAGAGTATTCTCGGCAGATGATACTCCGACCAACTCCATTGATTCGTAGTCTGTTGGGTTAAAAAGTTCTTTATATATCACTCCTGGGCTAAAAACTCGTCCTGCCTTACCTGCCACCACAACTTTTTTCTGATTCTTATTAAATGTGAAAACATAATAACCACAGCTAAGAGATACTGCTGGGACACTACCTTCATTAGCCACAACAAAAATAGGATTTTTATCAACAGGCAAATCAAAATACGTTTTTATCATTGGTTTTATCTGCAAATGAGATAACTTAGTCTGAAGGCCATAATTCAAATGGGTATAAAAAACCGAGAAAATTGAGATTAAAAGCGCAATTAAAGCTATCCAATTTTGACCAAACCAATTTTTATTTTGTTGTTTACCGCTCCCGTTATCCATGTAATACTTCCTCCAAAAGCCCTTCTGTCTCTTTCTCAAGAGCCAGAATATCCTTACGAATTTCTTCAAGACTTCGCAGAGGTTTGTATTTATAAAATTCCTTAGTAAAATTGATTTCGTATCCGACTTTATCTTTGCTTCGATCCATCCACGCGTCCGGAACATGCGGTAGAACTTCCCGCTTAAAATATTTTTCAATATCATCCTGCAAAGGCACGTTTTCATAATCGCGTTGTTCTGAATCGGGTTCGGAATTGCCTTTGGCATCAAGACATACGTCCGCTGTTTCATCCCGCTCGCTGAGGGCTTTAATGATCATTTTGATAATCGGAGACTTGACATTATCCCCATTTTTCTCAAACGCTGATTTCAAATCATCAATAAATTTCTCACGGTTTTTATATATTTTTTTGGCATTCAAGGATCCAAGTGCATCTTTAATCAATTTTTGATATTTTTCTCCTGTTTCATTTTCTGTTAATGCCTTATTACCCTTTTTCTTTGATTTCGCTAAATTCTTAAATACCGATTCATTCTCCAGTCGTGCGATTCTTTCTGGGATTGCCATAAAATTCAACTTAAGCGGACGCTCAACGGTCACCCGTGTGTAACCGAAATAGTTATTATCGAATATTTTGCAGAACTCTCCTTTTTTAAAATTCCCATAAATCCGCGTAATCTCTGCAATGTGTTTGTCTCCGATTTCATTACGTTTATTGCCAAGGCTTCTCGACATCTTCTGAAAAAAAGACGCGGCGTTGATCAATTGAATCTTTCCTTTACGCTTTTTTTCTTTACGATTTGTCACAATCCAAATATACGTCGCAATGCCTGTGTTATAAAAAAGTTGATTAGGCAGAGCAATAATCGCTTCGAGCATATCGTTTTCAATAATCCATCTTCGAATTTCACTCTCGCCGCTGCCGGCACCACCTGAAAAAAGCGGTGAACCGTTAAAAACAATGCCTAAACGCGCTCCGCCATTTGCAGAGCGCATTTTAGAAATCATATGCTGTAAAAACAAAAATGAACCATCACTAATACGCGGCAAACCTGCACCGAACCGGCCGGTAAACCCAAGTTTGTCATGTTCTTTCCTAATTTCGGCCTCAACCTTTTTCCACTCGACACCAAACGGAGGATTGCTTAGCATGTAGTCAAACTTTTCATCTTTTAACCCGTCTTGAGTAAATGAATTGCCAAATTTAATTTGATCGGCATTCTGCCCTTTAATAAGAATATCAGAATTGCAAACAGCATAAGTTTCAGGATTAATTTCCTGACCAAACACACGTAAATCTGCGTCAGGGTTTAACTCAAGTAAATATTCCTCTGCCGTCGAAAGCATCCCGCCTGTTCCGCAGGCCGGATCATAAATGGTTTTAACAATCCCTTTTTTAGTCAAAACGTCTTTGTCATTTAAAAATAAAACGTTGACCATCAGACGAATAACTTCCCGTGGTGTAAAATGCTCCCCGGCTGTCTCATTGGATATTTCAGCAAATTTTCTGATAAGCTCCTCAAAAATATAACCCATTTCAATATTCTTAACTTTATCCGGGTGAAGATCGATTTCCGCAAAGCGTTTGACAATTTTGTAAAGGAGATTAGATTTATCCAAACGTTCAATATGCTCAATAAAATTAAAATGCTCCAGAATGGTACGTGCATTCCTGGAAAACCCGTTCAGGTAATTACGTAAATTAGCGGCAATATCATTGGGATCCGCCGCTAGCCTTTGGAAATCAAATTTACTTTTATTATAAAAGGACAATTTTGCTTTACGTTTCAGCACTTCCTCTGCGGCTGTTGGAGAAAACTTCTTAACTTTAGGAAGGGCATCTAAAACTTTCGCTTTGGTTGGATCAAGCACGCAATCAAGCCGCCGTAAAACTGTTAAAGGCAAAATCACCCGGCCATATTCTGACTGCTTATAATCACCGCGCAGGAGATCAGCAATACTCCAGATAAAATTGGCTCGTTCTTTAAAATTAATCGTCATATATTCCTCTTTCTCATTTCCAAGCCTCAGGCTCTTCCGTACGTCTTTAAATTTTTGCCATTTATTGATTAGTCCAAAAAACCATCAATTCTTGTAAAGTTGGGTTAACTTACTTTAATATTTCTTCAATAACCAGCCGTTCATTAAAGGCCCCTTTCTTTCCCCGAATGATTTGATAATCCTCATGTCCTTTACCAGCCAGAAGAACAACATCATCTTGCAGAGCCATCCCTAGAGCTTTACGTATCGCTTCTTTGCGATCTAGAATAGAAACGTAATTATCCCCTTCAAACCCCTCTACTACTTGATCAATAATACTCTGTGGATCCTCATTACGGGGATTATCGCTGGTGACAATGGATATATCTGCTAACTGACCGGCCACACGACCCATCAAAGGTCGTTTTGTTTTATCTCGATCACCACCACATCCAAAAACTAAAATGAGCCTGCCTTTAGAAATATCTTTAATCGCCTGCAAAACATTTACAAGAGCATCTTCTGTGTGGGCATAATCGATAAAAATAGCGAAATCCTGCCCGCAATCCACTCTCTCCAAACGGCCAGGCACACAAGACAATTTCTCTATCCCTTCTTTAATTTCGTTTAAAGGGATCCCTTCGTTCAAACAAACACTTACAGCCGCGAGAATATTATAAATATTATACATCCCCATCAACGCTGTATGGACAGGCACATTCCCGTCAGGGGTGCATAATTGAAACTGGGATCCGTTAATATGTAATTGAATATCTTTGGCCATAATATCAGCTGGACGGCCAATGCCATACGTCTTAATACCGGAAGAAATTTGTGGAATAAGCCTCTGCCCGTAAGGATCATCATTATTAACAGCCGCTACAGACGTGGAAGACAACCCGGTAAACAGTTTAGATTTGGCTTCAAAATAATTTTCATGATTTTCATGGTAATCCAAATGTTCATGCGACAAATTTGTAAATACGGCTTGTTTAAAATCAATACCATCCACACGCCCCTGATCTAATGCATGCGAAGACACCTCCATAACGCAATAATCGATATTTTGCTCAACTAAAGAAGCTAAAAACTCCTGATTATCAAGAAATCCCGGCGTTGTATTTTTGGATGGAAAGATTCTTGACCCAATACGGTGATTCACCGTTCCAATAACACCACATATTTTTTTGGCCTGATGTAAAATAGATTCAATAAGATAAGCGACGGTGGTCTTACCATTAGTTCCGGTAATACCGATTGTGCAGACTTTTTCAGAAGGTTGCCCATAAAACCGTTTAGCGACATCACGTAAAAACTGAGACGCATCTTCAACGGTGAGATAACAAACTTTTTTTTCAATACAATATTTATCTCTTGGCTTATGCGAAACGACTACAGAAGCTCCATTATCAATCGCTTGATTAATAAAATTGGCCCCATCAGACGATGATCCTTTCGTCGCCACAAAAAGACTATTTGTCTTAACGCGCCGTGAATCACAATAAATGCCTGCAATATCCGTCTGTCGATAAGCCTCATTTAATTCATGCGGATAAATACCCTTTAATAATGCCTCCAAATACATACTCTAAATTATCTCCAACACATCCTCGGGCGGGCGGCCTAGAGCAACTTTTTGATTATAAACAACAATCGGACGCTCAATAAGAGCCGGATTTTTACATAAAATATCAATCCACTCTTCATCAGAACGTGGATCTTCAATAGACAAACCTAACTCCTTAAAAAGATTTTCTTTAACTCTCATCAATTCAATAGGTCTCTTATCTAATCTAGAACAAATAAATTGCAACTCTTCTTTAGATGGTGGTGTCTTCAAATATTCAACAACCTCGATATCAACATTTCTTTCTTCCAAAAAATGAAGTGTTTGCCGGCTTTTACTACAGCGTGGATTATGAAAAATAACATTTCTTTGCATTAGCATTTTCTCCTCAAATTATATCTATTATCTCTCTGCATCTTGATTCTTTACTTCTTGCTTCTCTAATAAAAATCTATCTCTCCAAACTTCCCAAATATTTCAATGCACTTTCCACCACTTCCTGAAATACCGGAGCAGCAACGGTACCACCGTAATGACTAGGATGAGGCTCATCATACACCACAACAGCGGCAATACGCGGATTATCTACAGGTGCAAAACCTATAAAACTGGCATAAAATTTGGTGTGTGAATACCGTTTATTTTCAACTTTTTGAGCTGTGCCTGTTTTACCAGCCACGCGTATTCCTTTAATCTGAGCCCTTTTTCCCGTTCCGCTTTCAACGACGCCAGCTAGAATTTCTTTAACCCTCCTGGCTGTGTCCGGACTAATCACACGGTCAATAATCTTCGGGGAAAAAGACTTAATCACCTGATCATGCTGATCTTTAATATATTTTACCACAAATGGCTTCATGTAAAGCCCGTTATTCGCCACGGCTGAAATAGCCGATGCTAACTGAAGAGGCGTAACAATGACTTCTTGACCTATCGGAATAGCCCCTATGGATGTCTTTGACCATCGGGATGGATGTTTTAAATGGCCAGAAACTTCCCCCTTAAGATCAATCCCCGTTTTATTGCCAAAATTAAATCTCTTTCCATATTTATATATTTTATTTGGACCTAACTTCTGAGAAATTTTTGTAACACCGATATTACTTGATTTCTCAAAAACCTCCCGAAATGTCAATTTACCCTGCGGATGATGATCATGCAAAATATGATTGCCTACTTTATATTCTCCATTTTCACAGAAAATCGTATCTGTTTCAATAAACTTTTCTTCTTCGAGAGCCGCGGCTGCTGCCACAATCTTGAAAACCGATCCCGGCTCATAAACAAAACTAATCGCCCTGTTTGTCCGACTCCCGATATCGCTTTTGGCCACTTCCCCCAAATTGTAAGTCGGCCTATTGGCAAGCGCCAGAATTTCTCCCGTTTTAATATCCATAACGATAATACTAGCGGACTTGGCGTTATGTTTTTTCATTCCTTTTTCAAGGGCCCGTTCAGCCACATACTGGACCGTTTCATCGATCGTTAAAATAAGATGGTGACCATCCTGAGGGGGAATGTAATGATTGCCCAACATCAGCCCTTTCTGCCGTGCATCACGGTAAACCTGCATACGTCCCGACTGCCCCTTTAATTCTCTGTTATACGACAACTCCAACCCTTCCAAACCTTGATTATCCGTCCCGGCAAATCCTATAATATGGGCCGCTAAATATCCGTTTGGATAAAATCGTTTACTCTCTTTACGAAAATCAAGACCATTAATTTTTAATTGTTTGATGGTTTCGACTAATTCAGATGTCAATTTTCGCTTAATCCAAACAAAATATTTTTTCCTACTCAGACGCTTCTGAATAAGAGCCGTTTCCAAATTAAGTAAGCCGGGAAGATATTGAAGGGCCTTTTCCTTATCTGCATCCGACATTATTCTGGGATTAGCAAATAAAGAATACACGGCCACGTTAAAAGCCAATGGGCGTAAATTCCGATCATAAATACTGCCGCGGACAGACTCTAATTCGACAAAATAACTATGCTGTTTTTCCGCAAGATCAGCTAAATAAGAAGAACGAAAAATCTGGATAAGAACCAATTTAACAGAAAAGAAAATCAGGCAGGCAATAAAACCGATAATGATAACACTAGATCGAAGGGGATATTTACGAATTTGCACACGTCTTGCTCTTATTCTTTATCTCTTGCCTCTGCGAGGGTCTCAAAAGATAAGAATGATAACAAAGGATTAGATTTTGTTTCAGGTTGAGATTTTTTTGAAAGCTGATCAATACCAAAAATTTTATCAGGCGCATTGAGTCTCACAATATCATCAGGATCAGCAAACTGCATGTCGGAATCTTCAGAAAGAATTTGAATACCTAAATTATTCGCAGATTTCAGCGATAAAATCGTATAGGTCGTATTGCCATTTTCTTCAATAAGCTTTCGAATATCATGTTCTTTAGCACGCCCTTTATAGGCCATATCGATAATCTGCATCTGCATATGGATATACACCAGACTTAAAAGTGTGGCTAAACCGACAAATTTAAAAAACTTTCCTAATGACATTTTAACTGCTCCTAAATACGCTCTATAACTCTTAACCGTGCACTTCTGGCACGCGAATTTTGTTTAATTTCTTCTTCGGTTGGACGTAATGGTTTTTGCATGCTTAAACGAAAATTCTTTTCTTTGGCCCAAGCCCGAAACTTATGTTTCACAATTCTATCTTCAAGAGAATGAAAAGCTATCACGCCCAATCGCCCTCCCACTTTCAAGAAACTCTTACATGTTTCTAAAGCAATTTCTAATGATTCTAATTCTCTATTGACGGCAATACGGAAAGCCTGAAATGTCCGTGTCGCAGGGTGAATGCGTTCAGATTTTCGTTTTCTTTGCATAGGAATGGCCTGCAACACAGCCCGACTTAAATCCTTTGTTGTTTCAATCGGTTCCTTAGCACGTTGCCAAACAATACGACGCGCAATAGCCTTATGCCAACGCTCCTCTCCAAAATCCTTGAGAATTGAACTAATTTCTCTTTCAGAAAGCGAATTAATTAAATCATACGCTGAAATATGACTGTTTTGATCCATACGCATATCTAAAGGCCCTTCGGCCCGCACACTAAAACCACGTTCAGGATTATCTAACTGAAAACTGGAAAGCCCCAAATCCAAAAGTATGCCATCCACAGATGGAGTGCTCAATCCTTCTAAAACTTTATTGATATTTCTATAATCTTCATGAATAAATAGGCATTGATCATGATAGGCTTGCAAATGCTCTTTGGCCACAGCCAATGACGCTGCATCACGGTCAATGCCGATCAATCGCCCCTTTGACCCAAGATGCTTAAGAATTTCCTCAGCATGCCCACCCATACCAAGCGTTCCATCGACAAAAACCTCACCCTCCTGCGGCCGTAAATATTCAACCACTTCATTCGACATCACAGAAATGTGATTCGTCTGCGTTTTTTCAATCTTATTTTCGATGTGTTCTTCTATCGCTGGGGTCATCTTTTTTTTACCTTTAGCCATTAATTACACGCCATAAAATGTTTACAAAGTCAACATATTCTCTGCAATCTGCTCAAACGAATCGCTGGAATTTGTATAAAAATCTTCCCACTTTTTTTGACTCCAAATCTCTATTCTATTTGAAACACCAATCACGACTGTCTCCCGTTGAATATCCGCATATTCTTTCAGATACGGAGGCATCACAAAACGTCCTTGTTTATCCGGATTAACGTCCACCGCTCCTGCAAAAAACATACGATTAAAATTTCGTGTTTCCTGTTTTGTAAACGGCATATTTTTAAATTTTTGCTCCTGGATACGCCACTCGGCTTCGCTGAACATAAAGATACATTTATCCAAACCACGTGTCAGAAAAAAACGTTCTACCATGTTTTCCCGGCATACTTCACGGAATTTCGACGGCAAAATCAATCGGCCTTTTCGATCGAGGTTATGTTTATATTCTCCGTAAAACATATCAATACCTTTGGTAAGCCAAAATTTTAATCGTGCCCTTTGAGGTCAAAAGAGGAGTACTTCTGAGGATGAAAAGAAGATGAATAACACTAAAACCACTTCACTCCACTTCCCCCCACTTCGAACTACAGTATATCTATACTATGGGACAGTGTCAATCATTTTTTAAGAAAACATATTATATTTCAACAAGATACAAAAAATTGTGGTGAGTTTTATTTAGAATACTACATATGGAATTCTTTATTTGAAAAATGGTGGGGTAAAAATACTGCTAAATCAGGAAAATTTCTTGAGCTACAACCTCATCCTTTTTTAATTGCCGGATAAGACATTCTTTTGAGGGGAATTTCTTTTCGTTGCGGATTTTTTTGTAGAATAACACTATGATTTCCTGCCCGTAAATGTCTTTTGAAAAATCAAAAATATGCGTTTCAACGGTGATGGCCGATTTGGGTGTTTTAAACGATGGTCTGCGGCCGACATTAGCCATACCGTGGTAAGTCTTTTGGCCAATTCTGATAATAACGGCATAAACGCCTAAAGGAGGTAAAATTTGTTTGGACACATCCGGGTGAAGATTAGCCGTGGGATATCCCAAGGTTTGACCTCGCTTATCTCCCCGGACGATATGGCCCATCAATGAAAAAGGACGGCCCAAAAGTTTGTGTACATTTTCTAATTTTCCATCGTGAATTAAATGCCGGATATGCGTACTGCCTATTTTTTTTCCTTTTTCCCCATTAAGAGGAACTGTCTCGACAGGGTTAACTTTTAATCCGTTATCCTTCGCCGTCTTACTAAAATAATCCAACGTACCACTCCGGCCGTGACCAAAACGAAAATCATTACCGACAAAAATTTCTTTAGGCTGAATGCGGTCAATAAAATACCGTTGAATAAATTTCTGCGGCGTGAGTTGCGCAAATCGTTTTGTAAAACGTACAACAATACAGGCGGCAGCACCAAACTCTTCAATAAGTTTAAGTCGATAGTCCATTGGCGTAATAAGTGGCTGGAAAATTTCCGGGCGCAAAACATGCACCGGATGAGGCGCAAACGTCATCACAAGGGCTTGTCCCTTAATCGCTTTGGCTCTGGCAACAGCTTTTTTAATCAAAGCCTGATGCCCAATATGCAGACCGTCAAAAACGCCGATCGCTAAAACGGCATTCTTAAATTTCTTTTTAACCTGTCCAATGCCGTATATGACTTTCATTGATATCCTCTAAATTAACAGATTCTTCAAGCGTAAAAGGACCGACTTTTGTCCGCTCAATCTGTGAAATACATGCCCCGCATCCTAATTTCTTTCCAATATCGTCCGCCAATTGACGCACATAGGTCCCCTTAGAACATTCCATATAAAATTTAACATGAGGGATGTCCATTTCAGATACCTTTAGGCAATCAATGCGTATTTGACGAGGTTTGCGCTCAATGACTATTTTCTTTCTCGCAAGTTCATACAACTTTTTCCCCTTCACTTTGACGGCCGAAACCATTGGAGGCACTTGTTCAATATCTCCTTCAAAACATTTAAACGATTCAATAATTTCTTGTTCTGTAATATGGTCATACGGAGCCTCTTCAAGTGTCTCGCCTTGAATATCAGCTGAACGGGTTGTTCGTCCTAAAATCAGGGTCGACCGGTAGGCTTTATCAAAGGCAACAAACTTCTCCATAAGTTTAGTGGCTTTTCCAATCAAAATCACCAAAACACCCGTCGCCAAAGGATCAAGTGTGCCAGCATGACCGACACGTTTCATATGAAACTTCTTCCGCACCTTCTGAACAACATCATGTGATGTCATTCCACTCGGCTTATCCAGAATAAGTATGCCTTCCATCATAAAGCCTTTCCAATTTTCTTTAATACAGCCTTACGCGTTTCGCTGATACCTGCATCCATTCGACCTCCACTAGCCCGACGATGACCACCGCCATTAAAATTTGATGCCAATTTAGCTACATTAAAATCTCCCATTGACCGAAAATTAATTCTTGTTTCCTTAGAATTCACCTCTGTAAAAATAACACAAACCTCAACACCTTTTATAGCACGCAAGAATTTAAAAATCATATCGCGCAAATCAATATTCCCGGAAAAACGTGCAAGGACACGTTTACGCAATTCAAGACATACGACTTTTCCCAAATAAATTGCATCAAAACGACTTATCAATTTTGTAAATTCTTTGACGTCATTTAAAGGCATTGTCTCGTAAAGCTGGCGATACAGATCATCCGCTGAAAAGGGAAATTTTCGTAATTCCCCGGCAATCAAATGGGTCTTATGTGTTGTATTGGCATAACGAAATGACCCTGTATCTGTTAAAATACCCGCGTACAATAAAAGGGCGGCGTTCTTTGTCATCTGAAAATGTGCTGTTTTTAAGAAATCATACAAAACCTCAGCTGTTGAAGAAGCATCCGGTACAACTAAATTTAAGCTACCAAATTTATCATTAGTAATATGATGATCAATATTAATGAGCACTTTATCGCTTTGAATAAGATTTTGCACTTTTCCGATGCGATTTAAATCACCACAATCGACAACAATAGCCACATCATAATCTATCGTTAAGTTTTTCTTAAAACCTCTTATCCGCTTTCCTCCAGGTAAAAAATCTAACCTGTCCTGAACCTTTTCTTCATTAACAATAAAAACTTTCTTTCCCAGTGACCGCAAATAAATATCCAATACTAACTCGGAAGACAAAGCATCCGGGTCAGGATTAACATGTGTACTGAGAAGAAAAGTTTCATTCTTCTTGATCGTTTGAAGTATCTTCTTCATCATGGATTTCCTTTAAAGTTTCCTCTAGCTGATCGCTAAAGGCAATTGATTTATCATAATAAAATGAAAATGCCGGCGTGTTTCTTAAATTAAGACGCTGACTAATTAATTTCCGGATGAACCCGCCCGCTTTATCCAATATTTCATGAATAATACTTTCTTGATGCGGCTCACCTAATACACTAAAATACACCTTCGCACTTCTTAAATCCCGGCTCACATTGACGGCCGTGATTGAGACAAATTGTAAACGTGGATCACTTAAATCTTGCTGGAGAATAGTCCCCAATTCACGTTTCATTTGCTGATTAATTCTGTCCATTCGATCCATAATCATTTGCTCCTAGTAATACCAATTCCATTAAATAATGACCATAATCCATTTGGCTTTTCTCGAACGCTTCTACGAGAATAGCCACTACCAAAAGAGTAATTATTTAATGGATTTGCTATAATACTAAATCTATTAAATAATAGAATTAGTATAATTGTTTTGCTAATTTCAACTCTTCTTGTTTTGTTTGTATGTGCTTATCGATCTTGTGATAATAAATTTCGTTTAACATTCTACCCATTTTCTTACCTTCATGCAATCCTATTTGTTTGAGATCCTCGCCACTTATACTCAATTGCACATTTTTATCGACCGACCAATATCGATCAATGTACTGATGACTTTGCTGCTGGTTTGTCTTGGCCCGCAAATAAAAAATTACAGATTCTTCCAAAGAATGCAACATTTTTAAAATTTCACTTCGTTTTAATGATTTGCGTAAAAATTGCTTCATAATTTCTGAGCAATCCTCGAGTTGCGCCAAACTCTTGGCCTCTTCTCGGCGTAAATGCACCTTTTTTCCAAAACCTTTACGTTGATCCCCTGAAAGATGAGTGACAATAGCCAACAAATAAACCATCCACCATTGGTTCTGATCCTTATACATAGACTTCCGTCTCATCTTTTGAATATTTTGATGAACAGCGTTAACATGCCGAAGATTAATTTTAAACTGTGGATGTAAAAAATAAAAACCTCCCAGCCCCTTTAAACGCCTTAAATTTGGCACAGGACTTTTCTCACATAACATTTTTTTAAATTCGACAAAATAACGCGTCGGGGTGACATTATCCGTTAATTTATTTTTTATAGCCTTCTTTAATAAGCTTAACGTGTGCCGTTCAATATGAAATTGAAACCGTTGTTCAAAACGTACAGCCCTCAAAATCCGCGTTGGATCATCAATGAAACTCTTATCGTGTAAGACCCTAATTTTACCGTGCCGAATATCTTCCTTGCCGTTAAATAAATCAATGAGATGCCCAAAATTTGAATGATTAATGCCCATCGCCATTGCATTAATGGTAAAATCCCGACGAAAAAGATCGTCCCTTAACGTCCCCAGCTTAACATTAGGCAACGCACCTGAGCGCGCATAAGATTCTTTTCGTACGGTGACCAAATCAATACGCAGCTTATTCTCCAAATTCAACGTAGCTGTACCGAATTGTTCATAAAATATCGCTTTCGCCTTTAATTTCTTAGCCAAACTCTGTGCCAATTTTTTCACATTGCCTTCAATAACAATATCCAAATCATAATTTTTCTTCTTCAGAAGAATATCCCTCACAATACCGCCAACAATGTACGCTGACATTTTTTGACGGTCACTTTCTTGGCCGATCTTTTTAATAACATCCAAAAAACGTTTATCAATATTTACTAAATAATTTTTCATGTCACTGGACAATGCCTAACCCCGAGGATGAAATTCTTTATGAATAGATTTTAACCGTTCCTTATCGACATGCGTATAAATCTGCGTTGTAGAAATATCCGAATGTCCCAACATTTCCTGAACCGAACGTAAATCCGCACCGTGTTGTAAAAGATGTGTTGCAAAAGAATGTCGAAGTGTGTGTGGTTTTATTTCCTTTTTAATGCCGGCTACCCTGGCATAAAGCTTGATAATGCTCCAAAGACTCTGCCGACTGATTCTTTTACCTAACCGGCTTAAAAATAATTCCATCGTCATAGGATACTTAACTAATTTCGTTCGCGCTGTTTCACAATACTTTCTTACGGCTTCCTTGGCTTTGTTCCCTATCGGCACAATGCGTTCCTTACGTCCTTTACCGGTACAACGAACATACCCGACATCTAAATTAATATTCTCCAAAGATAAATTGGACAGTTCGGAAACACGCATCCCGCTGGCATAAAATAACTCCAAAATCGCCCTATCTCTAACCGCTTGCCACTTCCATCCTTTAGGAGCATTAATCATAGCCTCAACTTCCGCGCTAGTCAAAACCCCTGGGATTCGCTTCCACAACTTTGGCGTCTCAACTAGATGGGTAGGATCTTCTTGCACTAATCTTTCCCGCACTAAAAATCGATGAAACATCTTTATAGCCGCTAAACTCCGGCAGATAGAATTAGCAGACAACCCCTCATTTTTTTCATAATACATGTAATCTGTAATATCATCACGCTTAACATGACTTGGTTCTTGAATATTTTTTTCTTCAAAATACCGCTCATATTTCGCTAAATCCCGTCCGTAAGCCAAGAGCGTATTGTTAGCTAACCCTCTTTCAACCGCAAGATAATTAATAAATTCATCAATATACTGTTTCATAATTATCCAAATTAGGGTAAATTTTCATTGTACAAAGAAAGTATCGGGCTTTCCTTTTGGATTAAAATCATTCCGGACACGACGGGCATTTAATTCTAATTTCTTTTTGAGAGAAAAAGCATTGCGCATCGCAGCAGGCTTTGTCCATTCACTTTCAATACGCTGAAAATTATTTATAATTTTAGTAAGCTCTTGTTGTTTCTCCTGACTAATCCATTTTTTCATTTCATCAAGCTGAACAAGGACCTGGGCCATAAGATACTTTTGTCGTTTATCGCTTTCCTTACGTTCGATAGTCTGGATTAAATCTCTCTGCCACACCTTCCATAAAGAATAATGATGCGCATAACGTTCTTGTGAACTATGAATAGCCACAGGATAATCAATCGGCTCTAAGACGGGAATAAAAGATTCAGATTGTTTACTTTTTTTCTTTTTACGAATAAATTTCTTACGTAATGTCGTACAACCACTCAGTGAAAGGCTTAAAAAAGCAACCCCCGCAATGACAAAGAAAATACGTCCTATTTTTTTATTAAACATTAATCATCTCCCGAAATTGTTGTTCATCTAATGTTGTTATTCCCAAATTAATAGCTTTCGTGTATTTAGATCCTGCTGATTTACCGGCGACAACAAAATCCGTATTCTTACTCACGCTGGACACAACCTCTCCGCCTTGCTCTTTCACAAAAGTTTGAGCCTGTCGACGTGTCATTGATTGCATTTCGCCAGTAAAAACAAATTTTTTCCCATCTAATTTATGATTAATCTCTAAGACAGCTTCTTTTAAATTTAAGCCGGCTTTTCTAAATTTCTCAATAAATTTCCGGTTAGAACTCCCTGAAAAAAAACTCACAACAGAATCTGCCATAACGCAACCGATTTCATGAATCGCTTCTAAGTCCTCTTTACCAGCTTTCATAAGATTATCTAATGTTTGAAATCTCTGAGCTAAAGTGTAGGCTGCTTTTTCTCCAACATTTACAATACCCAAACCAAACAAAAATCGAGATAACGATTGTTTCTTACTTTTTTCAATGGAGGCCAAAAGATTCTCCGCCTTCTTTTCTGCAAACAATTCAAGTTTAAGGAAATCTTCTTTTTTTACAAAATATATGTCCGCGACATCTTGCACCAACCCCTGGGCAAACAATTGCAGCACAATCGATTCCCCTAAACCTTCAATGTCCATCGCTCCACGGGACGCAAAATGCATTAGACCTTTTTCCAACTGCCCGGAACATGCAGGATTATTACATCGATAAGCAACATCCTCTGTTTTTCCTTTAACGATCGACCCGCCGCACTGAGGACATTTCTTGGGAACAGAAAAAATTTTTTGACCTGATTTCGATGAAGTCTCTACAACTTTAATAACTTTTGGAATCACATCCCCGGCACGTTCTACAAGTACACGATCTCCTATTTTAATCCCAAGACGCTTGACTTCGTCAAAATTATGCAGCGTAGTACGGGAAATCGTGACTCCATTACACTCCACGGGCTCCAATTCCGCTACTGGTGTTAAAACACCTGTTCGTCCAACTTGAACCATAATATTTTTAACAAACGTTGTGGCTTGATGCGCAGGAAATTTATAAGCCACGGCCCAACGCGGACTCTTCAAAGTGGACCCAAGCTGTTCTTGTTGCGTCAGTGAGTTAACTTTGATTACCACACCATCTACTTCATAGTCCAGCGTGTCACGCTTAGATTGATATTCTTGACAATAAGCGATTACCTCATCCATAGTTTTACACAACCGACTATGCGGATTATAACAAAAACCCCAACTTTTAAGCCGACTTAAGAAATCCCATTGGGTTTCAAATGCCTCTGTCCCCTCTAACAATCCAAAAGAATGAATAAAACAATTAAGTTTCCGTTCAGCTGTAATCCGTGAATCAAGCAGTTTCACAGAACCGCTGGTTGCATTACGAGGATTAGCAAACACAACCTCCCCTCTTTTTTTGCGTTGTTGATTCAATAAATCAAAACCTTCTCGATCCATATAAATTTCACCGCGCACTTCCAAAAGGCTAGGTATATTTCGACTTTTTTCTTTCTTTAATCGAAGCGGAATGGATCTAACTGTTTTTAAACTATGCGTCACATCTTCTCCGGTAACACCATCCCCGCGCGTTGCACCAACAAAAAAATTACCATCTCTGTAGGTTAAAGCAGCACTTACCCCATCAATTTTTAACTCGACGACAAATTCTATTTTTTGATTAGGCAACCCCTTTAAGACACGCTTATACCATTCATTTAATTCATCAACGGAATATGTATTATCTAAAGAATACATTTTCAAACGATGCTGTACCGTTTTTGTTCCGGAAGGAACCTTGGTACCCACCCTCTGAGTGGGGGAGTTTAAATCTCTTAATTCCGGACATTTCTCCTCTAATTGAATAAGTGCCTTAAGAAGATCATCATATTCTTTATCCGCAATTTTTGGCTCAGCAAGGACATAATACCGGTAATTATGTTGTTCAATGGCCTCAGACAATTGCCTTATTTTTTTTTCAGCTTGAATTTTATTCATATTTATTACAGACGTCTGATGGTTGATAACGATTATTCTCCGACGGCCAATCGTTGTGCAAGAAATTCGGGGAGTCCAGCGGCAAGAATTTTTTGCTGCGCAGCGGCCACATCATAACGAACCCTTTTATTTTCAATCATTTTCATTTTTGTATCATAAATACAATATGATGCCATCGGATTACCATCACGCGGCTGCCCGACACTACCAGCATTGACCACATATTTGTAAGTTGGATTTACTTCAATATCCAAACCATTGGAATAAAAAATATTACTGCCTTGCTGAATAAAAATTTTAGGCACGTGGGTATGTCCGACAAAACATACTGGGTTATCCATAAGATAAAATGTATCCGGAGCTTTTGAAATATCATCCATGTAATGAAAATCCTTCGGATTATGTAATGTACTGTGGGCTAAAATAAAATCTTTATTTTTAAGAATTAACTCAAGGGCATTCAGATAATTATAATACTCAAAAGGAAGATTGTCCCTTGTCCACATAATCGCAGCTTTTTCATCAGGGGTAAAATGTGTCGCATCAAGACGACCGGAAACAGCCCAATCATTATTACCCGCAACACAGACAACTTTATACTTTTGCAAAATTTCTATGCATTCTTTAGGATTGGTTCCATACCCAATAATATCTCCTGCGCACAACACGGTATCGACTTTTTGGCATTTACAATCGGCTATGACAGCCTCAAGAGCCTCAAGATTTCCATGGATGTCTGATAAAATTGCGTAACGCATTAGGAGTTGTCCATAAATAAGCTGGTCAAGTTTAACAGCATTTCATACCAAGATTATCAAGCAATTGTCCAAATTATTTATGGACAATTTCTTAGGCGATTATTTTAAAATTTGTAAATTTATGTACGGCGTCCTCAAGAAAATGAATTTCCTTATTCCGGATATATCCTGAAAAATGTTCTTCAACATCCCGGCAAAGTTTTTCAATATCTTTTTTTGCCCCTTCTACAAGAACCTCAACACTCCCGTCAGGCACATTCCTTACCCAACCGTTAAGATCCAAACGCACAGCATATCGTTGAA
Source organism: Candidatus Omnitrophota bacterium (assembly GCA_029261055.1). GTDB lineage: Bacteria > Omnitrophota > Gorgyraeia > Zapsychrales > Zapsychraceae > JAJDCA01. The sequence goes on along the minus strand of JAJDCA010000014.1, from coordinate 40,591 downwards.
CCGTATAACGAAATCCTACCCCTTGAACTATGCCGTGAAAAAAGATATGGGATTGAAGCATATTTTTGATATCGCGATGAGCGACGGTAAACTGGTCGGGGCGGACGGATTTGAACCGTCGACCTCAACGTCCCGAACGTTGCGCGCTAGCCAACTGCGCTACGCCCCGATAATTTCTTTTTTTCTGCGCGCTAGCCTCCGCCATCAAAACTTTGGCGGATCCGCCACGCTGTGTGGCGGAAACTGCGCTACGCCCCGATAAATTTTTAAAACACCTTCTCTACTTGTGGTTCTCAAACAAGTAAAACAAACCTGTCGAACTATCCAATCTCTTTTAAAATAATATCAATCTGACTGGCCATATTGTGGAGCAGTGTAAGAGGTAGAGTTATCCGCTTCTTTAACTGGCTATTTTGCTGTCCGATTTCACGCAAGGAAGCAACCGACAAACTAATAGATTTTCGACAAACAGCAAATTGTGCAACGGCATCACACAAGGCATAATCCTCTTCATCATGAACATCCGGTACATAAAGACCACACAGAGCACGATGCATCTTCGCAGGAAGAAGACTATGATACCATGCCACTATTTCATAATTAAGCCTCATATCTTGTGTAAGAATTTGCTTACTGTAATATTCTTCTTTAAGAAAATCATGTGATATTTTCATATATTGGTAGGTCACTTTTTGTAAAGGATGCTTGTGCAGCTCTTCTTCTTTTTTTCGTATCTCCTCAACAAAACCTTCATCGGGTTCTAATTCGAAAGGATCAACCCCTTCTTCTTCCGCCCATTCGTCAATCGAATCCTCCATCTCTTCCATCTGATCTTCAAAATCTTGTTTAAGAATCTCTAAATCATTTTCAGGTTTACCGTGGGCAATATTCGTTGCACGCCTGTCTAATTCATCCAGATACAACTTACATCGTCGTTGAATTTTAAAATCACAACGCTCACACCATCGATCACAAAAGTTATACGGAGATTCTTTTTCAAATTCTGCATTCTTCTTCAAAATCTCTTGTAATTTATTATTCATAATTTCCTCCGCTAAGCTACATGTTGAAATATTTATTAATTTGATTATACTAATCTCTGCATTTATCTACAAGAATTAAATATCAACTTTTATTAAATAAATTTGTCTAATACTTTGTTATAATTTATACCTATGAAGAATTTTAATCTTATAATATTAGCTGGAGGCAAACGTAAAGACTGGCCTCAACAATATACCTGCACTATGAAGGCCCACTTACCGATTGCCGGCAAACCTATGCTGGACTGGGTTATCGAGGCTTTTCACAAAAGCAACATTTTTAAAAATATCATTGTAGTCGGCACTAAGCAATTAGACAATTTAAATTCAATGCAATATATCAAAAAACGTCTTGCTCAGGGCTCAAGTCTTCTGCAAAACCTTGTTCATGCCGTCCTTTATATTAAATTCTTTATTTATAAAATGGCAAAATCCCATCAAGGATATGTCATTTCATTTTGTGATGCCCCTCTTCTGACGCCAAGAATTATTAAAAACACGTTACATAATATTGATCAATCAGAGGCGGATATCGTGATGCATTATGTTGAAAAATCCACATTAATCAAGGCTGGATTACCGTCTAAAGACAGATCGTATATGACAATTGGGGGAAAAGAATACACCGGAACAAATATTTACTACATTCGTAAATCCAGCCTTTTATTAAAATGTCTTCCTTATATTGGTCGCATCCGAAAAGTACGCAAAGAGCCTAACAAAATTTTAGAACTATTGGGATGTACAGGAAAAACCTTTCCAGAAATTGAAATCATCCTTTCTTCCCTTTTAAAAGCCAAAGTCCGTATTTTTACATCTCCCCACCCGGAAATGGGCATTGATGTAGATAAACCTCAAGATTATGAACTTATAAACCAATTACTGGCGCCAAACATTCCAATGCCTAAGAAAGCCGATGAAAATCCGGCCCTTGTAAAAAAAACTACACATAAAAGCTATTTAGGCTTTGTTAAACTCGCTTGCTGGTTATTGATGATAGCGGCATTCGGTATTTTAGGACAAAAATTAGGCGTAAAACAAATGTATCTTCAATCTCTCGATTGGATTAAAGATTTTCATATTTTTGCACCTTTCCTCTTTCTGGGCCTATACCTGCTGCTCGCAGGTTTATTTCTACCTGCTCTCATATTAAAAATAAGTGCTGGATTTCTATTTGGAATGACTCAAGGCATTATTCTCGTTACCATCGCTTCTACAATCTCATCCATCATCAAATTTCTTTTGGCTCGCCATTGGTGCCGCGAATCCGTTGCAAAAAGAATTAAAACCAACCCCCAATGGCAAGCCATCGATCAATTGATTGAGGAAAAAGGATGGAAAATTCTTCTCTTATTACGTAACATCCCAATTGTCAGTTCCATGTTTTTAAATTACATTTGCGGGTTATCCAGCATGCGGTTAAAAGATTTTATCTATGCGTCAAGTATAGGACGACTCCCAAGCACCATCCTCTACGTTTATCTCGGCTGCCTGACAGGCAATATGATTAATATTCAAAACCGTAGCATTGAACGTATGATAGTGGAATGGACTTTATTTGCCGTTGGCATTATTGCTTTTATTATTTTTATATTTTATTGTCGACGTGTATTGAAAAACAAAACTTTAAATTACTCTATACCTATATCTTAAGTATAATAATTTTTAAGAAAATATTTCCAATTTTAAAAATTACTGATAAAATGCGCCTCTAATGAATATTATACTTCCCTTTCAATCTTTAGGCAAAAATGCCTTAACTTTTTTACGTGAATTAGGCCAGATGGGACTCTTTCTTGCGTTAAATCTGTATTATATGATTTTTCCGCCCTATCTCCCCAGCCGAATAATTAAGCAAATTCATTTTATAGGTGTTAAAAGCCTTCCTATCGTTATTCTGACAGGTCTATTTACCGGGATGGTACTTACCCTTCAGGTATATTATGTTTTAGTAACTGTTGGAGCGGAATCAAGCGTTGGCTCCGTCACAGCCTTATCTTTAATTCGAGAATTAGGGCCGGTGATCACAGCTCTAATGGTAACAGGAAGAGCAGGCTCGGCACTGACCGCTCAACTTGGCATTATGCGTATTTCTGATCAAATTGACGCCCTTGATGCGATGGCCTTAAACCCGCATAAATATTTAATTATCCCAAATTTAATCGCAGGCATCATTTGCCTACCTCTTTTAACGGCCATTTTTGTTGTCGTAGGCATCTGGGGCGGACACCTCGTAGGTGTCGAATTAACAGGCCTCGCCACAGGCACATATTACGGGGCCATTGCGGATTCAATATTATTTAAAGATTTGACACTGTGCTTCTATAAATCATTAAGTTTTGGTTTATTAATCACTTGGATAAGCTGCTACAAAGGATTCTTTGCCGGCTTAAAATCACATTTTGGCGCAGAAGGTGTCAGTAGGGCCACAACTGAAGCTGTAGTGCTGTCTTCTGTGGTGGTATTAATTTGGGATTATATATTAACGTCTATATTACTTTTTGCCTAGGAGTTGTAAATAACCAATATATATTTATTTACAATCTCTAAATTATGATTAAAATTATTGATGTCCACAAAAATTTTGGAGAACATACCGTCCTCAAAGGCGTGCATTTGGAAATTAAGAAAGGCCAAATCGTCGCTCTTATAGGGGGAAGTGGTAAAGGTAAATCTGTTTTACTCAAGTCTGTTATCGGATTACTCAAACCTGATAGCGGACAAGTCTTAATCCATCAGCAAGATATTAGCCGACTTAGTGGAAAGAAATTAAAAAAAATCAAAGAACAGCTTGGTATCGTTTTTCAATCGGCCGCGCTTTTTGATTCTCTTACAGTTTTTGAAAACATCGCCTTTCCTTTAAAAGAAAAAACAAAGTTAAGCTTTTCACAAATAAAAGAAAAAGTTGCCCAAGAACTAGCCAACGTTGATTTAAAAGGATGCGAAGAAAAATATCCTGCACAATTAAGTGGCGGCATGAAAAAACGTGTTGCCCTGGCCCGATGCCTGGTCATGGATCCGGAAGCGATACTCTTTGACGAACCGACAACAGGTTTAGATCCCATTATTACCAACACCATTCATCAATTAATTAAACGCTTACAACAAAAACGAAATTTAACCGCACTCATTGTTTCGCATGAAATCCCAACAATCTTTAATATCGTCGATAAAGTGGCGATGCTTCACGAAGGAGAAATCCTTTCGGTCGGAACTCCTGAAGAATTTATTGCTTCTGATAATCCGACCATCCGAAGATTTCTCAAAGGGGAAATTGAATAATACCTTACAACTCCTAACCTACGAATTAAGAAGGGTCTACAAAAATGAAAAAATTTGATATTGAACTAAGTGTCGGCTTATTTATTTCCGTTGGTTTATTGTGTATTGTGTATACCTCTATCCAATTAGGACAAGTTGACATTTTTAATCAAAAGAATTATTATCCTATAAAAGCTATTTTTAGTTCAGTCACCGGGCTTAAAAAAGATACAAATGTTGAAATTGCCGGCGTTAAAGTTGGCACCATTAAAAATATTGAATTAGAGAATTATCAGGCGACTGTGAGCATGTCGATCCGTAAAAATATTGAAATTCAAGAAGACGCCATCGCCTCAATTCGAACCAAAGGTTTATTAGGCGAAAAGTACATCGCCATTACACCCGGAGCTTCTGATGATTTGATTGGATCTAACGGAACTATTTTTGATACAGAACCCCCTTTCGACTTAGAAGGTGTTATTAAACATTTTGTAGTCGATGATGAGTAAAAAAACTATGATACCTATAAAACACATTACATCCCTTGCCCTTATTATAAACCTTCTGATGGGAATACCTGCCTTCAGTCAGACAGAGAAAAAACCTGATGAAATAATCCTCGCTGTCGTTGAAGATGGCATTGAAATACTTCAAGATCCTACACTAGCCGGTGCCAAAAATTTAATAGAGCGACAAGCTCGCATCTGGCAACTTTTAGAACCGCATTTTAATTTAGAAGAAATGTCCAAACGCGCCCTGGGCCATCACTGGCGACAGCGCACCCCTGAAGAAAGAAAAGAATTTATTACTGCGTTTACATCTACCCTTAAAAGAGTTTATCTTGGAAAAACAGACACTTATCGTGGAGAGCGTGTAGACTATATCCGTACGATGATGAAAGGAAACCGCAGCAAAGTTCAAACATATGTTTATACTGCGAATGGTGATAAATTCTCCATTGATTTTAGCCTGATCAATAATACCAACACTTGGAAAATATATGACGTGACAATTGAGGGTGTAAGTATTATCGGCAACTATCGTAGCCAATTTAATAGTATCTTAAATCGATCGAGTTTTGAAAAACTCATGACTGATTTAAGAAAAAAAGGATAATCTTATGAAAAAACTTTACGTGCAGGCTTTCCTAATATTCAGTATTTTTCTCACCCCCCTTTCTTTCTTAACCACACCACTTCACGCACAAGAACAGTTATTTCTTGAAGATGATCTCGACCTTGAAAATGATTGGGACAACGGGGAACCAAAAGATCCTATTTATGACCCTTGGGAAAACATGAACCGTAAATTCTTTAAACTTAATGATAAATTATTTCATTTATTCACTCCCATTTCCAAAGGATATGACTTCTTAGTACCAAAAAAAGTACAAAAAAGTATCAACAATGTTTTTGTTAATATTAAAACCCCTGTCCGTCTTTTTAGCTGCCTCTTCCAAGGAAAACTCAAAGGGGCTTCCACTGAATTCGGCCGATTACTTATAAACTCTTCAGTTGGTCTAGGAGGTTTTTTTGATCCGGCAGATGCTGTTTTTAACCTTGAAGTGCAAGACGAAGATTTTGGCCAAACTTTTGCTGTTTGGGGAATGGGTGAAGGGCGCTTTCTTATGCTTCCGCTATTCGGCCCAGCCACCACACGCGAAGTTCTTGGTTTTATCGGTGATGCTGCTTTCAGCCCTTTTACCTGGTTTGGTATATTTGATGTAGAATCGGAAAAAGCCTTTGCTGTGATGCGACCTGTTCGACGCGTTAATAACTTTTCCTTTCATGTCCGTGATGCCTACGAAACCTTCACCGAAGACGCGATCGACCCCTACATCGCCTTACAACACGCCTTTGTTCAAGCTCGTCGTAAGAAGATTAAAGACTAATTTAAGGTTCAAAAATTCTTAGACGTTAGCCTTCAGTAGTCATCAGTAGTTTATTTTTTACTGGCGTCTGATGCTTGATGACTGATGTCTAACACAGTCGTTTTGCCTTTGGAGGGTTTCTTTTTTATAAAAAGACCGTCTGATTTGCGGAAATAATAAGTGCGGCGGTAATATTTTTTAAGAGGTCCTGTTGGACTGAAATAAACTTTAATCGTATCAATAGCTTGGCCATCAACCGTAATTATTTCTTCCCCCATCTTCTTCGCCTGCATAACATATTTCATAAGAGTTGCTTTGCGCAACCCCCAGAATTCAATATTATCCTGATCGGAAAGGACAAATTTTGTGAGGTTCACTTTCGGATGGTTATACAAAGGGCGATCATCAAGTGTGATTTCTTTATCAATAGACTTGCCTGCCAACTTACCCTTGATGTAAAGAACATTTCCTTCTCTACCTCCGGAATAATCCGTCCCTTTGTCTGCCCGTTTAACAGACCAACTAAGGGTGGCATACTCTGAATCTAAGACATATGTCTCATCCTGCGTATAATTCTTACCCTTCAGACTACGTTGTATTTTTATCTGACCTGAAGAATCTTCTGTAAGGGTTTTATGATATGTCTTAAGCCTCTTTCCGGTTTTTGTTGAAAGCTCGTTATAGACAAAATGACTACCTGTGGCAGCCAAAGACAGATGACTTCCAGCAAGAACAAAAACTAAGCTGAATAGATAGGTTAATTTCTTAACCACTATCCCAAAACCTCTATTTGGATGCGACAGGACCCGCGACACAATTGAAGTTTTGAGATAGGGGCTAATCATATTTTTGATAAATTTATTCATCCCAGGCAACAGAGTCTTGTGGTTTTTTTTCGGCGGTGGTTGCCGCATAAGCAGCTGCAGCTGGTTGTTGCGCGCCTGACGATTGTCCGGCTCCACCATCTCTTTTAGGTAAAAAATGAATATTATTGGCAGATATTCTTACACGACTTTGAGTCTTCCCATCTTTTTCCCAACGATCTTGTTTAAGACGCCCTTCAACAATAACACCACTCCCTTTAGCTAAATATTTAGCGCAATTTTCACCAACCACGCCCCACACTTCAACATCAAAATACGATGTTTCCGTAACTTTCTCTCCACCTTTTGAATAGACACGATTATTCGCAATCGAAATATTACAAATACTTTTACCCGATGTCGTATACTTCAACTCTGGATCCCGCGTCAAATTTCCCATAACATTAACACTGTTTAAACTCATTGTTTTATCCTTTCGTTTAGTGAATCTTTTCTGTTTTCTGTTTAAAAAGAACATTCTTTCTTGATACAATTTTCTTTTTCGTTTGATACTCGATGTCCTTACGCGTCCTCCCAGCAACGGCGCCACCGTCTTTGGCATCCTTTTGTAACTCAGGAAACCTTTGTGAATCCCTATCTTGGGTGATCGTTGTAGTTGTTGCCTCTCCAAGCATTGTAAGGATAAGTTCCAAATCCGTCATATGATCACGCAAATTTTCCCGCTTAAGACCTTTATATTTTTTGTAATCTTCTACATCAAAATCAAATGCCCCTTGCATAATCTCATTCGTCAATATGGCATATTCAAGCTCTGTCTCAACACCACGAACATCCCATTCATCCGTAAGCTTCTGCCGGACAGCAATGCCTCGCATCCGCTTTTCAATCCAATCTTTGGGATATCCTTTCTTTTCATAAAGCGCCTTTGCCCTTTGCATTGCCAACTCAGGGTTTTCAATTTCATCAATGCGTTCTTTCCCTACTCTGGCTAGCCGACGTTTAAAGGGCTCAGCTTTCTTGGATGGAATAGATTGAATAATGCGGAATATTCCTTCTGTGTTAGCACAATTCACTTTTTGTTTACCGCCTGACGTTTTAATTGGAAGGGGGGTGACAATTTGTCCCCACCCTTTGGATAATTCTTCATCCCTCTTTCTTATCTTCTTAATATAATCCGTAATATTCGCGGCGTCTGTTAAAATTTCTACAACATCAGCAACAGCAAACCACCACTGCCCATCTCGAAAAGTTCGACGAATTTTCTTCCCTTTAAATAGCGCTATTTTTGTTATTTCTTGAGTCATTTTGGATCCCCCCTTGAATATATCGTTATTTAATTTTCCTGACAATTTTCTACATACACGATACGTGTTTATCTTTACTCCTTTCTGGGGAAATTATTATGAGGGGATGAAATTTATGGTGATAAAAATTAATGAGGCAAGTATATCAAACTTCATTCAAGAGACCAAGCAAAAATAATGCTCCTAATTGCTGGGCGCCTAAGTGTCAACTTTCACAACTTGCTTACCCTTTTTAGATTTAAAAATTTTCTTCACTAAATAAAACATTTTCTTTAAAAACCAAATAGAAAACACCACAAAGATGATGACTAAGATAGATATAACGACAGGATGTTTAATAATTAGGTACAATGCCCCCAAGACACTGATATCTTCAGAAACGCTGGCAACGGTATTTGTGACGGGTTCAGGTGAGGTATTAATAGCGGCACGCGCTGTTGCTTTGGTCAAATGCGAATCCAGTGCAAGCGTGCCAACAAAAAGCGCTGTGGCATATTGATATGCCGGGTTAGTACCGCTCATCGCCATATACCCCAAAGCAAGACCTCCAATCGGGCGGATAAAGGTGTGCACCGTGTCCCAGGCGGAATCCACGTAGGGAAATTTATCGGCAAAAAATTCAATCAAATAGAGCACAATGGCTACCGTGATGACAACAGGATGGGCTAATACGTCCATCTGGCCTGGAAGTAAAACCCAACCCAAACGATGCGCAATGCCAAGGCCTGCGGCTGTTAAATATAAATTGATACCGGCCGCCCACCCACTCCCCATCAAAAGCCCCATTGATCCTAAAGCGCTTAAAGGTTCCATTAACTATTCGCCTCCTCTATTCATCATCTCGATAAACCTCAACGGTCGGCTCTGTGCATTCATCTACCGCCACTTTAACCACAATTGGCCGACAACACACCTGGCAATCCTCCACATATTCCTGATGTGTCACCGAGCCATCCACCACAATCTCAATCGACTGCCAACAATAAGGGCATTGCACTGTAACCGTATTTAATAAAGACATAGCCTGACCTTAAATATCCCACGTTTCCAATTCCGACCGCACGGTCGGAATTCGGAACTTGCGGTCGGAATTCAACCCTTAATCCAAACTGCCAATTCCGAACGGCCGTTCGGAATTGAAAAGGCTCCCGGTTGGGGAGCCTTTTGGGTCAAACATGTTAAATATGTATCTGAACAGTCTTTCTTACCACTCCAACGCTCCGCCAGTTTGATATTCGGTGACGCGTGTTTCGAAAAAATTCTTTTCTTTCTTAAGATCAATGACTTCGCTCATCCACGGAAAAGGATTGCTGGCACCGTATTGTTGAGGAAGTTTAAGCTTTTCGAAACGACGATCGGCAAGATATTTGATATATTCGTCAAGCACGTCGGTATTCAGACCGAGAATACCATTAGGGAGACAATCACTGATGTATTCGCCTTCCAGTGTCACGGCACTTTTGATAAAAATAATCATCTCTTCTTGAAAAGACTCATCCCATACTTCCGGATTTTCATCGATAATAGCATTGATCAATTCAATACCAAAATTCATGTGAATACTCTCATCACGTAAAATATATTGAATTTGCTCACACGTCCCCGGTAAACGATTTTGACGACCAAAAGACAACATCGTCACAAAACCACCGTAGAAAAATATGCCTTCTGTAACGACATACAAACCAATCAAATTTTTAACTAATGTCTGCAGACCTTCTTTAGTCGTGGTATCCAGGCAAGGGTCCAAAACACTGTCCGTACAACTCATCGCGTGCTGATCTTTTTTGTAAATAGCCTCAACCTCGCGGTACATATTAAATATCTCCCCCTCATCCAACGAAAGCGACTGTACGATATATTGAAAGGCGTGAATGTGAATCGCTTCTTCAAAAGCTTGCCTTAACAAATACTGACGACATTCTGGATTATCCACACAACGGTAAACGGCTAAAACCAAATTATTTCCTACGAGCGATTCCGCCGTCGCAAAAAAACCTAAAACCCGCTTAACCACATGCCGCTCTTCATCCGTAAAACCCTTGGGATCTTTCCACTGTTCAATATCCCGCTGCATCGAAACTTCGGTTGGCATCCAGTGATTTGCACATCCGTCTAAATAAAAATGCCACGCAAATTGATATTTAATGGGCACGAGTTGATTGACATCGACAGTACGGTCATTATTAATAACCCTTTTATTATCAGCCGTCATTCTTTCTTTGGACATTCCTAGTAGGGATGAGTGGGACATATTTTTCCTTTCATATTTAAGTAGTAAAAGGTAAGTGCTAAGTGATAAGCAGTAAATTTCTTACCACTTAAATTATTGACACGCTTCACAATCTTCTGCCGGTTCAACACTCAAGGTGCTGGTTTTTGTATTCGTAGTCGTGCTGGTAGTCGTTGCCGCTTCTGCATTATCAACAACGCGGCCAAATTTATCGCGCTCCCGCTTTCCGACAACATTTTCGTATTTTGTAATATCCAACGTACTTTTCTCAATCCGTGTTGCCCCCATTGAGCGCAAATAATATGTTGTCTTCAATCCTTTTTCCCAAGCCAACATATACATATCATTAACCTTCTTGCCATTAGGGTTGGCTTGATACAAATTAAGCGATTGGCCCATATCAATCCATTTCTGACGACGACTGCCGGCTTCAATCAGCCACTCATATTCAATTTCAAAAGCCGTTGCATATTTACGTTTAAGCTCCTCGGGAATGCGTGGAATTTCCTGAATACTGCCGTCAAAATACTTGATATCATTAATCATATCCTGATCCCAAAAACCTAATTTCTTTAAATCCGCCACCAGGAATTCATTAAGCACGGTAAATTCTCCGGACAAATTACTTTTCACAAACATATTTTTATAAATCGGTTCAATTGAAGCGGTCACACCGATAATGTTTCCAATTGTCGCCGTCGGGGCAATCGACATCACCTGACTATTACGCATACCGTATTTCTTTAATTCTGTACGCAACACATCCCAGTCCATCTTTGATGTTGTGTCCACGTCTAAATAACTCCCCCGCTCTTTTTTCAAAAGCGCCAGAGTATCAATCGGCAACAAACCTCTGTCCCATTTGGAACCACGATAGGATGAATACGTCTTACGCTCTTTGGCTAAATGAATCGAACCTAAAATAGCATAATACGAAATAGCCTCCATACTTTCATCCGCAAAATTCACGGCTTCCTGCGAGGCATAACTCAAATTTTGAATAAATAAAGCATCCTGAAATCCCATAAGCCCCAGACCAACAGGACGGTGTTTCTGATTAGCATTTTTAGCTTCCACCGTGGGATAATAATTATTTTCAATCACATTATCCAATATCCGGATAGCCGTCAAAATGGTCGTCTTTAACTTTTTATGATCAACACCTTTGGGCGTGGTGTGGGCTGCTAAATTAACAGACCCCAAATTACACACAGCCGTTTCATCCTCGGATGTGTTGAGAATAATCTCCGTGCACAAATTCGAACTATGTACAGCTCCGACGTGATCCTGGGCTGAACGAATATTTGAAGGGTCTTTCCACGTAATCCACGGATGCCCTGTTTCAAAAAGCATACTCAACATCTTACGCCAAAGCTGCACGGCAGGCATCGTTTTAAACTGCTTAATTTGTCCGTCCTTAGCCATCGATTCATACCGTTCATAAGATTTTTCAAAGACCGTCCCATAAATGTGATGCAAATCAGGCACTTCATTTGGACTAAATAATGTCCACTCTTTATTTTCTTTGACCCTCTTCATAAACAAATCAGGAATCCAACTGGCGGTGTGCATATCATGCGTACGTCGTCGATCATCCCCGGTGTTCTTACGTAATTCCAGAAATTCCTCAATATCCATATGCCAAACTTCCAAATAGGCACACATCGCCCCTTGCCGTTTACCACCTTGATTTACGGCTAAGGCGGTGTCATTGGCCACCTTTAAAAAAGGAATCACGCCCTGACTCTTTCCGTTGGTACCCTTAATACGCGAACCCATCGCGCGAACATTGGTCCAATCATTGCCAAGCCCTCCACTCCATTTAGAGAGCATCGCATCATCCTGAACACACTTAAAAATATGATTCAAATCATCATTAATCGTCGTTAAAAAACAGGATGATAATTGTGAATGCCGTGTTCCGGAGTTAAACAAAGTCGGTGTTGAAGAAACAAAACGGAAGGTCGATAAAACATTGTAAAACTCAATCGCCTTTTCATTCCTCTTAGCCCCTTCTTTTTTAGCAAGTCCCATCGCCACACGCATCCAAAAAATCTGTGGCAATTCAAGACGCTGACCTTCGCTGTGAATAAAATACCGATCATACAGCGTCTGTAGGCCCATATATCTAAAAAGAAAATCTCGTTTAGGCTTAAGGTATTGACCTAACTTTCTTAAATCAAATTGAAGCAGATCCGGGCTCAAAAGTTCAAGCTCAACAGCCCTGTGAATATATTTCGCAAAATACGTAGGATATTCCGTTTTAATGCCTTCAAAACTGACCCTATGCCCAATCGCCTCTTCATATTCCTTTAATAACAATAAACGGCTGGCCACAAAGGTATAATTAGGATCCTTTTCCAAAAAGGCTTTAGCCGCCATAATATTCGACGCGGTCATTTGTGATTCCGTAATCCCATTAAAATAATTTTTTAAGGATTCCTTTAAAATATCCTCCGACGCAACATTTTCTAATCCCAAACAACACGTTTCAATTTGAAAACGAATGTCTTCCACATCCAAGGCCTTATCCTCACCATCTTTGGTCTTGTAAAAAATGCTCTTAACCCAATCGTAAGTCGGCTCAACCGTCTTTCGTGTTTGTTTCGCCCGACGGGCTTTGGCTCTTTGCTCTCGATAAAGAATAAAACTTCTCGCCACATCGTGATAACCATCTTTCATCAAATTCTTTTCTACCAAATCCTGAATTTCTTCAATACTAATTGCTTTTCCTTCCGGCCAAACCGAACAAATTTCCTTCACCACATCACTGGCCACTTCACGGGCCTTCTCTAATAGAGTCTCCGTCAAAATTTCACTATTATTAGCCCGAAAAGCCTTGGCCACCGCCAAAGTTACTTTTTCCGGTTTAAAGGATACGACCTTACCATCACGCTTGATCGTGGAATACAATTCATAAAGAGAACGCCTGGCCGCATGTTTTTTTCGATAATTGGCATAAAGCTCGCCTGTTTCTTTAAACCCATTTTCAAATAGTTGACGAATGACCTCATCCTGAATTTCTTCAACCGTAATATGATTGTTCTCTGTCGCCCTTTCTTTCAGAACATCTTCCACACAATGCAAAACCTTTTCAACCTGCTTAACCATTTCAATAGATAATTCTGCCTCACGCGGCATCCCCTGCTGCTCTTTAAGAGCATTACCAATCGCTCGCTTAACGCGTATTGTGTTAAAAGCGACAACTTGTCCATTACGTTTAGTGACTTTCATCTCTGGGGCGATAGTGGTGTCATGCAGCATAAGGGCGGTCCTCCTGGGTTAAAGTGTTGGGATGAGAATTAAATTTTATTTGAAATGGGTCTAAAAACATCAAAAAATTAAGGAAAGTAAATAACACAACATGTTGATAGGATTTGCTCATTAGCACTACATATAGTAGTTAAAAATACTTCAGAGTCAAGATTTTTCTTAATTATTTTTCACAAAAACCTTAATTATTTGTATTTTTTCTCCCCGGAAATGACTTTCCGGGGAGAAAAATGTTAGGCAGGAACGTGTTCGTTCTTTGCAGATTGATAATTCTTGGAAACCGCATCCCAATTAACCACACTCCAAAAAGCGGCAATGTAATCCGGACGTCGATTTTGATAATTCAGATAATACGCATGTTCCCAGACGTCAAGCCCAAGAATCGGCGTACCTTTACAAGTTGCCGTATCCATCGCTGGATTATCCTGATTAGGTGTAGAACAAACACAGAGTTTACCATCCTTGCTCACACATAACCAAGCCCAACCACTACCAAACTGCGTAGCCGCTGCATTGGCAAACTTTTCCTTAAAGGCATCAAAACTGCCAAGGTCACTATTAATCGCCTCAGCTAATTCGCCTTCAGGTACGCCACCGGCATTAGCACCCATCACATTCCAAAACAACGAATGATTGTAATGCCCACCGCCATTATTACGCACAGCACCTCGAATATCCTCAGGAACTGAAGATAAACTTGCCATCAATTCTTCAATGCTTTTTGCTTCTAAATCAGCCTTTCCCTCAAGAGCGGCATTCAATTTAGCAACATAAGCCGCATGATGTTTGTCGTGATGAATTTCCATCGTCTTAGCATCAATATGCGGTTCTAACGCGTCAAACGCGTAAGGTAAATCAGGTAAAGAATGAGCCATTGTATGATCCTTTCTTAAAAGAAGCAGAGATACAAGAGGCAAGAAGCAGAAAAAAAATTAAATCTGTAAAAAATACATTTTTTGTTTTTTTGCTTCTCTGAATTTTTTACTCATTTACCTCTCTACTTCTTGCATCTTGTCTCTTACTTCTTTATACACTTTTATACTTAAGCTGCCGCAAAGTATTCTTTTAGGCCAGCGTCGTCTGGTTTCATTGCTTTGTCGCCTTCTTTCCAGTTGGCAGGACAAACTTCGCCGTGCTTTTCTGTAAATTGCAAAGCTTCAACCATACGCAGAGCTTCATCCACACTGCGCCCTAAGGCTAGATTGTTTACCACTTGATGCTGGACAATTCCATCCTTATCAATCAGGAATAATCCGCGGTAAGCCACGCCTAAATCTTCAAATAAAATACCGTAATCTTTACTAATTGTTTTATTAAAATCAGAAACGAGAGGATAAGTAATCCCTTCAATCCCGCCCTTATTTTTTGGTGTTTGTAACCATGCTAAATGAGAAAACCAAGAATCGGTAGAAACGCCGATAACTTCAACATTACGCTTTTCAAATTCAGCTAATTTAGCTTGGAAAGCATGCAATTCCGTTGGACAGACAAAAGTAAAATCAAGCGGATAAAAAAACAACACCACATATTTTCCTTTAGAATCTGACAGCTTATACTCGTCGATGACTTGACCATTCTTTACAGCCTTAGCCGTAAAATCCGGGGCTTGCTTGTTAACTAATACCATTGACTTCCTCCTAATTTTTAATTTAAATTGTTGCTTATCTATTGTCATTCAAAGATCTAATGATCTGTTGTTGGCAGGCCCCAATAATACAACTTTTACTTTTTTTGTCAATGGGAAAAATTACCTCCAAAATGCCAACGAACGCACATTGACAAAACCTTGACGTAGTGATACTTTAATTCTTATGTACATTTACCAAACAAAAATTAAACTTCACCAAACCGATGCCGCGGGGCTGTTATTTTTCAGCACACAATTTGATATTGTTCATGATGCGTATGAATCATTACTGGAAAATATCGGGTTTGGATTTGCAAAACTCTTGAGAGAAAAAGATTTTTTCCTACCGATTGTGCACGCCGAATCCGGCTACAAAAAACCTTTATTTGTCGGGGATGTCGTTGAAATTCAAGTAAAAACGGCAAAAGTCGGCCACACCTCATTTACATTCTCTTACAAACTCCTCAATGCCAAACAAGAACTCGTCGGTACCGCCAAAACCGTGCATGTCACGATGGACAAATCCACAAATACAAAAATTCCTCTCCCCTCAGATTTACGCGCTAAGATCGTGGAATTGTTCGCTCAAGATAATGCTTAAATACTAGCCGACTTGGCTTAATCCCCTCACTAATAATGCCTTCCGGCCAATCGTAAAAGGTATCGGGAATTTTGAATTTAGGGAGATATTGTTGCAGAGTTCTTTTGATTTCTTCGGAGGTTATTGATTTTCCATTCATGTACTTTATAAACGCCACCGGGCGAAAGCCAAATTCCGCATGTTCTACGGGAATGACGATAGCCTCCTCAACGCCTTCTAACCGACACAAATGCCGTTCAATTTCTTCCGGCTGAATATTTTCGCCACCGGAGATAAACATATTATCTTTACGTCCAGTCACTTTTAAATAACCTTCGTCGTTGAGCTCACCTAAATCACCGGTTGCGAACCAACCGCCTGCGTCAAACGAACAATCAATGTGCCCGCCTTCTACATAACCTTGAAAAAGCGTCTTGCCACGCACTAAAATTTCACCTTCTTCAGAAACATTTACTTCTCTATCCTCCAACACTCTACCGCCATTTGAAATAGTTTCCGACGTCAACACGTTTGACGTGGCAACTTGCGAAGCCATTTCTGTTAAGCCGTACGTCGTATGAACCGGGAAACCTTTTTCCATTGCTTTTTGTAAAAGGGCTTCCGGTATCGGCCCTCCGCCGACAAGAATCGCCTTCAAACTTTTTAAATCACCTTCTTCATTTTCCCCTAATAAACGATAAATCTGCGTCGGCACCATCGATACATGCGTAATGCCGTAGCGCCGTATTGCCGCCTCAATAGGCTCATCTTTCTCGGGAATAACCAGTGTTGCCCCGGCCAAAAGTGCACGAAATAAAATACTTAAACCCCCGACGTGATGCAATGGAAGCGTTAATAACCATCGATCCCCAGCGACTAACGGAATATGAACATTCGCGCCCTTGGCACTGAAATAATGATTACCAATCGTATGCAAAACCGCTTTGGGCGAGGCACTACTGCCGGAGGTAAACATAATCGTAGCCTCTTGATCTACCGGCAAAGACCATTTTGGATTTGTTTCTGTTAATTTATCTGAATAGGGCACTTCAGGAAAGCTCGTTAAAACATTCTGACAACTCAAATTGCTACATTGCTGCTGCAACGCCTCCTGTGGTAAGCGCGGACTCAAAAGACAAGCGACAGTGCCAATACGCCACAGGGCTATTAATGCTGCCACGTACTCAACACTATTAGCGCAGCAAATTCCAACACGATCTTTAGACTTAATTCCGCTTGATTGAAAATAATCAATCACACCACCAACAGCATCAAAAAACTGCGCATATGTTACAATTTGCTGCCCGCAAATAATAAAGATTTTATTTGATTGGATTTTAAAACAAACCTGCGGAGGATAATTAGTATACTTCGTCATGCGTTCCAATATCGATAAGCAGCACTTTATTCTTGGAAATAAATTTAAATACTACGCGATATTCGTAAGTAATACTACAAGCCCAACAGTCTTTTAACTTACCACTCAAACAGTGTGTTCGTAGGGAAGGTTGAAAAGGATTTTTAACAAATTCAGAGAGCACTTCTTGGAAAGTTTTAATTAAATGCGGATGTTTTTTCTTCCATTTTTTAAGAATCCGAATAAACGCGGCATCCCAAATTAGACTAATCATCATCTAACTCACTCATTAAATCACTAACCTTACCTTTGCTTACATTCCCTTTACCGTAATTCTTTTCAGCCTCCTTCACCCGTCGTACAATTTTATTTCTCCGATACTCATGAATACGCTTATTAAGCGTCTCCACAATAAAATTTTGCTCCTCCAGAGATAATGAAGAAGCTCTTTGAAGAATATCATTCACAATACTGGACTTATACATTTTATAACCTCCCTTTCTCTATTCAAAGAATACCATGCTCTTTTAGTCACATCCAGATATTTTTTAAATCGCAACTATTTTTATTACCACATAACTCCTGAAGCCTCAAACAACCCCACAATATCCGTCACCGGCAAAACGCGTAAAACCACAGGCTCCAAACCATCAAAATGAATCTGACCTTGCGTCAGGCCTTCTGTCAGTACAGCTGAATCTATCCTATTCCCTTGCCTTTGTAAATCCAAATATTGCGGATTAAAATCAACTCCACCTTGCTGAGGTAAAGCCAAAGCCGCAAAATCTTTTAGCATAACGTTAATTTTCCCAGGCATTTCTTTAATAATTTCATTTTCCCCTTCATATTTTTTTGCCCATCTACGAATTAACTTTAAAAAATTTATCTTGTCATTTTTGTCCAGAGGCTCCTTTATAATAAGCCCACCTAAATATCGAGAGCGATATGTTGAAATATTCTCCCTTTTAGGAAAACCAAATAAAAATTGCAATTCTATTGATTTAATTGGAAATGTATCGAGATGTTTCTTCCTTTTTCTTGTATATGCCACAAAATCATCCAATGCCATTTTGTTATAACCGGGCTGCCCTCCAATTCTTTTCTTTCCTTTTAATTTTTTATTACTATTTTCCTCTTCTACTTTCCGAATTTTATCTATGATATTATCAAATTTATTTTTTAAATTTATCCTAACCTTTAAGAATTCCACACTCTGATACGCACCTGGGGACTCATTTAAAATTTTTTTCATAAATACCAAAAAATCATATTCATCAAGCAATGCCGGTTTATATGTTGTTTCAACTTTTCCATCACTAGAATATTTAACAGCTTTAAGCGCAGTCTCTTTACTGAGCATCACAATCCCTCCTAATGCTGCACCACTTATAGGAATTTTTCTTATTCTCTTACCCTTATTTTTCTTTATCCACTTCTTAACCAATGTTTCCACAAAAACAGTCCGTTTATTTTTTTTACGCCCAGAGTTATCCCCCCCCATCATTGACTTATCAAAATCAATCGTCACCACCAAATGCCCTTCCCGCCCCTCCTCCGCATCGGCAATGTGGACGGCGGCTAAGCCGTTTAATTCAACTTTTACATTATCAATAAACTCTTCAGTAAGGTCCGCTCCTATTATTGTTAAATCCCCACCTTTAATATTGATCAATTTTTTCCAAACCTCCATAAGAATATTACGATATTTCGTCTCGACGATATGATCAAAAGCATCTTTACTATCAAAAATTCTTCCAGATGAAATAATTGAATAATAATCCCACATAGAAAAATGGAGTTTCATTAAAGACAACTCATCTTCTCCTTTTTGGAATTCACCTACAACAAGAGGGAACCCCTTTGGAAAATTAATTTCACTTACTAAAAAACCTCCCTTTTTAATTTTCTTTCCCCATTTTTGCATACCATCCAAATACGTTTCAGGCAAATTTCTCCAACCCGTATTAGCTGTATATATCCCATCAAATTTCTTTTCACTGTACAACTCAAAATTTTTTCCTGCTCTCTGAAAATGTAAATTCTTCAATTTAACCCCTTGACCACCTCGATTAACATCATGAAATCTTTCTACATATCGATCAAGAGGATTTCTTACTATACGATCTCCTGCTTCAATCAAACCTTCATTTTTTTCAACCACATAAACCTCTGGATTATCTCCTGAAGCTTGCCGCATCGCTAAAAGTATTTTTCTCTTTTTTAACAACCGTTTTTGCATATCAAGAAACGGTTCTATTAAAATATTCGACCCCTGCACAGAAACATAATATCCGTCCTTATCTACCAAAAGAATATTTCCTATAGAATCTTCAACTTTTTCAACAGGAAAAAAAATATCTAACCCGCTAACTCTACAAGCAGAACATATTTCCCCAATTCGGTAAGCCATTTTTCCTGTAATAATTGGTCCATTAGAAAAAGGCATCCCATTATCAGGAAACCATCCCCCCCCAATAATTCCAACATTTAACTCCTGCTTATTAATATCCATCAATTTTTGAATAAGATTTAAAATAATTTTCTCACCAAATCGTGATCGCTCAGGAAACGTTTCTAGGCCTACGCCCCCTTCAAAATCTAAATTCCATATCTTTTGGGCAAGTTCTTTTGATAATTTTTCATCCGTTACTTTCGCATTCCCCCATAAAAAGAATTTTTCTATTCGTTCTTTAAGATCGCCTATACTCATTCCATGTAAAACATGATCTAAAAAAAACCTAAACCCATCTTCTGTAATATTATATTCCTCAAAAAAAACTTTTAAAAGATTACGAACTTCATAATCAATAGATAAAAAACCAATATTCGATTCATCTCTAACAATATCATGAATCAAATTCTCAACATGCTTACTATTCAACTCAACAATCTTTGCTCGTTTATAATTAAGACTTCCCACCGCAGCATTTTGATTAACCTGTTTAATTTCTTCATAACCTTTCCTGACTACAGACAGTAATTTCTTTGCTTGACTAAATTTATTCTGCTCAAGTAATGCTGCTACATTCTGAAATACTTTATCATTAAGTATTTTTACATACTCATCTGTATTAATTTTATTCACCGACACACCTAAATCTATTTCTAAATAATTACGAAGCTGTACATCTCCTGCTAAAAGTGCCCAGTCGCCTACGGCTTGGGCAGTAGTGAGTTGGGAGGCATCGTTGGTTGCGATAAATTTAACTTTTCCGATCAACCCACCAGAGAAATATTTTCGCGGAATAATTTCCTGGGTGACTGGATCATAATCTTCTCTGATAATGTCAGACACTCCTTGCTTGAAGGCTGCAATGTATTGCTGATAAATTTTATCTTTAACGTCTTTATCTTCAATATCCACACCCAATGTCTTTTTTTGATTGGAATAGGATTGATTAATCAGGCTTTCTTGTAATGCCTGCTTGTACCACGTGGCGAGAATCATGGAATGATAAATTTGGCGTAAAGGGGCGAAGGTTTGGCCGTGGTTGATTTCTTGTTTGATTGCGGGAATGAGAATTTCACGGATAATTTTAGTAGAGATCCCTCGCAACTGATTTTCACCAAGGGTTGCTCGGGACTCGGCATTGGGATTATTGTTGTTCAATGCCTTGTAATCCTCCTCCAACATAACATTCAACTTTGACTCCAAAATAAATACCTGCCCTGTATTTTCATAAACTAATGCCTTCTCCGGCACAATCCAAATTTTATGAAACATGTTCATGTCAATATTCGTCACCCCGTACTGTGCATAAGCCTGTGTGTGCACCCTATCCCAAAATTCTCCCCCTAACTCTTCTTCAGGATTCATCAATGATGCCGTCAACTGTTTGAGTAAATAATCCTGCGCCAGCATATCCCGCCCCATTTCTGTCACACCCAATGCATCAGGAATAATCCGATCTGCCTCGTACGGCGAAAGGTTGACCCACAGTTCATCCTCAGGAATAGTCAAAGCTGCAAGAAAATAACGCATCAACTTTTCCCCTTCTGTAGCTTTTTCATCAGGCAATAAACCTGCATGCCCAGTGTCCATAATAAAATCAAAACGAAAAGGCTCTTGAGGATAAACCATTAACCCTTTGAACAATGGCGGCACATAGAGAGGACTTAAAGAAAGACTTTGCCCAATAGGCGGCAAGCCTAATTCAACAGGATAACTTGAAACATCCTGAGCACAGCTTACCCCTGAAGGAAAACATGTCGTCATCCCAAAAGTTAACAGTATTACATAAATAATAAAATAAAAAATACTCCGCATAATCGACTTCATATGGAAAAGATAACATATTCCTTACTACCCTGCCAAAAATATATTTTTATTAGAATAAGACTTGGTAAGATTAATTCATGACGCTGAAAAAATGGTAAGAGAAAACGTATTCAGCGCACAACGGCAAGAATATCTTCATAAATAAATATTTTATATTTAAACATTGATTTGGACATTTTCTTTCCGGACCCGGCATTGAGAAAGAGGAATCTTACCTTTTTGAATAAAAACACCTTTTTTCAAGACATCTTTTTGAAAGAATTTTAAGGTATCTAATCCAGCTGCGGTGCGAGGTGTGAGGCTTGCGGCCAAATGCGCTAAAGTAGTAACTCCAATGGAAGATTCAAATGAGGAACTGACAACACACCGTAAAGCACGTTCTCTGGCATATTTGATAAGATGGTAAGTTTTTTCAATGCCGCCCAAAATAGTAGGTTTAACAACTACAACATCAGCCCCTTCGATCGAACCAACATCTTTAATATCTAAATTCTGTAATGATTCATCCAAAGCCGCAGGGATTAATGTCTGATGAAAAAATTCTGGTATCCCTGCCACATCTTGTAATGGCTCTTCAATATAATCCACACACGCGCAACCGATAGCTTGCCCAAACTTAACGGCTTCCTTTAATGTCCAAGCCTGATTCGCATCCAAATGTAACAAAGCTTTATCTCTAATAATTTCTGATACCGCCTGAACATTACGAATATCTTCATCCATATCTTTTCGACCAACCTTTAATTTCATGGCGGTAAATCCATTTAACAAACATGCCTTCGCTTGTAAAACAACCTCATCCATTGTCCCTTGTAATAAACCATTAACACTAATGTTCTCTACTGGGGATTCTTCGAATAGCTGACTTAAAAGAATCTTACGACTATTCGCCATCAAATTTAACATGGCCGTTTCGATAGCAAACTGTAACGATGGACTAAGCGAATATGCGGAAAGCCATTCTGTCAAAGCGCCTTCAAACTTTTCAATATTTTTTGGAACATCCTGATCTAACAAAACACTTTCAAACATTTCGACTTCTTCAATAACATCTTCTAAACTTTCTTCACTTAATCCCGGTAAGGGGGCCGCCTCGCCAAAACCTTCAATACCTTGTTCTGACGTGCAATGAATAATCAGCCCCTCCCTCTGCGAAAGCTTAACACCTCGCACAGATATCGGATTCACAAAAGGCAAAACGTATCTGTAGGTTTGAAAAGAAATGATTTTCATAAAATCCAACCTATCGAAAAAAGCACACTGTAAATTAATAATAATTTTCCGGTTTTCGCTAAGGCAAGGTTAAGCGCAGGGCCATCCGTAGAAACCAAAACCTTTTTCATAATAGGAATAGCCAAAAGACTCACGACTGTACCCATTAAAATGGGTAAATGATCCTGAATGAGAGCATAAATCAATACCGGCACCAGCGAGGCGGCAATCATCGAAAACAAATATTCACTCTGTGCAAACGAACGACCAAAACGAACAGCCAGCGTTTTTTTACCAGATTTTTTATCTCCAACAATATCTCGCAAATTATTGACGGTTAAAATTCCGGCGGAAATTAAACCCGGCGCCACACCGGCAAGGATGACGGCCATATTCATTTCAAAGGATTGCACATAATACGTTCCAGCGACTGCCACAGGACCAAAGAAAACAAAAACAAAAACATCTCCCAGCCCCATATACCCTAAAGGTTTCGGCCCTGCCGTGTAAAGAATGCCGGAAATAATCGAAAGAATACCGATCACCGCAATCGGCCAACCACCACGGATAACCAATGCAATACACACCAATGCCGATAGAACAAATGTCAAAATAAAGGCAAATTTCACCACTTCGGGTGAAATCAGCCCTGCCTGCGTAACCCGCGTCGGCCCGATACGATCTACGTCGTCCGTCCCTTTTTTGAAATCGAAATAATCATTGGCCAAATTCGTACCGATTTGAATAAGAATAGCGCCGAAAAGACAAAGAAAAGCGGTTGGCAAATGATGAATGCCATCGCCGAAAGCCATCGCCGTGCCGATCAACACCGGCGCCACGGCGGCGGTTAATGTTTTTGGCCGAATGGCCATAAACCAAAGTTTGAGTGATGAAATCATAATATTTAGCCGTCAGCTATCAGACTTCAGACATCAGTAAATAATAAAGTATACTGAAGGCTGAGGACTGATAGCTGATGACTGTTAAGGTCTTCGTGGAAATTTTTTAAAATCCGGTTTACGTTTTTCGACAAAGGCATTGCGGCCTTCCTGGCCTTCTTCGGTCATGTAAAATAACATCGTGGCATTACCCGCGAGTTCTTGCAGACCGGCTTGGCCGTCGCAGTCAGCATTAAGTGCAGCTTTAAGGCAGCGTATGGCCATCGGAGAATTAACTAAAATTTCACGGCACCATTGAACCGTTTCTTTTTCTAAATCGGCATAAGGAACAACTTTGTTCACCAATCCCATATCTAACGCTTCTTGGGCACTGTACTGACGACACAAAAACCAAATTTCTCGCGCCTTCTTTTGTCCAACAATCCGTGCCATGTAACTCGCGCCGTAACCACCGTCAAATGACCCCACCTTCGGGCCAGTTTGTCCAAAGATCGCATTGTCGGCAGCAATTGTGATATCACACAATAAATGCAAAACGTGACCGCCACCCACAGCATACCCAGCCACCATCGCAATAATTGGTTTCGGACACGTACGCATCTGTCGCTGAAAATCCAACACATTTAATCGATTTTTATTTCCAGATTTATGATCTTTGTATCCGGCTTCGCCACGAATTTTTTGATCCCCTCCAGAACAAAAAGCTTTCTCACCTTCACCTGTTAAAATAATCGCCCCAATATCTTCATCATCGCGCGCATCAGCCAAAGCTTCTGACATTTCGTGCACCGTCAAAGGACGAAAGGCATTGCGTACCTCAGGTCGATTAATTGTAATTTTTGCAATACCGTCGGCTTTATGATATGTGATATCCGTAAACCCATCGACTTTCTGCCATTCAATCCCCACATCTTGTGTTTTATTTTCTACAATATTTTCCATAGGTACTAACTCCTTGCTTGATTCATATCCTGAAAAATTTCATAGTATTCATTGATCGATTCGAAACTCATCATCAGTATTTTTAAAAGAATTATAGAAACAATAAAAACAATGAGACTAAAAATAATTTTTTTCATCGTTGAAAACCGCGGGTTAAACCAAATCACGGGTAAAATAAAAGGCCCCACAAATAAAAAACCAACAACCAAACTGGATGTCTTAAAAAACCATTTTGGTTTTTCATGTACAGGTGCTTCTTTATCTTTATTCAAAAATTCACCACAAAACCGACATTTAATAGCTTGATCTTGAATTTCTTCCGCACAAAAAGGACATTTTTTCATACAAGATCACCTCCGTTTATCTTAGATAATTCCTCTTGTTTGATCGAATAACTATGCACTTCATCGGGGAATTTACCCTGACGGACCTCTTGACAAAAATTCTTTACACCGTCAACAACCGCGGCCCCTAAATCCACATACTGTTTAGAAAATTTTGGACGAAAACGATCAAACAAACCTAAAAGATCGTGTGTCACCAGAACCTGTCCGTCACAATAAAGGCCAGCCCCAATCCCGATCGTTGGAATGGATAATTGCTTTGTAATTAATTGCGCAATTTTATCCGGAACACACTCCAAAACAATACTAAAACACCCTGCTTCCTCCAACGCCTTTGCATTCCCGATAATAATCTTCGCAGAATCCGCATCCTTCCCCTGAACTTTAAACCCCCCTAATTGCTCAGCTGTCTGAGGTGTTAACCCCACATGCCCCATCACCGGAATGCCCGCCTGAACAATATCAGCCGCCACCTCAATACAACGGTCAAACCATTCTAATTTCACCGCATCACATCCCGCTTCATCCACAAAACGTTTGGCATTGGCCACGGCATCTTGTGTAGCTGTTTGATAAGATTCATACGGCATGTCCCCTATCAAAAGAGCCTCTTTGACTCCACGACGGACCGCCTTGGCATGATGCAACATCTCAAACATCCCCACCTCTGTGGTCGATTCAAGCCCCAAAACCACATTGGCCACAGAATCCCCCACCAACACCATATCCACCCCGGCTTTATCCAACAACACCCCCATCGGATAATCATACGCCGTCAGCATCGTGATTTTCTCTTGCTTAACTTTTTTATTTTGGATGTGTGCTACGGATATCTTCTGCATGTGTGCCATTCTAGCAAATATCGATAAATTGACAATGGAAATGTCTTAATCTAAGCTACAAACTTCGGTGTTAATTCAAAATAGTGTTCCGGGATATTAGCTAAAAATGAGAATTGATCCAAAAATCCATAAACACCTAATATCCCAGCAAACCCTATTTCTTTTTCCAAAAAACCTATTTTTGTCTGAATTTTATATGCATTCTTTATTTCTAATTTTTTTTGATTTTTAAAAACAACCAACGTTAGACTATGAAAATAGGCCACATTTTCAGGTTTTTTCCCACCAATACCAGTTAAGGGAATACTTTCTTCTGTATCTTTGTAATTTTTTATACCCAAAAAAGTAGCATAATCTTTATTAAAAAGACATACTTGAGCCCCTGTGTCAATATACGCCGTGGCTCTAATGCATTGATTATTTTGACCTAAAAGACCAACCTTTAAAAGAGGTTGATTCTTAAATTTAAACATTGAAAGATTGAAATTAGTGGAAACCCGCGTATAGGGAACTTTTAAAGATGACATAAAACAAACTCGTGTTTAGAGTCGGGGATTTTTGCAGTGAGGGGAGTATCATATCCTTTTTTAGAGGCCTTTTCTAAAACAGATTCTAAAGTATCTGCAGAAGCAATAATTTTGTCGTCATCAGTTAGCGCAACCCACTGATTTTCATATACCGTAAATATTTCTGTCATATTTTTAAATTTCATCATGTCACCTCAACTTAAGTATAGCTCATTCTACAAAAAATTACCAAAATGTCAATTTACAAAAATATCTCGTCTTCCTGCTTGGTTAAAATGAAATCGTGGTTGCAATTGATTCCCTCTTCATCCGAAGGACAACCGGTCACCGGCACGCCGCCATCTTCATCCGCGAAACCGAGCAGCATAGGAATGCTCACCGGTGCCATATCTATCATAATCGGCAAAAACCCTTCAATATGCATTGTTGAAAAATCCTGCTCCGCAACCGGCAACGGCACCCCATTCCCATCCCGCCTAATCTGCAAATCCAACATCGCCGCGTCAAGGTTGATACCTCCAGGGTTATTTATATGATTAACAGTTTGCGTGATCATTGAATCATCACCCACATCAGGATCATCTTCTAAATTAGAATCGTCATCTTCTAAATCAATACCATCATCAAATGGACCAAAACCTTCATTATTAATAGGATGATCTTTATCGTTAAGAGCATTAAACAATGAATCAAGAAGCCCCTTTCCAAAACTATCTACATCTTCATTAAATAATTCTGCATTGGTTGTTATTTCAATCCCCATAAACTTTAAATACATCTTCAAAATATACGTATTCGCATCCCTTTTAAGTCCCAGCACATTTTCATTAATATATTTTTCAGAATCGTTAACCGACTCCCCTGAAATATTAAGATTTTGATCAACAACCGTTAATCTTTGTGTCATCTCTTTAAATCGATTAATAGCCCTTAATGCCACATTTATCCAATCTACCTCATCATTCAATGTAGGCTCCTCACTTATCAAATTATTTAATACTTTCTCGACAATAGAATAATGCTCTATTAAATTCAAAACTTTACCTTCACTACTCAGGTCTTTTAAAATATTATTAATAATTTCCTGAATACCAATATGCGTTATTTCTATCACATCTTGACGAACTCTATCAATTTCTTCTTCATTAGTCTCACCTTGAGACTCATCACCTTCCCAAAGTTTTGCCCTATTATATTGTTTTATTTCTTTATCCCAAACTATGTTGGAAAATCTTTCAACCGCCAGCCTAATTTGGTCACTAATTCCTAGTGAAAAAGAAATACTTTCTTCGCTATCCTTCACATCATATTGCTTTTTCTCATCATTTTCTGAAAGACCTCCCTCAAGCTTATTTTCTATTTCAGAATACTCCCTATATTCATACAAAATTTTATTTAAAGTTTCAAGAAACTCATTTTTCGCACCTTCCCATTTTTTTATATGCTCATCCATATTCACAAGAGCAACCTTAATCTCTTTACGCAAACTTTCATCATCCATCATCGAAGCATCCAGATTAATACCCCTGACTTTCTGAAACTTATCAATATCCTTCATTTCCGCCACCATAGCCTTATCTCCTAACTCTTTTTTCCTGTCAGCGATCATTTTTTTTGTATTGAGGCGTATCAATCGTTCTTTGAGCTCTGAATCCGTGTCAGTAGATCCGTAATCATAATCTTCGGATATGATTATGCTATAATTACGCTTCCTAGGCCTTACGATTGACTTATAAACCAATTTTTCTCTAACCTTATTTAAAACATCTGCTAAAGATACGGGATCTTCTTTTGTAACTTTCGTTTCTACACCATCAATAAATTCATCAAGAATATCAAGCTCTGGTATCGATAGCCCATTAATCGCATGTTGAATAGCCTGTTCGTCTGTTTTTACATTATCCGAAAGGATACGTTTCGCTATGTACAACATTTTGGCACCGAAGGAATCTTTGGATTTGATCAACTCCCTGATTTCACTCTCATCTATTCCTAAATCCCGAAAATCATTAACAGCATCTTCTTTAATTTCTTGACCAATCGAATTTGTCGAATTTTGATACCTACGGTACGTATTCAAAACTTGACCAATCACATTACTCAAATCAGAAGCACGTTCTGATCGTCTGATTTGATAAAACTCTTCTAACACCAAGTTGACAACCTCCTGTCCAGTGTTATTGATGTCACGATACACCCCCTTTTTGTATTCTCTTTCCAAGGCAATCAAAGAACCAATGGCGAGAGGAACACCAATGAAATTATCTTTTACACTCCACCCACCTGAATGCCATTTTTCAGGTTGAATTGTATGATCTTGTGATGCTGAGAACCTAGTGTTAATCAGCTTATTACCCTTTTTAACAATATATTGGTTAAAGAATTTCTTTATTAAAGATCTACTTACTTCATTAATAACCTTCATAGCACTTTTCTTTTCTCCTTCCGAAATACCTGCATATCCAATACGTTGATTAACATAATATTTCTTATGAAACGTATTGCGCCAATTCTCAAGTTTCTTTTTTTCATCATCAACATTAATACCCAATTCGTTCATTTTTATTACATCCATATTCTTATCAAATTTTTTTTCTAAATCATCAATAAAGTCATGAATCGCACGTCCTGTGGAATTCTTACGACCGCCTTCATTCTGATACTCTTCATCATTCTCTATTGCTTTCAATTGATCAAGCAAACGCACATCCGCGAGCATCACATCTTCACCAATCGTCTCCGTAAGAAACTTAACCGTTGACCGTATCTCGGGAGCGACCAGCATGGCATGATCGTGCTTTCTAAGGTATCCCCCAATTGACCTAAAAAAATTATACTTACTACTATAATGAAGATCCTCAACGTCTAAAAGTTGATTTATTATCCTCTTTTGAGTTTCCTCATTAGCATTTTCCAACCATTTAGATGTACTCTTTGCAATATTGTTAAATATATCTTTATCTGTTACAAGAGGTTCGTTAATATCCTCCATGTCCCAACTCAAATTATCAAGATTAACATTATCTCGTAGCGCAAACTTCAATTGTGCAACAAACTCACTAATTTTCATGAATTTCAATTCTTTATTTGCAGACTTATCGCTCCGAAAAAATTTTTCCAAATCGTTAATAGTCTTCTTAAATAGATCTTCTGAAAACGGATTTTGTACTTCTAGCCTATTATTAGTTTGCACTGATTCTATTTGAAAAAAAGGATTAGGAGACATCATATCATTTACAGAAACAAACATCTGCACAATAATTACAGGAGGAATAAAAATCGAAAAAAACAACGGAATTGCTAATAAGGAAAAAAGAAAGTTTCTTATCTCTCCCCTTTTTATTACTTTTTTTATTCCATCCTTTTTTTTCGTCATCATCGATACATCTTTCACTGTCATGGCTTCGTCTTTATCCAACACTTTTTCCTTAACCATATACTTATCGATCATTGTTGCATTATTGACCGCTTGTGTGATTTCTAATATGCTTTTGGACTCACCCCCTAAATCTGCCAAATTAAACAAAGCACTAAACTGCGGATTTTTACCTAACAAACTTCTATCGATATCTTTCGTATTTGTTAAAACAACCATTGAAAAATCAGGATTTGATGTAACTGGTCCTAATAATCCTCCCGAGAAATATTTTCTCGGAACGATTTGCTGGGTGACGGGATCATAATCTTCTTTGATGTAGTCGTAGACGCCTTTTTGGAAGGATTCGACGTATTGGTTGTAGATTTTTTGGGTAATTTTTTTGTCTTCGGTGTCGATGCCTTTGGTTTTATTTTGGTCGATGTAAACTTGCCCTAAAAGGGATTGTTTGAGATTTTGTTTGTACCACGTCGCTAAAATCATGGAATTGTAAATTTGACGGAGATTGGCGAAGGTTTTTCCGTGGTTGACTTCGCGTTCGATTTCGGGAATGAGGATTTCGCGGATGATATCCGTAGGGGCATGATTTATCATGCCCTTGTCCTGGGTTTGATGAATCAGACCCCTACGATCCGTATTATGTTCCATCGTAACATAGTCCTCCTCCAACATCACCTTCAAATGACTCTCCAACACATACGTACTCGATGTCTTCTCGTCCTCAAACACCACAGCCTTCTCCGGTACAATCCACACCTTGTTAAACGTATTCATCGGAATGTCCGTCGTTCCGAATTCTTCTTGCGCACGGGCATACACGCGATCCCAAAATCTTTCACCTAATTCGTCTTCCGGATACATCAAAGAAGAAGTCAATTGTTTGAGCAAATAATCCTGCGCGAGCATATCGCGTCCTAACTCAGTATCGCCCAAGCCATCGGCAATAATACGATTCTCTTCGTACGGACTCAAGTTGACCCACATCTCTTGTTCCGGTACCGTAAGTGCCGCCAAAAAATATTTCACCAATTTGGTCGTTTCATCTTCAAGCACCTTCCCTTGCTGCATGCCCGTATTTCCCGTATCTACAATAAAATTGAACTGTAACGGATTCTCCGGATGAATCGTAATCCCTTTAATCAGCGTAGGCACAAACGCCTCACTTGCCGTGACCATCGTACCGGGAATCGGAAGACTGAGCACTGACCCCTGACCATTAATCATTGTATTTGCATATCCTCGCGGAATAATTGTTGTGGTTACGAATGCCACGGCAATAAATGCAGATAAAAGCCTATAAAATAGACAAAAGCGTTGTTTTTTTATAAAAATGCTCATATTTCCTCCAATATTGATAAATTCAACCAATCCGTGGCGTGGCTGCCTGACGATAGGAAGGCAGGTTATTGGCATAATTTTGTAGAAAAAACGTTTTCTTGTTCAGATAATGAAAAGATAACATATTTTTGATAAGTGTCAAGGGGCCCAAAACACAGCTAAAAAAATCATAATACATTGAAGAATAATAACTTACAAGAACAGCAAAAAGTAAATAATCCCAAAATCTACACAACCTATTGCAGTAAATAATGATAGAATTCTTCTAAAAATATTAATTTTTATGATTTTAAAGTACGTTTCACATCTTTTACAAGAAGATACAGATGGAAAGGGTCAATTGGGGAGGGTTCAAAGCCAAATTTTTTATAGAAAAATTTAGCTTTAGAGTCTTTGGCATGTACTAAAATTGCACGGCCACCAATACTATCAGCAGCACGAATAATACGTATTAAAGCGTCCAGCAGAAGCCCTTTGCCTAAGCCGGCGCCTTGTTCTGTTTTATCAACAGCCAGGCGGGCCAAAATAATCACAGGCACGGGATGATTGGCTAACCCCTTGGCAACGCGAAGAGGAGTCTCTTCCTTTGTTACAGACCCCGGGGTTACAGTGTAATAACCCACAACGTGTTTCCCCCGTACGGCTACATATGTACGCGATGAACTGTTTTGATTATTCACATAGGCAAATCGTTTGAGGTACGTGTTAAGAACTTCAACGCCGCAATCAAATGTTGTCACGGAATACGATTTCTTCAAAAGAACTGGAAGACTAAGATCATTCTTTTTCCGCATCAAACACACTCGGATCAGTAAAAAGTTTTTTCAATTTTGGAATCGTACGCGCAGGACGATCAAGCGCGGCACAGAAGGCCTTCCATTTTTTTTCCGGTAATGCAAAAGAAATTTTATCTGCCACAATTTCTTCAGCCTCTTTTAAAGCGCTGGCCACAACAAAGGATGAAAGCTTCATATCACGAAGAGATGCTGCGTAAACTAAAAATTTCTTTTGATCCACCTCTATGCGAAGATCAATCCGACTGTCTTTGTAAATATTTTTTTCCATAACTTTAAGCTCCTTTCCTTAATTAAAGGATAACATAAAGTACACACAATGTCCACACTTTCTGTTTTAGAATTACCGAAGGCCTGTTATTTTGTCAAATACTGATGAATGTCTTCCGCGACGCTTTTTCCTGAAGCAATGGCTTCAACTAAAGGGCCGGCGTTGGTGACGACATTTCCTGCAGAAAAGACGCCCTTGATGGCGGTCATGTGGGTATCAGAATCAACCTTAATGGTTTCATCGGGGTCACATTTTAGCTGCGGTGTTGTTCGCTTAATGATGGAATTGGGCTTATGTCCGATGGCGATAATCACGGTGTCGGCCTCAATAATAAATTCAGAATCGGGAACAGGCATGAGCTCCCACGCATCACTCTCTTCTGCTTCAGCATAATCCATACGCACACATTTAACACCACTTACAAAATTATTCTGATCTGCTAGAATTTCGACAGGACGGACGAGCGGCTCCAACTGAATCCCTTCTTCTTTGCCATATTCACGTTCTTGCGGTCGGACACGCATATCTTCTTCAGTACGACGAAAAATCAGCTTTACCTCCCGGCCAAAACGTACGCTGGCCCTGGCACAATCTAAAGCCGTATTGCCGGACCCGATTACGACAACTTTAGGACCAATCACAAAATTAGGAATATTGCGCGAAAAAATATTCACCTTCATCAAATTCACACGCATCAAAAATTCTTCGCCGTAATACACTCCACCAAAATTTGTGCCGGGAAGATCCATAAATTGAGGAATTCCTGCGCCAGTCGTTAAAAGAATTGCGGCATAGCCTTGCTCTTTAAGATCAGCGACGGTAGCGGTTTGCCCAATAAAAAAATTCGTTTCAATATTAACGCCCAGGGCTTTAATGTCATTAATCTCCCCATCTAACACCTTCCGTGGAATGCGAAATTCCGGTATGCCATAACGCAAAACACCGCCGGGTTTTTCAAGAGCCTCAAAAATGGTCACCTGATAACCCTTGCGGGCTAAATCTGCAGAAGCGGCTAACCCTGCCGGACCGGAACCAACCACGGCCACTTTTTTTCCTTTGCGCTCTACACGTTCCCGTCGGGAAAGACGCGGTTTTCCAAAATCTGCGGCATAACGCTCCAAGGCACGCACCCCAATCGGAGATTCTTCCTCCATCAATACACAGGCGGCTTCACACGGGGCGGAACAAATCCGGCCGCACACTGCAGGCAGACAATTTTGTTCTTTTATGCGTTCATAAGCGGCAGACAAATTTCCCTCACGAAGAAAACGCACAAACCCAGGCACATCCACACCAATAGGGCACGCTGCTGTACATACCGCATCGGCACATTGCGGACAACGACGAGCTTCTTCGGTGCTTATTTTCTTAGAATACCCGAGAGAAACCTCGTTAAAATTCCTGACTCGCTTTTCTTTGGGCTGGAGAGCCCCTTCTGGTTGTCCCATCTATCTAACTCCTCAAAAGCTTTCATCCGAATATTAAAATACTGAAAATCTACTTTATGTCCGTCAAATTCCGGACCTTCAATACAGGCCAACAAAATCTTTCCACCTACCTTGACCCGACAAGATCCACACATCCCCATACAATCCACCATCACCGGGTTCAAATACACACGTGTCTTAATTTTCTTTTCTTTCGTAAATACACACACGGCCTGCATCATATCGACCGATCCAATCGCATACACAAAATTTATTTTTTGTTGGGCCACGATTTCTTTAAGAATATCTGTAGCCAATCCACGACGTTCATACGTACCATCATTTGTCGCAATTAACAATTTATTACATGACAGCCGCATCTGGGCTTCCAGCAGCAGCGATCGTTTCGTCTTCGCCCCAATAATACCGATCACTTTATTGCCGGCTTTTCGGTACGCACGGCATATCGGCAAAATCTGAGCAGATCCCACGCCCGTCGCTACACATACAACAACACCTTTCTTGTCAATTTTTGACGGCACTCCCAGAGGTCCGAGAATCGAAAAAATGGATTCATTAATCGGAAGGGTTCCCAACTTGCCCGTGGTCAAACCCACTTCCTGAAAAATAAGTGAAATAACACCTTTTTGAGGATCTGTGTCCACAATACTTAGAGGAATGTGCTCATCTCCCTCCTCGGGAGAAACACTCACAAACTGACCGGGCTGGATTTTCTTGGCAATATTAGGAGCCGAAACATCCAAACGTTTCACATCTTCGGCAAGAATTTGTTTATTGAGGATTTCGTACATAGTGGGGGTATTCTAATCTAAATGTATTGGGATGTCAATTTTTGGGAAGTGATTGAACTAACTTAATTCTTATCCCGCTGAACATGATTTTTCGTATTTACTACTAAAATCCAGGCTCACAGGCTCCGCGGAGCCTGTGAGCCTGGATTTTGGCGTAGAAATACATAAATTTCATATTTGATGACTAAAGACTGTTTTTATTTTTTTTCTAAAGTTTTAAGTAATGATTTGAAGGGCCAGGAAAAGTATTAACCGTTACAAAAACACCCACGGTGGTGGTTTGGGAAGTTTGTCGACAACCCCGATAACTTGTTTCAATAGGGAAAAAGTTTTACCTGCCAAAGCCAAAGGGACATTAAGCAAAGCACAGCCGCTTTGTGTAAAAACAGCGCATAGGATAAATGTAATAATAATAAATTTCTTAGTATTCATACCGTCTCATCAATCCATTCTTTTCTTAAGAATTTCTTTTTTAAGCCTCGCCTCTGGACAATGTCCTTAATAAGTTCAACGATGTACTTAGATTCGCCCTGAATCATGGCAATGTAACGAAAAGATAAGGAAGGCCTGACATGAAACTCGGCACTACTTCCCCTTTTTGTAACCTTCTCTATTTTTTCCAAAGGCACATACGTCTGCGCTAAATCCCCTTCAGACGTCCTTAAATACAATTTATGTTCACCAAGAACAATCTCCCCGTCCATACGCTTTGAACCTTCACGATAGGTCCCATTTCCGTAAGAAAATTCCATGCTAGTGCACAAATCCAGGTAAAACTTCGATTAAACAAAGCTTTGGTTAGTATATTTTCATAAATTTACACAAAATTCTATGTGAATTTGTGCACTATTGACTCACATCTAAAAACAACAAAGTTTTAATTTCACCATCGCCTCTGGTTGTTCGAGAACCTAATGTTGAAAATGAGGTTAATCCATCTAAAATAGGATACACGACTTCATCTAAATACAATCGACGCAAAGCAGGGTCGATTGTCTGATTTTGACTGCCACCGACAAGATTTTCTAATTCTACCTTTTGCTCTTTAGATGCAATCAAATCATTCTTGAGTTTCTCCATTTGATTCTTTGTTTGGTTTAATTCTTCCTTCAATGAACTCACATCTTGCCCCTTCACGTCTGCATCCCATATCTGGTCCTCCAAAGTCGTCAGACGCTGCTTCATACCGGACAAATCTTTTTCTTTACGTGTAACATCATTCACCACATCTTCCAAACGTTTTTCCTGACCCGCCTTAAAGGCTTGCTGACTCTTTGATTTTTCAGAAACCCACCCATTCGACCACTCAATAATACTCCCCAATTTCTCAGATACTTTATTAATGTTAATAAATTGAGCCCCTACATTCTTGTCGGTTAATCCCATATTAATAGCCTTAAACCCTGCATCTTCTAGCAAAGATAATGATTTATCATGATAAGCTTCGATAGATTTTTTTATTAAGGCCCGATTTATGGCAATAAGAAGATAATCGCCTAAAAAACAGTAACTCGGTTGTAATACCTCCCCTAGTGGAGAAACCGCATAATGAACCGTTATCCCTGCATGCTCTTCTTTTTGAAGTGTGATAAAAGGCTGATTAGTTAATTTATCCAATATCTTCCCGGCTTTATTTTGATCTTCAACCTGAATAAATAAAGCAAACTTCGGTATGGGAAACATCCCGCCTGTTTCAATATCGGAAAGGTACCCACCAAACTCTTCTCCAAAGGCAGGTAATACATCATCTTTGATGCTAAACCCAATATTTTTCTCAAAATTCTGAACCTGAGCTTCCATTATCGATGTGGATTGATCGCCTTGTCGATTAACCATTTCCGTCTTAATTTGTTCCCACGTATTATCTAAATTTAAACACCCGCCCCATCCATAACCTAAAACATTTTTGGGCGTAAAGCTGAGTGTATTATTTTTAACCGACGTGCACGATAAAAATGAAGAAGCAAATTGTGGATCCAGTTCATTTTCATCAAAAAACAACAAAGATTGCCATTGTACAGGATTACCCCATTGGCCGGATAAAGAGGACGATTCAAAACCGCCTAATGTCGTAAAGAATGACTCTATCCTCTTCTGAACGTCAGGTGTATTCTGCGCGGCAAAACTCGCTATGTCTCCGGCTTCAGCTTCAATCATCGCAAAAAATTTATTCAGATGCCAATACATAAAAATATCGGCAGGATCTAAGGCTGCTTTATCTGCCTTTTGAAATGATTCGTCTTTGGCCAAGGACGGCTTAATATTTGTGACAACATCGACACTCGCACGCGCGGCTTTATCCCCCACGCTCATAATTAATAAATCTTTAATACGCACAATGCCTATCGGAATATTGACATCCGGTAAAACGACACTATGAATGGTGTGTCCTTTGTAATCAAAAGTTTGTGTTGCGAGGTCCTTACCAAATGGCTGAAAAATGCCAGAAACAAACTCGGCTAATTGAACGTCGGAAGACACACGTGTTACAAGGACCACCTGTGAAAATACATCTTCAATGATAATAGGAAGTGATGCTTGCGTAAGATGAACCCAATCTTGCACGTCAAAATCTATTGGATAAATTGCAATGGCAGACTCCCGGCCAAGAAATTTTTCCAAAACTTTTTTTGTTGCAGGGTCGGACATTTTTTTATCCACCATGGCCAATAAATCTTTTGGACTTTGCCCTGTTTGATTGGCTTGCATCAATTGGTCATAATTAATATTTTGAATACTTTTCCAAAATGGACTTGCAATAAGACCTTCTACGGCCTTCTGAATATTATTCATTTTCACAAAACCAATCACCTCACCAGGAAGGACTTCTTCAATAGCGACTTGAGGTTTTTGCGTATTAAAAAATACAGCGGCCGCAACCCCTCCTAAAACACAAATTATGACAATCCAAATAATTTTTTTCACGTTTTATTCTCCTTACTCTATTTGTAATGAAAAAAGCTTGTGGGCATTATTATTAAGAATATCCGCTGCTTTTTCCTCCTCTAAATTTTTTAATGCGCAGTAAATTTTTAACGTCCGCAAAACATCCTTGGGTTGTGCCTGAAAACCATCCCCTGTCTCTTTATTTCTGTAATACACCGGGCAGTCTGTTTCGATTAAAGTTTGCTCAATCGGTGCCTGATTAATCGCCTCACGCGCCTGAGGGCTGTTGGCTAAACTTGGCGAAGCCGAGACATAATATCCTGCAGTTAAAATATCTTCTAAAACATCCAACGGCCCACTGTACCAATGAAAGACAGCTTTTTCAATACCTGTTTCCTTGGCTGTTTCCAGGCATTCCCGCCATGTTCCTCGCGCATGAATCACAGCTGGCAAATTAAATTCTTTAGCTAATTCTAAATGCTTACGAAATACAAGCCGCTGTGCATCTTTTTTCTCTTTATCTTTCCGTACCCATTTGTACCAAAAATCTAAACCAATTTCTCCGATAGCCGTTAATTCTCCACGATGCTCACGGATAAATTGAAGACAGTCATCCAACTCATTCACATTCGCCATTTCTGGATGAACCCCCATCCCTAAATGAATCTTCGGTTGTGTTGATTGTTGTTTGATTATCAGACTTTTTCGGCAAGATTCTAAATCCATACTCACAGCCACAATATGCTCTACCCCTGCCTGAGCCGCGGCCGTAAGAGCTTCATCCAAATTTTCCACCTGATCCAAGTGGGCGTGTGTGTCGATAAGTGTCATAATTATTAAAGAGGCAAAGAAGTATAGAAACAAGAAGCAGAGAAAAACAAAAAACTAAATACTCCTACCATTTACAGCTCAGCCTCTTTGCTTCTTGTTTCTTTACTTCTCTGCTTCTTTCTCCAAAACAAACGTAACTGGTCCGTCATTGACCAACGCAACATCCATCATCGCGCGGAACCGACCAGTCTCTACCTTAACATCCTGTGCCCGCAGTTGACAAATAAAATAATCATAAAGTTCTTCTGCCTTTTTAGGGGCTGCCGCCTTATCAAAAGAAGGTCGCCTTCCCTTATTACAGTTCCCATACAGCGTAAACTGCGAAACCACCAAGAAAGCAGCCTCCACATCCAAAGCCGAACAATTCATATTCCCCTTGGCATCCGCAAACATCCTCAACTGAACAATTTTACGCGCCAAATAATCCGCATTCTCCTTCGTATCCTCCTTACTCACCCCAAGAAAAACCACACCTCCCTGCCCAATTTTACCGACAGTTTCCCCAACGACATTCACCTGCGCTTGCTTAACGCGTTGGATGACTAATTTCATTTTTGATATTCCTTTATCATATTTGAAGCATAGCGCAATTTTTAGCTTGGTCAATGGTCATTTCTCAAATTCTCACAAGAAACCTTCGGAATATTATTCTCTTTTTCCACCTGCTGAATGACATTATGTTTGAAATTCTAGATATTATCCATGATAATGGCACATCAATTTTTTTGAACGTAGGGCACACCCAAAACCGCCAGCAGATTAGTCACCGGCGTAATCTGAAAAATCACTGGCGTCAACCCGTTGATGGGTTGCTTAAGTTCAAAACGCGGCGTACAGTCCGCATCATCCTCATCCAAACACGGAATAACATTTACCGGCATATTAAACTCCACATCTTCTCCGCTGGTTTGTAGATCAAGACTTTCAGGATTAAAATCAATTCCACCTTTTTGAAAATCATTGTCAAAAGTTAATGTTGCCATATCTATTTTGTTTAATACTTTTAATACCTCCTTTTCATCGGAAAATGTCATATATTTTAAAATTTTAGGAATTCTCACCTCTAAAAAATTACCTTTCATATCATCATATTTTATTCCCTTTGTTAAATTCAGCACCTTCATAACCACTTTTTCACTATGTTCTTCAGTAACACGTAACATTGCAGGCAGTACATACCATA
Organism: Candidatus Omnitrophota bacterium; assembly: GCA_029261055.1. Lineage (GTDB taxonomy): Bacteria > Omnitrophota > Gorgyraeia > Zapsychrales > Zapsychraceae > JAJDCA01. The sequence continues at coordinate 1,256 of JAJDCA010000014.1, read as the reverse complement.
CAAAATATAATCTCGCTTCTTCATCCAATATTCCTTCAGCTAATTTCAGCAGCTCCATAACTATTTTTTCACTTCGCGCTCTGGTATATTCTAATACTTTGGGCATGGCATCTTCCAAAAAATCATTTCTCATCTTTTCAACCCTCATGCCTTCTGCAAATTTCAGTATCTCTATAATCACTTTATCACTGTGTCCTGTGCCAAGGCGTAATGTTGTGGGCATTGCAGTCTTTACAAAATTCCATTTCAATTTTTCATCTGATATCCTTTCTGCGAATTTTAATATTTTCATAACGACTTTATCACTGCGTTGGCTGCTAAATTCTAACATTTCTGGTATTTTGTATTCCAAAAGCACATCTCTACTCTCCTCATCTGATATTCCTTCTGCGAATTTGAGTATCTCCATAACCACTGCATTGCTGCGCTGACTGGTCACTTCTAATGTTGCAGGCAAGGCTTCTCTGATGAAATTAAATCTCGTCCCTACATCCAATATCCCTTCCGCTAATTCCTCCTCTTTCTTCAACAAATTCATAATCATTTTATCACTGCTTTGGCTGCGTACTCTTAACGTTGCAGATATGGCAAACCTTACAAAATATACTCTTATCAATTCATCCCCTATTCCATTTGCGATATTCAGCATCTCCATAATCATTTTAGTACTGCGTTGACTACTGACGTCTAACACTGCGGGTATGGCATCTTCCAGAAAACCCTCGCGAATCTCTCTATCTGATATTCCTTCGGCTAGTTCCAATTCTTTTTTTAATAAATCCATAATCTCTTCATCACTACGTTCGCTACGAGCTTTTAACGTTGCGGGCAAAGCACCTTTTAGAAAATACTTTCTTGTCCTTTTATCCAAAATCCCTTCCACTAATTTCAATTCTTTTTTTAATAAATTCATAACCTCTTCATCACTGCCTTCGCTGCGAGCTCTTAACGTTGCGGGGATGGCATACTTTATAAATCTTAACCTCGTCTCTGCGTTCGATATTCCTGCTACGAAATCCAGTATTTCCATAATCATTTCATCACTACGCTGGCTGCCAGCTTTTAACACGTCGGGCATGACATATTCCAGAAAATTATCTCTCCTCTCTCCCTTTGATACCCGTTTTTTCAGCGATAGTGTCCTCAAGTCCAAAGGTTAATTAACTATCAGCGTAAGGCGAAATTGCCTATACGTTCTAAGAAGGCTATAATAGCCTTAAGGAGGAACCTATTGGACATCATGACAAACACAAACC
>JAJDCA010000013.1 GCA_029261055.1 Candidatus Omnitrophota bacterium | reverse complement strand
TTGCTCGGATAGCTTGCCATCATGTTCAATTTGAACTTCCGGCAGACTATCTGAAGTTAGCACAGACGATTTTGAAAGGATATTTTGAGAGGCTGGAGGTGGCCTAAATTCGTGGGGATACCTCAGAGTCTGACCCCATTGGTTTCGCATTGGTTTCCATTAACAAGCTGAGAAGTTAGTCAAGTTGGCTGAAGATTTAGATCAAATTAATTCTCAAAATTACCCAATACTATTCACTATGTTTCTTGGATTAAATTCAAATCCATCAAATAGTAATAATAGAGACAAGTTTTGGAATTCACTGGATAATTTGATAAACAAAACATATGAAGCTCGCAATAATCAAATTAAAGCTAAACGAGATATATTAATTCAACCGTAGTCTGCTAATAGCAATCTTAGGGTCAGGTCCTGAGGTATCCCCACAAATTTATGTCATCTCCAGCCTCTCAAAATATCCTTTCAAAATCGTCTGTGCTAACTGAAGATAGTCCGCCGGAAGCTCAAATTGAACATGATGGCAAGCTATCCGAGCAAGGAAGATAACAGAATATGGCGCTCGCTTATTACCAGTGTTGACCCATATATGCCGCTCAGTGTCCGAACCTTTCAGGCTAACACCGACCACCCAAAGTGCAAAAATCACCAGTGCAGCTATTAACAGTAGATTAGCCCGACGATCAGCTTGAATCCGGCTTTCATCAGCCAAATCCAAGCCATAAGATGAGCTCTTGGTATCACGGAAGCCCTCCTCAATTTGCATGCGGGTGCGATAATACTCTACGACCCGAACCGCCGAGTAGGCTTGCAAGGAAGGTGATACAACCAGTAACCATGGTTCTTTTTCGCGTCCGGCCTGTTTGCGGCTTTGCCCAGATCGAACGGGGATCTTATGTACAGTCAAATGTTTCCGACCCTTAGCTTTGCGATAAAATGTTACTAACAGCCCATCCAGGGGATTTTTACGCACCCAATGAGCTGACCCCAACAGTTTTGGTTTACAAGTAGCTTTGGCATACAGTGATTTTGCTGATACCCACTCATCAGGATGGTCAGCAAAAGCAATGGTGTCACGGTTGCGAATCCGCCCAATCCAGTGCCAACCGAGGCGTTCAACTTCGCGGAAAAATGGAGTACGAAAACCAGAGTCGGCTACCACGATAGGTGTCACATGAAGCGGTAACACTTGTTTTAACTGAGCCAGAAACTTTTGTTGGACACGCCGGTTGCCCAATTTACGACCAGGATGGACTTCTTCGTACAAGGTAATGCTCCGGCCACCCACGGGAATTGATGCACGTAAAAGTTGCTGGCTTTGGTCATCAGACAATGGCGACCAGTCTACTAGAACAATAGGCATAGGAAGGGACTTCAATAACCATGACGCCATAGTTGCGTAGATGGACAACCGCTCTACTGAGAGGTGAGGGTTTCCAATAATACGATCCATACGCTTGATTTTATGCTTTATGAAAGCATCACCAGATACTGCGCGCCCTAGCGTAGTAATTGATAGAGACACACCACTTAGACCAGCTTCGACTGCGGCCATTAATGCTTGAAGGCGTGTCGTATGAATAGAAGAAAGTGATTGCTTCAGAAAAGAATACAAAGTATTGACGATTGACATAAATACCTCCAAGCAATGAGATGACAAGACGATAATCAAATACTTAGGCCGCAAAAATCCACTTTAATTCCATATTACGTCAAAAAATAGAGTGTATCGCCATGTTTTTTAAAGTTTATTCGTGGGGATACCTCAGGGTCAGACTCGATTGATAATCTGTTTTTTAACTTTTTCGGGTTACTTGTCGATTCTTCATCACGTTAATTTAATCTGTCTTTCGATACAAATCAACCGAGTCTGACCCTATTGGTTTGCTATGACCCTATTGGTTTGCTATTGGTTTGTTGCTATTGGTTTGTTGGTTTGCTATTGGTTTGACCCCATTGGTTTATGAGCCCATTGGTTTTAAGACTGTGAAAATAATCAACAAAGTTGTCCCCAGCAAAGCTGGGGTGAGGATCATCTTATTTATTTACGGACGGAGGGGTCGAAATCTTATCACTGCAATCTGTGACACCACCAAAGCAGCCATATTTACGACCTTGCAGTGTTTGTAGATAGTTCACACCAGCCCCTGGAGCACCTTCTCTGATTGTTTTTGGGCTTGTTAATATAAAATTTGCTTGTTCTTCAAAAATCACAACAAAGTCTGAACCACCAAAAGCAAAATGAGCGAACTCTTGACCTTTAGTAGCTTGCGCATTTTCCTTAACCCAGTTTTCTAGCCTAATACTTGAAACCTGCGCCATACCCATTGGTGAGATGATAACAATACCATTATTGGGTGTTTCGATACCAATCACGAGGCGAGTTTGACCAAACTGCCAATCTGCTGTGTCTTGTGGGTCATAAAATCCCACCTCATTTTCTTCTAAAGCTGCACTCCAGCCAGATTTTAGACGTACACCAGCCTGAATGTGCTTCATATAAATAAGCTTGCCTGATACTGGTACATGCAAGCGGTGATAATTATTTACATTCAGAAATTGGTGAGTCCATGTCCCACCATTAAATATGCTCGGATCTATCGAACCAAATTCAGCTAAAACTGTTTCAGTTTGTTTTGGTGAAATAAAATCGTGTACATCACTATATAGTTGACCTTTGATAATACGCCCAGATTGCGCAACACCATCATAAGTCGTCACTAATTTACCATTATTACTTATAGGCCACCAACCAGCAGGAGTTGAATCACCTATTGATACTACTGTGTTTGGATCGTCATAACCATGGACAGGACGAGACCCATTGGGAAATTTGGCTGGGCAAAGTTCGCGAGTAAAGAAATCTTGAAATGTTTCATAAGGTTCTGATGGGCAATACCAATGACCAAAATTGGGGTCACTGGTAAAGTCTGGTATGTGTTGTGATGAAGGTGATGTTTCCAAGTATTCACCCATAGATATTGCGACTAAGCCCAACCATTCTGAGAATTTATCATTATTAAATTGAATTTGACCACGTGGATCAGTGGTCAATTGTCGATCTACCAGAAAATAACTATAGGATAGAATATCAAGAATATTCCAATTACAATAATTTTTACCGTCCATGCTTATTCGAATGGGACCCTCGTGATCTCCAGTCTTCATATTTTGTGGACTATAAGTGACTAATGCATCAATAAAGTCATAATAATCATCCAGACTTCTAACTGGATTAGTTTCTGGATCGCTATTGATAAGCTGACCTAACCGTATTGACTCTTTTAAGTCATTTTTAAGATCTGAGTCAGAACTAACAAGCTGGATAAGTCCCTTTGTGACTGGTTGTCGTTGTACTTCAGGGCATTGTCCGGCTATGGCTGTAGATATAGTAAATATAAAACAGAATAAAATAATGAATAATAGCTTACGCATCCTTATTACCTCCTTGTTACCTAGATCCTGCAAGTGATCGCACACATACTGCACAACAGATTGTTACATATAGCAAACCTTATTATTTGGGAATATCAATAAGTATTCCACGCAGAATAAGATTCACTCTATGAAACAATTTGTTGCACATTATCTGCACGATTACTTGCAGGATCTAGGTATTAGTATTAATGGTTGCCTTTATCGCAACGGTAGTTTATTACCCCACGGTACAAAGCGATTGCCAATATACCAAAGCCAGCAAACCATTGATGTGGCAATTCCCACTCCTACATGCAAATAAGTCATTATTCTTATTAACTGCTTAATATGTCAAAGCAAAACCTATTTTCAGAAATGTATCAAGGTGTCGGTCACAGGAACTTTATAATCATCCATCAATACCCGCGACTCAATAACACACCAAACAATATCAAAACTATTTCAAAAGCTGTAAGCCATAATAGAATAAACCCCGACCAGTTAGAAACCCATAGTTTTTTTGTAACCGTTCACCTACCCCCCCTCTGGAACTTGTAATTTTTTCTAAATTGCAAGAAAATGACGCTTATGAAATTCGACTTCAATAAATCCGCGCCACAACCTAGAACTATTAAAAAGGCGCAAAAAATTATTAATGCACTATGGGATTATTCGTCTGAATTTCAAGAAAAGGAATCAACTTTAACCTCAGAACTGACTGAATTTCAAAAGAAAGAAACAGCTTTAATTTCAGAAATAGCAGATTTAAAGGAAAAGCTAAATACCAACTCAACTAATTCTTCAAAGGCACCTTCCTCAGATTTATTCAAAACTAAAAAGCCAAAGAAGAAATATCATGGCGCAGGTAAAAGTAACGGTTCTAAACAAGGCGCACAAAAGGGTCATAAAGGAATAGGACGTAAGTTATTGCCACCTGAAGAGATCGACCATACGGTATCTTGTTTACCTAAATCGACCTGTGAATGCGGTGGTCATATTGAAGCTAATCCTAATAAAGTCAAATGCCATCAGCAATTTGAGTTGCCTGAAATAAAACCGATCGTAACTGAATACCAGCAAATTTATGGGCTTTGTAATGACTGCGGCACATTGCATTGTGGTGAATTACCTTTGGGTGTTTCTAGTTCTTTTTTAGCGCCGCGGGCAACTGCAACGATTGCTATTCTTACCGGCGACTATTGCTTGAGCAGACGTTCAACTCAACTTGTTTTTGACGATATTTTCAATTTTCCAATTAGTCTTGGAAGTATTTCTAATGCCGAAGAAACAGTAAGTACCGCTTTGGAGACACCAGTTGAAGAAGCCAAAATTTATATTCAAGAATATAAAGGCCCTGTAAATGCAGATGAAACAGGACATAAGCAGCAGGGTGATAAAATGTGGATGTGGCTAGCAGCTACGATGATGGTTGCGGTATTTATTATTCACACATCACGTTCTATGGAAGCGGCTAAAGCTTTATTAGGCGAGAAATTTGCGGGCATCTTAACCACTGACAGATGGCCTTCTTATAACTGTTTTAAAGCTATTCTCAGGCAGTTTTGCTGGGCGCATTTAAAGCGCGACATGCAAAAAATCTCAGAACGTAGTGGTCGTGCAGGCCATATTGGTGATGAGATTTTAGACTATATCAGACGCATGTTTCGCTTATGGCATCGTCATAAAGATGGAGAAATTAGCAGGGAAACTTTTCAAGCTGCGATGAAACCTATACGTAATAATATAGAGCTCTTGCTTAAAGAAGGCACGACTTGTGGTAATAAAAAAACTGAGAATACTTGTGCAATGATTCTTAAAGACAAAGATGCTTTATGGACTTTCGTTGATGGGGTGCAATACAAAAAAGTGGCACATTAATCAATGAGAGCGATTATTCTCTAGCATTTTGTTATAAAACATATTTCTTGCTATATTCAAACCTTTTTGACAAGCACTTTTTATCCTTCCAGTCAGAACCAATGAGCGTAAG
>JAJDCA010000012.1 GCA_029261055.1 Candidatus Omnitrophota bacterium | reverse complement strand
GTTTGTTCCGTGCAAGTCAATTCCTACGAAATACTTCATGGCTTCCTCCTTTTTTAAGGTTTATCCTTAATTGGTTAACAACCACTAACATAACCCACAACGGTTATGGGGGGAAGCCTTCTATATGATTATCAACCTTTCGCCGTACGAATCCGACCGCGTTATTCCGGAAAATTTTGGTGATACCGAAATGGGCCGCGATCTTTTGGCGCAAGATTATATGTTAAAGCAACTGAGCGCTAGTTTAATGTTTCCGGAAGAGGAATTAGGGGAAGAATTTTGGAGCCGTGTGCATGAAAAAGCGTATGCCAAGTTCGGCACTACCGACATTCCGATGAATACGTTTAACAAGATTTGGATTGTTCCGGAAAAATCTGTGGTATATGAACAAGAGGGCGGAGCTAGCGCTTTTGTGGTGGAAAAGCATTTGAAAGTAATGTTAGAAGAAGACTACGTGGCCTTGGAGCATAATAAAGGGGTAGAGGAATATTGATCTTCCCCCGAAAAAGTGGACACAAAGAAGAGGTGGTGTCAATATGATATCCAGCTCAAAAACAGGAGGTGTCCAATGGCAGGGGAAAAAGAAAAGAAGAAGCGATTTGACCGGGATTTTAAGCTATCAGCGGTTAAGATGGTCACAGAGGGAGGACAGAAGTCTAGCGAAGTGGCCAGAAGCCTAGGGATTCATCCGAATCAACTTTATACTTGGAAGCGAAAGTTTAGTGATAGTGGGGAGAAGGCCTTTCCTGGCAAAGGTCATTTGACTGAGCTTGCCGCGCTTCGGCGGAAATTGCGGGATGTCGAGATGGAGCGGGACATCTTAAAAAAAGCAGTCGGCATATTTTCAAAACCGACCGAGAACGGTTCAGGTTCATAGGTGAAAACCGTTCGGAGTTTCCGCTCGAGAAGATGTGCCGTGCTCTGAGAGTATCACGGAGCGGGTATTATGTGTTTAAGAATCGGCCGAAGAGTCATCAAATGGTCGATAATGAGAAGTTGCTCATTGAGATAAGACGGGTTTTTCTGGAGAACAATAGCAATTATGGCAGTCCACGCATTTGGGATCAATTGCATAATAAAGAACATGTGCGATGTTCTGAGAATCGTGTGGCAAGGATCATGAGGGTCAATGGTATTGTTGCCGTCCAGAAGCGTAAGTTCCGTGTAACGACGGACTCGAAGCATGATTATCCCGTGTGGCCGAATGTGCTTGCCCGGAATTTCGTTGTTGAGAAGCCAAATGCAGTTTGGGTGTCGGATATAACTTATGTGTGGACCTTGGAAGGGTGGTTATATGTGGCAGCAGTGTTAGATTTATTTTCGAGAGGAATTGTTGGTCTTTCGATGGATAAAACCATTGCCGATACATTGACAACACAGGCCATGAGACAGGCGATCCTGCGGCGGAATCCGACTAAGGGCCTGATTTGCCACACAGACCGTGGCAGCCAGTATGCCGGGAATAACTTCAAGGCTATATTGGCGCAGAACGAGTTCGTGGGAAGCATGAGCAGAAAAGGCAACTGTTGGGACAATGCCGTCGCGGAGAGCTTTTTTCATACGCTTAAGGTCGAATTAGTGCACCGGAACAAGTTCAGAACCCGTGATGAAGCAAAAAGAAAAATCTTCAAATATGTGGAGATGTATTATAATCGCAAAAGGGCTCATTCAACGCTTGGCTATTTAAGCCCTTTTGAGTATGAAAGGCAGGTTAATTTAAAAATTACCCATTAATGAGGAGAAAAGAACTGTGAAAAAATTAAGAAATATAGGCCTATTGATTATAATGGTGCTATTTTTAAAGTTTGAAATAATTTATGCGCAGAATTCTGAGGAAAATTACAGTAAGGGTATTTCTAATTATGCTAAAGATCAGAAATCTTTTAATGAAAAAATTAATGAAAGCGGAAAGTTAATAGATCTTGAATATAAGCCGATTGGTAAAGAAGGGAGGCGCCTACAAAAGAAAACACTCAAAAAAGGTTTGATTTATATATTTAATTCGAAAAAAACGACAAGGTCACAGAAATTAAAAATGGGCCGACAGATGTTGGCCTTTGATAAAAATAGAACAGACGAAAGAGTTCAGGTATATTTAGATTTTCTTGTAGAAGCTATCATTGATGGAGGGATAGAAGAATTTATGGATCTAAATAGAAAAGAGCATACTCCAACGGCTATTGGGGAGTATGCTTTTGTTGCAAGTGACTTTAAGGGTTATTCATCTTCAGATTTTGAGAAAATAAAGACTCCTAAAGTGATTCCTTATTTAATCAAAGCGCTGAATGCTCCAGATCTTGATAATCCGAAAATCCCAAATATTTCTGGTAGAAATGTTGCTCGACAACAAGTGCCTGTAGCGCTTGCGAAATTACGAGCTTATGAATCAATTGAGCCGTTAAAAGATGTGTATAAGAACCATCATGATTTTCATTTAAGAAAAAATGCGGTTTATGCGCTTGCAAGTTTATTAGATGATGAAAAAACAGAAGAGTTGAAAGATGAAATTTTTACAGATTTTACAGATGATGCTGAGGTATATAAGCTTGCTTATTACAAATTTGCATTTGCAAAAGGTTTGATTTTAAAAGGAGATGCAAAAGGGATTGATTTATTTGAGTACGATGATTTTGAAAACGAAAAATCGACAAATACAAATATTTTCGGGACGATCAATAAAGCCGTTGATGCAATTCGAGCTACAGAAGGTTTTAAAAGTCAAAAACTTGAAAATTATTATACAAAAATATTAAATCATTCATATTTACAAGATATTTTAAAATTTGATAAAGAGAAGATTGGAGCAAAGAATCCTCCAAAAGCTTCAAAAGTTGACCATGATTTTGGACAAGTTACAACACGAATATTAAAATTATATGAAAATATTTTAGATCAAATTATACTGAATCGTTTTGATAATTTATTGTTTATTTTAAGAGATATCGCAGCAGAAAGCTATAATGGTACTGTTGCAAAACATCAGTTTTCAAACGTCGGACTCGATGCAAATGATGTTTTTCAGAAAATGATAAAAAACGGTTGGTTTGAGTTAGTTGATCCATCAAATGGACGTTTAACAAAGAATTTAGATGAAATTAAGCAAGGTATGTCCAAAACCTTCGGGAACGATTTTTCTAAAATTTTATTTATTTTGCAACAGTCCCATAAGAACAAAACAAAAGAAATTTTTAACAGGAAAATTCAAGCAATGGATGATGTAGATCAGTATCTATTAAGGGATAAATAATATGAAAATAGATTAATCTAACTTTACAGGCTGTCCACTAAAGAGGGGAAGTTCAAAATGAGGTTAGCTGGTGGGCCACAAGAAATTACGAAAATTATAGATAATGAGGATATCGAAATTTATTTAGGAAAATATACTGAAGATAAAGAGATAATAAAATTTGCAGTTTGGAAGGTTTTCGATAAAAGAATTTTAATCAAACAAGCTAAAGAGGGAGTAATAAAAAAACCTTTAATAGAAGAAGAGTATGAATCCATCATAAATCCAGAGATTGCTATAGACGTTCTTTCTAATGCGGCCATGCTCACGCAAACCCTCATATCTGCCCTTGAGGAAATTTTTGAGGATTTAGATAAAAAGATGAAAGTGGCATCGGTTTTAGAAACAGCGGATAGTATGAGTGAAAGTACAAGGAATGATATCTTGGATAAAGCGGACTCGGAAGGAGCTCTTATCGAAATAATTAAGTTCGGCTCCGGTAATTTAACTCTACTAAGGAATAGTGTAAAAGAACAATTAGAGGAAACAGCTGCATTTAAGGATCACCAACCAACAGCATTAAGAATCCCGTTTTTTCAGCGATAGTGTCCTCAAGTCCAAAGGTTAATTAACTATCAGCGTAAGGCGAAATTGCCTATACGTTCTAAGAAGGCTATAATAGCCTTAAGGAGGAACCTATTGGACATCATGACAAACACAAACCGAA
>JAJDCA010000011.1 GCA_029261055.1 Candidatus Omnitrophota bacterium | reverse complement strand
GTTTGTTCCGTGCAAGTCAATTCCTACGAAATACTTCATGGCTTCCTCCTTTTTTAAGGTTTATCCTTAATTGGTTAACAACCACTAACATAACCCACAACGGTTATGGGGGGAAGCCTTCTATATGATTATCAACCTTTCTCCGTATGAATCCGACCGCATCATCCCGCAAGCCTTTGGTATTACTGAAATGGGACGAGACCTCTTAGCCCAGGATTACCTTTTAAAACAACTCACATCATCTCTCATGTATCCGGAAGATGAGCTCGGCGAAGAATTTTGGGAGCGTGTGCATGAGGAGGCGTATGAACAATACGGCGTTACGGATATTCCTGTGAATACGTTTAACAAAGTTTGGATCGTACCGGAAAAAGCGGTGGTGTATGAGGATGGAGATGCCGTGTTTGTTGTGGAGAGTCGGTTGAAGGTGATGTTGGAGGAGGATTACCTTGCCGCGTCTAATAATGTAGGGGCGGGCCCCCGTGCCCGCCCGGTTAGAAGGACAGCCTCACCATAAATATGGCGGGCAGCCACAGGGGGCTGCCCCTACGACATCCATTATCCGTGAAATCATCATTCCCGCCATTGAACACGAAGTCAACGAAGGCGCGCACTTTGCCAAACTCCGTCAAATCTACCACTCCATGATCCTGGCCACATGGTTCAAACGCAATTTGAAGGAACATCTTCTCAGTAAAGTTTATGTGGAACAAAATAAAGTCGAGGGAGTTGATGTCGAAGACAAAGACATCAAACACAAAATCTACAACCAATACCTAGAAGCCTTCAAAACCGGCGTCTACGACTACATCCGCGAAGACTACGACCCCGTAACAGAAACCATCATTCCCAGAAAATATTTCTCTGGCGGGATGAAATTCCAATTCAAAGACCTCGCTATGCAAGTGATTAAAAAAGGTGACCTCACGCATCAAGGCAAGATTACCCGATTCCTAGAATACACTGGAGATTTGATCAAAAAAGGCAAGTTGATCTTAATTAATTCGGTTTTTACTAAAGTTCCTTCGTTGAAGAAATCTATTTTGATTGCCTCCATTGCAGGGATTTTAATATCTCCAACGATGGTTTCCCAAGAAGCCAAAGCTTTAAGTTTAACAGAAAGAGCGGCTATGTTTTTTTCTAAAAAAGAAGCTAAGAAAATCATGACAAATGAAAAAAGATTTGGTCAGGTAGCCATTAAGGATATCAAGGATCCATATGAACGAAATAATTTGGAAAAAATTGACAATCTAATTAATTGGGCCATGGAAAAGAAAATTACCCCAGATGAACTTGAAGAAATAATTAAGCCTTTGGAAGAAAAAAGTGAGGATATTCAACAAGGATATGCTTATGCACGGATGGTGGAAGTTTTTGAGGAAGATTCTACAGCAACTCCCAGTCTTACTTTTCAATATTACATTTTAAAAGTGGCACAATTTGTTAAGAATTACAATTTATTCAGTTATGGAATTACCGATGATTTGCAAAGGAAAAAAATACTCAAAATTTTAAACAAAGTTGGGTATGTTGGATACATTGATATTCCTAATATTAGAGGAGTTTCTCATAGCGGGCCAGAATGGTGGCCTTTTAAAAAAGTAGCTGCCGAGGGAATTGATCTGAGAGTGACAGATATTCGTGACATTTTTAAGGTTGCAACTCATGAATTTGCACATGACATTGCAGATAGTAATATTTCTGAATTTGATTCAATTGGCATTAAGGCGCATGATGATATCCGATGGTTATTAGCCCAGGCACAGGGTGTTTATTTAGAATTAGAGCCTGCAGATAGTCATGAAAAAAAAGTAGAAATATTAAATGCGTTTTTAGGACAATGGTATCCAGGTGGAATAGAAAGTGTTCAAAGGGAACAAACGCCGCATGCAACATATGCTAAATTGCGAGGTATTCCCTATCTAGAATCAAATTTATGGATGGATGACAAAGAATACATAAAACAGAATTTGAGTGGTTCAGAATTTGATGTGGATGCTTACGGTAGAGGGGCTTTGTTGGCGGCCTATGTCTACTATTATTTTCATGGTGGAGAAATCAGTAAAGATGCCGGAGCGTTTCTTTTACGGCTGCACGGCACTATGCATGATGATTTAAATTTTGCCGAGATGGAATTGGCAGGAAATTTGGCTAAAGAATTAGACGGGTATGAATTAAAAAATAGGCGGCATGAAGTTGAAGACTTGATTGTTGAAATTGTTAAAGGCCAAAAAGTTTATTACGGAACTACATATGAAGTGTTGGGATGGATCAGAGATGATGCAAAAGAAATATTACATGGGCAGTTAGCTCTTAGAGGAATAAAATCTAAGTCTGATGGCAATAGATATGTTCGTAACGATAGATCCATGCTTAATTCCAATATTACCTCACGCCCTCAAAAAACAGGTGGGATTGATTTTGACCCGGGGTTGTTGGAGTTGGAGACGCGCGGGGATGGGGTGGGATTTGATGGGGTGTTTGCTGGGGTGCCGTGTTTGGAGGAGGATGAGGCGGCAGGAGGGTGTCAGGAATTTGATTGGCAAGCGCTTGAGACGATGCCGATTACCGGTTTTACACCGGTGATCATCCGTATGCTTCCCGTAGTTAGCCTTCAGACATTGGGAATGGTTGCGGATTGAGGCAACCACAAATACGCCCCGGGGGATTGCCTGGGTTGTTTGAAGGCAAACCCCCGGGGTGTATTTGTCGAATAATTTCTGTGATTTTAATTGTATCCGCCGACGACTGAGGTATACTTAATATTAAGAATTTAAAAGTGATGCGTCGCTCGTGACGCGTCGCGCGTAAAAAACGAGTCACACGTCCCGAGTCACGAGCGACACTAAAGTTGCCGAGCAAAGCGAGGCTTACTAAATATGGATCCATGGAAAAATGTTAAGGATTTAACTTACGCGCAAAGGCGTGAGCTTCAGAATAAGAAGCTGCATCAATTTATTAATCATTACGTTTATCCATTTAGTCCGCATTACCGAAAGATTTTTGATCAAAACAATATTAATCCCCAAGACATCCGCACTGTAGAAGATCTTTCCAAGATTCCGTTGAGTTCTAAATTAGACTTTGTTGAGCAGGAGGAGCAAAAAGGGGAGACATTTAAGAATTTTGTTTTGCAGCCGGATAAAGAGAAGATTCGGCGCTATTGGCCAAAGTCGAAATTATTGCGTTTAGCCGGAAGTTCTCTTTTACATGGCAGCAAATACACCGAAGAAAAAATTAGCCGCGAATTTCGTCCGGTGTTTATGACTTTTACGACAGGCACGACCAATAAACCTGTTCCGTTTTTGTACAGCAATCACGACATGCGAAACCTGCATATCTTTGGGGCGCGTATGCTGACGCTTTTTGACATTCAGACATCAGAAAAGCTTGTTAATATGTTTCCGTATGCCCCGCATTTAGCGTTTTGGCAAGTGGTCTGTGGTGGTTTTGAATCATGTGCCCTTACCTTAAGCACAGGTGGAGGCAAGACCATGGGGACCGAAGGTAATATTGCCGCTATTCTTAAAATGCAACCATCCATTCTTTTAGGTGTACCGAGTTACGTGTACCATGTTCTGCGCGCAGCTAAGGAAAAAGGATGTAAGATGGATTCAATTAAAAAAGTTGTCTTGGGGGCTTCACGAATTACTCCAGCGTTTAAAGCTAAGCTTGCGGAATTATTAAAGTCGATGGGGGCAAACAATGTTTCGGTGTTCGGTACTTACGGATTCACAGAAGCCCGATGTGCCTGGGCCGAGTGTCCGACGGCGATTGATGTTTCCAGCGGTTACCATCTGTATGCAGACAAAGAAATTTTTGAAGTGGTGGACCCTAAGACAGGAGAAGTTAAGGGGGAAGGCGAAGACGGCGAGTTAGTGTACACATCTTTAGATTCACGCGCCAGCACGGTGATTCGTTACCGTACCGGCGATTTTGTTAAAGGCGGCATTACCCACGAACCCTGTCCACATTGTGGCCGTCACGTGACACGCATTTCCAGCGATATCACAAGGCTTTCTGACATCAAAGATTTGCAGCTGACAAAAATTAAAGGAGCACTTGTAAATTTAAATCATTTCACGGCAATCCTTTCAGACGTTGAAATGATTGATGACTGGCAGATTGAGATTCGCAAAAAAAACAATGATCCATTTGAAATGGATGAACTAGTAGTGTATGTTTGTGTTAGAGATACTGATGCACAGGATCAGCTTGAAGAAGAAATTAAACGCGAAATGCTTTTGGCAACAGAATTAGCGCCGAATGCCATTTATTTTGTATCCCGCGAAGAAATCGTCAAGAGATTAGAATTAGAAACCGCCAATAAAGATAAACGCATTATTGATTCGAGACCGAAAAATTAAAGAATCAAGAGGCAGAGAGGCAAGAAATAAGAAGTAGAGGTGCAGAGAAGCAAGAGGTAGAGAAAAATCTTTGCATCTTGTTGCTTACTTCTTTACTTCTTAATACTTTAAAATACAAAAATGTCTAGAATAGCTATCATCAACGGAGTGCGCACGCCTTTTTGCAAAATGGGCACAGCCTTTAATAATTTAGGCGCCCAGGAATTAGGGCGTATTGTGACGCGGGAGCTTATTGAACGTACAGAGATTGACCTGAATGTCATTGATGAAGTTATCTTCGGGAATGTTGGTCAGCCAGCTGATGCCGCCAATATTGCGCGTGTGATCGCTTTGTTAAGCGGCATTCCTCAAAACATACCTGCTTTTACTGTACATCGTAATTGTGCCTCCGGCATTGAATCGGCGACCCAGGCGGCGATAAAGATTATGGCCAAAGAAGGGGACTGTTATCTCGTCGGTGGGACAGAGTCGATGAGTAATATTCCGTTTCATTTCACCAAGAAGATGCAGGAAATCCTTTTTCAGTTTCAACGCGCCAAAACATTTGGAGCTAAACTATCGGTTTTGGGACAGATTCGTCCTAAATATTTAGCCCCGCGTGCGGCTTTAATGTTAGGTCTTACAGATCCCGTGTGTGGACTTGGCATGGGACAAACCGCTGAGGTTTTAGCCAAAGAATTCGGTATTACACGACAGGAGCAGGATGAGTTTGCATTGCAAAGCCATTTAAAAGCCGTGGCGGCGCGTGCAATATTAAGGGAAGAAATAATACCAGTCATCCCCGGACCAAAATACAAAAAAGCGATTGAAGATGACAATGGCCCACGTGAAGGACAGACCATGGAAGCTTTGGCCAAGCTAAAAACCGTATTCGACCGCCGTGCCGGTACGGTGACGGCGGGCAATGCTAGTCAACTTACCGACGGTGCCGTGGCTTTGTTGATCATGACCGAAAAACGAGCTAAAGAATTAGGCCTTGAGCCGTTAGGATTTATCCGCGCTTTTGCCAACGCCGGCGTGGAACCGCATCGTATGGGCATCGGCCCCGCGCATGCAATTCCAAAAGTATTGAAGAAAGCAGATATGCGTTTGAAAGATATGCAGGCGGTTGAAATCAATGAAGCCTTTGCCACCCAGGTGTTGGCGTGTTTAAGAGCTTTAGAATCAGAAAAATTTACCAAAGAATTTGGCTATGAAGGGTACACGGGTGCTATTGATCCTGAGACATTAAATGTTAATGGTGGCGCCATTGCCTTGGGTCATCCCGTCGGGTCAACCGGCGCGCGTTTGATTTTGACCATTTTGAAACATATGCAACGTAATAATCTTAACACAGGCCTTGTCTCTCTATGCATTGGGGGAGGGCAAGGGGCAGCTGTGATTTTAGAACGGTAATAGGGGAATAGAAGCAGAGAAGCAAGAAGTAGAGAAACAAGAAACAAAAAAATAAGAAACAGAGACTTAGAGAAATACAGTTTTTGATTTTTATTTCTCTGCTTCTTGTTTCTTACTTCTTTACCTCTTTAAAAAAATATGTCACTTACTTTTAAAAAACAACACGACTTCGGCATTATTGAGTTTGATCAGGATGATTCTAAGGTCAATCTTTTGACCGCGGAGAATATTAAGCGTTTGGATGTCTTATTAGATGAAGTCAAAGTGAAAAAAGATATTTCTGCTTTGCTCATTGTGAGCAAAAAGAAAGATGTTTTTATTGCCGGAGCTGACATTAAAGAAATTGAAGATATTACCGATCCTCTTGACGGCCAAGCTAAAGCCAAGGCGGGGCAGGATGTGCTGAATAAATTGGAAGATCTTCCCATGCCGACGATAGCCGTGATTGATGGTGTTGCTTTAGGCGGGGGCTGTGAATTATTGCTGGCCTGTAAATTTCGCATGGCCACATGTAATTCTAAAGTCCGCATCGGTTTGCCTGAAGTTAATCTTGGTTTTGTCCCTGGATTTGGTGGAACGTGGCGCCTGCCGCGTCTTGTCGGATTTTCCGAAGGTTTGACAATGATCCTGACCGGCAAGCCTATTTCAGGGAATAAGGCTCTGAAGATCGGTCTTGTGGACAGGATAGTCACGGAAAAGGGGCTTGATCAACACATTCTTGATTTTATGGCCGATGTTCATCGAGGAAAAAAGCTTAAAAATCGATTTCCCCGTAAAAAGAAAAAAGGCTTCCTCGGATTTTTGGATCATTCCTTAATTGGGCAAGCGATTGTTGTCAGTCAGGCCCGTAAGAATGTTTTAAAAACAACTAAAGGATTTTATCCTGCCCCGTTGAGGGCCATTGATCTTATTAAAGAGACATTTTACATGACCAATCGTCGCAAGGTCATGGACATGGAATCAGCCGCGTTTGGAAAATTGGCCGTGACGGATATTTCGAAGAATTGTGTTAAAGTTTTTTATCTTTCAGAAGAATACAAAAAGCTGACATGCGAAGGGGCGGACGACATTGTGCCTCAATCGATTGACAAATGTGCGGTGCTAGGGGCTGGGATCATGGGGGGTGGCATTGCGCAATTGTTTAGCGCTAAAAATATTTGGGTGCGGTTAAAAGATATTAATCTGGATGCTGTGGCCAAGGGATTTCAAGCCGCTTCCAAAGTTTTTCATTCAGCTACAAAAAGGCGTCGTTTAACAAAAGCCCAAGCAACACTCAAAATGGCGCATATTACGGGGACACTAGATTACAGTGGATTTAAAAATGTAAATTTGGTTATTGAAGCAGTTGTCGAAAATATGGATTTGAAGAAAAAAGTGTTTAAGGAACTCAGCGAAGTCACTGGAAAAGATACCATTTTAGCGACGAATACATCGGCCTTATCTGTGACGGAAATGGCAAGCCAAACTAAAGATCCTAGTAAGGTTATTGGAATTCATTTTTTTAACCCTGTTCATCGCATGCCGCTCGTCGAAGTGATTACAACACCGCAAACATCCAAAGAAACAATTGTCACAACATTGAAGCTCATCAAACAATTGGGCAAGACGCCAATTTTGGTTAAAGATTCTTGTGGATTTATTGTTAATCGTATTTTGTTGGCCTACATCAATGAAGCCGGCCGCCTATTGGAAGAATGTGGAGGCATGGAAAGAATTGACAAAATCATGACTGATTTTGGTATGCCTATGGGGCCGTTGCTTTTGTCCGATGAGGTAGGGTTAGATGTGGGGGTTAAGGTTTTGCATATTTTGGAGCAAGGGTTAGGCGAAAGGTTTAAGGCGGTTGATATTTTTGAAAAGGTTTATGCCAAAGGTTTATTGGGGAAGAAATCCGGATCAGGGTTTTACATTCATGGAAAAAAACGTGTACCTAATGAAAAAATTTTTGGCATGTTAAAAGTTCATGGCTCCGGTGAGTTGAACGCTAATGAATGCCGTCAACGTTTAGTGTATGTGATGATTAATGAGGCCGCACAATGTTTAGAAGAAAAATTAGTTGATAAATCTTCGGCCATTGATGCCGGAATGATTTTTGGAACCGGATTTCCTCCATTTCGCGGTGGCCTTCTCCGTTATGCCGACAGTGTCGGTATCGAGAATATCATCGCCAGCCTTGAATACTTCGCCAAAGAACTTCACGCCGACCGCTTCAAACCTTGTGACTATTTGTTGAAGTTGAGAGAGACAGGAAGCAGTTTCTTTAATTAATTAAAAGATTGGCCAAAAAAATTGTTATGCCAATCTCCAAAGCAGATTTAATTCCTCGAGGTAGTTTATTTCATGAAAAGACGACAAAATATTCCTCTCCTTGTAATTGGAGCCCTTGGTGTCATCATCATTAGCGGTTATTTTATTTTTCAATTTTTGGGGGATAGCAGTCGCCTCAGGAACTACACCCATCCGCAGTATGGATTTTCAATTAAATATCCTGTATCCTGGAAATATGAAGAAAATAAAGGAGATGAGTTGCCGGTTATTTTTATTTCAGGGATTGAAAATGACCTAGACATATTTAAAGAGAATGTCAGCGTTGTCGTCCAAAATTTGTCCGACACTCCGATGAATCTTGAAGAATACACAGAATTAGCCATTAAACAAATGGAGGTCGTCTTTAAGGAAAGTATTGAAATAGTGGATAGCAGTCCCACAAATTTATCTAGACGACCAGCGCATCAATTTATCTTCTTAGCCAAAAATCCTGATGTTGATTTAAAATACATGAGTGTTTGGACCGTTGACGGTCTCACTGCCTACCAAATCACCTTCACATCCACCGCAGACGATTTCGACCAGTTTGTCGAGCCATTCAAAAAGATGATCCAGTCATTTAAAATAAGGTAAAGTTTTTATGCAAAAATCAATTTGTCCGGTTTTTGGTCAATGTGGGGGATGTGCCTACCAAGATATTTCTTACGAAGAAGAGTTGTGTATTAAAGAAGAGTTATTAAAGAGCCTTTTTACCGATATTACCTCGGAAAATGTCTTTGAGTCCATCGTTGCTTCTCCCCGATTTACTCATTACCGTCACCGTATGGATTTTAAATTAGTGCGGACTAGAGAGAATAAAATTCTGATCGGTTTTACGCCAAAAGAGAAGAGAGGGATATTGCCGATTGAGGACTGTTTGATTGCGGATGAGCCTATTGCACAGTTTATTCCAGAGTTGAAACAACAAGCTATTGCGAAGCTTCCGGAAAAATATCGTAATGCTAATTTAGTGGTACGAACGGGTGATGAGGGGCGTGTATCTTGGGGCGGAATCGGGAAGAGAAGCCTTAGGATGGATCCCAAGGATTACATGTGGACTGAAGTTAGTGGTCGAAAAGTCTTTTACGCTATGGAAACTTTTTTTCAGGCAAACCTTTCGATCTTACCTAAGTTGTTTGAGCATTTGAGCCAATTCAATTTTTTAAATAAAGAAACGGTATTATTTGACCTTTACGGTGGGGTGGGTTTGTTCGGCATCGGTTTGTACGATCAGGTGAAGAAAGTCATTCTTATTGAAGAAAATAAAGCTTCGCTTACTTTGGCCCGGTACAATGTGCAATTCCATCAGCTGCCGCGTTTTGAAATTAAAGAAGGGCGAGTAGAAGATCAATTGCCTCAGGTCCTTACGATGGAAAATAGTGAACATCAAGTGGCCATCATCGATCCTCCGCGAGCCGGCCTAAGCCCAAAAAGTTTAGAATTTTTCAAAAATGCCAAAACCTTCCAGCATATCCTGTATCTTTCCTGCAATCCTGAATCCCTCGCCCGAGATCTAGCTGGTTTTTGTGAGGCTGGTTGGGCGATTCGTAAAGTTACCCCATTTGATTTCTTTCCAAGGACAAAACATGTTGAGACATTAGTGGTGTTAGAGGCGCAAAATTAATCAGATTTGTTTGTTAATATCTATGCAATATGCTACGCTTTAAGAGATTGCGCATAAATAAACGTTTGATTAGTAGTTTTTGTTTTGCTAGCTAATCAACTTTGAAATTAAAATGTTATTTGTTCGCAGCTCCTCAGTAGAAGAGAAATAAAGGGATAACAATGATTTTTGATACTTTTAAAGGTATTTTGGAAGTTTAAAAAAAAGGAGATAGCCCCATGAGTATGTACGATAAAAATATCAGTGCAGAAAAAAAGGCTTCATTAGAATTTGCTGAAGATGCGCGGGAACAGGAGTGGACGCATCCGAGTTTTGGTTTGCAATTATTTCAAGGGAATCCGGATTGGCGTTTGATTCATCCATTTCCAGCGCAGTCAGAAGAGGATAGGAAAAAAGGGGATGCATTTTTGGAGAAGCTGGAAAAGTTTCTTAAAGAGAATCTTGATCCGGATGAAGTTGATCGGACCTATGAAATTCCTGATAAAGTGATGAAGGGTTTAGCTGAGTTGAAGGCATTTGCCATTAAGATCCCCGAGGAATATGGTGGACTGGGCATGAGTCAGTACAATTACAATCGTGCTATGCAAATGGTCTCCAGTTATTGTGGTTCAACGGCGGTGCTTCTTTCAGCACATCAGAGTATTGGGGCTCCGCAACCGTTAAAATTATTTGGGACAGACGAACAGAAAAAGAAATATCTTCCGATGTTTGCCGAAGGCGTCGTCTCAGCTTTTGCCCTCACGGAACCTGAAGCTGGCTCTGACCCCCGAAATATGTCCACCACCGCCACACCGACAGAAGATGGCAATCATTATGTCATTAATGGTGAAAAATTATGGTGTACTAATGGTCTCATTGCCGGTGTCGTTGTGGTTATGGCCGTTACGCCGCCGAAAATTGTCCGTGGTAAAGAACGTAAACAAATTACAGCTTTTATTGTCGAAACTAAAGAGCCTGGGTTTGAAATTCTTCACCGTTGTCAATTCTTGGGATTACATGGGATTCAAAATGGTCTTATTCGTTTTAATAATGTTAAAGTCCCAAAAGAAAATATTATTTTAGGTGAGGGGACAGGGCTTAAATTGGCTCTTATGACTCTGAACACCGGACGGTTAACCTTGCCAGCCGCATCTACAGGCGTAGGCAAGTGGTGCACGCATGTGGTCCGGTCCTGGGCTGCCAAGAGAGTTCAGTGGGGTAGTCCTATTGGGGAACATGAGAGTGTGGCCCTTAAGCTTGGTTACATTGCCAGTCATACGTTTGCCATGGAAGCCATGACGTGGCTTACCTCAGCTATGGCCGATGACAAAAAGAAAGACATTCGTCTTGAAGCGGCGATTGCGAAATATTTTTGTACGTACCATTCTTGGATTATTGTGGATGAGACTTTACAGATCCGTGCCGGGCAGGGATATGAACAATGTGATTCCCTTAAAAAGCGTGGTATGGATTATTGGCCGGTCGAACGTGTTTTGCGTGATGTACGGATTAATCTGATTATTGAAGGGACGTCTGATATTATGCATCTGTTTATGGCGCGTGAGGCCCTGGATCCGCATTTGAGTTTGTCCAAACCTCTTTTGTATGCCAAGTCGCCTGGAGCCATGCTCAAAGGTTTAATGGGGCTAATGGGGCATTATGCGCTTTGGTATCCCAAACAATGGCTGCCGGCGATTCCTTCGTTTGGTGAGGTCGATTCTCGTCTAGCTAAGCATATGTATTATGTTCAAAAAACAAGTAAACGGCTGGCCAGGATGGTCTTTCATCAAATGATGATACATCAAAAAAAGCTTGAGTCCAAACAGTCTGTGCTCAATCGTCTTGTGGATATCGGTGTCGAGCTTTTCGCTATTTCTTCAACCTGTAGTTATGCTAATCATTTGGTTAAGCATGAAAAGGGTAAGAAAAATTCCGTCGACTTAGCGGATCTCTTTTGTCTAGACGCCCGTAAGCGAATTGAAGGTTTTTTTAAAGGGAATAAAAAGAACAATGACCGCCAGGCATTCGCCGTTGCTAAAAAGTTGTTAGCCGAAGAATATGTTTGGATGGAGAATGAGATTATTATTTAAATATGACTAATATGTCTTCGTTTATTAATCGTTTTAACCTTGTTAAGCAGATACCCGCCTTTGCCAAATTAAATTGGATAGAGATTCAACGGATCGCGCGTAAATCAATTATTGCCGA
Source organism: Candidatus Omnitrophota bacterium (assembly GCA_029261055.1). Classification (GTDB taxonomy): domain Bacteria; phylum Omnitrophota; class Gorgyraeia; order Zapsychrales; family Zapsychraceae; genus JAJDCA01. Next base: position 53,428 of record JAJDCA010000011.1, on the reverse strand, counting down.
ATACGACAAAGGCGATTTGATTTGTAAAGAAGGATCTCCTCCTGATTTTTTTTATTGCCTAATTTCTGGTCGCCTGCAGGCGTATTCTTTGAATGAGCAGAGGGAAAAAGGGAATATTGAGTTTATCCACCGGGGCATGTATTTTGGTATTCTTTCCATCCTGACTGGCGAGAATCATTCTCTGAATTTTGAGGCGATTAATCACTCGGTGATACTTAAAATCACGCGGGATGATTTTCAAGCTATCTTAAAGGCTGTCCCAAAACTGGGCCTGGAATTCAGCGAGACATTATCACGGCGTATGCGGAGCAAGGTTCAGGGAAAGAAGTCGGTTTTTGAAAGCAAGATTATTTCAGTGTACAGTCCTGTGAAGGGGACGGGCAGTTCAGCCTATGCGATTAATTTAGCCTTAAATTTACAAAAAGAAACTGGTAAAAATGTAATTTTTGTAAGCATCCATTCCAAACAAAATACGGCCGTCGATCCGACAGGCTCTTCCCCAAAAGATGCTACCCCACGTTGGCGGTATCCAGCGGTGGATATCTATGACATTGTTGGGGACCATCAACAGGTTATGGAACATGTAATTAAAGATGAATTACAGATTAGTTTGTTAAACGTTTTTTTTGATGCCGGGGAAAAAACGACGGGGGCTGAACCAAAGGCGTCCTTAAAAAAAGAAATCAGTCTTTTTGTGACGGCCTTGGTGGGGGATTACCATTATGTCGTGGTGGATTTGCCGAACGAAATGGACGATGTTGTTCTGGAGGCACTCACGCAATCTGATTTGGTACATTTGATCGTCTTTGACCGGAAAAAAGATTTAACACTGATTCGTCGGGTAGTTGATCGTTTGCAAGAAGGGTTTAAAGAGAATTTTCGAGAAGAGAAAGTGCGGGTCATTATTCGTGCCCTGCATGCTAAGGTTTATCTTTCCTTTGAAGAGATTAATAAATTTATTGATTATGAAGTATACACGGTGCTGCCGTTCATAGAACGGGCGGAGTTTTCTGTAGATGTTGCCTCACAATCTTTGTCGTTTTTGCGGTGCCCTGCGAAATGTGAATACGCACGAGCGGTAAGGCGCATCGCACGTGAAATCGGTGGGGTTATGGTCGGGCTTGTTTTAGGAGGAGGAGCGGCCTTAGGGTTAGCCCATGTGGGGGTTATTCGTGTTTTAGAGCAGGAAGATATTCCTATTGATGTGGTGGCTGGCAGCAGTATGGGGGCACTTATCGGCAGTCTGTGGTGTACTGGAAAAAATGCAGATGAACTCGAAAAAATTGCACGAGAATTTGAAAAGAAGCGGAATATTCTTAAGCTTTGTGATCCGGTTCTGCCGGTTTCCGGCTTGATTGGTGGGCGACTGATTAAGCGTTGGCTGAAGAAATATTTGGGTAATCGCACGTTTTACAGTACAACCATTCCATTTAAGGTTGTTTCTTATGATTTGACGCGCAGGGAAGAAATTGTGATCAATGGAGGCTCTATTGTGGATGCCGTACGTCAAAGCATTGCTATTCCCGGTGTTATCGAGCCTATTCGAAAGAAGGATCAAATTATTATTGATGGGGGTGTCTTGAATCCCTTGCCGACTAATGTGTTGGCCGCTTTGGGTATTAAGAAAATTATTGCGGTTAATGTCCTTCAGTCCCCGGATGATGTCTCCGAAGGTTTTGACATATCGCAGCATAAAATGGAACAAGAAAATAAAATTTCATTTTTTAAGGCCCCGTTAAAATTCTTATCTTTTCGTTTGGGGCGGGCTATGGCAAAAGTATTTAATCCCAATATTTCCGATATTATTGTTAGTACACTCCAGGCTTCTGAGTATGTGATTGCCGAACAAAGCGCCCTGCAAGCCGATGTTAACATCCATCCTGATTTAGTTGGAATCAAGTGGTATGAGCTGGATAGAGGCAAAGAGCTCATCCAAAATGGTGAAGCCGCCGCCCGCGAACACCTCCCCGAGATCAAAAAACTCATCGAATCGTAGTTCCTTGAAATTCATCCTGTGAATATGTTACACTTTAGAGATACCTCTTTTACCGCATAGGAAAGTATCTGCCTGCCGGAAGGTAAAACGTTCCTATCGGCACCGAAAGTACGCCTTCGGGTTATCGACGAAAGGCGATTTTTTTGATGGAGCATATTTACATGGAAAAACGGCAATTTCAATTATTTTTCAGGGTTTTATCTGTTTTGATGGCAATCAGTTTTACGTTGACCACTATTGTGCCACCCAATGCGGTTTACGCGCAGGCTTTGCCCCAGACGGTCTTGAATTTACCAATCCCTGGCACGATGGTGTCGACCACGGATGGTTTTGCGCCAGTTCTCATTAATGGCCTCACCTTGCATCCAGAAAATCCTTTGCAGATCGATTTTATTGTCAATACAGGCGATACAAATATCCAAGGCGATGCCTTAAAAATCGAATCTACTACATTAATCAAATATTTTTTAGCTGCCCTGACCATACCTAATGAAGATATGTGGGTCAATCTTTCCCCATATGAAAAAGACCGTGTGATTCCAGATAATTTTGGAGATACCAAAATGGGGCGGGATTTGCTGGCCCAAGATTACATGCTCAAACAGCTCACAGCCTCTTTGATGTTTCCGGAAGAAGATCTTGGAGAAAACTTTTGGAATAAGGTTTACGAAAAAGCGTATGCACAGTTTGGCACGACGGATATCCCCATGGATACCTTTCACAAGATATGGATCGTACCGGAGAAGGCTGAGGTGTATGAGCATGAAGCGAGCGCTTTTGTGGTGGGTAGTCATCTTAAGGTGATGTTGGAGGAAGATTACGAGGCATTGAACAAAAATAAAATCAATGCCGAGTCCCGAGCAACCTCCAATAAAGATCAGTTGCGAGGGATATCCACAGAAATCATCCGTGAAATCCTCATTCCAGCCATCGAAAAAGAAGTCAACGAAGGCACAACTTTTGCCAAATTACGGCAAATTTATAATTCCGTCATTTTAGCCACATGGTACAAGGATCATTTGCAAGAAAGTTTATTAGGGAAGATTTACGTAAATCAAAATAAAACCTTGGGCGTAGATACGCAAGATAAACAAATTAGTCAAAAGATTTACGCGCAGTATGTTGAGTCGTTCAAAAAAGGCGCATACGATTTCATCAAGGAAGATTATGATTCTGTAACCGAACAGGTCATCCCCAGGAAGTATTTTTCAGGTGGATTATTTATTGGGCAATTCGACGAAGTGAGAGATGATTTAGCCAGCATTACTCCCGATCAGGCCATGGCATTAAATAAAAACGACAACTTTATTATTAAGGTGGACCATGCAGAAATCAGTGCTGATAATTCAGAAGTCTCCCCAAAAATAAACACAGAGTTGTCTCTTCCAGCCTCAGCAGAGAAAAAAATAGATGCCATGAAGAGAGACTTGAAGGCAGAACGTAAAATATTACATTACACAAGTGTACAGGTAGATGATCTTAGTGAGGATAGGTCAGATGGTGATGGGTTGATTTTTTATGAAAAAGGTCAAGAAAATTCGGATATCGAAACGACTGAGGATATTCGCGCATTAGTTTCAATGCTTCATTGGTTAGCCAATGAGGTGGGGGGCACTTTTATAGCACAGGATTCAAAGGGAAATAATGCAGGGGAGATTAAAGACAAAAAATTTATATTGTTCAATGAAAGCAATGTTTCTTTGCTGAGAATTAATTTTATAAAAGGCAACAAAAAAAGATTATCTAATGTTGCAGGTTTGCGGCAAAAAATGAGGACGTCTTTAGGGATAAAAAATCAAGATTTACGTAAGTCATTGCTGGAACACTACATGCAGGATATCAATCCTCAAATTTTGGATATGTTTGAAAAACAAGAAATTGTGCAGCATCTTTATTATGATAGGAATGGTAAGTTTTTCGGAGAGAATAGACTTATTACTTGGACAGGATATGAGGCCTCTGCCATTGGAGGTAATAAAATAAGACCTAGTTTTGAGGCCGTCTTTGCAAAAATTCAAGAAATTTCAAAAGAAAACGACATTATTTTTAAGATAAAATTAGATGACGGATTTAAAGGACTTCCATACTCTTCAGAATTTATACTACCAAACACTTACCTCAAAGCAGAAATAGGAAATATGAGATCGCTTTTGGAAAAGAAACCTTTTATGAAATATTATAAGGCGGATAGTACGAAGGATATTTTTTTGATTAGGGTGCTGGATATCAATGAAATCGTGAAGGATATGAAAGAGAATCAAAAGGAAATTGCTGGCAGTGCAATAAGTGAAGTGCCCATGCCGACAAGGAAAAGTACACTTGTTCAGCTCAGTAAACGAACACCTTATGTACCTAAAAGTGTTAATCCTGGTATAGGTGCTTCTAATAATAATGGTAAGGTGGTAGAAGCCGAATTTACAGTGGTAGACACCGCGATGTCCACAGCGGTGAAAGATGTTTCCACCGGGGGGATTAATTTGGATCCGGCCATGATAGATATGCAAATCAAGCGGGATGGCAATGGGGTGCCTTTGGCGTTTGAGCAGCAGCCGGATGAGGCGATGTTGATTGATGGCATTGTGCCGGTGATCCTCAAAATTATCCAAATTCCGAGTATGTTTCCGCTCTTGGGGTTTTCAAGTAAAGACATCCTTTCTGACTTTAGCCGAACTTTTCCTGATGCCTGGCCAGCCCATTACGGTTTAAGTTTTACTAATCGGCATCGCAAATATACCTAATAAGACTGAGTTTGCTTGTGTAAATAATTTTTCTATGGTATCTTTAACCAGATATTTAAAAGTACGAATGGAAGATGTCAAATGAGGTCTACTCCAGAGGAGGATAAAGATAATCATGAACAAAGACAATAAATTCAAATATATTTTTGTCGAGCTTGCGCATCATTTGCCGTATTCGATTTTTGGTGTGTGTGTGGGGTTGGTGGTGATGGGGTTTTTGACGTTTTTTGCGATTTTGATGCAAGCGGAACATTTATTGCCTCAAGCATCGGAAGAATTATTTCATGTGTTTCATCCGGCGCATGTATTGTTAAGTGCCGTCGCGACCACCGCTATGTTTTGGAAACATGAACGCAATTGGATTAAGGCGATGTTTGTGGGGTTTGTGGGGTCAGTCACTATTTGTGGGATCAGCGACATTCTTTTCCCGTACATCGGTGGGTTGATTCTTGGGGCGGATATGCATGTGCATATTTGTATTATTGAAGAGCCGCAGCTTGTGTATCCATTTGCTATTTTTGGGATTTTAGCGGGTGTGTTTGCGGATAAGGCTTTTGAGCGTTCGACCGAATATTCTCACTCAGCACACGTGTTTGTGAGCAGTATGGCCTCGATTCTTTATTTGATTAGTTTTGGTATGGTGGATTGGATTCATTGGGTCGGTAGTGTCTTTATTATTACTATTTTTGCGGTTATGATCCCCTGTTGTGCCAGCGATATTGCATTTCCTCTCGCGTGTACTTGTAAAAAAGATAATCATAAACATGGATAATTCAAAAATAATTAAAATAGGCTCCCGTGCTAGCCCTTTGGCTGTTAAGCAGGTTGATGAAATCTTAGATTTTTTGGCTAATCAGGATATTCCTCTGCAATTTGAGCGATGTACATATCAATCCAACGGAGATAAGGACAAAAAGACATCTTTAACCAATGTAAATGTTCCTGATAATTTCTTTACCGACACTGTAGATGCAGCCTTATTAAACAAAAAAATTGATATTGCCATCCATAGCGCGAAAGATTTGCCACAACGTATGCAGGAAGGTTTCGCTATTTTTGCATTGACCGAAAGCCCGGATGAAACGGATGCCTTTGTAGGGAAGGTCCCGTTTAATCAATTACCCAAAGGGGCGAAGGTTGGTACGAGTAGTTTGGTGCGTCAGCAATCGGTTAAAGCCTTAAATGCTAATGTTGATATTGTAGATATTCGTGGCACCATTGATGAGCGGATTAAATTGGTCGAAGCAGGGCATTGTGATGGTGCTATTGTGGCGACAGTAGCTTTAAAACGTTTAGGCTTGGAACAGCATATTACGGATATTATGCCGTGGGAAGCCACACCTTTGCAGGGGCAGTTAGCGATTGTGGGGCGAGTAGAGGATACGGAGTTGGCTGAATTGTTTTCTAAAGTAGATGTGCGGCGTACTTATGGGAAGGTTTTTCTTGTTGGGGCTGGCCCTGGAGATCCTGAATTATTGACACTTAAAGCGAAGAAGCTTTTAGAGCAGGTCGATTGTGTGTTGTATGATTATCTGGCGCCGCATGCGGTGTTAGAGTATGCATCCATGGCAGAAAAAATTAATGTGGGCAAACGTAAGGGGGCCCATTCCATGCCACAGGCTGAGTTATCAAAATTGATTCGCGAAAAAGCCATGGCCGGTAAAATGGTGGCGCGTCTTAAGGGGGGCGACCCATTGATTTTTGGGCGTGGCGCTGAGGAAATTGAATATTTGCGCGCGTATCATATTGATGTGCAGGTTATTCCAGGGGTAAGTTCGGCGACAGCCATTCCATCCAGTTTAGGCATACCTCTGACGGCGCGCAGCATAGCGTCTTCCGTGGCCTTTGTCAGTGGATATAAAGAAGGGGAAGATCATACTCAGCCTCAAGCAGTAGAAATTCCAGATGTCGATACGATTGTTTTCCTTATGGGGCTGACGAAGTTAGACATAATCATCAAATCTTTGAAGGATGCCGGATGGAAAGAGGATACACCGATTATGTTGATTTCTAAAGGCACGTGTGCAGATGAAAAGGTAATTAAAGGCAATTTAGTTGATATTCAAGAAAAAGTTAAACAGCAAAAATTTGACCCTCCTGTGTTGATTGTCGTTGGAAAGATTGTGAACTTTTAGGTTAGGCTCTGTGAGTGAGTAAATAAACAATCATCGGGGGTTTGCATTCAAAAAAACAGGCAATCCCCCGAGGATTGTTTCATCATGTTTTTTAACTCAGGTTGTTAAATAATTATGTGAGTAAATTACAAGTGAGGTGACAATATGAGTACAAAAGAAAAAATTCATAGAGGAAGCGGGAATATATTTGAGGATATTGGAGTTAAACATCCTGAAAGAGTATTAGCTCGTGCTCAAATTATGTCCCGTATATCGGAGATTATTAAAGAATTAGGGCTGACACAAAAAAAAGCTGCGCATCTTTTAGGTATTCCTCAATCAAAAGTTTCCTGTTTGATGAATGGTAAGCTCAGTATGTTTTCATTGGATTATCTTTTTGAATTACTAAATGCCCTAGACCGGGATGTAGAAATTATTATCAAGCCAAAAGCAAAAAAAGAAAAAATAGCGACAACAAGCGTATTGTTGGCGATGAGTCTGTGAAATTTTTGTGAATATTCTTTATACAGGTACAAATCCTACCAAATATAATTCTCTTGGCAAGATCATTCATTTTCCTATGATTGAGATATCAGCGGCGGTATTGGAGCAATCTAAGGTGCAGACTTTGGTAGAGGATTTGGCATCCTATGATATGATTCTTTTGACGAGTCGGTTTTCTGTGAAATATTTTTTTACGCTTTTTCAAAATTACGATTACGATACGGCCTGTTTGAAAATAATGCCTTTTATTGTGATTGGGTATGATACAGCGCAGGCTTTAAAGTCATATGGTTTTGTCCCAGAGCTTATTTCCAAAGAAGAAACCAGCCAAGGGTTGTTTGCTGCTATGGTCAATCAGTTTGACGTTAAAGGAAAAAAGATTCTTTTTCCCAGGTCCGCTTTGCCTAATCCTTATTTGCGTGAAGAATTAAGTAAACAAGGGGCTCAAGTTGATGAGTTAATCGTGTACGAAAATATAAAACCTGCAAAAAAGCCATTGCCACCTGTGGGTGATATTGATACAATCTTTTTTACTAGCCCCTCGACTGTAAGGAATTTTTTAGAAGATTACACTACCATTCCGAAGGCATGGGAAATTTTAAGTAAAGGGAAAGTAACGCAGAAATATTTAGAGCAATCTGGGTATCAAAATGAAATTGTAATAAAGGGCATGATGAATCATGCCCGTACGGAGAGGGGCCACCACGGGTAGGGGCATGATTCATCATGCCTTTTAAATTATGAACCGATTCCGACGATTACGTAAAACAGAAACGCTGCGCCGTCTTGTTCGTGAGACACAATTATCAGCGGATGATTTTATTCAACCATTTTTTGTAGTGGAAGGTCGCCACAAAAAGGAGGCGATTGCTTCTATGCCGGGTATTTATCGGTATTCGGTGGATGAAATTCTCAAAGCAGTTGAAGCATATCAGAAAGTTGGCGGGCAAGCAGGGTTATTATTTGGTCTCACAAATAAAAAAGACAGTACGGCTAGTCAGGCATATGCAAAAAATGCGATTGTGCCAAAAGCAATTAAGGCGATCAAAAAGGAATTTCCGGATTTTCTGGTGATAACAGATGTATGTTTATGCGCCTACACGACCCATGGTCACTGCGGTGTAGTACAGAATAAATATGTGGATAATGATAAAACACTTCCATTATTAAGTAAAATGGCTTTGGCTCATGCAGAAGCAGGGGCAGATATCGTTGCCCCGTCGGATATGATGGATTATCGTGTGGCACAAATACGTGAAGATTTAGACCGTAAAAGTTTTATCAATACAGCTATTATGTCGTATGCGGTCAAATACAGTTCCGCTTTTTATGGGCCGTTTCGTGATGCGGCAGATTCTTCCCCGCAATTTGGTGATCGTAAGACGTATCAAATGGATCCAGCCAATAAACGCGAAGCTTTAAAGGAAGCACAGCAGGATGTGGCTGAAGGCGCAGACTTAATTATGGTCAAACCGGCACTCGCTTATTTGGATATCATTTCGATGTTAAAACAAGAATTAACCTTACCGATTGTCGCTTACAGCGTCAGTGGTGAATATTCTATGATTAAAGCGGCGGCCCAGAAAAAATGGATTAATGAAAAAGATATTGTTTTGGAAAGTCTTACATCTATGAAGCGCGCAGGGGCAGATATCATTATTTCTTATTATGCGCAGGATGTATTAAGGCGGATTAAATAAATGAGAACACAAAATTCTAATAAATATTTCGAACAGGCAAAGAAGGTCATGGTTGCTGGGGTTAATAGTCCTGTCCGTTCATTTAATGGGGTGGGGGGCGATCCGTTGGTGATGAAATATGGTCGACGGCAGAAGCTTTTTGATTATGACAATAATGCGTACACGGATTATTGTTTGTCATGGGGTGCACTTATTTTTGGGCATGCTCATCGTAATGTGGTCTTAGCCGCAAAGAAAGCGGTTGAGAAGGGGACGAGTTTTGGCACGACAACACGGGAAGAAATTGGTATTGCTGAACATATTGTTAAACAGGTGCCTTCGATTGAACGTATCCGTTTTGTTAATTCTGGAACCGAAGCGACCATGAGTGCTATTCGTTTGGCGCGGGGTTTTACGCAAAGGGATATTCTTGTTAAATTTGACGGATGTTATCACGGACATTTTGATGATTTGTTAACCAAAGCCGGATCCGGGGTGGCTAATCTTAAAGAGTCTTCAAGTTTAGGCATTCCGCAATCGCATATGCAAAATACCATAAGCCTTCCGTACAACAACACCAAAATTTTGGAGCAAACCCTCACAAAACACAAAGATAAAATTGCCTGCGTTATTATCGAGCCTGTGGCGGGTAATATGGGCGTGATTCCGGCGACAACAGAATTTCTCAAAACGCTTCGAGAGCTAACTAAAAAGTACAACATTGTACTTATTTTTGATGAAATCATGACAGGCTTTCGGACACATCCAGGATGTGTGCAGTCTGAGGTTAATATTATTCCAGATATGACATGTTTAGGCAAAATTATTGGGGGTGGATTTCCTATTGGTGCCTATGGCGGGCGTAAGGATATTATGCAGCATTTAGCCCCGGAAGGTGGAGTTTATCAGGCCGGAACATTTTCGGGTAATCCCGTCGTAATGAAAGCAGGGCTTGCCGCCTTGCGGCTTCTTAATAAGGATTTTTACAAGAGTCTCAATAAAAAATGTGCCGAATTCACGGAGGCGATAAATAGTTATTTTCAGAAAAATAATATGGGTGTTCACATGGCCCATTACAAATCTATGATGAGTATTCGTTTTCGTAAAGAGTCTGTTCTCAATTATGACGATGCCCTGGCCGCCGCAGGTGGCGAAAGGTATGGACAACTATTTTGGCACTTATTAAAAGCTGGAATCTATTGGCCTCCGGCTGATTTGGAATCTTTTTTTGTTTCTGGAATGCATACACAAAAAGATTTAGATGATTTATTAGGGCATTTAAAGGGATTTTTTAAAAATGGAGAGAATTAATGAATAAATTGTTACGAAACTATGTTTTTAATTTTGGAATGGGTTTTTTACTCATAGCAGCCTCTGGCTGTGCGCCGTTGATTGTCGGGGCTGCTGTAGGGGCAGGCAGTATGGCGTATGCTAAAGGTGATTTAGAGAAGAATTTAGAATATCCTGTAGAAAATGTTCATAGTGCCGCTTTAGAAGGTTTAAAAGATTTGGGTGTTTTTGTTAAAGCTGACGCGCTCAACCGGCATTCAGCCAATATTTCTGGTGAGTTTGATGATGGAAAGAAAATACAGATCCATATTACCGCATTAACAGAACGCTCTTCTAAACTTGTGATACGTGTCGGTATACTAGGCAATGAACCAAAATCACGGATGATATTGAACGCGGTATTGAATAAATTGTAATAGCTGATAGTGCATAGTTCATATTTTTTACTAAAGGCTATGAGCCATGAGCTGTGAGCTAAGAGCTATTATTTATGTCTATTAAACCTATTTTTATTTCAGTTATCATCCCTGTTTTTAACGAAGAAAAATCTCTTCCTAAAGTTCTTCAAGATCTTCCTCGAAATATTATTAATGAAATTATTGTTGTAGACAATGCGTGCACAGATCAAACAGCAGAGATTGCAACGCAAGCTGGTTGTCGCGTTGTGCACGAACCTAAGAAAGGGTACGGTCAGGCCTGCTTAGCAGGAATTGCCGCTTTAAATTCAGAAACAGAAATCATTGTTTTCATTGATGGTGATCACAGCGATCATGGGGAGCAATTAGAGTTGCTCATCACTCCGATTATTAACGAGGGTTATGATTTTGTCATAGGATCGCGGGCTTTGGGTCAAAGAGAAAGCGGGGCTATGACACCGCAAGCCCATTACGGTAATAAATTAGCCTGTTTTTTAATGCGTTTATTTTGGAATGCACGATATACAGACTTGGGTCCTTTTCGCGCAATTAAATATTTTGCATTAAAAAAGTTGAAAATGATCGACCAAAATTTCGGTTGGACCATTGAAATGCAGATTAAAGCAGTTGAGCAAGATTTAAAAATCAAAGAAGTCCCCGTGGATTATCGCCGACGCATCGGCAAATCCAAAATATCCGGCACCGTTAAAGGCACAATTTTAGCGGGGGAGAAGATATTGAGAACGATATTTAAGTATAAATTTTGTAAAAGTAGTCGTAGTTGTTTAAATTAAAGGACACTTTCAAGTCAATCCGTCTATTGGAGTTTATGTTAAAGCCTTTCGTCTCAGAGGACGTAGTATTTTTGTCGCGTCCAATTCGCCTACAGGCTTTAACATAAACTCTTGTTAAGACGGCTTGACCGATACTTTATAAATTGAGTGTCATAATCGCGTAAAACAAAAATTGATGCATGAAGCGAATTGGAGGCCGACCAGAAGGAGGTCTCCTCTGAGCTGAATGTATTAATTTTTGTTCAAAGCGATTTCATGTCGTTCACGACATTTTCCATCAATGAATAAACTATTAATTACAATCGGAACTATTTGCACAGCCCTTTGGGGATTCATCACCGCTATGACGCTTGGGATTCCATTACAATGGAGTCTGATGATTGATAAATGGACAGGGCACCTGTTTACAGGCGAAATCCTTAAGATGACGTATGGTTTTTATTATGATGTGGATAATAATGATATGCCGACGGTGATGTTTTTAATAGTATTCGCTATTATTTTTGCCTTGGTATTTTTTCTTATTGGGCGTGTACAAAAGATAAAGCCGGTGAAATATTCTCTTGGGATTGTTATATTTTTTTCCATTCTATTTCGGATTATTCTTTTACCAGGAGAAATGATCCATGAAAATGATATTTATCGCTACCTTTGGGAAGGAAAAACTTCTTTGCATAAAATTAATCCGTTTAAATATGCTCCGGCGGATTTATTTATGTATGAGCATGGATATTCAAAAGATTACGATGATGATTACAATGGCGTGACCATAAAAGGGAAGGTATTTGCACAGGAGGATAGCGGGCGATTAGAGACGCTTTTAGACCTTCGGAATCGAAATACAGTATTTTATGATCGTATTGGGCATTGGCAAGTGCCTACGATTTATCCGCCTGTCACACAGATGTTATTTATGGTGCCTGTCTGGATCAAAGCAGATTCTATTTGGGTGATGAAGGCTTTTTTTGTGTTGTTTGATATCGGGGTATTATTTTTGATTATTGCTTTATTAAAACATTTTAAGAAAAATTTGTTATTGAGTCTGATTTACGGATGGTCTCCTTTGGTTTTGATGCAGCTATCGAATTCTGGGCATTATGATCCGATTCCGATTTTTTTTATGATGTTGAGCTTATTGCTTTGGGTTAAAAATAAGAGGGGGCGAGGTGTTTTTGTACTGGCATTAGCTACGTTATCAAAATTTTTTGCGGGGGTTCTCCTGCCCATTGTGGTTCGGCCGTTTAAAAAACGGTATTTAAGTATTTTTATTATTACGATTTTTTTGTTTTATATTCCGTATTTTTTGTGGGATCAAACAGGTGTTCAGGGTGTTTTTCAAGGCTTGATTACCTATAATAAGGAATGGTCGTACAATGCTAGTGTATTTGCTGTTGTTTATCAGTTAATGAAGAATTTTTTAACGTTTTTGAATCCAACTTTTTTGTGGGCTAAAGCGGTGTGCGGTGGAGGATATTTGATATTCTGGGTGTATTTAATATGGGCGCAAGGCAAGAAGGAAAATTTATTGAGTGATAAGGAAAAAGAATTAGCTCTTTTTCATCGATGTTTTTTAGCGGTGGCAGTTTTATTTATTGTTAATCCTGTGGGGGATCCTTGGTATTTTACCTGGGCAATGCCGTTTTTATGTCTTTTTCCATATCGATCATGGATTTTGCTTTCCGGCTTGCTTGTATTAAGCTATCTTCATTTTCACTCGAATATTCCGTTTGTCGATATGCGCTTTTGGGGTATTCATGCGTTAAGTTGGGTAATTTATGTGCCATTTTTAGTTTATTGGATTTTTGAACAAGTGAATCCGCCTTCGGCGGCAACTTTGGATTTCAGTCATCAGTCGTCAGATATCAGTAAAAATAAGACTCTGAAGTCTGATAGCTGATGTCTGATGTCTAACGCTGAGATTTTTTACTTAAATATGTCTTTTCTTGTAAGGATATTATCCTGGAATCGACCAATTCAGTGAATGCGCAACCGTAAACGAACCTACGAGGTTCGGAAAAAGGTTAAATTTAGGGGAGAGAAAATGAGAAAATTAATTGTGTTTTTTATGATTTTTGTAGGAACTTTGGTGGGGTGTAATAAAGCCGAAACAGCTAATAGTGATACGCAACAGTCATTCGTAGTCGATTATACGTTGTGGGGTAAGGTGCTAAGAAATCATGTCAATGATCAAGGGCGTGTGGATTACTCCGGGCTAAAGGCGAATATGGGAGGGCTTAACCAGTTTATTCAACAAGTCGAAAATGCCGATATCACATCTCTATCTGCAGTGGAGCAAAAAACATTTTGGATTAATGCCTACAATGCGTTGACTTTAAAAGTAGTCGCGGATAATTATCCGGTGAAAAGTATCAGGGGTATTAATCTTGGTTTAGTGTGGAAGATGGGGCGTAAGGTTGCCGGTGGTAAAAAAAGCTTGGGAGATATTGAGCATAAGATTCTTCGCCCTTTGGGTGATCCTCGGATTCATTTTGCCATCAATTGTGCCTCGATTGGTTGCCCTAAATTACCTAACAAGCCTTTTTATGTTGAGACATTAAATGAACAGTTGGATTATGAAACACGAAGATTTGTTAATGATTCTGAGAAAATAAGTTTAGACAAAACTCAAAATATTCTTCATCATTCCGCGATATTAGAGTGGTTTGAGGAAGACTTTTTGGTTGTTGCCCCCAATATATTAGGGTATATTGCTAAATACATTAATGAAGAAGATCGGATGTACTTAGAAAGCAATGAGGTAACCGTGCAGGCGATGAAGTATGACTGGGGTATTAATAAACAATAAAGACAAAATGAAAAAAATAATAATTTTAATCACTTTATTATTTGTTTGTGGTGGTTGTGCAAGTATGCCTTTAAGTGGCACGGATTATAATAATGCTCCAAAGGGTATTCCAAGAAGCGACACCTCAATTATTTATATCATCAGAGATAATGCAACCCCTACAGCGTTTGGCTCTAAAATTATGATTGATAATAAGAAAATAAGAACATTACGAAATAAATCATTTACTTGGATTGAAATAATGCCAGGAGAAAAAACTATAACAGCAAAGTGGTCACTTCTTAACGGACAAGAAGATAATGTAATAAGTGTTTATGCTAAGGCAAATGAAACAAAATATATAATACTAAAGCACGATAGGACTACAGCTGGCAGCATATTTAATCCTTATGTTATGTATAACAAATTCGTCGAAGTAGACGAAGCGTCGGCTTTACATAAAATAAACGATATGAAATATTTTAATAGTAATTAAGGAGAAGTTTATGACCACGCTTACGCATCAGAAGGTTTCGGAATATTATGGAAAAGTTTTAGAAACAAAAAAAGATCTCAAGACAAATGCCTGCTGCTCTTTGGATAAATTACCTGCCTACGTAAAGGAACCGCTTAAGCTTATCGAAGATGAAATTCAGATGAAGTTCTATGGTTGTGGAGCGCCTATTCCCTTAGTGCTGGATGGGATGAAGGTTTTAGATTTGGGTTGTGGAACGGGACGTGATTGTTTTGTTCTTTCTTATTATGTCGGTGAAAAAGGCGAGGTCGTTGGGATAGATATGACCGATGAGCAGCTTGCTATTGCGAATAAATATTTGCCGGTTCAGATGAAGAGGTTTGGTTACAAAAATCCGAATGTGCGTTTTTTGCAAGGATACATCGAGGATTTGGCATCGCTGGATTTACCGGATAATTATTTTGATCTGGTCATTTCAAATTGTGTTGTGAATCTTTCGCCGGATAAAGAGTCTGTTATGAAAGAAGTTTTTCGTGTATTGAAAGAGGGGGGTGAATTTTTCTTTTCCGATGTTTACGCCGACCGTAGACTTCCGCAGTGGGCGAAAGAAGATCCGATTTTATTAGGGGAATGTTTGGGAGGCGCTTTGTATTGGAAAGATTTTGAACGACTCTCCAAAGAAGTGGGTTTTATTGATCCTCGTGTCTACGCCTGTTCTAAAATTGATCTTTTGGATAAAGAAACAAGTGATAAAATCGGCTTTGCGCATTTTAATTCCATTACGTACCGTTTGTTTAAGCTTAAAGAATTGGAAGATGCCTGTGAAGATTTTGGACAGGTAGCTGAATACACAGGAACGATTGAAGCCAGCCCGCATCATTTTGTTTTGGATAATCATCATGTTTTTGAAAAAGATAAACCCATGCTTGTTTGTTCAAATACGGCCAGTATGTTAGAAGATACGCGTTTGAAAAAACATTTTAAGGTTAAAGGAGACACCTCAGTGCATTACGGTCTTTTTACCGGATGCGGGGAAGTCCCGGTGGAGAATAAAGAGCAAGGGTGTTGTTGAGTTTTAAAAAGAAAGAAGCAGAGAGGCAAGAAACAAGAGGCAGAGAATTAAAATAGAAGTATTTTCTCTACTTCTTTAAAATCTATGTTAGATATCATTATTCCCGTTCTCAACGAAGAAAAAATTCTTACCGAACAACAAGCCTATTATCGTTCTCTTAAAGATAAAGCCAATATAGTTTTTGTCGATGGCGGAAGTAGTGATCGCACGGTAGCCATCGCGCGTCAATTTGGTCAGATTATCATTTCCAGCCCAGGGAGAGCCATTCAAAAAAATCGTGGGGCGAATGAAACCACGGCCGAGAACTTATTATTTCTTCACGTGGATGCCTATATTAATCCGGATACGCTTGATGAATGTTTATCTCAGTTAGACGGTCATGCCGCAGCTTGTTTAACGATGAAAATTGAGGATAAAGGTGGGCTTTTTCGCGTGTACGAACGTGTCGTCAATTATCGTGCCAGAAAATTCGGAATAGCGGACGGTGATTTAGGGCTTTTTGTTAAAAGAAAAACGTTTAATCAGGT
Source organism: Candidatus Omnitrophota bacterium (assembly GCA_029261055.1). GTDB lineage: Bacteria > Omnitrophota > Gorgyraeia > Zapsychrales > Zapsychraceae > JAJDCA01. The sequence continues at coordinate 37,038 of JAJDCA010000011.1, read as the reverse complement.
TGGAGCTTTTGATAATTTCCAAGTCATGGAAGATCTTGAATTCGGGCGTAAACTACGCAAAATTGGAAAGATCAAACAGCTTCCTCAAGCCATATCTGTGTCCAGCCGCCGTTGGCATGAACATGGATTTTTTGGTACATTTTTACGGTATACCTGGGCGTATATTCAGTTATGGATGGGATGGGTAAATCCTAATGCTCAAAGATAAAATAGCCCTTATTATTTTTGCCCGTGAGCCGAAAGAGGGAAAAGTTAAGACACGGCTTGGGCGAGATTTGCCCGCCAAAACTGTGTTACTTTTGTACAAAGCCTTTGTTAAGGATGTGATTGCTGTTGCAGATAAAGTTTCGTGTGATGCGCGATTTATTTATTATGTGGGTACAGGAGCCTCCATTCCGTTTTTACGAAAATTTCAAAAAAGATTTATCCTTAAGCGTCAGACCGGTAAGGATCTTGGTGAACGAATGTATCGAGCTTTTGATTTTTGTCGGCGGCAAGGATTTCAGAAAGTAATTATTGTTGGCACGGATTGTTTGACCTTTACCGCTGCAGATATTCAATTGGCTTTTAAGAGATTAAATAAAAAAGACATTGTTTTAGGCCCTACCAACGACGGAGGATATTATCTGATCGGATTAAATGCGATGGATAAGAGTTTATTTGAAAACATTGATTGGAGCACTTCCCACGTCCTTGAACAAACCCTCAAAAAATCCACACGTTTGCATAAAACGAACTACCTGCTAAGCAAAAAAGAAGACATTGATACGATACAGTCACTAAAGAATTTTATGCGCCATAAGGGTAGTGATAGGACAGCTGTTAATACTTGGAAAATTTTAAATAGATTTTTTTGATGATTGAGATTCATCCCAACGCCACACGATAAGAGGTAGCAAGCTCATTAGGCAGATAAAAACGGAAGTCAGTTTTAAGACGATGTTGACGGAGATTCCCATGTCCATGGCAATGGCGACGGGAAGAGGGGCTAAGGCGGTGAGGCCATTGCGGAAGGTGGCGACAAAGCCTTTGATGCTGCCCATATATTTGGCGCCATAAAAATACGGCCAGACAACATTGGTGACAGGGCTGCTAAAGCCTAAAGCTGCGCCAATCAAACAAAAATAGATAAAAATAATTATCTTTGATCCACCTAATCCTGCCAGAAATGTTCCCACGCCTAGCATAAGAATTAAAACAATAAATGGAATAAAGGGGCCATATTTATCCACGACACCGCCTATCCAAAGGCTTCCAGTTGCTTTTGCAATCGCATACACTAATAGGCCACTGGCGGCCAGCGTTATGGCCCAGCCATTAGCTTCAAATAAGTGGCTCTGATGATAAAACAAACCGGTTACAATCATCGGCGGTAAGGCGGCGGAAGCAAGGATGAGATAGAATTTTGGGTCTTTGATGGCTTGTTCTAATGTCATGTCCTTGACGTGTCTGATCTTGCGTTCTTCCGGGTGGCCACGTAATTTTTGCGGATTTACCCCGACTTCACCCGGCAGAAACTCTCCGTGTTTGATATTAGCCTTATGAAGAAGATAAAGCTGTAACGGGAGCATGAGAATGATATTTGATAAGCCAAAAAGGACATAGCTCATACGCCATCCAATGGCTGACAAGAGAAAGACCGCGAGGAACGGATAGATGGCTTCACTTAAAGGAAAGCCGAGGGTTGCAATGCCGAGGGCTTTGCCGCGATTGCGTTCGAATTTCTTGACCATAAGGGTGCTGGCGGTAAGCCCAAAGACGCCCTGGCCGATTAATCTTAATAGAAAAAATCCAATAAAAATCATAAACAAATTTTGTGAGCCGGCCAATATCCAACATCCAGCCGCCATAAGACAGCAGGTGACTTGGATAATGCGTTGGACAGGATATTTATCAATTAAGCGCCCTGCGGGGTTGAGAAGAAGCGCAGCGGATAGTGTTGCGGTTGAATAAATACCGGCGGCAAAACTTTCAGAGACCGCGAATTTAGAAAAGACCGGCACAACAAAAAGAGAAATTAAAAACGTCTGTCCCGGGGCTGAAAAGAAAATTTGTAACGTGGAAAAAGCCAGAATGAAAGGGTGTTTGGTGATAATTTTTCTCACAAAGCGATTCCCATCCTATGCTGAAGAAATTCTTCTTTGCTTTGACACGTAAAGTAAGGATTGGTTTTTTTCTGTTCGCCAATCGTAGCGGATGGTTTAGGGCCATAATTATGCCCGGGGTAGATGACAGTTTCATCGGGTAGTTTCATGATGATATTGTAGAGGGTGTCGTACATAATTTTGGCATCTCCACCGGGTAGGTCACAACGTCCGCAACCATCGATAAATACGGCATCACCGGCAATCAGGATATTTTCATGTTTAAAACACTGGCACCCCGGTGTATGTCCGGGGGTGAGGATGCATTCAAATGCAATATTGCCGATTTTGAGTTTTGCGTGGTTTTCAACTTCTACCATATTTTTGTGTTGAGGTTTATAAAAATCAGCTTCATGTTTGGATATGTAGACCGGCACATCGTGACGGGATAACATTTCTTCAAGTCCATTGACATGATCCGGATGGCCGTGTGTTAGAAAGATACTTGTAATTTTATAATTTTCTTTTTCAGCCTCACTGCAGAGAAAATCAACATCCCAAGCCGGATCAATAACGGCGATTTCTTTGGTTTGGGCGTCTCCCAGAAAGTACAAATAATTAGCCAGAGGACCGATTTCCATTTGTTTGAGAATTAAGTTTTGAGGTACCATAGATTTTCTCCTGTTTGAATAAATGTTAGGTATATTTTGTTCTTTTAGAAAGATAGTTTACGTCATTCTTTTTTGAATATCAAGAGCCGTGGCATAATTCAAATTGGCATTACTATTAATAATAGTGTATTCTTTAAGTAGAACTATTTACCTGCTCAACTTCATCCATCTTAATTTTCATTTCTAAGTGTTTGGGTTTGGAGAATTTATGAAAAAATATTTATGGGTTATTCTTTTATTGCTGGCCATGCCATATACAGCCGAAGGGGCAGAGCCGTCTTTTGAAAAAGGGTGGGCCTATCAGGATAGTGGTAACTTTGATAAAGCAATTGAAGAGTATAAAAATTTCATTCAGATAGAACCGAAGAATATTGATGCCTACACGAATTTAGCGAATTGTTTGATTGAAACAGGAAAAGATGATGAAGGCATATTCTTTTACAAAAAGGCTTTGATGATTGACCCCAGAGCAGAAAATGCTAACTATAATTTAGCTTCTGTTTATCTTGATTTAGAAAAATATACGGATGCGCTTGTTTATTTTTTAAAATTGATTGCCGTTAACCCAAATGATGCTGAAGCCTATTCGCAGTTAGGTATTGTGTACGATAATTTGGGGCAACAAGATAAAGCTATTGAAGTATTGTTAAAGGCCATTGGTGTGGATTCTGATTTTGTTGATGCTTATTTTAATTTGGGAACAATTTATCAAGATCAGGAGCAGGATGAAAAGGCCATTATCTATTTGGAAAAGGCTGTCCAGCTGAACCCTGAATTTATAGATGCCTACATTAATCTGGCGAATTCGTATGCATTTTTGGAGCAGTATGAAAAAGCAGAAGAGGTTTATGTCAAAGTGTTGGCAAAGGAAGCGGATAATGTTGTTGCGCATAATAATATGGGGCAAGTTTATACGGCGCTTGAAAAATTTGATGAAGCCAAGGCTATTTTGAAAAAATCCATTGCCATTGATCCTGATTATCCGGAGAGTTATTTATTTTTAGCCGATGTTTATAATGCTTTAGGGAATTATGGTTTGTATCACGTTAATCTTCTTAAGGCCAAAGAATTAATGGAGGCCCAAGAAGATTATGAGGGGGCGCAAGAAATTGAAGAGGAGCTTACGCTGAATGATTAACACTAAGGTAAAATATTATTTTCGACGAGTGAATGTCTTTGTTTTATTTTTTATTTTGGCATTAAGTTGTGATTCAGGGATTCTTGCAAACCAAGCCTTTGCACAGTCCTCTGGCCGCTCCGGAGCTCTTGGTAAGCAAAGGCAATCTATAGGATCAAGAACTGTTAGGCGAAGAGGTCTGAGGCAAAGACGACCACGTGCCAGTAGAAATAGAAGAGGGGTGCGGTCAAATCGTGCGGGACGTAACAGAGGCCGGTTGAGTCGGTCCAGCAAAAATAGAAGATTAGGATCAAATCGTGCGGGGCGTAACAGAGGTCGTTTGAGTCGTTCCAGCAAAAATAGAAGATTAAGATCAAGTCGTGCGGGACGCAGTAGATTACGTTCAAACCGACCTGGCAGAAATAAAAGGCTGCGATCAAATCGTGCGGGCCGCAGTGGAAATCAATCCAGTAGAAATAGAGGTTTGAAATCCAATCGTAGCAAACAAAATAGAGGCCCTCAATCAAATACCAAAAATAACAGACCTCAAAATTTGAGATCAAGCCCTGCCGGACGAGGCAGCGATGCACAATCCAGGCGTTGATAATTAATTAGAAGGTATTTGGTTCCACCGTCTACGCATTCTTGTTTTTAAAATCATATCCATTCAGTCGAACTTCAAACTTGACACAAGGATAAGCTGGGTTATACTTTAAACGATCTTAAATAGGTTCTATTTAGACTCATTTAAATAGAGATGGCGCAATTTTTAATCTGTAAATACAGGAGGACAGCATGGCTTTATTAGAATCGATTTTAATTCCCTTGGGATCCACAATGCCTGAGTTTGAACTACAAGACCCTGAAGGAAAATCTTACAAGGGGAATGAGCAATATGGTGACCGCGGTTTGATGGTGGCTTTCATGTGTAACCACTGTCCGTACGCGATTGCAGTGTGGCCGCGTGTGGTGCGTTTGGCGCAATATGCTCGAGGGATGCGGATTAATACGGTGGTGATTAATCCGAATATTCATCCGGATTTTCCAGAAGATTCACCTGCGGAGATGAAGAATAAGATTAAGGAATGGGGCATTGATTTTCCTTATTTAGCAGACGAAACACAACAAACGGCTAAAGATTTTCGTGCACAGTGTACCCCAGACATATTTTTGTTTAACAAAGATAAAAAGCTTGTTTATCATGGGCGTATAGATGATAATTGGAAGGATGAAAGTAAGATCACCCGTGAAGAGCTTAAAGAAGCGTTAAATAATCATGCAGCCGGGTTACCTATAAGCCAGGAACAAAAACCATCCATGGGATGTTCGATTAAATGGAAGGTATAAAATATAGAGAGGACTTTTCAATGAGTTCATCCAATCAAAATAAAGATAATGAAAAGCAAGCACCTGTAGGACTTCGTCTGACAGAAGAGGCGATTGCCAAGATTAAGGCCATGATGGTTAAGAATAATAAAGAAGGGTTTGGCTTGCGTATTGGTGTGAATACAGGTGGCTGTGCGGGGTTGTCATACGATATGCGTTTTCAAAAAGAACCGTACGATAATGACACTGTTTTGGAACAAGGCGATATTCGGATTCTTGTTAATGCTGAAAGCGCCCAATTTTTGCAAGGGTTGGAAATTGATTACCAAGACACGCTTAAAGAAAGCGGGTTTCAGTACCGTAATCCCAATGCTCAATCCACTTGCGGCTGTGGAACATCTTTCAGTTTCTTTCCACCCGCTAAATCTCCAAGCCAGCCGGAATCAGGGGTTGGAGAAAAAAAATAATAAGGTCGCCTCAGTCGATTTGCCGACGATCATTTTAAATTATTTTCGGATTCTCTAAAATAAATTTGACATTCGTCTTTTTCATATGGCATACTTGAAGTAGAAAGACAATACGATCAGGAAAAACTGTATTGTGACAATTTAATAAAGGTAAACTGCTCGTAAGGGTAGGACACAAAACTAGAGGGCCCTGTAAGTGTAAAATACAGGGTAGCCAGTTGCCGATCAAGCTGCGTCAAGGCTGTGTGTACCTATTCTTCGTGCGAGGAATAGGTTTTTTTTATGAAAAGAAAACAAACAATACAAAAAAATAAATCTGGGTTCACTCTGGTGGAATTAATGGTTTCAGTAGGAATTTTGACTATGGTATTTGCTGGAGCTTTGTTGACGTATTTAAAAGGAATGGAGCTGAGTGAAATGTCCAGGAATGCTACGATAGCTATTTCAGAGGCTAAGGGACGGATGGAGCAGATAAAGTCGACCCAATTTGATCAGCTTGTGAATAGTTTTGATAATGTTTCTTTTGCACCGCAGGCAACAATTACCGGAGGGATAGGGACAAGCAATGTCACTCTTATTAATGGAGGGGCAGAGGCCCAGGTAAGAGTTGCATTTTGCTGGCGTGAAAAGAATGGAAGAGTTGTGGGAGAAGACGCGAATCTTAATGGATTATTAGACGGGGCTGAGGATATCAATAATAATGGGTTCATGGATTCTCCTGTTTTATTGCAGGAAATAATTTATTAGAGAAAGGGCCTTTATGTTAGTCATACAGAAAAAAAATATCCATTGTCGATCAGGGGTTTCGTTTGTGGAGCTCTTAATGGGATTTTTTATTTTTGCTGTTTTGATGGGGGCGCTTAGCACAACCTTCACTACGGGACGTGAATCATGGATGGCCACAAATACGCAGATTCAATTACAAGAAAATTTGCGGCTAGCTTTGACAAAGGTTTCCTCAGAATTACGTCAGTCCCAAGTCGGTCAGGGGCAAATTTTTGATGGTACAGGGGGGAATAATTCAGACGTTTTACGATTTTCGATTCCCATTATTTGTCAAGCGGGTGGAAGTATCATGGGGGCAACCGGAGGGGTAGCCTATTGGGGGGCGCCTTTGACATGGGGATGCACAGATTCTTCATGTATGGATGCGGATGATGATTGTACAACGCTGGATTACGCGGCCGTTCAGTACAGCATAAACAATAATGCACAATTTATTCGGAGCGTTTTAAACGCTAATAATATCGCTGTACGTAATGAGGTTATCGCTAGAAATATTTTGGACTTTCAAGCTGTTCTCCCGGCCAGTGGGGTCATTAATTTGAACATGTCAGGGCAGCTGACTTCAGATGCGCGAAGGGTTGTGACGGAACAAATAGATACAAATGTTTATTTAAGGAATTAGGTCGAAATTATTTGCGAAAGGAGGCGAGTCTAAGATGCGATTAAATCAAGAAAAAGGATCAGCGCTTTTGGCCACAATGTTTTTATCTGTCATAATGTTGACGTACAGTGGTCTTTTTTTATTGCGTACTGTGCAGGAAAAAAATATGGTAACTAAGGATCAGCAGGCAACGCAATCATTTTATGTTTCGGAAAGCGGCATGAATGATGCCTTGTATTCTTTGAATCAGTTAATTAATGTTAATTTGCGAGATACGGTTCGTTCAACACAGCCACAGAGAATCGGTAATCAAGCAGCCGCTTATGCGAATTCTAATGATTCTTTAGGTTTTCTTGTTGATTTTGCCGAAATAAACAATGCAGAGCAGTTTACCCTTAGCGCTGATGGAACAGAGGCTGTAAATAGTAATACGGTTAATTTTGCAAATGGAACATATCAATACACTATTAATGTATCTCAGAAAACTAATCCTGTCCAGATCACCAGTAATATATGGGATTTTGTGTATGATTATACGATCAATTCAAGCGGAGCCGTTAGCGGTATTTCCCGTGCCATGAGTTTAACAGGAGATTTTACGGTGCGTGTGCAAAGAGACAATTTTGCAAAGTATGCCCTTTTTACAGACCATCATGCGCTTCCCAGCGGGACAACGGTTTGGTTTACAAATAGTACCGATTTTGCCGGTCCGATTCATACGAATGAACGATTTAGTTTTGCCTTTAATCCTGCGGGGATATTTGATGGTGAAGTGACACAACAGAATACACGAGCACGGTTTTACAACAACGGGCGGGCACTTCTTAGGGATGCTGATTCTAACGGCACAAGAGATGTGCCTGTTTTTAATGAAGGGTTTGAGCGAGGGGCTGGTCAAATTGTGCTTCAATCGTCTGTTCAGAAAAATGATATGGCAGATCAAGCTAAAGGCGGCGCAACCATTACAGGGAACGGAATTTTTGTGCCAAATGACGGAGCTAATTTAACTGGGGGCATTTTTGTGCGTGGCAATCCTAATATTTCCATGGGTGTTGATGCTCAGGGCAATGCGGCTTATACGATTCAGAATGGAAGTGATGTAAAAGTGGTAACGGTTGACCGGGTTAATGAAACGACATCTGTTTTGGATAATACAGCAGGAACGACAGACACGTATGATGGTCTCCCTGAAGGGCTTGATGGCGTGGGCACACTTTTTTATGTCGATGGGAATGTGAATAGTCTGTCCGGGACTGTTCAGAGGGATACAGAGGTCACTGTGGCCAGTGAATTTGATATTGTCATTGCGGATCATATTCAATATCAGGATTTTGATGCGGCGGTAGGAAGTCCGGGAGATGTGAATTATCAAGGGCCTAATGCCGATGGGGCAGATAATTTATTAGGTATTCTTTCTTGGGGAGGGGATGTGCGGATTGGATCCACAGCCCCGGATAATCTTAATATTCATGGGGTTGTCATGGCGAAAAATGGTTTATTTACGGTGGATAATTACACAGATAGAAGTAGAGGTGGAAGAGGGACGACAACATTATTAGGAGGGGCTATCACTCAATTTTACGGGGCTTTTGGTCTTTTCAATGGGCGGACAGGTCAATTTCTTTCGGGGTATGGGCGTAATTTTGTTTATGATTCCCGGACAGAAGAAGGGCGTGCCCCACCATATTTCCCTTATTTAGATACGTTTACAGCAGCATCTACTGACATTCGGGATAATCTTATATGGCAGGAAGGAGGTTTTTAATGGCAAAAAAGTCGTACATTGTTTCTTTTGTGGTTTTCGCATTTTTTATTTTCTTGGTTGGGAATATTATTATGATGAATACGCGCGTTACAAAAGAAGTCCAAACGGCGCAACAGGAACAGTCTGTGAAATTTAAAGCTAATACAGCCAGTGCTGCAAAAGTATCCGTGCAAAATATTGAAGAACCGTTACAGGTACAGGCGATGCATCAAGAAGTTAGTGAAAAGCAAGAGCCTGCGCCAAGGAAAAGACAAAGGGATATTTACGAGCCACCTTTGGATGATATTATTTTGGTTCAATAGAAGAAGGGATTCTTTTAAATTTCTTTTGCTGAAAGTTGGCATTTGCTTTTTTAATATGGCATACTTAAAGTAGAGAGACAGAGTTAGACAGACATGGACAGCACTGCGTACTTTGACAAATAAGAGTTAAGTAAGGGGGATTTTCTTAATTCTTAAATTAAAGGTAAACCATTCGTAAGGATGGGGCACAAAACTATAGGGTCCTGATGAAATAATCAGGATAGCCAGCTATCGCACAAGTTGCGTAAAAATTTTGTGAACCTATTCTGCGATTGTGGAATAGGTTTTTTTTATGGAAAAATACTAAATAGAAAAGGAGGTGGATGATAAAATAAGTTGTTTTAAAGCACTAATGAAATAAGGCCGAGGCGTGATGATGGTATCCGGAAGAAAGAGATTGAAGAATGGCATTATTCTTATTCTATTCCCTCTTTTAACGGATGAACGGCTGGGTTAAACGTTAGTTCAATTTAAATTAAACTGAAGTTTTAATCAGGAGGGAATACAAATGAAAAGACTTAGACTAAATAAAAAAAGTGGTTTTACGCTTGTAGAAATTATGATTGTTGTGGCTGTTATTGCTTTATTAGCTGCTATTGCAATTCCTAACCTTTTACGAGCCCGTATCAATTCCAATGATTCATTAGCCCAAAGCACATTACGTGCTATTTCTACTTCGGCAGAATCATTTGCCTCGGCAAATAATGGGAACTATCCGGTTGGTGTCGCAGCTTTAACAGGGGCGGTTCCAGCGTATCTTAACGTAAATTACTGTGATGGTACCACCCGAGGCGGGTTTACTTATACCTGTGCTATGGTAGCCAATTCTTACCTTGTTACAGCAGCCGCGGCAAGTGCAGGTGTAACGGGTAATGGTCCTTTTACGATTGCAACAGGTGGGATTACAACAGGGTTCTAAAGTTGTTGGATAAGAGATGGATTAGGAAAAGGGGGCTTGCTCAAGAGCCCCCTTTTTTTAAAGGAGAATAGCGGTGAAACAAAAACTTTCACATAATAAAATTTTTTTATCGTCTATAGGGATGGGATTTGTGGTATTGGTTGTTATTTTAGTGATGTGTATTTATTGGATACGACATGAGACGGAAAGATTGGCAGAATTTAATGCCCATTCTTTGATTCTTTCCACGCCACATGTAAAGTCTTTGAAAAAAGATTCTAATATTTCGAGACAAAAATTTAAAGAAATTGTGCGAAAAACACGTTTAGAGCCGGGAAGAAGTTTTTTCGAAAGTATTTTTTTTGGAGATGGCGAAGAAATTGCCCGATACAAAGAAAAAGATGGACAGATTTACGATTATTCCGGATATATTCCTGACGGCCTGGTGAAATTTTCTGACGCATCAAGCGAGACGTACGGCATAGAGTATTACAAAAAAGGGGAAAAGCATGGGGAGGCTAAAACGTATTATAAAAATGATCGGTTAAAAGAAGAGGCGCATTACAGACGAGGGAAGCTTATTGAGAGTGCCGAATTTTATCATGACGGGATTGTCCGTATGAAAAGAAATTACGAAAAACTTCTCGGAAGTGAGTACAGAGGGAATAAAGAATCTGGCATTGGTAAGGTCTATGCCCGAGATGGAAAATTAAAATTTGAATGGCAAATGCTCGGGGGGGATTATGAAAATTTTAAAAAATCTTACAATAGTAATGGCGTATTAGTGGCGGCTGTTTATTACGACAAAGACGGTCGAATCATTGAGGAGAAATGATGCGAAATTTAAACGATCAAAAGGCTTTTACGTTACCGGAGCTTATGCTTGCCGTGGGCATATTGATGGTTGTTATTGCGGGGATGATGAGGCTTTTTATTCATTGTTCTGTCATGTCTGAAATATCTCAAAATACAACCATTGCTGTGAGTGAAGCGCAAGATCAATTACAGCAGATACGCAGCACAGATTTTAATGACATTGTGACGAATTACAGCCCTGGGGCTAATCCTGGGAGTACTTTTAATTTAACGCAGCTTACCGGAACCGGTGTCATTACCCTTAATGCGGCTAATCCGGATCTTTTATTGGTTAATGTTTCTGTTAGTTGGCAAAATAAATACAACCGTGTTGCTGGGGCAACGCTGGTAACCCAAATATCAAGAAAGTGAGAATGGGGATAATGAGACTAAAGAATTTTAAAATATTGAAGATGAAAAGCCGGCAAGGATTTACTTTGGTTGAAATGATGGCGACGGTTTTAATTTTTACTGTAATGACAGGTGCACTTCTTGCCGTGGTGCTTGTGGGGAGTAGATCTTGGCAGATTAATATTACACGCAGTGAACTGCAAGAGGAGTTGCGGAGAGCCGTTGATTGGATTAATAACGACATGAGCCTGGCGGGGCCGGGCTCGATTGGAATTGGAAGTGTTCCTGTGGATAATACATGGTATACGAGTATTACGTTTCAAAAAACTCTCGGGGCTGTCGGTGGGGTGATTACATGGGATCCTAATAGTGTTCAATATATTTTAGGCGGAGTGGGGAATAATCAGCTTCAGCGCATTACAGGAGGGCAGGTTCGGGTGCTTGCGCAGAACATACAAACTTTGCAATTTCAACGCCAGACAACGGATCCGGATGTTGTTCTGGTATTTTTACAGGCCCAAAAATCAACCAATAGCGGAGACAATATTGTTTCCACTTTAAATTTTGAGGTGCAAATGAGAAATTAAAAAGAGATAGTACTGGCGGTTCGCGAACCGCTCGTACAATTATTGACAAAATATGAAAGAGGGCGTAATGACAAAAAAACGTGTGCAATTTTTAGAGCGGGTTAGGGGTGAGAAGGGCAGTGTTCTTATTTCATCTTTTTTAGTTGTTGTTCTTTTGTTGGGGTTGGGGGCTGCTGTAATTTTGGTCAGTGTTTCTGAAAAGAGGACCAGCGACCGTCATAAATCAACGGTGCAATCACTTCATGTGGCTGAAGCGGGTATCGACAGAGCCATATTTGATTTGCGGCAGGATTTTTTGAATGCTACGGGTACGCCAAGCTGGATTGATGGGGATATTAATGGGACCCCTGTTGTTTTTTCAGATACCGTTAATTTTTACCCGATACCTTACACGGGTACGGCACTTCAACTTGATGGAAATTTAGTAGGAACTTACACGGTTTCTTTGCAGGCTGTTGACGCAGATGATATTTTGATTCAATCAACAGGTACCGTAGCTGGTGTAAATCAGACTATTCAGGTTTACGTGAAAATGATGAATATTTCCCCTTGGAACAATGCCATTTTTGCAGGAGCCGGGGCTGCGGGAGCCATGATTAACGGGAACGTGAATATTCGTGGTTCGATACACATTTTAGGAACAGGTTTGGGGCCGGGGGATTATGCTCTCGATAATGGTGGGACCGCACAACTTGTGGGAAATAATTATGACACTATACCGGCGAGTTTAGAAGTGAAGGTTCCAGCCTTAGACACGACAGTTGTTGATGGCGAAACAGTAGAAACATTACACGGTGAATTCCGGGTTAAGAATGGGCTGGTTGGATTAAGCGGATCAGCGACTGTAGGTGAATCTAATGTGATGGGTAATGGGAGTAAAGAGCAAGTCGATGGCGTTTACGTTACAGATGGATTTGGAGGAAGCCAGGGGGCCGGTAATGTGTATTCAGATAATGGGTATTCTAATGAATATGACCTTGGTGATTCGGTTTCATTTCCAAGTCTTTCAGATGCTTACACGGATTCATCGGGGACATCTTTTGCTACATATCAACAATATTTAAAAGCCAATGCCTGTGTTCTGACGAGCGAATTATCTGCAATTACTCCAAATTCGAATTTTTCTTATTGTGGTGGAGATGTCAGCATGGATGGTAGTGGAAATTTGAATATTTCAGGAATTGTTTATGTGGATGGGGGGAATAATATGGATTTGAGTAAATCCGGCAGCGATAAAACGATTACGTATTCCGGATCAGGGACAATTTTAGTCACAGGAAATACAGAAATTAATGTAAACTTAGTGACAGATTCTAATAGCGGGAACCCCTCGTATCCGCTTAGAAATGGTTCCAAAAATATCATAGGTTTTATGACTCCGAATCACATAACATTTAATGAGGCCAATATTGATGTGATGGGGTTGTTTTATGCCGAAGATTCAGTCATTGTACAAAAGCAGACGGATATTATGGGGACGATTGTGTCAAATTATTTTGATATGGGAACCAATGTCCCGAGTATTTATCAGGTCCCAGCGGTTACTGACAATCTTCCGACAGGAATGATTTCAGGTGAAGCTATTTGGGTTACAAAAATTGTTTCATGGCAAAAATTGTAGCAAGCCCATCTAGTAGATAATCCACGTAAGTCGTATACCTCCATTTAAACTTATCTACGGTACGAATATAATTCACATAAATCTTTACAACGCAATGCATAATACATAAACTAAATCATAAAGATAAGTTCCAAATAGTACTATCTTTTTCAAAAAAGATTGCTACAATATGCGAATTATGAATTTCCTATTAAATTCTTATTTTAAGACCATTAAAAAGCTGATTTCCGGAAAATCAGACAATATTTCTGTAGGTCTGGATATTGGTACAGGTGATTGTAAGTTGGTGGAAATAAGACAGTCCGGTGATCATTTTGAATTATTAAATTGGGTCATTGAACCCCTTATTGATGGCGATCTTGTTGCCACGGTGCGTAAGACTTTAGACCAGCTAAAAACACCCTGTAAATCTCTATATACATCCATTTCAGGGAAGGGGGCGCTTATTCGTTACATGGATATGCCTCAGATGTCTCTCACGGATTTAAAAAGTTCTTTTGTTATTGAGGCGGATAAATATTTTCCTTTTGCTCAAGATCAAATTTACACAGATTGTTTTATTGTTAATGAAAAAGCTTCAGGTAATCAAATGCGGGTTATGGCGGCTGCAGCCAAAAAAGAATTGGTCGATGAGCGGATGACCTTGTTGACAGAATTAGGGTTACAACCAAATTTGATTGGGGTTAACTCCATAGCGGCAGCAAATATTTTTAGTGAATTAGATTTTACATGTATGAAAGATAAAGATTCGGTGGTTGCAATTTTAGATATGGGAGAAATTACTAGTAATTTAACCATTATTATTGACAAAAAGCCTTGGTTTACACGAGATATTTTTATTGGTGGAAGAGAATTGACTAAGCGGATTAGTAATGCGTTAGGTGTGGATGTTCAAGAGGCTGAAAAATTGAAGCGTCAACCCGGGGATAAGCAAGAAGAAGTTATCAGTGCTTGTGAGTCAGCGGTGATAAACACGGTTAAGGAGTTAAAGCTTTCTTTTGATTATTTTACTACTGAGGGAAGTCATGAAGTGAGTAAATTATTATTAACAGGAGGGGCTTCTTTATTGGGAGGTCTTACGGAAACTCTTGAAAAACATCTTGAGATAGAGGTTGCTCTTTTAGATCCCATGGAGCCGATGGAATTGTCAGCCAATTTATCGGCTGATGAACTCGAAAAAGATTCACTTAAATTAGGCGTAGCTTTAGGATTAGCTTTATATCATTATGATCGAAATTAATTTAATTCCTCCGCATTTACGTAAAAGCAAGAAAAATAATTTTTTACTTGGAAAGTTTAATATTCCTTTGGAAGTGGTGATTGGGGCCGGCGGCGGTTTAATTTTTTTACTTATACTTGTGCACATTGGATTGCTGTACCTTAATATGCAAAAATTAGCTGAACACAAATCTCTGCAAAAAGAATGGGCAGAGGTTCTTCCTTTTAAAAATCATACAGATAGTATTATTCAAAATATGAAAGATTTACAAAAGGAGCATAAAGATATTGAGGGTATTTTGATGAGTGATAGTCGTATATCCTGGTCGAAGAAATTGAATGTTTTGAGTGATAGTGTTCCAAGAGGTGTTTGGTTTAGGAAAATTAGTGTCACAGAAGACATGTTTTTCATTGAAGGCAGTGCAATATCTAAACAAAATAAAGAAATGATTAATGTTCATCGGTTTACGTCAAATTTGAGGAAACACGATGAGTTTTTTGATCATTTGTCCGAATTGGAATTAGGTTCTATGCAAAGACGTAAAATTGATAGGACAGAAATTGCAGATTTTTTGGTTAAAATAAAATTAAAATGAGCTCTAATCCATTAGAAAAATTTTCTACAACTTTAGATAATATTGATGAAAAAACACGGCATTACATTTTTATCGGAGCTCTTCTTGTTTTATTTATTTTAGATTATTTGATATTGATGGGACCTCAATTATCTGCATTGATGAAAATCAGTCCACAGATAAAAATATTGTCACAAAATATAGGGCAAACTAAGAATGATGTTCAAAGATTAGATTTTTATAAATCGGAAGTAGAGCGATTAAAGGGCGACATAGAGGCTTTAAGCCAAAAAGTTAAATCTCGAGAAGATGTGGCTTCTATTTTAGAGGATATTTCGAATGTTGCTAATATCAACGGTGTAAAAATTGATCACATTATGCCGGAAACTGAGGAAGAAGAGCTTCTTTTAGAAAAGGGTAAGCAGAAGTATTATGCCCTGCCTATCCGTGTTGAAGCCCGAAGTAGTTATCATGATTTTGGACGATTTTTTAATCAAATTGAAAAGAATAGCGACTATCTCTACATGGAGATATTTGACATTGCATCGCAAGAAGAATCGCGGTTACATAAAGTCAATTTAATGTTTAAGGTTATTATTCTCGATGAGGAAGTTTTGAATGAATAAGCGTCGTTTTTTACAGCCGGTCTTTGCGATTATTTTAATCCTGCTAACAATGAACGGTTATGCTGAGGATGTAGAGTTCGAGTACAATGATCACGCCAAGCGTGATCCATTGTGGCCCTTGGTTGGGGTTAACGGATCAATTATGAATTATGATACGGATTTTTTGATTACGGATTTAGCCCTTGAAGGGATTATTACCGGTGCTGATGGGCAAAATTTAGCTATTTTGAATGGACGCATTGTTGGGAAAAATGGTAGGATTGGGCAGTTTGATGTTTTTGAAGTCAATGTTGATTCAGTGATTTTAAAAAATAAACAAGAGAAATTTAAATTAGAGCTAAAATAAGGGGGAGAAAATGATGAGACGATGGTTACTAGTAATAGGTGTTTTTAGCTTTTATTGTGTAACAAGTCATGCCCAGTCTCAAACAAGTCCAGCGCAATCCTTAGATGGAGCTGCGGAAAAAGGAATTTCCATGACGACCGAAGGGAATGTGAGTTTAGATTTTCGGGAAGTTGATATCAAAAGTGTTCTTCGTGTTTTATCCCTCAAAAGTGGTGTCAATATCGTTGTTAGTCCGGAGATATCGGGTGTTGTAACCATTCAGCTTAATGAAGTGCCGTGGCGGCAGGCATTGTCTGTGATTGTTCAGACATATGGATATGCCTATGAGCAAAAGGGGAGCATTATTGTCGTTTCGACGGTGGATGATTTGAAAAAACGCCGGGAAGATGCCTTAGTTCTTTCCGAACAAGAGCCTTTAGTTACAAGAACGTATCCTTTAAATTTTGCCAAAGCCTCTGAAATTATTGAGACGATTGGTAAGATGACGTCAGACCGTGGAGGCGTTAATTTTGATGAGAGAACAAATACTCTTATTGCTACAGATATTACAACGGTTCTGGATACTATTGATGAGGTTGTTGTTCAATTAGATAAAACAACGCCGCAAGTTCTTATTGAGGCTAAGATTGTAGAAACTAACCTCAATGATACAGAAAATCTTGGTGTAGAGTGGGTGACTAAGGTGACAGCGACGGGTACCAAAAGACCAACCGTATTTCCTTTTCCAAGTGGGACTGGTAATAGATTTATGCCGAATGCCTTTCCGGGAACAGATACGGACGTGACAGCAGAAAATACGCATTTTACTTACGGGACACTTGATTACACCCAATTTCAAGCGATCCTGGAACTTCTAAAGACAAGGACAAATACAAACATTTTATCCAATCCAAAAATTGTAACGCTGGATAATCAGACGGCAAGTATTAATGTGGGGACGGACACGCCCATACCGGCTTTTGGGGCCAATGCCGAGACAGGGCAATTACAAGTGGTGGGCATTACGTGGCGTAATATTGGGGTTAATTTTAAAGTTACCCCTCATGTGAATAATGCTGGGTACATCACTATGGAATTGGAGCCTGAAGTTTCATCTCAGGTTGGGACAAAAACATTTCAATCTAATGATGTTCCGTTGGTTGGTTTGGAGAAGACTAAGACGAACGTTATGGTGAAAGATAATGAAACTTTAGTAATTGCGGGGTTAATTAAAGATAAAACCACAGATGTGAAAAAGAAACTTCCTATTTTAGGCGATATTCCTATCATAGGGTTTGTTTTTCAAAAGACAAATAAGCAAATCGATAAAACAGATCTGCTCATTTTTATTACACCGCATATTATTACACCGGAAATTGATCAAGAAGATTTGAATTCTTGAGATGTAAACATTTAAAAAGTGATGTGTTAGGAGTCACTAAAATTTGCTGAACCTGCCTGCAGGCATAGTGAGGCTAAAATTAAAATGAAGGTGATGAATTGTCAAAAGAAATTCTTATTCAAGTACAGAAGCGCGAGACGCGTGTGGCCATTATTGAAAAGGGCCGAGTTGATGATTTTCATATTGAGGTTGATCGATATCAATCGCTGTTAGGAAATATCTATAAAGGGAAAGTTGAATCTATTTTACCCTCCATAAATGCTGCATTTGTGGATATTGGACAGCCACGCAATGGTTTTCTTTATTTAACAGATGCCGTTAATCCTTTGATTGAAGAGGAAATTTCAGAACCTCGAAAATTTTTGGCTAAGATTTTTGGGAAGTCAAAGAAAGAAGAAGCAGCGGCCGTTCCCGAAAAAGTGGAGAAGGCAAGGCCAACAGGCCGTAGAAGAAAGCCTGAAAATACGATTTCTTTAAAAGTCGGTCAAGAAGTCCTTGTCCAGGTTGTCAAAGACCCTTTTGGTGAAAAGGGACCACGTCTTACTACGCATATCACACTGCCAGGTCGTTTTGTTGTGTATATGCCCTGCGATAAGCAAGGGGGAATTTCCAAAAAAATAGATAATCCTGAAGAGCGGCAACGGTTAAGGGATGTTATTAGGAGTTTCACTTTTGCAAAGACAGGTGGATTTATTATTCGTACAGCCTCGCGTAAACAAGGTAAAGGGGAGCTGACGAGAGATGCAAAATTTTTGTTTAAAATTTGGCAGAAAATTTATAAAAAATCAGAACAGCAAAAAGCCCCAGCCTTGATTTATGAAGAGGGAGAGCTTACTTGGAAAATTGTACGCGATTATCTGACGGAAAAAGTCGATAAGTTGATTATTGATTCCGAGGAAGAGTATCTAAGAATACGGAAATTTGTTCAAACCCTTATTGGGCGGCAGATGGTCAGTAAAATTCATCATTACAAAGGGAGCACTTCTTTATTTGATTTTAAGCGTGTTTCAAAAGAGTTAGAGAAAATTTATGATACAAATGTTTATGTGAAATCTGGTGCTTATGTTGTTATTGAGCCTACTGAAGGTTTGATTGTCGTAGATGTTAACAGTGGTAAGTTTAAGACCAAGGCATCTCCTGAGGATGCTGCTTTTATGGTTAACATGGAAGTTGTTCCTGAAATAGCCCGCCAGTTGCGTTTGAGAGACTTAGGTGGTATTATTGTTATCGATTTTATCGATATGTCCAGGGCTGAGCATAAACGTAAGGTTCTGGAGGGGTTAAAACGTGAATTGTCCCGTGATTCGGCTAAGACAGAAGTTAACAGGATTTCTCAGTTAGGTCTTATTGAAATGACAAGGGCCAGGACAGGAAAAACCATTGAATCTATTTCTTTTGGAAAGTGTCCTTATTGTGATGGAAGAGGGCGTGTAAAGGTAGTTTAAGAAAAACAAAAAGCAAAGAGGTAAGAGGTAGAGAAGCAGAGAAGTAAAAAAATTTAAAATTTAAGACATATTCAAACTTAATTTTTGTTTTTTCTCTACATCTTGTTTCTTGATTCTTTGCATCTTTAAAAAGGAGATTAAAAATGTACGCTATTATCCAAGTAGGATCATCTCAGTTTAAAGTAGCTGAAGGTGATGTAATTAATGTTGATCGTTTAAAAGATGATGCCGGTAAAGGTGTTACTTTAGATAAGGTTTTGATGTATGCCAAGGATAAGGATATCCGTATTGGTCAACCGTATTTAAAAGATGTCAAGATTTCGGCCAAGGTGGTTAATCATCCTTTAGCTGACAAGGTTATTGCTTTTAAATACCGCCGTCGTAAAGATTCCTGCACAAAAAATGGTCATCGTCAAAAACTCACGGCGTTGAATATTGAGAAAATTAGTGTATAGAGGCGAAGTGACCTTTATTTTTACACTAAGATAATACAATGACGTTTGTCGATGAAGCCAAAATTTTTATTAAAGGCGGTGATGGTGGCCAAGGGTGTGAAAGCTTTTATCGGGATAAATACATGCGTTATCCCCGTCCGGATGGTGGTGATGGGGGGCGTGGCGGTAATATGGTCTTTATCGCAGATCGCAGCGTACGGACATTATTAGATTTTAGGTTTAAGCAACACTATCAAGCTCCGAAGGGTGGTAATGCCTCCAGTAATGGTAAGACTGGTAAAACTGGTCGGGATTGTTATCTTAAAGTTCCGATTGGGACAATTTTACGTGATTGGACAACCGGTTTAACGATAAGAGATTTAGTTAAAGATCAGCAATCTGTTATTGTGGCAAGTGGTGGTACTGGTGGGCTTGGTAACATCAATAAGAAAATACCAACTCTTCCTTCAAAAGGGGAAGAGCTGACCGTTGGGCTAGAATTAAAGCTCATTGCTGATGTAGGATTGGTGGGTTTTCCGAATGCCGGAAAATCAACATTAATTTCTAATATTTCCAGGGTTAAATCCAAAATAGCTAATTATCCTTTTACGACGAAACATCCGATTTTAGGATTTGTTATGCACGAGGATAATGAATTTATCATTGCAGATTTACCAGGAATTATTGAAGGAGCCCACAAGGGTAAAGGGTTAGGCGATCGTTTTTTACGGCATGCGGAGAGAACAAAAATTCTTGCCCATGTGATTGATATGGCAGCAACGGAAGGACGCGATCCTTTAGAGGATTACGAAAAAATAAATCATGAATTACGTGAGTACAGCGATGCATTAACGTTTAAACATAAAATCGTTGTCGCGAATAAAATGGATTTGCCTGAAGCTCAAAATCATCTGAAACGATTTCAAGCGAAATACAAAGAAAAAATTATTGCCATTTCAAGTTTAGAAAAACAAGGTCTTACCAAATTTATTGAAACAATAATTCCAATCTTATGTCAAGACAGTTCCCCAGAGCAGTAAAACGTGTTGTAATCAAAGTTGGTTCAAGTGTTATTGCAACTTACCAAATGAAACCTCGTTCTGCCCGCCTACGGTCATTGGTCGACCAAATTTGTGTATTACAGAAAAAAGGGATTGAAGTTATTTTAGTTAGCTCCGGGGCCATTGTTCTTGGGATGGGGGAGTTAAATAAAAGAAAGCGTCCGGAAGATTTGGCATCGCTTCAAGCCTTAGCCGCTCTTGGACAGACGGTTTTGATGCGTAAATACAATGATTTCTTTAAAACAAATAAACGAAATTGCGCACAGGTACTTTTAACCTGGGATGATTTTGATAATCGTCTGCGATACAATAATGCACGCAATACGTTTGAAGCAATTTTAAATATGGGCATTGTACCTGTGATTAATGAAAATGATACGATTTCGACGGATGAAATTAAATTTGGGGATAATGATAAATTATCAGCTTTGGTGGCAAGTCTAGTAGGGGCAGATTTATTAGTAATGCTTTCGGATGTGGATGGTTTGTATCATATTAAGGAAGGCGAAAAGAAGTTTTTCAATGAAATTCAGGAAATTACCCATGAAATCACCAGTGCTGCCGGCGGTACGACAAAGAAACATATGTCCAAAGGCGGGATGTCTGCCAAGTTAGAGGCGGTCAGCATTGCGGTTCAGTCAAAAGTTCCGTGTATTATCGCCAACGGCGAAACCGAAGATGTTCTTTTGCGTATTTTCAAAGGCGAAAGCATTGGCACATTCTTTTTTGAAACGAAAAAGAAACTTTTAGCACGCAAACACTGGATTTCTTTTGGCGCCAAACCCAAAGGCGTGATCACAGTCGATGATGGAGCCAAGAAAGCACTACTTAAAGGTGGTGTGAGTTTACTTTTACCGGGTGTTGTTTCGTGGAACGGCCACTTTAAACCAGACGACGTAGTCGTCGTCCAAGACAATCACCGCGACGAAATAGCTCGAGGTATCATTAATTATTCGACCACAGATTTAAATAAAATCGAAGACAAACGCGGTAAATTAGAAGTCATTCATTGCGATAACTTGGTGTTGTGTGAACGTTAGAAAAGGAAGAATGTCATGACAAAGAAGGTATTAGACAAAGACATCGTTACACTCGTCAAAAAAGCCAAGGGGGCGTCGGCGGGGTTGGCTTTGGCTTCGACGACGGTGAAAAATGCGGCGTTGCGGCGGTTGGCGCGGGCGCTTTTGACGAATCAAGGTTATTTGATTAAAGAGAATAAGAAAGATTTGGCGGAAGCCAAAAGGCAAAATTATTCTAAGGCTTTGGTTGATCGTTTAATGTTGGATGAAAAGCGTATTAAGGGAATGGCGCAATGTCTTTTGGATACTGCAAAACTCAAGGATCCTGTTGGGGAAGAGTTAAAAAAATTTAAACGGCCGAATGGTTTGGTGATCAAGAAAGTACGCACGCCGATTGGTGTTATCGGGATTATTTATGAATCGCGTCCAAATGTAACGAGTGATTGTATTGGGTTGTGTCTTAAATCAGGCAATGCAGTTATTTTAAAAGGCGGGAAAGAGGCTTTTTATTCTAATCGTGCAATTTTTTCTGTATTAAAAAAGGCTCTGCAGTCGACAAAGATTCCGGTTGAAAGCATTCAGCTCATTTCTTCTGTGGATCGTCAAGCGGTTCATGTTTTATTAGCACAAGATCAATATGTGGATCTCATTGTGCCACGTGGAGGCGAAGGGCTTATTCGATTTGTGGCTGAGCATTCACGTATTCCTGTTGTGAAACATTATAAAGGAATATGTCATACGTATGTGAGTGACAAAGCCAATTTGCAAATGGCACTGTCAATTTGTGTGAATGCCAAGGTGCATCGTCCTGGCGTATGTAATGCTATGGAAACAATGTTGGTGCATAAGAAGGTTGCTAAAGAGTTTTTACCGAAAGTAGCCATGGTTCTTGTCGATGCTGGCGTCGAGTTACGAGGTTGTCCTAAAACAATCAAGATTTTAAAAGGAATTAAAAAGGCGACGGACAAAGATTGGGATGAAGAATATTTGGATATGATTCTTTCGATTAAGATCGTGGGTAGTTTGCCAGAAGCGGTGGGGCACATTAACACCCATGGTTCGCAGCATTCCGATGCCATTGTTACGCAAAGTCAGAAAGAGACGGATCAATTTTTTCGCTCAGTGGATTCGGCATGCCTTTACGTAAATGCGTCGACGCGTTTTACAGACGGTTATGAATTTGGCTTTGGCGCTGAAGTGGGTATCAGTACCGACAAACTCCACGCCCGCGGCCCGATGGCGCTTGAAGAATTAACGACGTACAAATATGTAATTTTGGGTAAAGGGCAGATTAGATAATCAATGAAGAAAATAGGCATTTTAGGCGGCACATTCAATCCTATCCATATCGGTCATCTCGCGATGGCTCAGGTGGCCTTGGAACAATTAAAGTTGGATCAGGTTATTTTCATTCCTTCGTTTCTTCCACCGCATAAAACAGCGCGTAATGTCATTGCCCCACGTAATCGATATGACATGGTAAAATTGGCTATTAAGGGTAATCCGTATTTTACGGTATCAGATTTTGAAATTAAACGTCCAGGAAAATCTTACAGTATTGAAACAGTTAAATATTTGCGGGAACAGTTTTTATCGAAGGCAAAGATTTTTTTCATTATCGGAGAAGATAGCCTTAAGGCTCTGCACACATGGAAGAAGATTGATGCATTGCTGAACATGGTGACATTTGTGGCCATGAATCGACCAGGGTTTTTAGCTAAGTCGAGACTTAAAGTTAAATCATTGACCATGCCGGGATTAGACATTTCTTCATCGTATTTAAGAAAATGCCAAGCTTCAGGGAATTCGATTAAATATCTTGTTCCTGAGACGGTATTTCGATTTATTGAGAAAAATAAATTGTATCAATAGGAAAGGAAGACGTATGACACAAAAAATGAAAAAACCTGATATTAAATTTGGTACCGATGGTTGGAGAGGTGTGATTGCGGATAATTTTACATTTGAGAATGTGGCACTTGTTGCACAAGCCATAAGCGATTGGGTAAAAAAAGACACCAAGAAAATTGCCGGTAAGAAAAAAGTAGCTATTGGATATGATGCCCGGTTTTTATCGCAAGAGTTTTCAGAATCTATGGCTTGTGTTTTGGCGAAAAATGGTATTGAAGTTTATCTTTCCGACAAAATGTTGCCAACGCCTTCTTTAAGTTTTGGGGTGGTGGATATCAAAGGTGTCGCGGGTATTATGTTAACCGCAAGCCACAATCCGGCAAAGTTTAACGGCATTAAGATTAAGACGTATCAGGGCGGCGGCGCATCTAATGATATTACGCAAAAAGTAGAAGCTTATTTAGGTAAGACGCCTGTTAAGACAATAGATTTAGCTGCGGCTAAAAAAGAAGGCAAGATTAAGATGTATGATTTTAATGTCAAGTATTTGAAGTTTATGAAAAATTACGTCGATCTTCCAAAGATTAAAAAGGCAAAATTTAAGGTTTTACAAGATGTTATGCACGGCAGTGGTAGTGGAATTTTGTATGATGTTCTTAAAGGAGGAAAAATTCAGGCTGAATGTATGCGAGATGATATTAATCCCTCGTTTGGTGGGGTTAAGCCAGAACCGGTTGCAGAGTATTTAAGTGGTTTATTGAAGCGCATGAAAAAAGAGGATTTTGATTTAGGGTTAGTTTTAGATGGCGATGCTGACCGGATTGCCGCTGTAGCCCCAGGTGGTGAGTTTCTTAACCCGCAAAAAGTGTTGGCGCTGTTAGTATTGCATTTGGTACGCAATTGCAAGCGTGAGGGAGCTATTATTAAAACCATTTGCGGCAGCACCATTATGGATAATATTGCAAAGAAGTTAAATTTAAAGCTGTATGAGACGCCTGTAGGATTTAAATACATTTCTGATTTGATGGTTTCGGAGAGGATTATTGCTGGCGGCGAAGAGGCGGGTGGTATGGGAGTTCAGGATTACATCCCTGAACGCGATGGGACTTTAGCTGGACTTTTATTGTTGGAAATGATGGTATGTCAAAAGCAAAACATGAAAGCGATATTACAGGATATGGAAAAAGAGTTTGGTCGCTATTATTATGATCGAACCGAAATTCCTTTAGGGCAGGGGAAATATGATGTTAAAAAGATTGCAGCGGTTAAAAAGCTTTTAGGTAAAAAGGTTGTTGAAGTTAAAACATATGATGGTGTCAAACTTATTTGTGAAGATGAAAGTTGGTTGATGCTGCGGCCTTCCGGAACTGAACCTTTAGTCCGGGCTTATGCTGAGTCTAAATCATTAAAAAAGACGATGCAGTTATTGGCATATGGGAAAAAGTTATTATGATTTATTGGTTTGCCTGGGTTATTTGGAAAGGCATAAGTGCTTTATTTTTTCCTCGTACCATTAGGGGAAAAGAGAACATTACACTTTCCGGTCCATTTATTATCGCCAGTAATCATTTAAGTAATCTTGATCCGATGATTATTGGTTTATGTTTTAATCGTAAATTAAGTTATGTAGCCAAGGATTCTTTATTTAAGAATAATATTTTTGCGTTTTTTTTGCATAAAGTTGGCGCTTTTCCTATTAAACGAGATTCATCTGATTTTCGTGCTCTTAGAGAAACCTTGCGACGTTTAAAAGCGGGATGCCCTGTGGTTGTTTTTCCCGAAGGAACGCGCCAAAAATCAAAAGAGGCTACACAGAAAAAAGCACCTGCCGGCATAGGTTTTATGGTTGCCAAAAGCGGCCTGCCTGTTTTGCCGGTTTACATAAAAGGTTCGGATAAAACCATGCCTCCTGGTGCTAAAGGCCTCAAGCGCCATCCTGTTACTGTCACTTTCGGTGCCCCACTCAACTTTTCAAAAGGTCAAGATTTCCACGCCATTTCTGGCGAAATTATGAAGAAAATAAATGTGCTTAAGGCTTGATTTAAAGTCCTTGACACCGTAACATCCTGTTGTTATTATGCTTACCGTAAATAATTTAAAGTAACTGATCGGAGGTAATAGAATGACGAAAAAAGATATTGTTTTAAGAATTACAGATATGACCGGTATCAAACAGGTTGATGTTAAAGAGGTTGTACAAAAAACATTTGATGTGATTATTGATAGTCTTGTCAAAAATGAAAAAGTTGAATTGCGTAATTTTGGTGTTTTTAAGATAAAAGATCGCAAAGCTAGATATGGCAGAAATCCACGTACTGGTGAGAGTGTCCCTGTTCCGCCGCGAAGAGTGGCCGTGTTTAAACCAGGGTTGGAGATGAAACAGAAAATTAGATAAGCATTTATTAACATACAAAAGAGTATTGCATATGTGCCAATAAGGGCACAGCATTACTCTTTTTGTTTATGTACGATATTAACACTAACACATATGAGTAAAAAATTTCTAGTTCCTAGAGGTACCAACGATATCCTTCCTTTGGAAATCCCTTTGTGGCAACATGTTGAAGCAAAGGCCCGTGATATTCTCAAAAATTACAATTATAAAGAAATTCGTACGCCATTTTTTGAAGAAACAGAGCTTTTTGTGCGCTCTATGGGGCAAACGAGTGATGTTGTGCAGAAACAGATGTTAAATTTGGGATCGGATTTGTCGCTTCGGCCGGAAAATACAGCTTCTGTGGTCCGTGCGTATATTCAACATAGTCTTGATAGAAAAGAAAATTTGTCTAAACTTTTTTATATCGGGCCGATGTTTCGTGGGGAGAGGCCACAAAAGGGACGGTTGCGTCAATTTCATCAAATGGGGGGCGAAGCTATTGGTCCAGGCACATGTTCGCCGTATTTGGATGCTGAAGTGATTGCTTTAAGTGTTAATATGCTTAAGTCTTTTGGTTTAAATAATTTCCAGCTAAAAATAAATACTTTAGGTTCTCCGGAAGATAAGGAAAACTTTTCAGGCATGCTGCGCAAGATGTTTAAATCGCCGTTAGAAGGGTTATGTGAGGATTGTCAAAAGAGATATGAACGGAATGTTTTTCGCATTTTAGATTGTAAAAATAAGGATTGTCGGGCGATTGTCAATGCTCAAAAAATAGATCATTCTTATCTGAGTGATGAAAGTCATGCTTATTATGCGAAAGTTAAAGAGGCTCTGGAAAGTTTGGGCATAGCCTATGAAGAATCATTAAATTTGGTCAGAGGTTTGGATTATTACACCCATACCGTTTTTGAAATTAGCGATGCGTCTTTGGGGAGTCAGGATGCTTTAGGAGCCGGTGGCCGGTACAATGATTTGGTTCCACAACTCGGCGGTCCGCAGGTGGATGCGATAGGCTTTGCATTGGGGGTCGAGCGGATTCTTTTAGCGATGCCGCAGGATAAAGAATTCGTTGGACAAACACCAACGGTGTTTGTCATTGCCTTGGATGAAACTGCCTTTGCCGAAGCTTTTAGCCTGGTGAATACATTGCGGCAAGAAGGTGTTCCTAGTGACATTAATTACAAAGTTTCTTCTGTAAAGAGTCAAATGCGTTCAGCCAATAAAAGCGGAGCGAGGTATGTAGCCCTTTTAGGGGAAGATGAACTAAAAAATAATGTGGTTACAGTGAAAGATATGGAAACAGGAAATCAAGAACAACTCGAACTAACTAAATTAATAGGGAAGGTAAAATAATGTTACGCACACATACATGTAATGAATTAAAAAAAGACCATGGTGATCAAGAAGCCATTCTTTGTGGATGGGTAGCCGCTCGGCGGGATCATGGAAAATTAATTTTTATTGATATTCGCGATAGATATGGCATAACACAGGTTGTTTTTGTTCCATCTGTCAGCAAGGATGCCCATGATACAGCTCAGAAATTAGGACCGGAGTTTGTGATTAAAGTGACCGGAAAAGTAGTTGTCCGTCCAGACAAAATGGTGAATAAAGATATTTCTACCGGAGAGGTAGAGATTTGTGCGGAGCAATTAGAAATTCTTAACGAAAGTGAAGTGCCTGTTTTTGAAATTGATGATACGGTCGATGTTTCGGAAGAATTACGTTTAACATACCGTTATTTGGACTTGCGTCGGCAAAAGGTAAAACAAGCGTTAGAATTACGACATAAGTTGTGTTCTACGATTCATAAGTTCCTTGATAAAGAAAAATTTATTGAAATAGAAACACCTGTTCTAACGAAGTCGACGCCGGAAGGGGCGCGAGATTTTTTAGTTCCTTCCCGAATGAGTCCAGGGAAATCTTTTGCTTTACCACAATCTCCACAGTTATTTAAACAGATGCTCATGGTAGCAGGCATGGACAGATATTATCAAATTGTGAAATGTTTTCGTGATGAGGATTTGCGCGCAGACCGTCAGCCGGAATTTACACAGTTAGATATGGAAATGTCTTTTGTAAGCGAAGAAGATATTTTTGCCGTAACAGAGCAATTGTTTCAATTAATTTTTAAGGCCGTCAAGGGGGTCGATCTTCCGATTCCTTTCCAACGTATGACGCACGCCGAAGCTAAGGAAAAATATCAATCCGATAAGCCTGACCTTCGTAAAGAGGGAGAAGAATTTTCTTTTGTTTGGATTGTAGATTTTCCAATGTTCAAATACAATGACAATGAAAATCGTTGGGAAAGTGAGCATCATCCGTTTACATCGATTAAAGAAGAAGATATGAAGTATGTTGAATCTAAGGAATATGGTAAAGTAAGGGCTCGTTCGTATGATTTAGTTCTTAACGGAAATGAGATTGGTTCAGGATCTGTACGTATTCACAAAAAAGATATGCAAAAGAAAATATTTGATATAATAGGTTTTAATGCAGAAGAAGCTGATCGGCGTTTTGGGTTTCTTTTGCGTTCATTTGAATTTGGTGCGCCGCCACATGCTGGAGCCGCTTATGGCATTGATAGGTTAGTGGCGATCCTTACAGGATTAGATTCAATACGCGACACTATTGCATTTCCAAAGACACAAAAAGGAAATTGTTTAATTACTGATGCCCCTTCCGATGTTGATAAACAACAATTGGAAGAATTGGGATTAATGCAGTTAAAGAAGTAGTTTTCAAAAAAAGGAGATAATGATGGCGATAAAATTATTTAAAGGGATAGTTATTTTTTCTACCATCTTTTTTATTTATGGTTGTCGGACACCGTCGCTTAATGTTAAGCCTGTAACGGTGAGGGCGTATGCTCAAGATAAAACACGGGTCGACCAGGAATTGCAAGGCAATGCCGGGTATCTGGCAGGGACTCCGCAAGAGTCTCAAGAAGAACGCAAAAAAACACGAAGGATTTATGTATTAGAAGTCACTCAAGTTGAAGAGGATGTCTCTCAAAAACAAGATTTGCAAATTGTTGATCAAAACCATAAGCCTCTTGTTGAGTCAATCAAACAGCCGGTGCAAAAGACCAGTAACTTACCCTCTCCGGAGCCGGAAATTACTATTCCTTCTTTTGATGATGAAGAATTCTTTGTGGAAGAACAATCCTCCCCGGAAGTTCCATCTTTATTTATTGAATATACTGTTGAAAAAGAGGATACTTTACAAAAAATTTCTAAGAAATTTTATGATTCTTACAGCAAATGGCCTAAGATTTATGAGCTGAATAAGCTCGTAATTAAAGATCCTAACCGGATAAAGCCCGGAACGGTCATTAAAATTCCTATGGAATAAAATTATGACGAGAACAATTCACTTAGATAATAATCGGGACTTGCAGACTCTGTGTGGGAAGTATGATCAAAATCTTAAATTGATTGAGCAAGAGTTGCATGTCAAGGTTGTACAAGGTGCCAGTGGTCTTAAGATTACAGGGGATCGGGTACAAGTCGATAAGGCTGTTGAGTTATTTGATTATTTGTTAGAGGTTATTGATAATGGGTCAGAGGTTAAAAATCGAGACATAACGTATGCTTTGAAATTAGCGGAACCAGCTGAAGGGGTTGATTTCAAACGTTTGGCGAAAGAAAAGATAGATGTCTCTGTTAAAGGTACGCTTGTTACGCCAAAAACACGTGGCCAGATTGAATACGTTGAAGCTATCAAACGGCATGATATTGTTTTTGGGGTTGGCCCTGCTGGGACAGGAAAGACGTATTTAGCTATGGCCATGGCGGTTAATGCATTGAAAAAGAATTTAGTGCGCAGGATTATTTTGACAAGACCTGCTATTGAAGCAGGAGAAAATTTAGGGTTTTTGCCGGGGGATATGGTTGAAAAGGTTCTTCCTTATTTGCGGCCTCTTTATGATGCTTTGTATGACATGATGGAGGCAGACAAAGTTGAAGAGTACACAGAACAAGGCGTCATTGAAGTGGCGCCTTTGGCTTTTATGCGAGGCCGTACGCTTAATGATGCCTTTGTGGTTTTAGACGAAGCCCAAAATAGCACACCTTTTCAAATGAAAATGTTTTTAACGCGTCTTGGGTTTGATTCCAAAACGGTCATAACCGGAGATGTTACGCAAAGTGATTTGCCTAAAGATACCGCCAATGGTTTAGTCGAAGCTGAAGGAATTCTGAAAGACATTGAAGGCATAAAGTTTGTCCATCTGACAGGGGAAGATGTCGTCCGTCATGAACTTGTTCAAAGAATCATTGAGGCGTATGGGAAGGTACAATAGCTTTTTATGAAAACAAAACCAATGACCCCCAAACAGGAAACAATTTTAAACGTCAGCCTCGGTGTTCTGTTTTTTTTGATTTTAGCGTCTTTTTGTTGGATCATGGGGTATTCTTTTGGAATACCGCTATTATTCGTTTTGCTTGGTGTTCATTTATATTTTTTACACAAAGCGGACAGAAAACTTTTTCTACACCTGGGGTTATTATTAACTCTGCTTCTTTTTCTTAGTCATTTCATTACCCAATATTCGCCACTTTCGTATTATTACATTCCAGTCGCCAGTATTGCTATGCTTACCATGCTTTTGTTTAATGATCTTTCATTGACATTTGTTATGGCTTTAGGGGGCAGTCTGCTGGTAAGCATAACGCTGGGTGGTGATTTTAGCATGATGTTAAATTTCTTTTTTGGTAGTTTGACAGGGGCTTATTTTGTGCGTGATGCCCGAACGCGTGGTCAATTAATTACAGCTGGGGTGTTTGTCAGTTTTGTGCATGTGATGTGTCTTTTTGCGTTCAACCCAAGTGCTTCTTTTATTTTGGCGCCTAATTTTAAAGAACAGTATTTGTTTCCTTTATTAGCCAATGGGTTGATATCTTCTTTAATCGTTGCAGCAACATTAAAAATTTTTGAGTATATTTTTGGGGTTTTGACCAATTACAGTTTATTAGAATTGTCTGATTTTAATCAGCCGCTTTTAAAGCGGATGATTCTCGAGGCTCCGGGAAGTTATCATCATAGTTTGGTTGTTAGTAATCTTGCTGAGGCGGCATCTGATGCCATAGGCGCCAATGCTCTTTTGACAAGAGTAGGGGCTTATTATCATGATATCGGAAAGATGGTGAAACCAGAATATTTCACGGAAAATCAATTAATGGGCGGTAATAAACATGACAATATTGAGCCTTCTGTGAGTAGACTGGTGATTCTTAATCACGTGAAAGAAGGCATTGAGTTAGCCAAAAAAAATAAGTTAAATCCAATTATTATTGATTTTATCCCACAGCATCACGGTACGGGTTTGATGTATTATTTTTATCAAAAGTCTATTGAGATTGCGGAAGATAATGAAGAAATCAATGAAGAAGATTATCGTTATCCGGGGCCAAAGCCTCAGAGGCGTGAAACAGCCATTGTTCTTTTAGCCGATTCCGTGGAAGGCGCCACGCGTGCTATTGATGAGCCTAATCCCAATAAAATTGAAGCAACCGTTAAGAAAATTATTAATAATAAATTTATTGATGGGCAGCTTGATGAATGTAATCTTACCCTCAAAGAAATCGATAAAATTTCTTCAACGTTCACACGTATTTTAAGCGCCATGTATCATGGGCGAGTGAAGTATCCCGAGAGGAGCACTTCGAAGAATGGAAGTACAGTTAAAAAACCTTCAGAAAAAAATAGCCCTCAATCTCCCCAAAATAACCAAGACAGCCAAAGCAATTCTTAAACACCAAGGCATTAAAGATGCAGAGCTTTCGATTGTTTTTGTGACAGGTCAAAAGATGTATGCCCTTAATAAAAAATATCTAAAGCATCATTACACAACAGATATTTTGACGTTTAACTTAAGTGATAATAAAAACAAACTGGTTGGGGAAATTATTATTTCCACGGATGAAGCCTTAAAAAATGCGAAGATTTACAAAACATTGCCCCGTCAAGAAATCATCTTGTATGTCGTTCATGGTATTTTGCATTTATTAGGATATGATGACCATAGTCCAAGCGACATTAAAAAAATGCGGGCAAAAGAGCAAGAGCTATTGGAATATGTAAAAAAATGATCCTTAAGACCGAAGCTATTGTCCTTAAAACGTTTGATCTTCGCGAAACTAGTCGTATCGCGATTTTTTTTTCGAAGAATTATGGCAAGATAAAAGGGGTCTTAAAAGGCATACGTAAAGATCCTAAGAAATTTGGCAGCAATGTGGATAAGTTTACGATTAATGATGTTGTGTATTACCAATACAGTCGTTCCGATTTACATTTGATTAGCCATTGCGATATCAAACAGTATTTTTTTCAAATTCGTCAGGATTACAAACGTAATATTGCCGCCAATTACATGTTGGAGTTGGTTGATTCTGTCATGCCCGTCGAACAAGCTAACCGTAAGGTGTATCAACTCATTTTAGATTATTTGAATACTTTGGAAAGTGTAAAAGATATTGATACATTGGTCCATATTTTGCAGATCAAAATGTTGGCCCTTTCCGGATTTAAACCTCATTTTGATTCCTGCGTCAAATGCCAAAAGAAAGTAACCGGCCGCGTCCGGTTCAGCCTAAAATCCGGAGGTCTCGTTTGCCCGGAATGCCCAACACGCGAAACAGCCATAGCCTTTATTTCCAGAGGTGCCATTTCCTCACTGCTCCATATTGAACAAAGCGACTGGTCGACCTGCCTACGGTTACGGCTCACCCAGCCCGTCCAAAAAGAACTCAAATACATCCTCAACAATTTCCTAGTCTACCACTTAGAAAAACGCCTCCGCGCCGCGAAATATCTTTAGGTTTTCAATGATCAAACACTCCTCGGGGGTTGGTTCTCAAAAAACCCAGGCCATCCCCCGAGGTGTGTTGAAGGCTAAACATTCAAATTGAAATATGTCCATGTAAGTGAGAAGTAATGTGGGTAGCCTTCCGGGAAACCGTTTTCCCGACTTTGCTTTCCCGCCCTTGTTAATTAAGATTAATATTTTATACTTAGAGGGTAGAGACAAGGCGGTGCTTCGTCTTTACACATATTAACAATACAAAAATGATTATGGCTAGTAATAAAAAAAATTACACATTTCGACTGTTGGCAGGGCTTGTTATTGTGACTTTCATTTCAAGTCTGATCACACCACTGCCACTGGTGCATGCGCAGACTATGCCATCAACCTCAAACAATGGACTTAGTCTACCTGTGCCAGGAACTATGGTACCGCTGAGCATGGAATATGCGCCAGCCATGATGAAAGGGATCAAAGTCTTCCCGGAAAATCCGTTTCGATTTAATTTTTTTATGGATCAGGGTGATACAGGACTTGCGGGAGAAGCATTAAAGGATGATTACACAAAGTTGATTAAATATTTTCTTGCTTCACTCACAGTCCCGGAAGAAGACCTTTGGGTGAACCTCTCACCGTACGAGGCAGACAAAATTATTCCGGAGAAATTTGGCTTTACCGAAATGGGCCGTGACCTTCTGGCACAAGATTACCTACTCAAACAACTCACTTCGTCGCTGATGTATCCAGAAAATGAACTGGGGGAAGAATTTTGGAGCCGTGTGCATGAAGAGGCATATGAAAAGTATGGTACCACAGACATTCCCGTCAATACTTTTAACAAAGTTTGGATAGTGCCGGAGACAGCCGAAGTCTACGTCCATGACAATACGGCATTTGTAGTGAAATCCAATCTTAAGGTGATGTTGGAAGAAGATTATTTGGCGATGGAGCATGAAAATGAGGCAATGCCTCATTTAAAATATGACAAGGATATATCCTATCAATTAACCACAGACATCATCCGTGAAGTCATTATTCCTGAAATCGAATATGAAATTAATACAGGTCAAAATTTTATACAATTACGCCAAGTTTACAACTCCCTGATTTTAGCGACGTGGTATAAACGAAATTTGAAGGAAAGTGTTCTTGGAAAATATTATGTTGATCAAAATAAGGTGGCAGGCGTAGATATTGAGGATAAGGATGCAAAGCAAAATATTTGGAAACAATACGTCGAATCATTTGAGAAGGGGGTGTATGACTACATCAAGGAAGAATATGACACAAAGACACAGGAGCTTGTTCCAAGAAAATATTTTTCGGGGGGAATGACGTTGAATTTGGACAAAGCCACATTAATTGAGATAGGGGATGATGCGAAAATTAGGGATATTGTGGAGCAAATAAAGAAAATGGGAAAATCTTTAGATGAGGTAAAAGCGATTGTTACATCTGAATCATCTGAGAAGGGCTCTTCTACACCGGAGAAATGGATTCGTAATGGGAAAATTTTTGTGCCAAACAATGAGATTTTGCCGGTAGGAGTTGAGAGAAATGTGGAAATCAAAAGTCTTTCTATGGAGGAGGCAATAAAGTACGGAGATTTTACACATAAGGTTACTTCGGAAACAGAGAATTTTGATCCAGAGATAATAGATCAAGTAAAGAAATTTGTCTCTAGGGAATCAGGGTTTTTAAGTAGTAAAGTTCAAATAAATTTTTTACTGGAGCGGTATTTCATGTCTTTTTTACCTGATTCACAGAAAGATGTATATCGTACACAAGTTTTTGATATTTTTAATCAAATAAAGGATGGAAAAAGAATTAATACAAGTGGTTTAGTTGAGAATGTAGTGGATAAGTTAGATTATTTGTTGCACCCAGAACTTTTTAAATTAATGGGAGTGCATCAAGAAAGCTTTTTAAACTTTATTTCAAAAGGATGGAAAGAAATTTCTATGTATGGCGATGTTAATCAGAAGCATAGGCGTTTAGATGCCTTGATACGTATTTTAGAAGATGATGCTAAAGGTAAAATTCGTGAAGACATTAAGGGTTTAATACGTTTGTTTGACTTAGAAATATTTGGTGAAGAAGATTTATTACGAATAAAATATGAAGCTGTAAAGAATAGAGAAAACCCAAAGGGGTACTTTCGAAGTTTAAAGAATATTGTTCCTATATGGGAAAAAGATGATGAGAAAATCAAACAGGGGATTATGGAAAAAGCGTCAAATTTAAGCGATATTTCAGAAAAAGAATGGAAAGTTTTATTGAACGATATTCAGAAACTTGGGAATAAGACTTATTATCAAGATGAAATCGATAGCATACCATATTATTCAAAAGCACGAAGATTTGGGATTGAAATAGAATATGGCGTTTGGGATGACGGGCAAAACAAAGAGGAATATTTATCCGACGATATATATGATGAAGTAGAAGATATGGATTCTGTGGACGGAATAAATAAAGATATTGTAGTTATAGAGCGAAAATTTCCTGAAAGCGTTGGATTTAAGAATACTAAAAAGAATTGGAAATCAGTAAGGAAAGAATTGCGTAGTTTAGAAGGCAAAGAGAAAATACAATATTTTAATATGCATATTCATATAGACCGCACAGGATTTACGGAAGAATCTGAGATGGCGTTAATGAATTTTGCCGTAGCTTTTGAAGGGATATTGCGTTTTATGGGGTCATCTTTTTTACCGGAAGTGTATATGGATAAAGTAAAAGATTATCCGTTGAATGGTTTTTTTGATGATGAACCGATCGGTGATGATCATTTTAATTATATTAATAAATCAGATAACAAGGATACAATTGAATTTCGCTTTTTTCAGATGCCATTTTTTATGGGGGGGAGACAATTTGATATAGAACGATTACAAAATGTAGTTGCTGTATCTATGCAAATAGTAGAGGCCATGGCAAATCGACCGGAAGATTTTAGTTTTGAAAAGTTAGGGATCCCTGTTCTTCTTGGGATGAGTGGTAAGTTGGTAAATTATAAACAGGTGGCAAAATTTGCGGATTATACATTTAAAGAAAATCCTGAAGCTAAAATATCTTTTTTGAAGTTGATTAGCTTGGTAACAGATAAAAAGGGAAATTTGCAATTTAGGAAAAAAGAAGATCAAGAATGGATGGACACGGATAATGAGATAAGGGACTTCTTTTATAAAAATGGTTTTGGGTATTTGTATGAATTGCATAAAACCAAAAATGGTTGGGATGAAAATATATGGGGTACATTAAGGGAAAAGCTTAACATATTAAAAAATCAAAGAGAAAATCCTGAACGAGCCAAATTAATAAGATTTTTGGTGAGTTTTTATTTTTTTACTTTAAATTTCGAAATAAAACAAAGCAAGCCTATTTATGAAATGTTGCAAGAATTAAGGCCGGCCTTTTTATTTGATGAAATAAATAAACTTCTTAAAGTAATATCGGATGAAGAAACGAGGGATGCATTTTTGGAATATGCCATTTTAGAAACGTTACAGGCTCGAAGTCAAAGTAGCGACAAAGAAATCATGGATTTATTGAAAAAAGAGCTGAAATTAGCTGAAGGAATATTACGTGAACAGACGAGACTACATTTTATAAAGTATACCATACCAGCAACATTAAAAGCGAGCCGTCAACGCAGTCATGCAGTAGTTATGGAGATGCTGAGAAAAGAATTGAAAATCGCAAAAGGAATATTAGATTTAGATGTAACGATTACTTTTTTAGAAAATACAATATCTAAAATATTACAGTCTAGTAGTCAACGTAGTGATGAAGTAGTTATGGAAATACTAGAATTCCTAGAAAAAATATCAAATGACGAGGACGTTTTAAACGATACAAGAAATTCAATACCCGCAATGCTAGATGCTAGCACCCAACGCGGTGATAAAATGATTATAAGAATGTTAAAATTCGCAAAAGAAATTCGTGATAAAAATATAAAAAGTTATTTCTTAGAGTATGTCATGCCAGAAACGTTAAAAGCTCGCACTCACCGTACGGATACGGAAGTTATGAGTTTTTTAAAAAGAGAATTGAAGTTCATAGAAGAAAGAATAAAGAATGAAGATATTAGGTCTAAATTTTTAAAATATGTCATACCCTCCACCTTAAGAGGAAGCAGCCAACGCAGTGATACAGTGGTTATGAAGATACTGAGAAAGGCATTGAAATTAACAAAAGGGATATTGGATGATGAAACGAAATCAAATATTGTAACGCATGCCCTACCGGCAGCGTTAAAGGCTAGCAGCGAGCGCAGTGACGCAGTAGTTATGAAGGTTCTGCTATTAGCAGAAAAAATATCCGGAGTTTTTCAGCGAGTTTGACCTCAAGCCGGTTGCATAGTTACTTCTGATGGCTCTCTGTGAGAACCATGCTGACTTGTCTGCCATGCAGTATAACGCAGCAGACGAGCCATTTCAAGATTGCGTTTTCTCTGATTA
>JAJDCA010000002.1 GCA_029261055.1 Candidatus Omnitrophota bacterium | reverse complement strand
CATTCGCTGAATCTTCTTTGCTTATAATAACAACATCCGCAAGTATAACGTTTGATTCACCTGGAAAATAAGTCTGTTCATGACCTGGTCTGTGAGGGTCTACAAGTGTAATATGTAAATCAGGTTTATAAAACGGGAGATCATTATTACCTCCATCCCACAAAATTATGTCACTCTCCTTTTCTGCTTCACGCAATATTGCTTCGTAATCAACTCCAGCGTAAACTATGGTTCCATCATCGATATGAGGTTCATACTCCTCCATCTCCTCTATTGTGCATTCATGTTTAAGAAGATCATTATAAGTTTCAAAACGTTGCACACTCTGCTTAACCAGATCACCATAAGGCATTGGATGTCTTATAGCAACCACCCTTTTGCCAAGTTCTTTTAATAAACGGCATATCTCCCTTGTTACAGCGCTTTTTCCACACCCTGTTCGTATAGCACATACAGCAATAACAGGAACTTTACTCTTTAACATTGTCTGCTTAGCTCCCATGATAACAAACTTAGCCCCGGCTGCTTGCACACTGCTAGCTTTATGCATTACATATTCATGAGAGACATCACTATAAGAAAAAACTACTTCATCAATTTTTTGATCTTTAATAAAATCAGTCAAACCATTTTCACTATAAATCGGAATTCCATCGGGATAAAACTTGCCAGCTAGTTCAGCAGGATATTTTCTATCGTCTATGTTAGGTATCTGGGTAGCAGTAAACGCTACAACTTCATACTCCTCTTTATCTTTAAAAAATACATTAAAATCATGAAAGTCACGCCCCGCCGCGCCCATTATTAAAACCCTTTTTTTATCCATATTTTCCCTGTTATCAAAATAATATAATTAATATTAAAGGATGCAACCATAATTCAACTCTATTTGTACACGCATATTTGTCACTTATTTAAGACTATCATCAACGCAGTTAATGCCAGACGTCACGTACTATATTGTATCCGCTTATTCAAATCGGTAATAATTCTGTATTCAAAAAATTTAGAATTAATTTATAGAGATCTCCTTCGGTGGACATATTTTATGTAAAAACCAAGACTTAGTAAATAGATTATTAATAGTACTTATGCCGTAAGCAAAAAAAAACAGCTAATCGGATGTGAATATAGAGGATTGAAGTTACTAGAGGAAAACATATAACACTATTCAATAACGATTAAATCTTATAAAGCAGTAGATGAATACACCAGTGTTATGCTACTCAGATTTAAGAACGGTGCTATTTTAAAACAAATAAAATCATACATATCATAAATGATTATCTTTATTAATGTGTAACTGTACCTTACTTATTTATGGTTGTATAACAAGATAAAATATTCATAATAAAAACCAAATTCTTATTCAATTTATACACCGATAATTTGGTGACTTATTTAAAAATCGTATTTAAAATTTTAATTATACCTCGCTTATATCCCGCAAATATTTTTATAAGTGTTTCTAATTTAGTATAATCTTCAATTTTTAAATTGGAGAAGTTTTTTGAGTATTACGATTAAGAGATATTACAATTCTACAAAAGATTTTTTTCAGTTTTATAAAATCTTAAAACAATTGGCATGTCCCCATTGCGGATTAATAGGTGCTCTTATTCTAAACGGTAAATTAAAAGGTTATGATGAAAATGAAGATAAAGGAAAGGTTGTTCGAGGCAGAAGGGTATACTGTAATAAGAGAAAAAAACATTCTAAAGGTTGCGGTCGTACATTTAGTCTATTAGCTGTAAACGTGCTTAAGAACTTTAGAATAAGCGCAAAGAGTTTCTGGTGTTTCTTAAAAAACATTGTAAAACTAACGAGCAAGATAGATGCTTATAGAAAAGAGGAATTCCCACTGGGTAGCTCATCAGTCTACCGACTTTGGAATAGGTTTTTAAAGAGTCAAAGCCATATTCGTAATCTACTTACAAAGCGTTGTCAAGCGCCGCAAAATTCAACAACATTAAATCCAGCAATCCAAACAATAGAACATATTGAAAAAGCATTTAGTTCTTCATCATGCCCAATTGAAGATTTTCAATACTCATTCCAAACATCTTTTGTATAAAAAGAAGCAAGAAACTGTTTACCATTTCTTAATTGTTGTCAAAGCTACATATCCATTGATGCAATCAAATAAAGAACAACACTCAAAAGTTGTAGTCAATTGAAGTTTTCCAAACTAAAATTTTCACTAAATAAAAAATGATATTTTGTAAACATTTAGTTTGCAGCGGTAGCTGCTATTTAGGAGGAAAGAGAATGAAACAGACATCAGCTTATTTAAAAATGAGAATTCTTGGAGCAATTGAAAGTGCAGAGGGTAAAACACATGGAGAAAGGGTAAAAAAAGTAGCCGGATTAAGCTTCATAGATGAAGATGGCAACTCACGAAAATTCACATGGCGAACAATTCAAACTTGGCACTATCGTTACAAAAAACATGGAGTAACAGCGATGACAAACAGGTCGCGTTGTGATAAGGGAATAACAAGGAAGATTACTCCAGAGGAATTAATGGAAGCCAT
Organism: Candidatus Omnitrophota bacterium; assembly: GCA_029261055.1. Lineage (GTDB taxonomy): Bacteria > Omnitrophota > Gorgyraeia > Zapsychrales > Zapsychraceae > JAJDCA01. The sequence continues at coordinate 2,317 of JAJDCA010000002.1, read as the reverse complement.
TAATAGTGCATTACCATACTTCAAAGATAAAGGTTTTAATAAGATGAATATTTACCGATTCTGTATAGAAAAAGGAATTTTAAATAAAAATCAAATTGGGTGTACTACTTTTTATAGATTTATAAGAGAGTATGATTTATTAAAACCAGATAAAGATGATAATAAAAAACGGCTTGCATTCAGTATGCAGTATGTTAATCAGCTTTGGCAGGCAGATACAATGTTTGGTCCTTATGTCAAAGAAAACAATAAACCGAGACAAACCAAGCTTATAGGGTTTATTGATGATGCAAGCCGAGTGCTTTGTCATGGAGAGTTCTTTTTTGAAGAGAATATTGATTCCCTTGTTAAATCCCTAAAGGCAGCTTTTTACAAACGAGGAGTACCAGAACAACTTTATGTGGACAATGGTTCTATATACAGCAGTCAAGAGATCACGCTTATCTGTGCTCGTATTGGATGTATTCTTCGTCATACTGCAGTACGAGACGCTTCGGCTAAAGGTAAAATTGAACGTTTTTTCAGACGCGGGTAAGAGACCAGTTTCTTTCAAAAAAACTTGATCTATCTTCTCTAGAAAAACTTAACCATCAATTCATCAACTGGGCAGAAGATGAGTACAACTCATCTAACCATTCAGCCATAGGCATGAAACCTATTGACCGTTTTGGTCTTGATTTAACAAGGGTTCGTTTTCTGCCACCTTCAGAGGCAAATGATGAACTCTTTTTTGCCGAAACCACACGAAAGGTCAAAAAAGACAATACGTTCAGTTTTAAAAGCAAACGTTATGAGACTCCTGTTAATCTCAGTGGCAAAGAGATTCAAATACGTTACGAACGACGAAAGTATAAAACTGTTGTTATTTACTATAAAGAAGATCGTGTAGGTGAAGCCAAACTTCTTAATACAATTGCTAATGGTCTTTTAAGAAGAAAGGATGAAACCAAATGATACGAACTTTTTATGGTCTTGCAGAAAACCCTTTTTCTAACCGTAATATTCAACTACTACCTCATCAACAGGAGATAGCTAATACTCTTAGTGTTCACTCTCAACAAGGAGGTCTATGCCTCGTCCTAGGTGTGCCTGGCACAGGGAAAACGGTTATTAAAGAATTTATAAAACAAAATTGTGACAAACGACAACTTATCGTTACCGTTGCACGGACACTTCATACTTACACCAATACTATCAAAATCCTGTCGCATGCTTTTAATATTGATTTTGATGGTTCTCATTTTAAGTGTGAAAAACGGCTTATTGAAGAAGCTTTTAATCTAAACCGTCAGGGCAAGACTATTATTACCATTATCGATGATTCTCATCTTATGGATATGACCACTCTACGTAAGTTGAGGTTGTTGTTTGAAGACTTTCCAAAAAGCCATAATATCATACTTATTGGACAACCTCTGCTTTTAAGTAATCTGTCACTTGTTGTTAACCAGGACATTAAAAGTAGAGTTACATATTCTGTAATTACTAAAAGACTTAATAGTGATGACATACGGGAATTTATATTCTCTGAACTTGATCAAGTTAAACTTGGACATAACACTTTTACAGAAGATGCTCTTGAACTGATTGTTCGCTCAGTTGATGGCATACTTCGTAAAGCTAGAAATCTTTGTATCTCATGTATGATTGAGTCTGTTAGAAATAGAAATAAAACCATTGACATTGAGATTGTAAACCGTGTACTTATTCAGCCTCATTGGAGAAATGGAGCTGACATTACAGAGTTCTAACTCAAATGCATTAATCTGTTAAATATTAGAAACTTTTATATTTTATTAAAGGAGTTTCAGAATGTATTCATCTTCTTTTTTGAGAGTGATAAGAAATGAGTTGCCTATACACTTTGTACTCAAACAATTAAATGAGATGGCACCATTTTCAAAATTTATTGAAGGTTTTCTTCGCTTTCAGTGTCCACTCTGTAATCAATTCAGAGCAACCATAAATCCAAAGAATAATCTTGCTCACTGTTTTTGTTGTCAAAAAAATATCAACAATATCGATCTTATGATTGAGCTTGGATATGATTTTAAGAACGCTGTAAGAATATTAGAAAACTTGTTACATCTGTACAAAAAATAGTACCGACTTAAAACCTCATAATCTTTATATTGAAATATACGATGTGATTTTTACTATCAGCATCTTTACAATCTTAAGTTGGTAATATTCAGGGGCAGGTTTCAAACCTGCTCCTCCAATATTTTCAATAGCTCGGGGATATGGCATTTATCATACATAAAACTATACAGCTTTAATTAAATACAAATTACGACCAGAATTTGATGAGGAACAG
>JAJDCA010000001.1 GCA_029261055.1 Candidatus Omnitrophota bacterium | reverse complement strand
TTAACCGTGATGTAGTTGAATCGGGTTTTAGTATTAGATCTGCCTCCGTTATTGCTCACGCTGAGTTTGACGGTAAACCTTTTAGGCAATATTCCTAACCCGGAATAAGTGTACGTGTGGGATGGTTTTTCTAAAGTGCTCATTGTACCATCGCCGAAATCCCATTTGTAAGTGGAATTATCTAAATTGGTAGAAGAATTGGTAAAATTAACGGTAACAGAATCGGTTCCCGAAGTGGGCGATCCGGTGAAATTAGCTACGGGTGTTTTTATGGTTTTATTAACAGTAATATAGCTAGTTTTAGTTTTAGTATTGGATTTCCTGCTGGCATTGGTCACGGTGAGTTTGACTGTAAAGGTTCTTGGCAGAATTCCAAAACCAGAGTAGGTGTATGTATGGGCCGGTGATTCCGCAGTACTTGTTTTACCATCACCGAAATCCCATTTGTAAGTAGGATTATCTAAATTGGTAGAAGAATTTGTAAAGTTAACGGTAACAGAATCGGTGCCTGAAATGGGTGATCCGGTAAAGTCAGCCGTTGGAGTGTCAATAACTGGATTTGTGCTTCCACAAGTATCTTCTTTTAAACAAACTTCAACTTTCATCACAGAATTTGTTTTGGATAAAATTTTCACGGTAAATTCAGCATCGGGGTCCGTGTAGGACATACCGGCTTCAAATTTACTATCAGGGGCATCACAAGAATCAGTGTCCCCTTGCCGGAGAGAACAAGAGCCAGGATGGCTATTTGGTGTAGCATCCAGAAGATGAGAGTAATCCTGATATTCACCATTATTTGCTGGAAAATGATCAATAATTAGTAATCCAGAATTAAAATTTTGTTCTCGCGTTTCAATGTAAAGATAACTATTTGAAGTTCTTTTAATTTTTAAAACTTGGAGATCGCTGGTTAATAGTTCAATATTTTTAAGTGAATATATTCCGCTTTGTGAAACTTCTAAAATATTCGGAGCTTTTAGCCATCCCAGTTTCTCTTTGTATACAGCATTAAAATGTTCAAAGTTTTCAGAGCCACTTCCCATTGTATCAAAAGGATTGCCATATTCTATGGAACTACAGTTGTTTATTAGGTTTTCTTCTTTTACAATTACTTTTTCGCCACAATCTAAACTATTCGCATGATTAAGGCCAAAACCATGACCCAGTTCGTGATTCAACGTTCCTTTTGACGTTTTTTGATTTGTATCGATAAAATTATTAGCTTTGGATCCTGTTTGAGTTCCAAATATTATGCCATCAGGAGTTGTGATATTACGCGTGCCAGCTGATCCAAAACCAGATGCTATACAATTTGGAAGATGGATCCATATAAAAATAATGTGATCGTATTCAGTAAAATTTATATCTTGGTTTGCCTTTGCGTAGGCATCACCTTTTAATTTTGTTAAGTCATTATTCTTACAATAATCATCAGTGTTTCCAGGCAAAGTGTGCCATCCGCTGACTTTTCCAGAAAATGATACTTTGTTGTATGAATTTTTATGGAAAAATGTATTTACAGAAAATTTGTCATTAAGGGAAAACATGCGATTTTCAGCTTCTGTTATTGTAAAGGGTTCCCTTTGATCGTCATTAAAATTTAAAAGAAGTGCTACGGCCTTTTGTTCTCCCAAAGTAACTGTTTGAATATGAATATTAGATTGGGAGGTTGTATCTGTTCCAAATGAATTCTTAACAGTAAGTGTAACTATAAATTCTCCCCCTTTGTGGTACGTGTAAGTTGGGTTTTGTTCAGTACTTGAACCTCCGTCACCAAAGTCCCAAAACCATGATGTTGGATTGTTACGCGATTGATCTTTAAAATTTACTGTGAAAGGAGGAAATCCATTTATTGGAATTGGGATATGTGTAAATTCTGCGAAAGGAGCTTCTCCACACGGCCCGCAGTCGCGGCAATAATTGACGTGGTCTTTCAGCCAGGGGCACTTTAAAATTTCTGGTTTGAAATGAAAATTTCGTGTATTTTGAGGGTCATGCTGCATCATTTTCCAATCCCAACTGGATATATCGCTGTCTGGCAAATCATAGGCAAAGATTTTTGATGTTCCTAAAGCACTCGTGACAATCTCCGCCTTGCCATCTCCGTCAATATCACCAACTGCCGACATTTGCTGAGAAGTAGCATCCGGGGTAATCACCACGTCATCTATTGGAAACAAATATAATTGATGCCCATCTGTTCCATCAAAAGCTGTAAATGAATTGTCATCTAAAATCATAACGATATCTTTTGTGCCATCTCCATTCATGTCTCCCATCAATATGTTGCCATTTGTACGTGTTTTATCGGGGATAAATATATCAAAGCGAGTAGTTCCATCCGAATTAATAACAGAAACAGGTAGATGGCTACCCCATATTTTATCAAAAATTATTTCAGAATGACCATCACCATCTAAATCAGTTGCTGTTGCTATGCCCCTAACTTTTTTTTCATTTTTCCATCCCGCGATTTCCAATCCGTCTGAATCAAGGGCGACAATTCCTTTTTCCGGCCTGTAAGAGAAAACTATTTCTAAGTCGCTATCATCATCCAAATTAACCAGTAAAGGAGGGGTTTGTATCTCCGGCTGTCCGTCATATTGTAAAGTTTTTATCCACATCCGCGTTCCATTACTTTTATAGGCATAAATTCTAGTAAGTCCATCATTTTGGGAACCAAAATTATCGCGTACTATGATTTCAGTAATATCATCACCATTGATATCCCCTATGGCCATAGTCCCATAGGGAGAACTAGAAGTATTGCTAATAGTAAGCAAAGGGTCAACATCAAACTTTTGTAATAACTCTCCTGTCCCAGCATATATTTTTACTTTATTTACCTTAAAATCTAGTGATCTGCCAATAATTTCTAAGCTTCCATCTGAGCTGTTATCAATATTAAATAAAATAGGTGGTCCACTTAATTGTGCAGCGATAGGAAACCCGGTAACTGGTTGCCCGTTTATTTTCCATGCAAATATTTCAGATAAATCTGTTTTCAGAGTAGAAGTGAAGCTGGATACAACAACAATTTCTTTTTCGCCATCACCATCAATATCACCAACAGCTGGTCGATATAAACTAGTAAAATCATTTTCAGATTCAGGGATAATAGGCCAATTAGGCCATACCTCGCCATTCCCACCCACTAAATAAACTTTAGTTCCCATCGTAAAAATGATTTCATCTTTTCCATCGCTATTAATATCGCAAATAACCATACCATTTTCACTTGTTAATGAACTGTCTAAGGTGATAGGCCAATTGATCACGTTGACGGAGACGGGTAAATTAATTTCTTTATTTATATTAAAAGCTGGAGACGGTAGATTTAAATGAACAGATAAAATTGGAAAGTAAAATTTAGGTGCATTTTGATCAATGTCAATTAAGAAATTTGCACTAAAAATTTTATGCCCGTCTATCTGGGGAATTATTTGTTCTTCATTAATAATAGAAATATGTTGTTCTTTGGATGTTACATTTATCTTGATATTATTTGCTTTTCCTGAAAAATTATGGAACCTTAAAATTAACTGAATGCGTTCACCAGGATCAGGGCGACCATTACCATTACCAATTTCTTCTTTAAAAGTAAAATCTAGAAAATTAATTTTTGTAAATTGTACATCCCCGGTTAAAGCTTTGTAAACGTTGATTCGTCCAGAACCAATATTTTCATCAGAACTAACTGGATCTACTGAACCAATAATGATACCAAATAGTTCATCTGAGGTTAATGCCGGATTTTGTGAAAGTAATAACGCGGCAAGGCCGGCCACATGAGGTGAAGCCATAGATGTACCTAAGGACCTGTAATATCTTGAATTAAAATCGCCCTGAACAGGAAAGAAAGCATCCCCTTCTGTATAATTTCTTCTTCCTTTAAATTGATCTGTGTTTGATGCCCTTAACGAAACGATGCTTGCTTTAGAAATATCAATAGGACTATCAAAAGGTCCTAGTTCTTTAAAGCCACTCTCTCCGCCTGGAGCCGAAACTTCAACACACGGGCCTACATTAGAAAAATCTGTTCTAACGTCTGCATGATCTGAAGAAGCAACGGTTAATACATGTTCCAATCCTGCTGGGCTAGATAAACAGGCATCTGTTGAATTGTTTCCTGCAGCCGCTATAATTACGACACCTTCTGAATGAGCTTTATTGATAGCATCGTTAATAAGATTAGAGTGCGGCCCTCCCCACGAATTATTAATCACATCCGCTCCCATGTTCGTTGCATAAACTATGGCTTCAGCTAAATCTTCAATTTCACCACTGGCTTTATCATTTAATCCTTTTAACGCCATAACTTTAGCCTCAGGAGCGACACCGATTATGCCTATGTGATTATTTCCCGTTGCAGCTATCGTTCCAGCTACATGGGTTCCATGTCCAAAACCATCCATAGGATCATGATCTTTATTAGAAAAGTCATATCCGAAATAATCATCGATATATTCATTTTTATCATCATCTATACCGTTGTCAGGAATTTCATTTTCATTGGTCCACATATTTGCAGAAATGTCTTCATGCAAATAATCAATTCCTGTATCAACAACGGCTACGATCACATCTTTCCCTTTAGCAATATCCCAAGCCTTTTCAGCTTGTATATTTTCTAACCCCCATAGATCATCATAATCTTGTCCCCAGGTTCCTAGGGTTGAAAAATACGGATCAGTGACATTAGCTTGTATTTTATAAATATAATTCGGCTCTGCGTACTCAATAAATGGGTTTTGTTGATAGTGTTTGATAAACGAAAGAATTTTAGATCCGTGTTTAAACTTTAGAAGATAAATATTGTCCAAATTCGGGACCTGTAAATTTCTTGAGGCACGTAGTTTTCTTTGTTGAAGGCGTTGGCGCAGTTTATTTGTTATATTGGTAATTTGTGGAAATAATTTTCTTATTTTGATAGCGCTGAATCGCGAATTGAGGGCATTAATGCTGGATAAATACTTTTTATCTTTTAATTTTATAATAATTTCATTAAGAGCATAATTTGTTTTTGAAACTTTAATATCGTCGGCATTAATGTCTTTTCCTTCAACTGTAATCGTTTGAATTTCCGAGGAAAATATAAGCGGAGTTTGTTTTAATTCGGTCGGAAGATTTCGTGTGTCGATTTCGATGGTGTAGTCACCATTCTCGATGTTTCGGAATGTGTATCCGAAGGATTTTTTAGAGGAATCATATTGACTAATCGCCCATCGGTAGATTCTCGCCTCTTTTGCCTTTTTTAAATGGATTCTAATTCCAGATAAAGTTTTAGGACTTTCTTCGCCTTCCGCATCGTGAGGGATTATTTTTCCTTGGATGTCGAAGTTTTTTCTTGGCAATATTCTACGGGGATTTGGCCTGATAGGAAAAACAGGTTGAACGCCCCAAAACCTTTCCAATGTCTGGCTTTCTGATGTTTCAGCAATGAAACAAGTAAGACAAACGGTTACACAAAATACAAAGATTAGAGTTAAGTTTTTACAAATATGCATGATTTTTCGTGGTATTTTTTGGTCGTACTTATTATATTAGTTGTACGTTTTACGATTATCGGAATATTCTTGGAAGCCCAAATTTTTGTAAGGCTTCTTGTGAAGCTGCATCCGATATTGGCCAACGCCATTTATTTTTAAATAGCCATGCTAAATTATTTCCTGAAGCAGCTGAAGCGGCGAGCATAAAATTATCGACAGCCTCTTGAGTTGTTTTCGCATCAGGACGATTGGCTACTTCTTTCCAGAGTTTCAGTAGAAAATCATTACCATACATTTTTTTAAGACGTAATACAAAAGAAGCAAAAAGATCTGAGGCTCCTAAATTTAAAAGATTTTTTGGCGTTTTACCGATTTTAAGTGTGTTTTCCCAGCGGAGAGTTGTATCTTTGAGATACAAATCTACAAGGTTTTCAATTTCATTTTTAAATACAGTAAAAGAAACATCACGGAATTTTGTGCCGTCAACCTTAGCAAACTCCATAGATGCAAAACGCATAAGGATGGCAAAACCCGTAGTTACAGGATTTTCGTCAGGTTTTTTATATCCAATTTTATTAGAATAAAACCAGAAATTTCGTCCTAATTCATAGAAAACAGCATGCTGATATTTATTTTCATTTTTTACGCCATGGTACATTTTAGAAAATGTTGTTTCTGTCAGTTCAATACCGGTGAAGCCTAAATAACCACACCCTGCCCCGCATGTTTTTGGAACAACGGCAATACTTGTTAACCCTTCATAATTAATGAATAATTTTGGGTCTTGACCTGTGGCATTTTTATAAAAATCATACGCTGTATCAATAGACGTGATAATTTTATCAAGAACAGATGGATCATAATCTTTTGACGGGACAAGCAAGGCAATATTTTTTCCTTTATATGGATACAATGTCAGAAGTCCTGAGCTGAAACTTTTATAAGTGTAAGGGGTCGGATTAGGATTTTTTGGAATGCTTTTACCCCCGTCGCCACCGCCGGAACTCGTACGGACAGTAATGAAATCTGATTTAATAATTTGGTCATTACCGGAAGCATTTCTAGCCCACATATTAATGGTGTAAGTACCTGGTTTTTGATAAGTATGTGAAGTATTTTGTCTAGTGCTTTTCCATCCATCGCCAAATTCCCAAAACCAAGAAGTCGGGTTATTTGTCGAAGTGTCCGTAAATTGAACCGTCAGCGGTGCTGTACCGGATGTTGGCGTGGCTGAAAAGTTAGCAACCGGAACACTGGAGGAAGAACCTGTCACAGTAATAAAATTCGATTTAATAATTTGGTTATTGCCAGCAGCATTTTTAGCCCACAGACTAACGGTGTAAGTGCCTGGTTTTTGATAAGTATGCGAAGGATTTTGTAGGATAGTTACTCTTTCATCGCCAAAATCCCACCACCAAGAAGTCGGGTTATTTGTCGAAGTGTCCGTAAATTGAACCGTCAGCGGTGCTGTACCGGATGTTGGCGTGGCTGAAAAGTTAGCGACCGGAACCCCACCGGACGAACTTGTTACCGTAATGAAATTAGATTTAATAATTTTGTGATTACCGGAAGCATTTCGTGCCCACATATTAACGGTGTAAGTACCTGGTTTTTGATAAGTAAATGAAGGATTTTGTTGGGTACTTTTCCATCCATTGCCAAATTCCCACCACCAAGAAGTAGGATTGTTGGTCGAAGAATCCGTGAATTGAACCGTAAGCGGTGCTGTACCGGATGTTGGCGTGGCTGAAAAGTTAGCGACCGGAACACTGGAAGAAGAACCAGATACAGTAATCAAATTCGATTCAATGATTTGGTCATTGCCTGCATCATTTTTAGCCCACAGACTAACGGTGTAAGTGCCTGGTTTTTGATAAGTATGCGAAGGATTTTGTAGGATAGTTACTCTTTCATCGCCAAAATCCCACCACCAAGAAGTCGGGTTATTGGTAGAAGAATCGGTAAATTGAACCGTAAGTGGTGCCGTACCGGATGTTGGCGTAGCCGTAAAGTTGGCAATCGGTACGGGAGTTTTAACGGGTGCTAGTGTTTGATAAGTATAATCTTCAAAGACGATTTTTCCATTTGCTTTTGAATATAGCCGAACATAAATCGGGTTACCATCAAGCCAGGATTTAATGTTAATATTTACGTTTGTGCTGGAAGAGGTAGGATTTGAAAAAATTTCAGTGCCTCCCGGCGTTGTCCCTACATGAAATCCATAAGTTCCTCCGGTTGTAGCCGGACTCCATTGAAATTTTACAAAAACAGGTTCACCTAAAGTTAATGTTGTCCCGGGTGCAGGTTCAAGCAGCTTGGCCGGTATTTCATTACGGCTGCCTGATGTTTTGTAAGTATAATCTTCAAAGACATCTACCCCATCTACTTTTGAAAATATCCGTACATAAATCGGTTTCCCACTAATAAATGCATCATTCGTTATTGTGACGGATGTATCCATTAAATTAGAATTCGAATATATATCTCGTCTCCAGAAATATTCGCTACCGACATGAAAACCATAGGGTCCACCCGTTGAATCCGGATTCCATTCAAAAGTAACTGTAGATGAAGATAATGTCGTTTCTGGCGCTGGTTCTATTAATATTGCCTTATTTTCAGTGAAAGTATTTTCCATTAAGACTTCAACTTCGACATGCTCTTTTGTTTTTGAAACCACGCGAATAATGGTGCCTGTATCAGGATCTTTGAAAATAATATTTGGTTTTAGAGCCGCATCATAAAAATCGGCAAGGAAATAATTGGTAATGCTATCTGGTGTCGTATCCACAAGAGACCAAAAAGGAGAAAGAACAGATGAAACATTCCAAGAATTTTTAATTTTATCCACAATTGCAATATCATAAATAACCGATAATAAAATTCCGTTGGTTGCGTTAAATTGTCCAGAAATACCGGGAGAACCATTATTAATAGTTTCATCAAATCCAATTTCTTCACGGGATTCTACATAAAGATATTTAAGCCCTAGTTTTATTTTTAATACTTTTTTATCGGTTAACGATGGTGTTTCAATCGGTGTAAGTGTAAATTTTCCAGAGTTTGTGACTTCCACAACATTTTTAGGTTCGAACCACCCCAAATATTCTTTTTCAAATGCACCCATATGAAAATACCCACTCCCCATGACAGTAAATGGATGTTTGTATTGTTCTGAAATACAGTTATCTCCTAGAAGATCAATTGAATATAAAATATCTCCGGTGCATTTTATCCCATTGGCATGATTAAGTCCTAAAGCATGACCAATTTCATGAGCAGTTGCAGTTGTTCGATCTGATCCTTTAATTGCATTAGTTACAACAAATGAAACTGATGCACGTATTGTGCCATCTTGAGTGTCAACATCGATCATTCCTGTGTTTGAGAATCCCCCCATAGCATAGGTCCATGAATTCATAATAACAAGAATGCGGTTATACATAGTAAAATCAACATCAGGGTCAGATATTTTTATTATTTCTGATTTAAGTTTATCAATTTCACACCGTCCTCCGCAAGTTGGCGCGTCCATAGGTAAGGTATACCATTTGCGAATGACGTTTCCACTAAAGGATACTTTATTATAAGAAACCTCCTTATAATAGGCGTTAAGAGAATTAGAATCTGTAAATATACGGTTGTGTATTTCCTCAGGCGTGAATGCTATTTCATTGTTATCGTTCTGGTATTTCGCAAGAATGACAATTATTTTCTGATTGCCCTTAACAGTAGTGGGTGGTGTATTCGTAACCTCCAATCCTTCTACAACATGCGTGTTGAGATTCTGGATATTTGTAATAGGATCTTTTTTGATATTAAGTTGGAAATTGCTTTGTTCATCATCTGTAATCTGAGCATCCAGGATGAATTCATCATCCAGGTGTAATCCTTTTACCTTTACTTTGGTTCCGGAAATAAGACGACTAAGAATAGGTCTAACAGAATGTAGATGTATCCGGTGGTTATCAGAGGTTACAAGTGTATGTTCAGTATTGCTTGTGCCATTTTTAAAATCATCATATATTGTTACTTCTAAGTCCCCTTCAAGAGTTGTGTCTGTTTCGATTTTATCTTTGCCTAAAAGTTGGGATAAGGATTTTTGATTTTCGCTGGAAAGTAGTTCTGATAAAATTTCGGATATTTTGCCTTGATGCAATTTTTCTTTTAATAGTTCTTTTCGCCGTTCGGCAATTTTTTTCATTATTTCTATTAAATGTTCATGTCCCTGATCCGTATGCTCTTTGAGTTTTTCCTTGAGCAGTTCTTTGGCTTTGGCTAGTGTGTCAATGAGCTCCGGGTTAATTTCGGTAAGGTCGAGTGCGACTTTAATATCTATAATTTTGGTATCCTCTCCCTTGACTGTGACCATCTGAACTTCCGGGGAAAATACAAGTGGGATTCGTTTTAATACGATCGGAAGATTTTGCGTATCGACTTCAATGGTGTATTCCCCGTCTTCAACATTACGGAATGTGTAGCCGAAAGATTTTTGTGAAAAATTATACCGACTGATCGTTTGTTGGGATGTCTCCTCTTCCCCTGTCTTTTTTAAATTGATCTTGATACCGGATAAAACCTTAAGGCTTTTTGAGCCTTCTGCATCGTCAGGGATAATTTTTCCTTGAATAGTAGTGCTTTCTGTTGGAGATGTTTTACGAGGATTTGTGATAATAGGACGAATGGGTTGAACGCCCCAAAATTTTTCAGATGTCTGGCGTTCTGACGCCTCGGTTGGGGAGCAAGTGAGGCAAGCGGTTACACAGAATACAAGGACTAGAGTTAAGTTTTTACAAATATTCCATGACTCTCCGTGGCGTTTTTTTAAAATTATTTTTCCTCCCGCATTGTTGAACTTAACAATTTAAATTAAGAATCGAATAATTCCGGTTTCATGAGATAGAAAATATTACCTATCCTTTTGTGCCTGATTTTTATTTAAGTTTATTTTTTAACTTCTATTAAGTTAAATATAAATTTTCTGTCAGTTTTATCCCCTGGATTAGTAACTGTTAGAGATACACTATAAAAGATTGATGCTCCTGAACTAGTTGTATTTTTTGGATACTCGTGTGATGGATTTTTTGATGTACTCTTGGGCGAATTATCCCCAAAGTTCCATACAAATGTTGCATTGGGATCTAAATTGGTTGAAGTATTTGTGAATTTTATTGTTCGGAAATTTCTTACCCATTCTTTATCAGCCTTGAAATTTGCAGTGGGTTGCACAAACGTCGGAGTTGCCGTTTTAACTTCAATAAAGTTACGTTTAAATTCAGAATCTGTTTTATTTTCCGGATTAGTGACGGTTAAGGTTACACTATAAAATTTAGAAGAACCTGTGTTTTTTGGATACTCGTGCGAAGGGTTTTTTGATGTGCTAGTTTTTCCATCTCCAAAATTCCATAAAAATGCTGCTTTGGGATCTAGATTGGTTGAAGTATTGGTAAATTTTACTGTTCGAAGATCTTTTACCCAGGTTTTATCAGCCGTGAAATTTGCGTTGGGTTGGACAGCCGTCGGAGTTGCAGCTCTAACTTCTATTAAGTTAAATACAAATTTTCTGTCAGTTTTATCCCCTGGATTAGTAACTGTTAGAGATACACTATAAAAAATTGATGCTCCTGAACTAGTTGTATTTTTCGGATAGTCGTGCGAAGGATTTTTAGATGTACTCTTGGGTGAATTATCCCCGAAGTTCCATACAAATGTTGCGTTTGGATCTAAATTGGTTGAAGTATTGGTAAATTTTACTGTTCGGAAATCTTTTACCCAGGTTTTATCAGCTGTAAAATTTGCAGTGGGTTGTAAAGACGTCTGAGTTGCCGTTTTAACTTCAATAAAGTTATTTTTAGATTCAGAATCTGTTTTATTTCCTGGATTAGTGACGGTTAAGGTTACACTATAAAATTTAGAAGAACCTGTGTTTTTTGGATACTCGTGCGAAGGGCTTTTTGATGTGCTTTTTGGTGAATTATCACCAAAGTCCCATGAAAACGTTGCGTTGGGATCTAAATTAGTTGAAGTATTTGTAAATTTTACTGTTCGAGCATCTCTAACCCAAGTTTTATCAGAGGTGAAATTTGCGACAGGTGCCTGTTGTGTTGATTCTGTGACGGTGATGGTCACTTCTTTTGGTGTAAGATCCGACTTTGAACCCACGAGATTGCGGTGGTTGGTAACTTCTAATTTTACTTTGTATTTTCCTGGATTTTGAAATGTACGGGTCAGGTTGGTAACTTTGAATACGTCAACCGGGGTACATCTGATTCCGGAAACAGGGCATACGCTCCATTTGTATGTAGGATCTTCTAAATCAGTTGATGTATTAGAAAAATTTACTGTTAATGGTGCTCCGCCAGATGTTTTATCGGCTGTAAAGTTTGACTTAGGGCGAGGGAAAATTATCCCGGGTTTGTCTGGAGTTTTGATTGTAATATAATTTGTTTTCACTTTCTCGCTGGAACCTGAGAAATTAGAAGAGCGCACGAGCAATTTTACCGTATAATTTTGCTCTGCCGCATAACTATGTGTAGGATTTTTTAATGTGCTTTTTTCCCCATCCCCAAAATCCCATGAGTGAGTTATTACACCGGTAGTACCGGAATAATTTGTGTCATCAACAAATTTGACCGTTTTGACGGGTTCAAATGTTGTTTGGCGGACACCAGTGCTGTCTTCAGCATGGAAATCGACTGTCAGATTAAGGGTTGGTAACGTAGTCGAGGTGACAGTGATGAATCCTGATTTTTCGACAAAGTCATTAGCCCCATTACCTCCTTGGGCATTAGCGGCCCAGAATTTAACATTGTAGGTTCCGTCAGCCTGATAGACATGGGATGGATTTTGTTGAGAACTTGTTGCTCCATCACCAAAGTTCCACCACCAGGAAGTTGGACTATTCGTCGAAAGGTCAGTAAATTGAACGCTTAATGGAGCTGATCCAGAAGTTGGTGTTGCTGAGAAGTCAGGTGCCGGGATTCCAGTCCCTCCTCCAGATGAACTTACATCAATGGTCATTCTGGCAGAGTCAGAACCTGCAGCATTTGAGACCATCAACGTGACGGTGTAATTGCCTTCTTGAAAAGTATGTCTTGGGTCTTTTTCACGACTTGTTGTTCCATCTCCAAAATTCCATGACCATGCAGTTGGATTATTTGTAGAGTCGTCTTCAAAATCAAGAGTTAAAGGAGCAAAGCCGGTACTGGTTTGGTCCCCATTATTGAATGATTTAAAGCTTGCTTTGGGTGCTTGTTGTGCTGGCGGCGGATTTGCAGAAACATCCATCGTTGCAAAATCAGAGCCAAAAGCATTTGAGACCGTCAATGTGACGGTGTAATTACCTTCTTGAAAAGTATGTCTTGGGTCTTTTTCACGGCTTGTCGTTCCATCTCCAAAATTCCATGACCATGAAGTTGGATTATTTGTAGAGTCATCTTCAAAATCAAGAGTTAAAGGAGCAAAACCGGCACTGGTTTGGTCCCCATTATTGAATGATCTAAAACTTGCTTTGGGTACTGGTTTGGCAATAGTGTAATTTACAGCTGGCGCAGCTGTGTAAGTGGAACCATCATCAAAGGAAGTTGATAAAATAACGTCAAGTGAATTTATGTTGTTTGGGATAGGAAATGGAAATGAAGTTATAGGATGTGGAATTCTTTCACCACCTATATTTGAACCATTCGGATTAAAGAAATCAATTTTGTACATTGTTTGGGTATCACTTCCTTGCGCAGGAAGCCATTTGAAATTAACAAGAGTGTCTGGAGTTAAGGGATTATTGTTATTAGGTTCAGATAAGGTTGCGATACCTGTTACGGAGTTAGGGGTGACAGTAATCAAGCTTTGTTTTAGGTTTTGATCATTGCCGAATGAATTGCTAGCCCAGAAGTCAACGGTGTAAATTCCGGGATTTGCATACGTATGAGATGGATTTTGTAGTGTGCTTGCGGGTGAACCATCGCCAAAATCCCACCACCAAGTGGTAGGTGAATTAGTAGACTGATCTGTGAATTGTACAGTAAGCGGTGCAAGGCCAGAGGTTTTGTCTGTTGAGAACTCAGCAACCGGCACCCCTACTGGTGTAGGTACAGTATCGGTAGTGACAGTAATCAAGCTTTGTTTAATGTTTTGATCATTGCCGAATGAATTGCTAGCCCAGAAGTCAACGGTGTAAATTCCAGGATTTGCATACGTATGAGATGGGTTTTGCAGTGTACTTGCAGGTGAACCATCGCCAAAATCCCACCACCAAGAGGTTGGGGTATTGGTTGAAATATCTGTAAATTGAACGGCTAAAGGAGCCGGACCGGAAGTGACATTTACAGTAAAGTCAGTGACAGGAACACCAGTTCCTCCACCCCCGCCGCCACCAGAGGAGACA